>CAZDGU010000009.1:0-116458 GCA_964505215.1 uncultured Balneola sp.
AAATTTGGAGACCGGCTGCCATTAGATCTGACCCGAGACCCTGAAAACTATTAACTAATAACCAGACAGAGTTTAGATTACACTCCCCGGATTTCAATTCCTCTAAGGTTCGATTAAAAGCATCTACACTCTTACCGTTGACTTCTGCATATACATCATTTCAATTCCTCTAAGGTTCGATTAAAAGGAGAAAATAGAGGATTAAGATATGAGTGTATATATATTTCAATTCCTCTAAGGTTCGATTAAAAGTAAGAAAGAAGCCTTTGAGGCCTACATGCTTACACGATTTCAATTCCTCTAAGGTTCGATTAAAAGAGATGCAATCGTTTCTGTATAAAGAACGCCTATAATATTTCAATTCCTCTAAGGTTCGATTAAAAGCCGAATATGTGGCGTACTAAGTAAAACACGCAAACATTTCAATTCCTCTAAGGTTCGATTAAAAGTCCACCAATCTCAATGTTATCATTCTCCCAGCCTAATTTCAATTCCTCTAAGGTTCGATTAAAAGAATTATTTACACTTTTCAAAATAATTCATTAGAACGATTTCAATTCCTCTAAGGTTCGATTAAAAGCGTTCCTGCCATTGCTCTTTACTGGCGGCAGTGATCATTTCAATTCCTCTAAGGTTCGATTAAAAGGGAGAAGACCTACGGCGAGATGGCCGCTTTGATCGATATTTCAATTCCTCTAAGGTTCGATTAAAAGTTTATGAATGTAGGTTAGGGCGATGTTGCGGCGGGATTTCAATTCCTCTAAGGTTCGATTAAAAGTATGATAAAATGAATGGTAAAGTGATTATAAATGAATATTTCAATTCCTCTAAGGTTCGATTAAAAGGGTTTCCATATAGAGATTCAGTTGGTAAGCTAACTATATTTCAATTCCTCTAAGGTTCGATTAAAAGTCTTGACTGTACCACCAGCTTTATCCGCTATTTCAATATTTCAATTCCTCTAAGGTTCGATTAAAAGTAATAACTAACGGTCTCTGTTACAATCATATAAATCATTTCAATTCCTCTAAGGTTCGATTAAAAGGCCCCCACTCGGTGGCGTTGTATCACTTTGATTTTATTTCAATTCCTCTAAGGTTCGATTAAAAGCCGTGGCAATTTCCACGACCACAGTGTATAGATAAACTTTTTTGTAATTAAATGACAGCTTTTTGTCGTCTGCCCTCAGTGTTGTTATTTTTACCGTTGTCTGACGATGTCTTTTTTCGGCCTTTAAATAGCTGCTCGCTACTTTTTTACTCTCTTACAGCTTTTTAAGCTATTTCGGGCCTTTTAAAAATGGCACCTTGACGACTTACACAAAGTTATCTACGTTTCTTTTTTCTATCCCTAATACTTCCCGATTGCTCCAGCGCCGGCTTCCAACACAGTAAATAATTACAGAATCTTCTTTCTCATTCATTAATTCAGTAATCTTATATTTCAACTCTTCCAATTGCGCGTTGGTCAACTCCCCTTCAAATACGGAGTTTTGCACATGATTTAAGTATTCGCGAACCAGCTTTAACATTTTGCCTACCCGCTTTACATTAACATCATAAACTAAAATATAATACATGATTGCTATTTTTAGGTTTCGGGAACCGATGAAGCGTTTAACCAGATTTCAACTTCTATTTTCTCCCACGGACTTCCCTGCGGTTTTACATCTTTCACCTTGCAAGACACGGATGCTCCCTGTTGTAATAATCGAAAAACATGCCGGTTGTTATATCTTGGAATATATCCCAGCTTTGTACTTTTATAATGTACCTCTACAGCAAATTCGTCATGCTCATTTCCCGGTTCAGATGTCAGGGTAAGTTCCATGCCTTGCTCAATGGATTTCAAAACATTCTCCCCGCTATAATACTGGAACCCTGCAATGCAAAAATTGTTGAGCAGATATGATTTCCGGGCATACTTTTGCTGGTAGGTACGAAATGCTTCGAACCCAAAGGGAAGTGATAACAGAAATCGTAAAAATAGTTTTCGGTTCATAATTTTAGGTTCACCACCATGCTTTAAACGGCTCGTAAGCCTCGGCATCGGTAATATGTTTTACTAATTTATAACATTCTAAACGAATGAGGCGCCGGTACGAAACCTTTCGGTTCAGTTGCCGATGCATAATAGTGGTATTTAGCTTTTCTTCGAACGTTTTAACAAAAGCCTTTCGCCCTTTTTTGTTTAAGTGACAGAAATTCAAATCGCTTTCAAAATCGGAATGCTTAATTCTGCCCTGATTTAAACACGTGAATATCACCCGATCGGCAAGTAAAGGCTTAAATATTTCAGCTAAATCTAAGGCCAACGAGTAACGGCGGTCTCCCGGTTCATGCAAAAAAGAAATAAGCGGAGATAATTGAGTGCGATAAATTTCAGTTAAACAGGTTGTATAAACCATGGCGTTTCCAAACGAAATGAGAGCATTTACGGCATTATCCGGGGGATTTTTAACACGTTTTTCAAAATCGTAGCTGTCTCCCAGTATAGTAGGAAATGCGGCATAATAACTCTGGCGGATATTTCCTTCCAGCCCCATTAACTGTGGTACATCTTCGGCAAACGGCACCTCTTCCATATATTTTTCAATACGGGTGATATGCTCGGTGAGATCTCCCGCCCGTCCATTATAATACTTTAAATTCCTTAGCATGTTGTACCCGGCACCCAGCACCAACTGTAAAGCCAAACGTATGCGCTTAACCGGCTTTTGGTAATGTTCTACCTGATTTACTAATAAAAATCCACTTAATAAATAATCCCTGGGATAGTAGCTGCCGCTGTAGTGTCCATAATAGTTAAATAAATGAGCCGGAATATTGTTTTTGGAGAGAAACCGAAGCATGCGCGCGTTAAAATTTATTTCACTGAATAGCATCAACGAGTCCACATCATCAATCGGAATTACGCGTTTATTTAAAGAATCGAACTCTTTTTTAAACTTTCCGGCTTCTGTTATTAAATCCCAGTCTTGGAATTCTTCCTCTTTTATGCCGGTGGTTTCCAGCAGTTCCTCTTCTTCTTTATATGGCAGAAAAAAGAGCGTATTCTGCTTTCGCATGAGTTTCCCGGAGGTGAATATGTAATAAGGTCGGCGCATAAGTTTTTTTTGTTAACCCTCCAAGGGTTTGGAACCCTTGGAGGGTTAATGGTTCAACTATAACAAAGTTCGTTATAAGAGCAGCTTTTACAAATGTGCCACTCTACGGTTTTAGGTGGCTTTTTTAGTGATTTAATTTTTCGGATGTTGGGTAATATTTTGGTTTCTATTTTCTTGCGATCAGGTTGTGTTAAAATCACCGGTTCTGTCTGCCTAAGCCTGGGGTAATTTAATTCACCGATATAGCCTCTTTTTTCCGGTTGATCCGCATACTTTTTCGCAGCTTTTTCATCCGCTATCAATATTCCTTTTTGCTCCAGATACCACATATAATATTTCAGCTGCCAAGCGTGTGCTTTATCTAAACTGGCTGATTTTTTCACTTCGTGGATAATTTTTTCTTTATGGTCTATCCAATCCACCACAATTACCCCATCAATAGAAACTTCTTTCTTTTTGCGTTTAAAGCTGGTTTCATGAATATGTTTTCCCATGCGCACCGCATCACTTTCCTGCTCGCACTGTATGTTGTGGGCGAAAAACCACAATTTACGAGGGCACACAAAATAATAGGCTACTTCTGTTCCGGTAATGGGTTTGGCTTTGTTCATGGTTTTTCTTGTTGTTATCCCAACCATCCAAGGGTTTCAACCCCTTAGACGGTTCATTTTGAATTAGACTTCAAACAAATTTATATGCTTTTCAACATTCAATTTCCGATGTATATCCTTAAAGTTCTCCAAGCTGCCAAACCACTGCATGGCCTCTTGTTTACTTATCTTGGTTAATTTATCCATCAAATATGCATTCCGGCTGCTAAATGGCCAATCATTAAGGTTTTGCGTGAAACCGTGGTGAATCGGGTTGTTATGGATGTAAGCAATAAGTCGGACAAAATACTCGTCATTATCAATTTGTTTCCGCCTGAAATTCGGAATAAAAAGGCTGCCTTTTCGGTTGTATTTTTTGTTGAAGGCTTGGGTATAAGCGTTAAAAAGATGAGAAAACTGCCTGCTAATTACATTAGGCAACCCTCCAAGGGTTTCAAACCCTTGGAGGGTTAAGCCCGGATCGCCTTTCTTTTTCCTTAAAAACTCCAATACTTCTTCCTCGCTTTTAACCTTCACCATTAAATGCAGGTGATTAGGCATCAGACAATAGGCATAGGTAGCTACCACAGGATGCACGTGATGCAGGTATTTTGCGAGGAAATAGTTGTAGTTATCCTCGCTACGGAACAGATTCTCATCGCCGTTGGCGTGCGTCCAAATATGATAGGTGTTCCCCGGTTTTAATGGCGTTCGTTTTTGTGGCATACTTGTTCCCCTTTTTTGTTTGGCAACTTCAAACCCTCCAAGGGTTTGAAACCCCTGGAGGGTTGCATCTAAGCCATTTTTATAATTTCACATACTCCATATATAATTACAATTGTTATAAGCCGGAAACAGTTATCAAACTTCTAAACCTCCAAGGTTTTAAAAACCTTGGAGGTTTAGCGCCGGAAGTATTAGCTGGCCGGTACGTTGGTTTGGTTTTCGTGGTTGAGGTTTTGAAATATTGCTTTTTCATATGAAAAAGTCCTCTTCAGGAAGACTTCTTCTTTGATCGAGAATCAAGCCTTCAGAACGAGAATAAAATTTTGAGTAAGGAAAAACAACCTTGTCATCACCCACATAAAAACTCATCTCCACTACTCTATCCATATCCTTTCCTCTTTCTATTTGCCAAACTGGACAAGATATCCCATGGTCTAACTCAAACTCTTTAAAATCTCTATAACTATAAAAGTCATACGGTTTTTGTGTAAGTACTGTTCGTTGGGGCGGAATATCTCTGCTTAACCATTCGGTTGTTTCAAAATCATTATCATCAGTTTCTGCTTTTGGCAGAATTAACCAGTTTCTTGATAGGTGTTCATTTAAGGCCATTTTATTTAAAGATGCTTTTTCACTGAATGGTTGTTGCTCAGGATATAAAAGGTTTACAGCATCAACAAAATCCTGAGCTGAGTAAGCTCTCTCTTCCAAAATTTCTCTTGTTTTAATAAAGGAGTCAGCTGGAACCCACTTCTTTTGGACTCGATCAAAGCTTCCATATGGTGCTGGGTAAATTCCTCCATTTTTTACAGGTGTAATTATATGAACGTCACCGGGCAACATTCCTTCAAATCTACTAAGCCTTCCCACTCTTTGTGCCAGTCTGTCCATAGGGCATAAATCACTTATCATAAATGGAGCACTGATATTTAAACTCATTTCCCCTATCTGAGTTAATATTGTAATTCCGCTTGCCTCGTCATTTTTCCAAGCTTTTTTGCCGAGTGCCTCAAGTAAATTCCCTTCAATCCTTTTTTTGTCATATTCAGTAAATCGAGAATGATATAGAATAGGATTCACTCCACTTTTTTTGAACCAATCCAAATATTCAAGAGCACGGTTCACTGTATTTGCATAAATAATTGCTTGTGGGTTTGATTGCTCAAGGACTAGGTTTAAGACATTATCTATCTCTTCAACACTTTCAATACTTCCCTCAATTTTTATCTTGCATCTTTTTCGATTGGCCTCTTTAATCGCTTTTACATCTGCTTTCGTTTGTTTTGAAGTATAGGGGTCTATAACGTGCGCAATTCCATAAAGATCTTTTGCTGATTCCGGTACCGTAGCGCTCATTATCATTACTTTTATATTAAATACACGAAGCACCTCTAATAGCTTTGTGATATTGGCTTGGATAAATTCATCATAAAAGTCAGCTTCATCAATTACTACACAGGAATGCATCAAACTAAAAAATATGCTATGATGGTCCTCTCGCGTTCCTGTTAATGCCATTAACAGGTGATCAATTGTTGTAACCGTTGCGGGCATTAACAGTAAACGAGCTGCTTCAATTATTTCTTTTATATTTTCGTTATCTCCTTCTTTTTTATAGCGAGCGTACCAAGCGCTTGAATGATAAAGACCAGTAGCACTAATATCTTTAGATATATCCAAATCCAAAGAAGTTGATGTAAACCGAGTAGGCATGGCAATTACCAACCTATCTGCAAATCCATTTTTAATTTGTTCATTTGCCCATAATAAAGCAGCATCTGTTTTACCACTTCCGGTTGGTGCTCGTAAGATGATTTCTGATTTTTCACTGTGCTCTACTGCTGCTTGTTGAACGGGTCTTTTAGTTTTGTGTTTAAATTTATAATCAAAAGTATAATTAATAGGAGCTAATTCATTTCCTGATTCTTTTCGGCTTGCTCGTTGATCAGCAAGTTGGAGCATACTTCGGACACCAGAAATTTCATACCTCTTGATTAGGGTTTTGGTAGGCAATTTTCTTTTAAAGGAATCAGTATTATATACTTCTTGACAAAATTCTTCCCAAATACTCTCAAATGCTTTATTGTCATCGTTTAACCAACGGTAATCGTAAGCAAAGCTTAATTTTCTATGATGTGAAGCGATAGCTGCTTTTTCTGCGAGAGTTATTGGAATATTTTGTTTATTTAGCCACCATAATGAAGCAAACTCATGACGAAGCCTACAACTTCTCAAATTTTTAGCTTGTTCATTCCCAGTTTCAAGATAGTACTCACGGTCTTTTTGACAAGCTTTTTGCCAAACAGCATGAGCTTTTCCCTTGTCATGATACTTAGCTGATTTTATGAGCTGCTCACCTAAATCAGCTCCTGTAATTCGCTTATATTTTTCAGACCAATAAGGAAATGTATCAAGCAAAACCTTAGCTTCATTAATTACATTCTGAGTATGTGCCTCAAGTGTAATAGGTGTTTCACCAAATGGTTTTGCCAGTAACTTACCCATCTACTTGCTCGGCAAATTCTTCAAATGGTATGGGTTCAGCGCCATTAGTTGGATCAACAAGTGATTCTAAACTTTCGGATGCTTTTTTATAGGCTTCAAATACTGTCAACCCATCTTCTGTTGTATCATCTCCTATAAAAAACTCGACCTCTCGTGCTTCAAGCTCTTTTTTAAAGTTATTTTTCTCAATTTCTGACATTTCAAAATAACGAGCTCCTTTTCGAGACAACCGATTATCCAATACAATCAATACTTTTTGTGGCTCACCAGTAGTTGCATTCCGAGCTTGATTTGCATAATCAGTTAAGGACCTCGTTGCTTCTAAAAATAATCTCGCCCTTCTTTCCCTTTCGGTTTCGCTTACGTGTTTAACATATTCAGTCTTTACATGTCTTTCGTCTTCGTATCTAAATCCTTTGCTAATTGACAACGCAGAAGCATCGAGATGAAAACTCATTTGCATAGTATCAGACTGACTAAATTCATTAGTAGCAAGTGCCTGTTTTTGCTGAGAATCATCATTCGGATTTTGCTTAAGTCGAATCAACAGATCACGACCCACATCACTTTCGTTGAGAGACACAGCCATAGTTGCACTTACTGGGGCTGTACGTCGCCCAGAATAATCTCCTTGTGATGGATGCATAAAGCCTCCTAAATCAGCACGTAAATCTTTCTCTATCATATTTGTAGTTCCATCCCCATTACTCACATAGGTGTCGCCTCTTTCAGAGCTTTCTAAGTTTAGACGTTCTATTGCACTAAACAGTGCCTGACGTTGCATTTGGCCGGAAATATACACCCTACCGTCCGGCCGGCGTTTAATAGAGGAAGCATTGCCCAATAACTTCTCTCCTCCATTCGCTATATGGTTATTCATTTTAGCTAGTATTGTTACAGAAATTCCTTTTATATTTTTCATGATTGTCTTGTATTAGTTTTCTTTAGTTGTAAACATTTCACCTTCTGCATCGGAAGGTTCTTTTTCCGTATTAACTGACTTATCACTCCGAAGCCTCATATATGCTAATATCAACTGTTGTGCTGTTTCAAGTGAAATTTTTCCTGTATTCGTTGCTTCCATAAAATCAGATGTTCCTTCAGGTACGTCTATATTTGACATCCTTCCAGCTTGAACATTTAACTGAGCAAATAGTGCTGTTGGCGACTTACAACTCATAGCTGTACTCTCCAATTGAGCTAATACTCTTGCTTTGGCTTCATAAAGATCTTTACCTGTCTCTTTATTCTCGGCTTCGTTTTTACCGATTATATAAGCTACATAGTTTAAATACGAACCATAGATTCGTACAGATTGTATGATTTCTTTTGAAATGTTTCTTTCATTCATAAAATAATCCTCCAGGATTGGTGAAAATGAGTGTGGGTATTCAAGACGAAAAGCCAAAAAATCTTTAAATGCCGATTTGGTGTAGAGTTGCAGGAATCGATTTGCCATATCCAAAAATAATAGCCGGGTTGGATTGTTTCGTTTATTATGTTCAGAATTGTAAAAATCTGCATAGTAAAGACCATTAATTGCTTTGGGTAAATTTTCTTCCTTAGCTAATCTTTCTACATGATGTCCTAAATGGATTTGCTTAAAAAGCCTTTGACCTTTTTTTGTGGTAAAATCATATGAAATTAGATAAATAGGATTTCTTACAATTTTCTCAAGAGTAAGCCTTACTTCTTCTTTATAATTTGATCTTTTTGCCCATACTCCCATAGCTCCAGCTAAACCTACTGGACCAAAAACTGGTGTGGTTGGTGCATTGGGATAATTGCCACTAAAAACTGGAGGTCTAAAATTTTCATTACCTGCTTTCAAATTTCGCACTAAAAGGTTTTCAGTTTCGTATGAACACATCTTATTGAATACATCTATAAATAGAAGAAGATCATTTAAAGGTAGATCTGGAATTATTACCTGATTTTTAAAATCTATCTGAGCCGCTGGCTTGTAATGAGTTAGTGTAGCTGCCATGGTGAAAGCAGCACTTAACAAATCCACTTTCGGATTACTTGGTGTATTATTACCCGCATTAATTTTTGTAATAAAAGGAGAAAATGACCGCTTAAGTTCTTCTGATTTATTTAATCCTTTACCCTTAGAAAGTTTTTTAATCATTTTTTTTGCTTCCTTTATAAGCCTATTTGCGCTGGTATCCCCAGTCGCTATATGTGGAGCTAAATAATATAAATTTGCAGAATCCTGTCCAGCGGACTTCTTTGTTGCTAACTCATCAGCTTCAAGGTATCTATATCGCAACTCGGTGTCTGCATCATCAAGTGGTTTATCCTCAGTATGTAATCGAAACTTGTGAAGACTATCACCAATAAATTTTGCAGCTAATTCAGCAAGTTTTTCTTTACCTAAAATTGTATCAGAAGATACAGATCGTATATCAGCATGATATAATACTGCTGCTAAACCATAGCGCGGATGTGGATGATCAAAATATATCATACTAAATCCTCCCAACTTGCTTCAACCCATCCATCATTAGTCCCCAAGTAAATGGGTGCATCGGGATTATTTAAAGAAGCATATATTATTTTCTTTAGCAGCTTAGTTGTGTGTACAAGAAATACATAATCACCCTTAGGTATTACATACTCTCGCGGCGTGGGGCTTGTATAATACTGAGGATACAATGGCCTTATAGCATTTAGATGCACTTTGTCATTCTCTACAACATCAATAAGCTTTTTTGGGTCTCTTATATCATGCTTAGCTGTATCACCAAAACTTATTTGTTTCCGTTTTTCCATATTTACAACCCTCTCCAATGAAACATCATAATTCCTGCTCCCCCCGGGGAAAGTGGTACCACTACCCCTCACATGCCGTGCCCATAGATCATCAAAATGCATAGTTTCAGGCTCAATATTCGGCCCAATAAACTTTAAATGATGTTGCAAAATACTTTTAAAGCCAACCTCTGACTCAGTATCTTCTTTTCCGGTTATCCACTTTGTTTCTTTAAGAGGATCACTCCGGTCTAATTTTTTCTTAGCAGCATTTCTAAGTTCCTTAAGAAATTTTGTTCGATCTTTTGAACCAAAATGCCATCCCAAAGCATTTTCAAGCATACCATATAACATATTTATTGTAGGAGCAGATTGACTCCTGTAGTATGTACCTGGCTGTGTAGTTGTCATTGACAAAGGTGATAAAGCAGTAATCACAATTTTGCCTTTTTCTGTCAATATGGGTGGTTCTAAGAAAAACTCTAAATCTATATTCTTCATAATCAGATTCCCATTTTAATCTATAGCTCCAAAGCCACTTCCTGTTAATTCTCCAACACCAACACTCCATGCAAACTTCACACCTTCAGGAGTTCCCTTAATAAGTATAGGACAAACGCTTGCTCTTAATTTAGTTCCTTTTATGTCTGTCAATTTTGTTTTAGGATTGGGATAACTTCTATCAAATGAAATACTGATGTTAGAGTCATTACTATTGAGATGAGCCGTTTCCATTTTTGCTTTCATTCGTTTTGTCAGAATTTCATCAGCTTCATCGTCATCATATAACAAGTGTTTTCGAGAACCATCATCTTGATTAGCACGAACCAATACTGGACTTGCTACCGTGAATCTAAAATTATCGCCAAGTTCCGGAATAGTCTGTTCTTTAATTTTTTCTACTCTCATTCCGAAAATGACATCCGATGCCTTTAATATCCCATTTTTCAGCTTCTCAGTATGCTCCTCTTCCCAAAAACTTATAAACCACCTGGCTCCTTCAGGAAAATTCAGTCCACCATCCACCCGTTCAGCCCTCCCCCGCAACCACGAAAAAGAATACAGCGAAATCTTATCATGCAAATCATTTTCTCCCAGCCATTTATGTAATGCTCCTGTAAGCTGGTGCTGATAATTAAAAGGAACCGGCTCCGTATTTGGTGTAAGTGTTAAATGTAATCTCATAATAAAATTATCGTAGTTTTAAATGATTAGGCATAAAGTAACCTCCACCCGTGCCACCCCACGTCACCCCAAAACAAAATAGTTTCGATTCATAGATTTCTTGCGCATGGAAATAAAAAGTAAGCAGAGGTTTTTCGGACATTCCAATTTCAGTACGTTATATAGATTTCTAACCGACACGCGTATTTTCGCTTTGCCGGTTGGGCATCTATGATTATCTAAAATTTGTTTTGTCCTTCCATGCTGTGTAAAGCAGATTAGCTAACAAGATGAGAACATCATTGTTGTATCGAATTAAGGCCATTTTATGGATACTTGCAAGGCCGTCTCTTTTCAGGAGAAGTTTTGAGAGATTAATAACTTCTTTTTTTAAATTTCTTTATGAAATAGCATATTGTAGTATGTATTAAATAAAGACATTCTCAAACTTTTCATCATGGCTGCTTCTAAAAAACTAACGCTTACCCGCGAATTGCTAAGCGATATTGAGCTGGCTTTTGGCGTAGATTCATTCGAATTCCCTTCATTTATTGATCTTGAAATGAATGAGGTGGTTTCTTTTTGGGATGATGAAGATTTTGGTCCGGACAGGGATAGTTTGACTGAATATGAAGAGAATACCGAGCGCTTCATCCCCATTCCCGGGGGAATTCATCTTACATCGTGGGAGCACGTGGAGGATTTTATTGATATGCAAGATGATCGTGAAATACGGGAACGGCTAATCCGGGCCTCCGGGCGGCGGCCACATTATCGAAATTTTAAAGATGAAGTGTATTATGTGGGGTTGGACGATGAGTGGCATGAGTACATTCACCGTATTGAAAGAAAGGAGGTACTTAATTGGCTGTTTGCTGAACAAGCCATTACGGAAGATGATATTGAACAGGGTATGCGGTTTTATGAGGAAGACTTAGCGGCACAAAAAAGGCGGCAGCGTGCAAAAGAAAAAATGGTTAAAGGCGCCACGGTTATTTGCTCGGGCAATACGGGACACGTTTCCCAAATTACGCCGGGCAAAACCTATACCGTACTCGATGAGCAGAAAAAACACCTTAACATTCGAATAAAAGACGACCGTGAAAAAATCATTTGGATTCCCAAGGCTCACTTTGAATTGGTGAGCGAAGCTGATTAGGGTGCTAATGTGTTTGGGTGTTATTGTGTTAGAGTGTTAGAGTGTTTGAGTGTTTATGTGTTAGGATTTAAAATTAGGGCCTTTTTTTGTCTTGAATTATTCATCAATAAAAAGGAAAATAAACCTTAATTTAATCCGAATTATTGATGAAAAATGAATTGGAAAAGCGGCTCTTTATCTCATCCATAATTGTGCATTTAGAAAACTGAAACTGTCTTAGCTGAACGATACTTAACATGCCCAAAAACTTTGATCATATTAAAAAAACCTGTTTAAAATCGAAAGAACTCACATCCTCGGTTATTGATGAGTTCCTGATTTATTATGCCGGTGAAAAAGCAAATCTCCATCGTGAGGTTAAAAAGCGGTTTAATAAATATCGCCATGCTATAAATGAGGTCGAGCCGGGTTGGATTAATATGTTTATATCTCAATATATCGCGCATCGCATATTTCAAGAGGGTGGTTTTATAAATAAGACTATTAATCACAGTGCGTTAAATTTTTTGGATGAGGAAGAAATGGACTTCCTTCGCCACAATCAGCAGCATCCCTGGAAATTCAGTGTTAGTGTTATTATCAATAACCCTGCTCCTGATTTTTATACCATGCAGGATGTTTTTACCGAAGAATCCTTCCTGCTTTACTCGCCGGGCGTTACAAAAATTCGGGCTGCAAGCGATGTTGCGCTTTGGCTGAATTTAATAACCTACAACGGAGACTGCTGGGAGACCTATGGGCCAATTTGTCATTATAGAAGTTTTGAAGCTTCCGATATTCTCTTTTTTACCTCGCTGCTTTATCCGCACAACTTTCCGGAAACGGGAGAAGACATAATGGCCGCCGTTGCCAAAAATCCCGTTCCTTATATGGTGCTTTATTTGAACGCGAACCAGCCGCTAATTTTTAGTCCGGATAACCACCAGTTTGTGCATTTGTTTGTGGAGTATCTGGATGAGAATTTTGACAGCACTATGCTGAAAGACCGGTTTACAATGGAGTATTCAAATAATGTATTCCGAATGTCTTTGAACGACTGGAGCGAACACCCCCATTTTAGTTACGCTTACTACGATGAAAAAAACCAAGTTTTAGCCTTGTCTGCTTTTTCTCATCCCGGGTTTGAAGCTTTGGTAGATACGCTCAACGCATGTGGATATCAGCTCTCTTACAGCTGGGACTTTAGGGTGAATCCAGCCATGCTTGCAGCTTGTAAAAACATTTTTAGACAGGAAATCCAGCTAAACCCATACGATTCGTTATTTGAAAAGGACGACCACAGGACGGATGCGGAAAAGAAAGAGTTTGAGAACACGAATAAGATGCTGGAAGCCATAATACCCGATCTTAATTCCGGTATAAAACCGGATGCCGCCGCGCTGGCCAAACGCTTTAATGTAGATAGAGAAACCACTGAGGAGCTAATAAATCAACTCTGGGAAAAATATGGAGCCAGATAATGGAATGTGTATTCAAAAAAGCCGGGCTTCCTTAGCTTATTATGGTTTTCAGGGTGTGAGTGTGTTAGGGTGTTAGAGTATTTGAGTATTTGAGTGGTTGGGTGTTAGCATTTTCAGATTTTAAAAGCATAAAACAGATTGAGTAAATTCACACTCTAACACATTCACACCCAAACACGTAAACACCTCAGCACTCTAACACCTTAGTACATTCATCTTCTTGTGAGTTTGTCCTCACTTTTGTTTTTATTAACTTCAAAAAGTTTATCAACAAGTATTAAATCAACCCTTGGTATTATGATTGCCGACGAATTAAAAGATATTATCGAAGAAGCAGAGCTTCACATGGAGGAAGCCACTGTTTATTTTAGAAAAGAACTTTCGCACGTACGGGCCGGTAAAGCAAATCCTGCACTGCTTGAAGGCATAAAGGTAGAGTATTATGGCTCGCAAACTCCGCTTCAGCAGCTGGCAAACGTCAGCGCACCGGAGGCTCGCCTGCTGGTTGTTCAGCCGTACGACCGTTCGGGAATGGAGGATATTGAAAAAGCCATAATGGCCGCCGGGTTGGGTTTAAACCCCAATAATGACGGCGAGCGCATTTTGATTCCTCTGCCGGTTTTAACTGAGGAGCGTCGTAAAGAGCTGGTAAAGCATTCCAAAGATATTGCCGAACAGGCTAAAATAAGTATCCGTAATGCACGCCGCGAAGCCAACGAAAAAGTTAAAAAAACGGTGGAAAGTGAATCACTTTCTGAAGACTCAAAGTTTGAAGCTGAAAAGAATATTCAGGAAGTTACCGACCGATACACCGCCCGGGTAGATGAAATGCTCGAGAAAAAAGAAAAAGAAATAATGACGGTGTAAATATTTCGGAGCTTCAAAATACGGGCTGCGGTGTTTCATTCCTCAGCTTGTGCTTCCTATTGTAAAGTAAAAGCTTAGAAGCTCACCCATTTATTATGCAAAATACCATGCCTAACCCGAAACGCGCATCCTTCAACCCGCAGTCCTAAATGTATATTTCCGAACTTGAGCTTCAGGGATTTAAAAGCTTTGCTCACAAAACAAAGGTAAAGTTTGATAGTGGAATTACCTCTATTGTAGGTCCCAATGGCTGCGGAAAATCGAATATTGTGGATGCATTGCGCTGGGTACTGGGCGAGCAGCGTCCTTCTTTGCTGCGTTCGTCGGCCATGTCTAACGTTATTTTTAACGGAACGGCTGAAAAAAAAGCGCTGGGAATGGCTGAGGTTTCCCTCACTTTTGTGAATGATAAAGGCATCCTTCCTATTGAGTACAGTGAGCTAACCATTACGCGCCGATTATATCGTTCGGGCGACAGCGAATACCTCATCAATAATACCGCCTGCCGGCTTAAAGACATCATGGAGCTGTTCATGGATACCGGCATGGGCTCGGATGCCTATTCGGTGATTGAGCTGAAAATGGTGGAGGAAATTCTGAATGATAAAAACAACGATCGCCGCCGTTTGTTTGAGGAAGCGGCCGGAGTTACCAAGTATAAAGATCAGCGCAAAAAAACCATCCGGAAGCTGGAAAGCACGCGTAAAGATTTGCAGCGCATGGATGATTTACTGGTTGAACTTCGCAAAAATGCCCGCTCGCTGGAAATTCAGGCTGAAAAGGCGGAAAAAGCCAAAGTGTATAAAGACGATCTGGTGCAAAAAGATCAGGCGCTTACCCTGCACGAGTTCAACAAAATAAAGGCGGAGCTGGAACCGCTGAAAGAGCGCATCGCCAATGCCGATAAAGAGAAAAAGGAGATCACGAAATCGACCGATGAGCTGGAAGAGGCGGATGAAAAAGCCCGTGTTGATTTACTCGAGAAAGAGCGGCAGCAGGCAGAGGCTCAGCGACGGGTAAGTCAGCTGCATAATGCGCTGCGCGAGGCAGATACCAATCTTCGAATTACCCGCGAAAAAATTGAGAATGAGAAGAAAGTTATTGCCGAATATGGCAAAGATATTGAGCAGGGAGAAAAGGATTTTAAGGAACTGAATGAGCTGCTGGATTCGAGCCGAAAGAAGCTGGAATCGTATGATGATGATCTGGAGAAGTCTATTCAGGCGCTGGAAGATTCCAAGAAAAAGTACAATCAAATTCAGCAGCAATATAATCGGGAGCGCCATGATTTGTATGAAGTTGAGGTGCAAATAAGTGCTTCCAATAATGAGATGAATCAGCTGCAGGCCAAGCGTATTAAAATTGAAAGCCGTCTTGAAAATACGGAAGGTGATTTAGCCCGCATCAACGATGAAATTGTGGATCTGAATGATGAGATCGACAATATGAATGGCGAGCAGGGACTGATTGAAAAGAAGCTGGAGTCGCTGGTTGTTGAACGGGATGAGCTGGATGAAGAGCTTGAAACGGCGCGCACAAAGCGGGAGCAGTTTGCGGAGAAACAGAATGAAATTAAGGACGAGCTGCGCGTTCTTCAAAGCAGAAAAGAGTCGATTGAATCGGAAGTGGAGCTGCTGAATGATTTGGCCAGCTCTAACGAAGCTTTTCCGGGCAGCGTTAAGTATTTAATTGAAAATCACCGTTTCGATTTCAAAGAAATGACTACCGTTTCTGAAATCTTTAATACCAGCGAACAGCATGCGGTAGCGCTGGAAGCCGTACTGGGTGACGTCCTGAACTTTGTGGTGGTAAAAACGCTGGATGAAGCCAAGCGAGCCGCTAATATTCTGAAGGTAAATGATAAAGGGCGCGCCACATTCATCCCGCTCGATCAGCTTGCGGCCACCTATCCGGTTAAAAACGGCAGCTTGTTTGATGAGGTGAAATCTAAGCGAGAATATTCGGCCTTAAAACAATTACTGCTTGGAAATGCGTTGGTTTTTGATTCCGTAAAAGAGGCGTACGCAGCTACCGGAAAAGATACTGATTTGGTGGGCGTTACGCCGGAAGGCGAAGTGGTTACGCAGGCTCGGTTCTACCAAAGCGGCAGTAAGAGCAAAAATGCCGGTATTCGTGTTGGACTTCAGGATAAAATTGAAAAGCTGGAAGCCGAGGAAGCCAAAACCACTAAAGAAATAGCCAAGCTGGAGGAGTATCTCCGGCAAATAGTTAACAAATATGAGCGGCTGGATATTGCAAAGCTGAGTAAGTTTCTGAAAGAAAAGGAGCTGGAAGTCCGCCGACTGGAGCAGCAGCAGCATAGCTTGAGCTCGAAAGTTCAGGTGTATCAAAAAAATATCGGGGAGCTGGTAAACCGCAAAGATTATCTGAAAAGCAGCGAAGGCACGGCCCACGACGAGCTGGATTCCATTCACCCCAAACAAAAGGAATTACAGCAAAAAATTATAGAGCTGGATAAGCAGCAGCAGGAGAAAAAAGACCTGCTGGAAACGCTGGAAGAAGAACGCTCCATCGCCCAAACCCGCTATAACGACACGCAGCTGAAGCATCAGGATTTCCAGAATAAAGTGGAGAATCTGGAGCGGGAAGTGCAGCGGGCTGAAACCGGTATCGAAAATGTGGAAAAGCGCATTGAAACCCGCACTTCGCTCATCGAAACCAGTAAAGAGCAAATCGAGACCTTACACGCACGCACCAAAGAGCTGCAGCAAAGCATAGAAACGAACGCTGAGGCTAAAGAAGAAGCCGATGAAGCGCTCAAAAAAATAGAGGAAGCAGCAGCCAAACAGCGCGGAAAAATCAATGAAATTGAAAAGGAGCTGAAGGACGTCCGCCGCCGCAAAGAAGTGAATATGGAGCTGGTGCATCATTTGGATATGGCTCGCGAAAAAATGGAGATGCAGAGTCAGGCCCTTTCTGACCACATTTGGGATACCTACGGCATTTTGATGAAGCAGATTGAACACACCGAATTGCCGGAGGATAAAACAACGGAACAGGTGAAAGAGCGCATCAGCTGGCTGAAGCAAAAGCTGAATAATATCGGTGAGGTGAACCCGCTGGCTATTGAAGAATATAAGGAGGAAAAAGAACGCCTCGATTTTTATGAAGAGCAAATTCTGGACTTAACCGAAGCCGAAGAACAGCTGCTGCAAACCATAGACGAAATTAATGAAACGGCTACCGAGCGGTTCAACAAAACCTTCGAGAAAATTCGTGTAAACTTTCAGAAAGTATTTAAAACGCTGTTTGAAGCGGATGATTACTGCGATTTAATTATAGAACAAAATGTGGAAGATCCGCTGGAGGCGCGTATCGAAATTAAGGCTCAACCGCGTGGAAAACGTCCATCGGGAATTTCGCAGCTTTCGGGTGGCGAAAAAACGCTTACGGCCATTGCCCTGCTTTTTGCTATTTATTTGGTGAAGCCTTCTCCTTTTTGCGTGCTGGATGAGGTGGACGCTCCTCTGGATGATGCCAACATCGAGCGTTTTGCCAATATGATTAAAGAATTCAGCCACGATACGCAGTTTATCATCATCACCCATAATAAAAATACCATGAGTAAGGCTGAGATGATGTATGGCGTAACCATGCCCGTTACCGGAGTTTCGCGTCTGGTTGGCGTGAAGCTGGACGAAGTGGAAGATGTGTTGTAATGTGTTAAGGTGTTAGGGTGTTTGAGTGTTTTGGTTTTTCATTTAAAAGTTCGTGTTATGGATTATCGTTTTGTTTTGCCGATTGTTTTTCTTTTTGTGATGTCGGCTTGCCAGGTTCAAAAGCAGCGGCCGGATTTTGAATCACTGCCTATTTCAACTCAAACCCTTTCGCTGCTTGGTGATACGCTCAGAACTACAGAAACATCCCTTTCCCCTGAACTTTCTGCCAGAATTGATTCGCTAAGCGAGCTGGCGCTGAACGAAAATCGTGAAGTTGATTATATCATTTGGGAGGGACGGAAGGCGGCTTACAGTGGAAATTATCGTCAGGCCGTACAGCTTTTTACGGATGGCATTCAGCAATTTCCCAACGAAGCCCGGCTTTATCGTCATCGAGGACATCGTTACCTCACCCTGCGTGCATTTGATTTGGCGATTCGTGATTTCCGGAAAGCTGCTCAGTTGTTTGAAGATCAGCCCGACGTAACGGAGCAGGACGGCTTGCCTAATGCTCAAAATATTCCGTTAAGCTCGTTGCAAACCAATGTGTGGTATCACTTGGGACTTGCTCATTTTCTGAAAGGGGAATATGATCAAGCGAATTTAGCCTACGAAAACGGATTGCAAGTCACCACCAATGACGACATGCGTATCGCATTTACCTATTGGAAATACATGGCGCTCCGCAAAATAGGAAGAGACGGACAGGCCGGCAATCTGCTTGATCAGGTTTCTCTAAACACCGAACTGATTGAAAATACGTCCTACCATAAACTACTGATGGTTTTTAAAGGCGTTTTCACAGAAGTGGATGTGCTGGATGATGAAAATTCCGCTTTAGATAACGCCACCATTGGCTACGGCTTGGGTTTTTGGCACGATATAAACGGCCGGAATGAACGCGCTCAAAAAATCTGGAAGCAAGTTTACGCCTCAGGAAACTGGGCAGCCTTCGGCTTTATAGCCGCTGAAGCGGAGCTGGCTCGATAGCAAAAAACTTGCTCTACGATTCATCACAGTTTTACTACCGTCTGATCATTTTCACTATTTTCTTTTCCTCAAGAGGGTGAAATTTATCGATAGGTTTTCATGAAACCTCACGAAAAACGTCTTCATCCGTAAGCCAGCCCTGCGCTTCTCCATAAGGCAAAAGCTGTTTACGCAGTTGTTGAAATGGCTCAATCGAAAATTGCTGTTTTAAAGCCTCCCGAACCAGTTCGCTTTTTGTCCGCCCGGATTTTCTAGATGATTCCTCAAGAAGCTGTTCTAATTCTTTATCTATTCGGATTGTGAGTGTTGTGTCCATTGTTATGAAATTGCTTTACATGAATCACAGTGTAACACATGATTGTTATTTAAGCAACATTGCCCGGTTTTATAAAGAGTTTAAATCACCCCGTATTTAGCGGGGTGACTCACCCTTAATTTCCTACAAAAAACACCGCATTTCCGAACAGTAATTTTCCGTTGTGCCAAAAGCCTCTGAACAGTGGATTATCTACCATATACACCACATTTCCGCGGCCCATGCGTTGCACGCCAAAAGTGAGCGAATGCTCTAACTGCTTCTCAGCTTTATGGCCAATAAATCCGCTTCGGTGGGCGCCGGGCTTGGCGGCTCCCACATTCCAGCCATTTTCTAAATAATCGTAGGCCGTGGAGCCTAATTTTAGCGACATATAGCTCTCGTCATATCCAAAAGCGAGTGGGTGACTGTTATCCATAGAAATCTCAAATATACTTCCGGGATTAGAGTACGGCGCTCTGTTTCTTGAAGCATCCGCATATTTTTGAAGCTTGTCTTCAGGAGATTCATTTTCGGCTTCCTCACGCTCTTTTCGCTTCAGATTAAAGCCGTCTTTTCCGGCTAAACTTCCATTCGCATTTCCAACGGCAATCAGCGTGCCTCCCGCTCGCACCCAGTCTTTAATATTCTTCATCGCACTTTCGCTGATGGCATTTCCGTACAAGTCCGGCAGAATCAGCACATCATAATTTGCGCTGCTAAGGGTGCTCAAAGCACTGCTTTCAAGCATATTAATCGGATAATTGATCTGCTGGTCAAAATAATTCCAGATATGTCCTACAGTGTTTGAACTGGTTCCAGATCCAGACAGCAGCGCTACTTTAGGGGCTTCCATATACCTCACGGAAGACGAACCGAAGTCTTTGCCAGAATCTACAAAACCGGTGGCTACCGGAGTCACAATTCTGTTCAGCATGGCGGCTTCATCTTTCACCGTTTCATCAAACTTAAGGCCTAAATTTTCATTCCCTCTTCGGGTGATTACCAGCGTTCCCGGCGCATACTTCTCCCCGTTCAGGATAAATGCTTTTTGAGCATACCGCACGCTAACGCCTTTATCCAGCAGGCGAGCTAAAAACCTCAAATCATCCAGCGAATTCCACTTAGCGATATACGCATAAGGTTTGGCCATAACGGGCGTCAGTTTCTCGTCCGTTTCCATAGAAAGTGGCTCGGTATTCACGTTTCCTTTAATGGCATATCCGTCCACGCCGTAAGCATAGTGCGTTTCCCAAGCGGTGATATCGTACGTAAGCGAATCTTCCAGTTCCGGCTTCGGCTCAAACAGTACCCGAACCAGCGTTCCCTTGGGCTGATACGTGCTAATTACATAATCACCTTTTTCAACCTGAACGCGTCCGGTTTCTCCGGTTTTAAAATCATAACCGTTGGCTTGGGTTGAACTTGAAGCCACCCCAAACTCAATCTCCTGATTAACCAAATAACGCAACAATCGGGCTTCATTATCCGGATTATTGCCTTTTTTCACGATAAATGTCTTGTATTCACCGGAGCCGTTTTTAATCGTATTGGAGTAATAATCTGAAAATTCCTGAATTACTTTTTTAGCATTCTGAGAAGTAATTTCTACGGTTGAAAGTCCCGTTACGGAATGATGCGTAAGTCGATCCAACAGGTTCAGCGTATCACCTTCGGCCGTAATCACCCCACGCCCCGATGAGCTGTGGCCCGCCTGCTCGTAAGTCATTCCAATGGCGCCATTAAATGTAGGCCAGGTATCTCCGTAGCTTGGGTAAAAAAGGTCAAACACTTCGCCCGTAAAATACAGCCAGCCTTCTTCATCAAAATGCTTGGCGTT
This sequence comes from uncultured Balneola sp., assembly GCA_964505215.1. Taxonomy (GTDB): domain Bacteria; phylum Bacteroidota; class Rhodothermia; order Balneolales; family Balneolaceae; genus Gracilimonas. The sequence goes on from CAZDGU010000009.1 coordinate 21,137, forward strand.
ATTCTTTCCAATCATGGTTTGAAACTCACTTTGCCAGTCCGAAATGGCCGCATGGTAGGGCTTGGAACCGGGTGCAAAGTAATAGGGTGAATTATAACCCTGCTCGTGAAAATCAACGTGAACGTGTGGCATCCAGCGGTTGTAAGCCTTTATTCTGTGGCGACTTTCTACCTGCGTTTGCCAGGCCCAATCCCGGTTCAAATCAAAATAGTAATGATTGGTTCTGCCACCCGGCCACGGCTCGCTATGCTCGCGCGTTTCGGGATGCACGTTTTTCTGCTCTCCCACCACGCTTTTATACCAATAAACGTAGCGGTCGCGCCCGTCAGGATTCACCATCGGATCCATAATAACCACCGTATTTTCCAACCAATCCGTTTTTTCGGTGATGAGCTTATACACGGTATTCATAGCCGCCTCACTGGATGAAGTCTCATTTCCGTGCACGTTATAACTCAGCCAAACCACAGCTTTTTGGTTTGAAGTGGGAGCCCCTTCCTCTAAAGAAGCCAATTTCAAATTATTAAGGCGAATTTCTTCCAAATTCTGATGATTGCTAACCGAACTTACCGTGGCGTACACCAGCTCACGGCCTTCGTTCGTTTTTCCATATTCCGTTAAGCTAACCATCGGTGACTCTTCCGCCACATGCTGAAAGTAACCCAGCACTTTATAATGCGGAGTCCACTTTTCGCCCAGCTCATATCCTAAATATTCAGCCGGTGACTGAAGCTGCGCAAAGGCGCTGATGGAAAGTAATAAAGTGCCTAATACCGTTAATAAAACCGTTTTTCTCATGGTTCTGAAGGGTTATTCTGTTCCGTTTTAATTTGATTTACGATGTCATCTGATATGGAGTTGGGAATGGGAATAGCCAGATTGTAATGTGCAATTTTCCAGCTTCCGTTTTGTTTTACAAGAACTCCGCTGCCCCTGCTGGGACCTAAATTTGGAGTATCCAGCTTTTCATCAAACCAGGCAGTTTTGCCGTTTTCAGAAAAATACACTTTTCGGAAAGTTGGGGTGAAATCCCAGGCCATTCCGTCATCTATAAAATGCGGCTTAGCCCACGGTTTGAATTCGGCTACCGTCCAGCGTTCGGTTGCATCCGTTCCCATAAAAATGGAAGAGTCGTTTTCAAAATGTGCGAAATAGCGTTCAAAGTCGCCTTCAGCTGCAGCGTCGTGCCAGTCGTTCAATACAGAATCTACCGCTTTTTGGGAAGGAGCCGATTTGCGTTGCACATCTTCTTTAGGCGTACAAGCCACAGCAGCTATTAAAGCAGAAAGAGCAAAAGCTAATAATCGCATAGATTCAACCATTTTGATGAAGCTGAATGGTAGCTAATCAAGAGCGGGAGCACAAGTAAATTTTGGTAACAGAAGGATTTAATAAGCAATATTAAAGTAATTATTTTTTTGCCTGAAATATCTTGAACCGTTCTTCCAACACTTCTTTATAAGCTTCTTTTTTTTGTTCGCTTAAAAAGCTGACATCTAATAATTTCCCCCATTCAGGATATACCGACTTAAACTCTTCTTCAATATTAGCCAGCACCTTTTGGTTTAACCCAAGCCTTTGCTGTCCAAAATAATTAAAGAAAATACTATGTGTGAACTTAGATTTTTTTCCTTTTAACGGAAGCGCCATTTCTCCTTCCGGCTGAGCTAAAATGATGGTTGTATTCAGCAAGTCATAAACCGGCGATAATTCAATTTTATGATCTCGGTGAATTAGAGAGAAATTTTTCAGGTGCATATCCTCATTCCCCACAAGCCAGCTAAACACAGTTCGTTTAAACAGTTTCATTTTTTCAACCATGGGAAAAGTGCAATATTGGTCAATCAGCTTTGCCAGCTTCTCAACGGAATAATTGTATTTGGTGTCGCGGCTCATCCCGGCCACTTGGGCAAAATCTTCCACATGAATTTTATCCGACTGTCCTGCTCTATCAAATCGCTTTATGAAATATAGCAGCGAATGGTCTTTTGCATAAATCAAGCCATGCAGCGGAACTTCAATTCCGGCCAGCTTTGCCATACGCATAGTTACATCTTCATTTTCAGGAACTTCCGCATAATTCAACAGCTGTGGCTTTAGAATAAAGCTGCCATGCTTATCAACCACCTTAAACGTTTTTTCCTTTACGCTCAACTGCGCACTCAGTTTGGGTTGAACTCCGGCTATCGACATTTTTGTCATCCGCTGCTGAGCTTCCCGAATTTGTTCCTCTCTGTTGTAAGGCAATAACTCTAACTGATTTAAAGCCGGATTTAACTTTCGTAAACCGGCCGCACTGTATAGGCCTTTAGAAATAGCTTTATATGTGATTGGACACCTTTTCATTCCTTTATCTCTTTGACCGAAACGGCACCAACTACATCTTCTCCAACTGCCATTAATTGCGAGAACCGATCATTTCTGTCAATTTTTTTTATTCTGAGCAGGGACTCTAAGTTCACACCTTCCGGCAACAAACCTTCAAAAAAAGGAGGAAACTCCTCAAACAAAAATACGCTGTTTTCTACAGGCATGGTCACCGATATAGCTTCACCCGAATACTCTCGAAGATACTCGAACCGATATAGCCTATTTTTATCTTCTTCTACCAACCTGCCGGCTAACTCTTTTTTCATATAAACTTCAGCCTTTCGCATCACTCACCTCCTTGTTACAGATTTCCATCAGAGGGCTTTCCAATGTGATAGATATATTTAAAACTTCACAAATTTTTTGGAGCGTATTAAACTGAACCGTTTCTTTTCCGTGCTCTATATCAAATACAGCCGATTTTCCCACCCCGGCTAAATCAGCCAGCTGAATTTGAGTTAGCTTACTCTTTTTTCGATGGCATTTCACCAAAAGCCCAATATCTTTCATAATCTACATATTTACTGCTTTAGCAACTATTTAAAGGATTATACAAGTTAATAAGTACATAATCCATCAGATAACTTATTATTTTACTGCCATAACAGTAAAATATGTCAAAACTATTTCGCTCAGACAGTTAAAGCTTCTACAAAGCACTATATTACTGCTTTAGCAGTGATTATTGCATATTGGTACTCGTTCCGGTGCTCCGCCCCGGAATGGCCCATTGAGGCTCCGCCTCATACTACCAATTTCAACTAACCCCTCCTTAGGCAAAATAAGAAGCCTTTATTAATAAGGACTTCACAATCAATGTGTATATTCCTTGACATCATAATAATTAAGGAGAAAATATGGCTAAGCAAGTAATGTTAATAACCGGAGGTGCGGGCGGATTGGGAGTTGCTTGCGGCAACAAGCTGAAAGAATACAAAATTGTAGTTACCGATTACTCTGATGAGATGGTAGAGAAAGCCGTGGCAGATTACCAAAAAAAGGGAATGGAAGCGGTTGGTTTTACCTGCGACATCACCTCTGAAGATGAAGTTCGGGAACTGGTTGAATTCACCCAAAAGCAGGGAGAATTCCGAGGCTTGGTGCATACAGCCGGTGTAAGCGAAACCGTTCAAAACGTGGAGAAAATATTCGATATCAATCTAAAAGGAACGGCTCTGATTGTGGATGCCATTTATGACATTGCCACCAAAGATACGGCCATCGTGCTTTTCTCATCTATGATGGGACACACGGTTTCCCCAAATCCTGATTATGATGATGCGCTTAGAAATCCCTTAGCAAAAAACTCGCTCGAACAAGTGGTGAAATTCGTAAAAGATGATTCTACCTTAATGTATAATTTCACCAAGCGCGGAGTTCAGTTAATTGTGGAAGACAACACCCATCGTTTTGGAAGTAAGGGAAGCCGAATTAACTCTATTTCGCCCGGGGTGATTATGACAAAAATGGGACTGAAAGCAGCTGAAGAACATCCCGAAATTATTGAACAACTGCTACAAATGACGGCCCTTCAAAGAACAGGAGAACCGGATGATATTGCGGATGTGGTTAAATTTTTATTAAGCAACGACGCACGCTTCATCACCGGAACAGATCTGATTGTTGATGGTGGAGTACTTTCTGCTATAAAAAAGCAGCCTGAGTAAAAAACTATCCTTACCCTCGTCCCCAACCTCCGGTTGGTGATGCCTGCCTGAACCTCCGGTTCAGAAGCGTAATTGCCTCTATTCGTTATGCTCGTTCCGCCGCTCCGCCGCGGAACGAGGGTAATCATCAGAGGAAATAAATCTATTATACGGGGTGAATATCAATCCCCAAAACTGCCGGCCGGACCGGGGAATACTACCGGACTTTCGAAGCCATCTTTGGAAACGGAGGCTACGCCAAAGTAGTAGTTATCAATCACCACGTTTTCGAGCGTATGCTCTGTTTTGTCGGCAGGAACAAATACGCTTTTTTGCCATTGATTGGCATCCGTTAGTCGCCAGTAAATTTTGTAACCGGCTAATTGCGGATTTTGTTCTGCATTCAGCGCTTTCCAGCTTAATGTGGTGCTTGGACGAACGGCTCCTTGTATCTTTACCTGAGCCGGCGGACGTGGCGCCCACGACATTCCCGCCATCACCACTGCATTCAAGCCGGTGAGTTTGGCGGCATAATCAAAATCAACGGCTTCCAGTACGTCTCCATATTCTACTCCATTTTCGGTGCGTAAATCCTGATGCTGCCGATCATAATGTTCGTTCGTTTCCATAATTCGAACTCCCGGATAACCCGCCTCATTAAACGGGCGATGATGTCCGCCTCGCCCAAAACGATCCAGCCGATAAATCATCATTACGTCTAAATTCCGGATGTATAAATCGGCCATTTTATCAACGTATCGAGCCAGATTTCGGGAGGGAGAATCTACTTCGCCACCGGTAAACCGACGCATGGCGGCTTCGCGCTTGGTTTCTACGTACCGGGTGCCTTCCGAAAATACGCGGGCCGTGGTGTTGTCAATCACTCCGTTAATACCTTCAATATTTCCAATCATATCGTTATTCAGCACGCCTTTAATATCCCAGCCCTGTTCTTTGGCGTAATCGGCCAGAATTGCTCCGCCAAACAATCCTTGTTCTTCACCCGAAAGCGTCGCATACATAATGGATCCTTCAAATTCATAGTCAGATAATACGCGGGCAGATTCCAGCACGCCGGCCACGCCCGATGCATTGTCGTTAGCGCCGGGTGAATCTGATTCTGCATTCAGAGCATCCGAAACGCGCGAGTCAATATCTCCGCTCATAATCACAAATCGATTGGGGTCGGCCGTTCCGCGCTGAATGGCAATTACGTTTACAATATTGGTGGGCTCCGGAATGCGCCGGCTTTTTTCAACCACATCACTCACGTAAAAAACTTCAAGACATCCGCCGCACTGCTCAGAAATGCGTTCAAATTCTTCTTTTATCCAACGGCGGGCGGCTCCAATGCCACGCGTGTCGGAAGAGGTATCAGACAGCGTATGCCGGGTTCCAAAACTTACCAATTTGGTAATATCGGCTTCAATCCGTTCCGCCGAAGGAGCCGCGCCTATTTCGCGTAGCACTTCGGTCTGTGGCGTTTGAGCCGAAACCATTTCAACCAGAAAAAAAGCAAGCAGCAGCGGGAGCAAAATAGCTTTATATGTTTTCATAGAATTATTTTTTACGATTGATCATTATCAAACTCTTCACCGTTAACAGTACGTCCGGATTGGCGCATATATTCTTTAAGGCTTTCGTGAAATGCAATTTGTGCCTTTAGTCCGGCACGGTGCCCAAAATATGCACCCAATGCACAAGCAACTATTACTGTAAATACAAAAACAAGCTTTGCCTGACCCATTTCGGCATCATAAGTCAAAACCCAAAATAGAGGGACCGCGCCCACAACTACCGCAAAAATATAAGGTACCGGAGAGCTTCCTCTCAGCCGGCGCATAAACCGGCGGCTGCTTAAAAAAACGATGTTCATATATACCAAACCAAATCCCAGAAGCACTAATAAGCCTGCAAAACCGGGAGTATTGGTAAAGCGTAAAAATTCAGATGAGAAAATGGTAAATACAGCGGAAAAAATAAGTACGCCGGATGCGTAAAAAATAAGTCGGGGTAAATTGTCCAAAGCAGGAAGTTAGTTTAGGGTTGGCAGTTTGCTGGATAAGTGAAATTCAAAATTTCGCACTCCAAATTCCATTACAATCTAATTTAAAGCTGTGCATTACAGCGGGCTGAAGTTAAAAAGAATCGGTTTAATTATTGGGAAGAAAGCCAGCTTTGGGGATTCACGAATTCACTGCCGTCACGTACCGCAAAAAACAGCACTTCTCCCAGTTCTGAGGCCGAAACTCCTGATTTACCCACGCGATCGCCCTGAGCTAAAACCGTTCCCAATTCAACATTAATTTCGCTTAAATTACCATAGGCGGTGTAGTACGAGCCGTGCTTTACCACCACCACGTTTCCATATCCCATCATGGGTAAAATATTAATCACGTATCCGGGCGAAACGGCACGCACCACTGCCCCGGCTTCAGCCACAATATCAATTCCCGGATGCTCGGTCACAGAGCCGTACAGCGGATTTCTGATACGGCCAAACTTTTTAGAAACCGTACGGCTGTTTACCGGCCACGGAAGCTTCCCTTTGGCTTGTGCAAAAGCATTTTCGTAGGTAAGCAGTACTTCGTCACTTACAAAGTTTTCTCGGGTAATGGGACGCGAATATTTTTCCACCTCATCTGCCCGGCGTGATGCATCCGCAATTTTTCGGGCTTCTTCCAAGCGGCGCAATCGTTCATTTTCAGCTTCTCGCAGTGCTTCTTCTTCGTTAATTAACTGGGTGAAGGAGCTTTCCAGGTTTTCTTTTTCCTGGCGTGTTTTACGCAATTCTTCCAGCCACGTGCTGCGTTCTTGCTTTATCTGCTCTACAGTTTTCTGCTGTTTTTGGCGCTGCTCACCCAGCTCTTCTTTTTCATCCCTGATTTCTGCCAGCACATTATGGTTTTTCTGATAGCTTTCTTCTAAATCTTTCTTTACCTCATCCAGCTCTTTTTTATTTTTTTTTATGAGGCCGGCTTGCTTAGCCTTTTGCTCCTCAAATCGTTGCAAATAATTTGAACGCACCAGCATTTGGTTGATGGATTCTGAAGTGAGCAGCAGCTCCAGATTTCCAACCCGGCCGTTTTTATAGGCATACAAAATAATTTTCTGATAGTTATCAATCAGCTGCTTTAACTCTTCTTCACGCAGTTCAATTTCTTGTTCTGTAAGCCGAATTTCAGCCTCAATTTGCTTTTGCTCGGTTTGTAACCCGGCAATTTTGTCATCCTGAAGAGCAATTAGATTATTCAGTGATTTAAACTGCTCAAACGATTTATCAAACCGGGCTTCGGCCTGGCTTACTCTTTTCTGATAATTCTTAATCCGGGCTTCCAGCACGTTTATTTCGGCACGGGTATTTTCCTGTCGCTTTAGCAGCTCTTCCCTTTTTTCCTGATACGTTTGCCCAAATGCAGCAACAGAAACCGTTATCGTCATCAGCAGCAACATCATAAATCTGAGTAGAAAGGTATTCGTTTTCATAAGCGTTGAATTACCATATCGTTGGGAATATTCAGTTCTAAATTCAGCTTTTTTGGGTTGATGTTCAGGCTGCGTATTAAAAACAGCACCCGGGAATCACCGTCTGCACTGAATATCGTTATTTTTCGGGGTAATGTGAATCCCTGCAATTGGCCATAACTTTCGTACTGAATTTTGGAATAAGGAGCGTAGCCTCGCCGCGTGTGAATCACCTGCTGAACCAAGCCGTTCTCTTTTTGCACATAAACTTGTGCACCGTTTTTTAACCGCAGCTGATAATATTTATTGCTTTCCCGCACGGAACGAACTTCATCCGCCTTCACCTTAAAATTCAGCAAATCCAATATATTAATAGAGGCGAGCTCGTTCAGGCTGGTCATTCGGCCATCATAAATAGATATTTTTTGCGCTCTTTTTTCCAGCTTATCGTAAATCAGAATAGAATCCGCATCTACCAGCATCTCTCCGCCTTCAATCCCAATACGGTTTTGGAAAGTAAGCAGGCTCAGCTCTTTTGTGGTTTGAAATTCAATAGTCACTCTGTCACTGTTTCCGGGCTCGCTAATGATGGCACGTCCTTTTCCCTTGGCCGAGTTTAGGGAAGTGGTATAATTGGGAATATCTGCCACTATTGCTGATGCGGAAGCGGAACTGCGAGAGAAATCACCCTCAATCGTTTTTTTTGAAGCGGTACAGGCTGAAATAGAAATACTTACTGCCAGCAGTACAAGAAGAAATTTGTTTGATGAAATATTCACACTAATTAATTTTTTTCTGCAAATGAGTACGAGTCGGGTCTTTTTCCAATGCTTTTTTCCACCATTCTTTAGCTTCATCATGGTTGCCAAGTTCCGCCTCTACATCGCCCATGTGTTCAAAAACTTCGGCGCTTGCGGTTCCTGTTTTAATGGAAGCATCTATAAATCGGCGGGCGCGATCATAATCTCCCAGTTTAAAATAAACCCAGCCTACGGTATCTAAATATGCGGAGTTTTCGGGAGCTACTTCAATTGCTTTTAAAGCCAATTCCTTGGCGCGCTCCAGATTTTTACCACGAACGGAAAGATGGTACGCATAATTGTTCATGGCGTTGTCGTTTTTGGGATCGTAGCGCAGCGCCAGCTCGTAAGCCTCGTCCGATGCTTCATGTTTTTCCAGGCTGGATCTCACATCACCCAGCGTACCATAAATTATTGATTTAAAAGGACGCCGAGCCGGAGCTCTCGTTGCATTTTGCAGCCACTCTTCCGCCTTTGCATACTTTTCGTTCATCAAATAAGCGCTTCCCACAAAAAACTGAATAAACGCATCTTCGGGAACGGCTTCGTGGGCTTTTTTCCCAACTTTTATGGCTTCATCAAACCGCTCTAAGGTCATTAGTAGCTGAAGTCGCTGCCGCCACGCTATATCATCCTGTGGTAATAATTCATTTGCTTTTTCCAGCCTTTCCAGCGCTTTTTTGGGTTGATCTGTTTGCGCATAAAACTCCCCCGACAGCGTGAATGCGGGAGCAAAATCCGGTTCATGTTCTGCAAGTGCATCCAGCACACGCTCGGTTTCGATGCGCAGCTGAATATTTTGAGCATCCTGGCGCACGCGAGCATACATAAATTTGGCTATGTTCATTTTATCGGAAGCTTCAATCAGCGGGTCTTCTATAAAATTTGTGAGTAGCGTACCCGCACTGTCCCACTTTTGCTCATCCAGATACAAACCGGACAGATTAATCAGCGTTTGCGGGTCGCGCGCGTTCCGAACAAGCGCATCATTCAGCACTTTTTTTGCCTCACCCGACCTTCCATGCTTTACGTAATAAGCGCCTAATAAATTCAGCATTTCAAGATTACCCGGATCCAGACGTCTCGCTTTTTCTAATTGCGAAATAGCAGAATCTGCCGCTGCAAGTGCCTGATAATTTTGGAATTTTAATAGCAGCATCTGAACATCAGCCCCCTTCAGCTTCAGGATTTGGTCCAGCACTTGGTTTGATTTCACGAACTCGCCGTAGGTTTTATAAGTTTCAGCCAGCAAATAAAGCGCATCAAAATCATTTGGGTAAAAATCCAGCAGGGTTTTCAGCTCATCCAGCGTTGCCTGATTTCTCCCGGCACTTATGTAAATCTGAGCCAGCTTCAGCCGGTACCATTTATTTTCAGGCTCACTTTCTACGGCTTGCTTTCCATATAAGGCAGCGTTGGGGAGATCTTCGAGCATCAGATAAGTATCTGCCAGCGCATAATCAATGCCGGAGGAACTGCTGATTTGGCGATCCGCTTTCAGCAAAAGCTCTTTTGCAGCTTGGTAATCTTCGCTTTCAAAAGCTTCCATTCCTTGTATAAAGGCGGCTTTTCCGCTTAGCTCTCCTTCTTTTTGCACCTGCGTTTGTGCATGCAGCGGAGTGATAAACAAAGTCAGAAAAAATAATATTTTCAGTGGTTTCATAATATTCATACCTGCCTAAGTATAACGGGTACGTGCGTTTTTTGCTGTTATTTATTTTCAGGAATTACTTTTTATTAAAAAAAATTAGCCAAGCGCTTGTTTCTATGATATAGCTTTTTTAACATTGGAGCCATGCAATTCAAAAGCAGAAATAGAATCAATTCAACTCCACTCCGGCGGATTCCGCGACGGCGGTAGTCATATTATTATAGTCGTTTTTTAAAACGGCTCTCACCTTTTACCTCACGATTCTCATTTCAACCTTCCCAACTCACGGGATTATACTCACTCATTTACTCACCTTATTATTATGTCCATTCAAATAACTATTGCTTCCGAAAAGCATATTGACCAAGCAGAAATTATCTGTGCACTTATTGAAAGTGCCGCCCACAAGCGTGGAACCGGTATTGCCAAACGAGATCCGGAATATATCAAAAAGAAAATGCGTAATGGAAATGCCATTATTGCTCTTGACGGTAAAACTGTTGCCGGCTTTTGTTATATAGAAGTTTGGGAAAGTAAAAAGTATGTAGCCAATTCCGGTTTGATTGTAAATCCCCAATATCGCGGACAGGGTTTGGCTAAAAAAATTAAGACAAAAGCATTTGAGCTTTCTCAGAAAAAATATCCTAACTCTAAGCTGTTTGGAATCACTACCAGCCTGCCGGTAATGAAAATTAATTCAGATTTAGGCTATAAACCGGTCACTTTTTCGGAGCTTACCAATGACGATACGTTTTGGGATGGATGCAAAAGCTGTCCCAATTACGATATTTTAACCCGCAACAACCGTCAAAACTGCTTGTGCACCGGAATGCTGTTTGACCCTGCGAAGCCCAGCCAAAAGTCTAAAAAAGAACGTGATAAAAAAGTTGCGTTGTATTACCGCTGGGTACGCTTAAAATCAGCTAAATATCTCAAACGGATCAATCCTGTTAATTTATTTATGCAGCACGCTTCGGTGGCCAAATAATCATTTTAACTTACTTGCTGTTAACGCGTTTTAAATCACTCCAATATCTATTTAATTAATCATGAAAAAGAAAAAAGTGTTACTTGCCTTCAGTGGCGGACTCGATACCACATACTGCTCCATTTGGCTGGCCAAAGAAAAAGATTATGAGGTGTGCACCGCTGCCGTAAATACCGGCGGTTTTGACGGTGCACAAGAAAAAGAGCTGGCTGAAAAAGCGGAAAGCCTGGGCATCCAAAATCACACCATGCTGCACGTAGAAAAAGAATTCTATGAAAAAGGAATTAAGTATCTGATTTTTGGAAACGTGCTTAAAAACCATACTTATCCTCTTTCGGTTAGTGCAGAGCGGATTTTCCAAGCCGTAGCGCTTGCAGAATATGCCAAGGAAATTGGTGCTGATGCCATCGCTCACGGAAGTACCGGAGCCGGAAATGATCAGGTTCGGTTTGATTTGGTTTTTAACGTGATGGCTCCCGATCTGGAAATCATCACTCCCATTCGCGATCAAAAACTGAGCCGTGAAGAAGAAGTGGAATACCTTAAAGCGCACGGCGTGGATAAAGAATGGGCGGAAGCCAAATATTCCATTAACGAAGGACTTTGGGGAACCTCGGTAGGTGGCGCCGAAACGCTCACTTCTCATCAAGGTTTGCCTGATGAAGCCTGGCCCACAAAAATAAACAAACAGGAACCGGAAACCGTTGAACTCACTTTCAAAAAGGGTGAACCGGTAGCCTTAAACGGTGAAACTATGGAGCCTGTTTCCGTCATTAAAAAGCTGGATAAGCTGACGGCTCCTTTCGGAATTGGCCGTGATATTCACGTTGGTGATACTATTATTGGAATTAAAGGTCGCGTTGGGTTTGAGGCAGCGGCTCCGCTCATCATTATCAAAGCCCACCAGCTGCTGGAAAAGCATACGCTTGGAAAGTGGCAATTATATTGGAAAGATCAGCTGGCCGAATGGTACGGAATGCTGATGCACGAGGCACAATACTTAGATCCGGTCATGCGAAATATCGAAGCCTTTTTGGATGATACGCAAAAAACCGTTTCAGGAACCGTGTTTTTGAAGTTAGAACCTAAACGATTTGAGCTGAAAGGGATTAAGTCAGACTCGGATTTGATGACTTCCAAGTTTGGGCAGTACGGTGAAATGAATAACGCATGGAGCGGAGAAGATGTAAAAGGCTTCACCAAAATATTAGCTAATTCAACACTCATTCAGCAAAAAGTACAGCAGGAAAATGATTAAAGCAGGAATTATTGGCGGAGCCGGATATACCGCCGGCGAATTACTTCGAATTTTATTGCATCACCCCAAAGTGGAGCTTGTGAGCGTAGTGAGTAACAGCCACAGCGGCGAATATCTGCACAAAGCACATCCCGATTTAGAGGGAGAAAGCGAGCTTAAATTTCACTCCAAATTATCCTCTGAGGTTGACGTGGTTTTTGTGTGCTCCGGTCATGGAAGAGCCAAAGCCGTTGTAGAAAGTGATGCCATTCCCAAACAAGCTCGCATCATAGACCTCAGCTCCGATTATCGCATGAAGGGAAATCACGATTTTGTGTACGGATTGCCCGAGCTGAATAAACCGGATATTAAAGCAGCTGATTATGTTGCCAATCCCGGCTGCTTTGCTACTTGTATCCAGCTGTGTTTATTGCCTCTTGCTCAAGCCGATGCGTTAAATAAAGACGTCCACATCAGCGCTATTACGGGGAGCACGGGAGCCGGACAAAACCCCACCGCTACCACGCACTTTAGCTGGCGGAGCAATAATGCATCTATATATAGCCCGTTTACGCATCGTCACATTCCTGAAATCAAGCAAAGTCTTTCACAGCTTCAGCCAAATTTTGAGCAAAATCTGTTTTTCATTCCCATGCGTGGAGCTTTCACTCGCGGCATTCTGGCTGCTTGCTACACGCCTTCAGATAAAACGGTGGGCGAAGTGACGGAACTGTATCAAAAGTACTATCAGAATCATCCGTTTGTAACCATCACCCCGACCGAACCGGATGTAAAACGCGTAGTGGGCACCAACAAAGCCATGCTGCATATTCAAAAAGAAAACGGACAAGCTTTAATTACCGGCATTACTGACAATCTGCTGAAAGGCGCATCGGGACAAGCTGTGCAAAACATGAATTTAATGTTCGGATTGGAAGAGACAACCGGACTCAATTTTAAATCAATTGCATTTTAATCATGGCTAAAAAGTATGACATCGCAATAATTGGAGCCGGAAATTTGGGCATTGCTATTGCCAAGGGAATCACCCGCTCAAAGTTAACAAAGCCAAAACACGTGTATCTCACACGGCGGAATCTGGATAAGCTGGATCATTTGAAATCTCAAAAATTTCAGCTGACTTCCGATAATATTGAAGCGGTTCAGCATTCAAAGTATATATTTTTGTGCGTGCAGCCCAAGCAATTGCCGGCCGTGTTGGAGGAAATCAGTTCCGCGCTGGATGCCGAAAAGCACATTCTTATTTCCACTATCACCGGCGTTGATGTAGAAGATATTGAGCAGCATTTAGACCAGGAAATTCCCATCGTACGAGCCATGCCAAATACGGCTACGGCCATTCAGGAATCGATGACCTGTATGTGCGGGAAGCATGTTTCTGAGCAAAAGTTGGAAGAAGTGAAAACTCTTTTTGAAGCGCTGGGCGAAACGCTCATTATTGATGAAACACTCATGAAAGCCGCCACCGTTTTAGCCGCCAGCGGCATCGCCTTTTTCTTGCGCTATATCCGAGCGGTTACCCAAGGTGGAATTCAGCTGGGCTTCCATGCTGATGAGGCTCAAAAAATTGCGATGCAAACAGCACGAGGCGCAGCTTCTTTGCTGGTGGAGGGAGAACATCACCCCGAAACTGAAATTGACAAAGTAACCACTCCACGAGGCTGTACCATTTCGGGACTGAATGAAATGGAACATCAAGGGTTGAGTTCAGCCGTCATAAAAGGCCTGCTTGCCTCCTACGATAAAATTAATAATATCAAATAATACAATGAATTTATTTCAGGTTTATCCTCTTTTAGATGTGGCGCCGGTTAAAGCCAAAGGCAGCTACGTTTTTGATGCTGACGGACAAAAATATCTCGATTTTTATGGCGGTCATGCAGTTATTTCCATCGGACATTCGCATCCGCATTATGTGGAAAAAATCACTAATCAACTTAACAACATTGGCTTTTATTCCAACTCTGTGCCTATTGGCATTCAGCAGCAGCTGGCCGATAAACTGGGCAAACTTTCAGGCTATGATGACTGGAATTTATTTTTGTGTAATTCCGGAGCTGAAGCCGTTGAAAACGCGTTGAAAGTAGCCTCGGCTCACAATAAAAGAAAGAAAGTAATAGCTTTTGAGGGCGCTTTCCATGGACGAACTTCGCTGGCTGTTTCCGTTACCGACAATCCAAAAATTCTGTTTCCGGTGAATGAAGGCGCCGAAGTACTGCGGTTTTCTTTTGAGGATTTTGAAGGCGTGGAGAAAACGCTGTTAAAAGAAGACGTCAGCTCGGTGATTATTGAAGGCGTGCAGGGCGTGGCGGGAATTGAAGCTCCTTCTGCTGAGTTTTTGAAACATTTACGAGCGCTGTGCACCAAAACCAATACCGCACTTATTTTGGATGAAGTACAGTCAGGATTTGGACGAACAGGAGCCTTTTTTGCCCACCAATTATTTGGAGTTGAACCCGATCTCATTACCATGGCCAAAGGCATGGGCAACGGATTTCCCGTAGCCGGCGTGCTCATTCACCCCAAATATGAGGCCGCTTTTGGAATGCTGGGAACTACTTTTGGAGGCAATCAGCTGGCTTGCGCGGCTGCTTTGGCCGTATTGGAAGTGCTGGAAGATGAGCAGCTGATAGAACATGCAGCCGCTATGGAAAATTATCTTTCCGAGCAGCTTTCCGAGCTTTCTAAGGTAAAGGAAGTGAGGGCGTTCGGGCTGATGATTGGTGTGGAATTCGATGAGCCTGTTGCAGAATCACGCAAAAAACTACTGTACGATTATCACATTTTTACCGGCTCTTCTTCCAACAAAAACGTACTGCGCCTGCTGCCGCCGCTAAACATAAATAAAAAAGAATGTGATGAACTTATTGGAGCCATGAAAGAGGTTTTTAAATGATTGAAAAGCCCATAGCTCCGCATAATTTCATCTTATAATTTGTCGAAATAATGAATTCATTTATATCCCTAAAAAACGTCTCTGACCTTCCGTCCTTAATACAGGATGCGCTGGAAATAAAGAAAAATCCACATGTTTATTCTGATTTAGGTCGGGAAAAATCGATGTGTTTACTCTTTTTGAATCCCAGCCTCAGAACGCGGCTCAGTTCTCAAAAAGCGGCTTTTAATCTTGGGTTGAATACAGCCGTTTTGGATGTTGGAAATCAGGGTTGGCAGCTCGAGTTTAATGACGGCGTGGTTATGAATTCAGACAAAGCGGAGCATATTAAAGAAGCTGCTGCAGTTATTGGCTCTTATTTTGATGTGGTTGCCATCCGCGCTTTTGCCAAGCTCGAAAACCGGGCCGACGATTACAGCGAGCAAATGATTCATTCATTCCAGAAATACTGTCCCGTTCCGGTTGTTAATATGGAATCGGGAACCGGACATCCGCTGCAGGCGCTGGCCGATCTCATTACTATAGAAGAACACAAAACCATAGCCAAGCCAAATGTAGTGCTGAGCTGGGCACCACATCCCAAAGCACTTCCGCAAGCAGTGGCAAATTCATTTTCGGAATGGACTCAGGCTGCCGATTATAATCTGACTATCACTCACCCCAAAGGCTACGAGCTGGCCGAGAAATTTGTTGGAAATGCACGAGTTGAATACGACCAAGATAAAGCCTTTGAAAACGCCGATTTCATTTACGCTAAAAACTGGAGCAGCTATACCGATTACGGAAAGGTGCTTTCAACAGATCCTTCGTGGATGATTACTCAGGAAAAAATGAGTCACACCCGAAATGCTAAATTTATGCACTGCCTTCCGGTTCGCCGAAATGTAGTGGTGGAAGATGCCGTACTCGATCACCCCAACAGCTTGGTTGTCAAAGAAGCTGAAAACCGAATTTATTCAATGCAGACTGTGCTTAAAAATATTTTGGAGGCACTGTAATGGATTCCGTAAAAGTAATAAAAGTGGGTGGGAAAGTAATTGATGATGAGCAAAAATTAGACACTTTTCTATCTAAATTTGCCGGCATCGAAGGTCCTAAAGTACTGGTGCACGGAGGCGGAACCATAGCTTCTGAAATGGCTCAGAAATTGGGCATTGAATCAAAATTGATAGATGGCCGCCGCATCACTGACGCTGAAACGCTCAAGATTATCACCATGGTGTACGGCGGCTTGGTGAATAAGAAAATAGTAGCCAAATTGCAGTCGGCCGGGCAAAATGCGGTGGGACTTTCCGGTGCCGATTTAAACATCATTCCCGCAAAAAAGCGTCCGCCAAAACCCATCGACTTTGGCTGGGTTGGCGATATTGAACAAGTGGAAATTCAGTGGATTTCCAGGTTTTTGAAAGAAGGTATTACGCCCGTTTTGGCTCCGCTTACGCACGATGGCGCCGGCAACATGCTCAACACCAACGCCGATACCATTGCCTCAACCATAGCCACCGCACTGGCCGCACATTTTGATACCGAACTCAGCTTTTGTTTTGAACAAGCCGGGGTGCTAAATAAAACCAAGTTAATAACCGAAATAAACTTGCTTCTTTACCGCCATTTAAAAGACACCGGCGTAATAACGGACGGCATGATTCCCAAGCTGGATCTTGGATTTTCGGCACTTAAAGGAGGTGTTGGGCACGTTAGCATCCGAAGTTTTAAGCACGTACAACTATCTAAATCAGGAACCTCACTCATCTCATGAATCAGTTAGAACAACTTAGCGAACAAGCCATTGAGCTGCTTCAAAAGCTCATTTCCACTCAATCGTATAGCGGAGAAGAAGATCAAACCGCTGACATTCTCAGCCACGTACTTACCGAATTTGGATTTGCCCCAAAACGAAAAGGAAATAATGTATGGGCTTTGGCCAAACCGCTGGATCCGAATCTCCCCACGCTCCTGCTCAATTCTCATCACGATACGGTACACGCTTCTTCTAAATGGTCTAAGAAGCCGTTTACTCCAACCGTTGAAGACGGCAAACTTTACGGACTTGGCAGCAATGATGCGGGCGGTCCGCTCGTGAGCTTGTTGGCTACTTTTGTGCATTTGTCGGAGAAAGAGCAGCCCTATAACCTTGTTTTTCTGGCATCGGCAGAAGAAGAAACTTCCGGTAAAAAAGGCGTTCCCATTGCGTTGCCTGAGATGCCGGAAATTGATTTTGCCGTAGTTGGCGAACCCACTTCCATGGATTTAGCCATTGCCGAGCGCGGGCTAATTGTGTTAGATTGCATCAGTCACGGCCAAAGCGGACATGCCGCCCGGGGTGAAGGAGAAAATGCGCTGTACAAAGCCATGGATGATATTGATTGGTTTCGTAATTTTGAGTTTGATAAAAGCTCCGAAGTGCTTGGTTCCATCAATATGACGGTTACTCAGATTAGTGCCGGCTCCCAGCATAATGTAGTTCCTGACGAGTGCCGGTTTGTGGTTGATGTGCGTCCCAACGAGCATTACACAAATCAAGAAGTGGTGGAAATTATTCGTAAAAATGTAGATTCTGAAGTACAGCCAAGATCGCTAAATCTGAACGCTTCAGGTATTGATCTTACGCATCCGGTTGTTAAAAAAGCTGAGCAGATTGGCATCAAAACCTACGGCTCAAAGACGATGTCGGACCAGGTTCACATGCCCTTCAACAGCGTGAAAATTGGCCCCGGAAATACCCGGCGTTCGCACACCGCCGATGAGTTTATTTATCTGGATGAAATTCGGGAAGGCATTAAAATCTATCTTAATTTGTTAGACGGCTTGAAGATTGAAAAACAATTACCTCAACCAAAACAGGCTTAAATCAATCATAAACAGTGATTATTAATTTTTACGCATATTTGCATAAAAACTTTTTCAAATACAACAATGAAATCATATTCAAATGAGTAACAAAAAGCTTTGGAAAAAAGGGATTCAAACTGATGAGTTTATCGAGCAGTTTACGGTGGGTGAAGATCGGGAATTAGATCTCCGGCTTGCCAAATATGATGTGCAGGGAACGCTGGCTCATATCACCATGCTGGAGTCGGTGGGACTGCTCACCAAGCCCGAGCTTGAAGAACTCACCAAAGAATTAAATCGCATCCTGGAAGAGGTGATTTTGCCCGGCGATTTTGAAATTGAAGAAGGCGTGGAAGATGTTCACTCCCAAATTGAGCTGATGCTAACGCGCCGGCTGGGTGATGTTGGGAAAAAAGTACATTCCGGCCGTTCCCGAAACGATCAGGTACTGGTTGATATCCGTTTATTTTTACGGGATGAAATTAAAGAGCTCGCGAAGCTCACTAAAAAATTATTCCAATCACTGATGGCACAAAGCGAACAGCACAAAGAAGTGCTGCTGCCCGGCTACACGCACACGCAAGCTGCCATGCCCTCCAGTTTTGGAATGTGGTTTGGGGCTTTTGCAGAAAGTTTGGCTGATGATTTGGTACTGCTGGAATCCACTTTGAGAATTATCAATCGAAATCCGCTGGGCTCTGCCGCAGGTTATGGTTCTTCTTTTCCTTTAAACCGAACAATGACCACCGAATTGCTGAATTTTGAGGGAATGAACGTGAACTCGGTGTATGCACAAATGGGTCGCGGAAAAACCGAACAAACCCTGTCGTTTGCCATGGCCGGACTTGCCGGAACGCTCAACAAGCTGTCGGCCGATATTTGCCTGTACAACAGCCAAAACTTTCAGTTTCTGCATCTTCCTGACGAACTGACTACCGGCTCCAGCATTATGCCGCACAAGAAAAACCCGGATGTGTTTGAGCTCATTCGTGCTAAAACCAACGCTTTGCGCACGCTTCCCAATCAAATCATGATGGCAACGGCGAACCTGACTTCCGGCTACCATCGCGATTTCCAGATTTTAAAAGAGCTGCTGTTTCCGGCTCTCGAAGAATTGAAAAGCTGTTTATTCATTACCGAATATGCGGCCCGACAAATAGCTGTTAATCCCAACATAATAGAAGACCCAAAGTATAAGCTCATATTTTCGGTTGAGGCTGTTAATGAGCTGGTGCAAAACGGCGTTCCTTTTCGGGATGCCTACCTGCAGGTAGCTCAACAAATTGAAGATGGAAGTTTTGAACCGCCCAAAAAGCTAAATCACACCCACGAAGGAAGTATTGGAAATCTGGGTAATGAAGAAATCAAACAACGATTTGATAAGCTGATTTCACTTTTTGAGTAGGCAATCTCACTTATTTTGATTCAGAAGGCTTTGGTTTTCAAGGCCTTTTTTATCAATTCAATCACAAATCTGTTATACTGAGGATGCTCAATATTCTTTAAGTATTCATGCTGCTATGAAGTCCAACCAGCTTTATTTTATCGCACTTTTTACCCCGGCTGCTTTAACCCAAAAAATTCAGAAGCTGAAGCAGGAGATAAAGCAGAAATTCAACAGCTCTCATTCTCTGAATGCGCCGCCCCACATCACTCTGTTAAGTCCATTTAAGCATGATGAAGAAAGCCTTTCAAACCTGGATGCTTTATTACAAAAGTTTTCCTCTTCCTTTCAGCCCTTTGAAATCCGGCTAAACGATTTCTCCACATTTCCGCCGCGCGTTATTTTTATTGATGTAGAGAAAACGCCAAAGCTCATGCTTATTCAGAAAGAATTGGAAAGCCTGGCCCGAAAGCATCCGGCCGTTTTCACCTATAATTATGATAAGCGGCCCTTTCATCCGCACCTTACGCTGGCTTTTAAAGACCTCACCAAAAATAACTTTTACGCTGCATGGCGTGAATTTGAAGACCGTTCATTTAAAGAAACCTTCCAAGCCACTGCATTATACTTGCTAAAACATAATGGAAAAAAGTGGATACCCGTTAAAAGCTATCCATTCGGCTAAACTTAGCAAGACCATCCAAAACTCACTCCTCTTCTCCCTCGTAATTTCGGAGCTTAGGAATAGGCTGCACTAATTCTTTGGAGTTATTGGCGGGATCATTCACCAGTTCCGGAACGCGATACACCGACATATCCGGCAGCAACGCATTGCCTGAAAAGCCTTCTTTAGTCATTTCATTGGCTTTTCCGTTTAGCCAATCTTTCCACTGCGACTGATTTAAAACAACGGGCATTCGATCATCCAGCGGTTCTACCAGCGGGTTGGCCTTCATAGTTAATACGGCGTGAGAATAAGTTTGAAGTCCGCTTTTATTGGTAATGGATTGGCAGACACCCGCAACTGCCGTCACTTCTCCAATCATCACTCTGAGGTAAAAAGGCAGCGGATCTTTAACCGTATCTTTCCATTTATAAAAGCCGGAAATGGGAATGATGCACGGACTTTGCTTCACCATTTTTTCCAGCTTCTTATCTTCTTGAATATCTTCATGCCGGTAAGCTTCAACCGTTTGCTCTCCCTCAGAAATTCCCCAAATTGAACGCACAACTTCCCGTTCATTATCGCCATTCACAATAATTGGCACAGACGTGCCCGGAATTACATTGTAGTTGGGTTCAAATAAACTTTCAGCATCCGTAGTTACGCCAAAGGTATTTTGAATAATCAGTTTTTTAGCTTCTAAAACATATCTTTTCATAAATTCGCTGTATTATATTGGAGTTGCCGGTTTGTAACGGTGCAAACTAAGCTTCTATTATTCTTAAATATAATTGCTCTGCCTTTTGCGTTACAATCTGCAAAAAAATCCACCATAAACTTCTACCGAAACAGTATGCAAAATCCATTTTTCAATCACAAAGAACATCGGCTCCGAGCCTTATTTCGGATTTTGCTGTTCATCTTCATGTTTTCATTTGCAGTATCTTTGCCCGCACTTGTTCCATCTGTCGTGCTGGCATTTATTCTGCGGGCGGCATTAGTTTTGGGCGTTTACTATCTAATGTTCCGATTTACCGATCAGCGCCGGTGGAACCTGAGCGGACTGAATTTAAACAAGCTGTGGATAAAAGAGTGCACGGCAGGCATCATTATTGCCGGCGTTGCGATGGGTGGAATTTTTGGATTTGAATGGCTTACCGGCGGTCTTGAAATAACAGGCTTTGGCTGGGAGCGAAACGGCAGCAGCTTTTGGCTGATTCCCGTTCTGGTATTTTTTGTACAGATGGTTTCGGTGGGAATTTATGAGGAAGTTATGGCTCGTGGCTACCTCATTCCCAATATTACGGAAGGTTTTACTATGGGAAACATCACCCCGCAAAAAGCAGCCATTATTGCGGTTTTAATCAGCTCGGCCCTGTTTGGTTTTGCCCACGCCAATAACCCAAATGCAACCACAACGGCGGTGTTAAACATTATTTTAGCCGGGGTGATGCTGGCCATCCCTTTTGTAATTACCGGACGATTAGCGCTTTCTGTAGGCATTCACTTTTCATGGAATTTCTTTCAAGGCGGCGTTTTTGGTTTTAGAGTGAGCGGAATGGAAGTGCGCAATTCCATCATTCAAATTCATCAAGGCGGCCCCGAATGGCTTACCGGAGGAACGTTTGGTCCGGAAGCGGGAGTAATTGGTATTTTTGGGATGATTTTCATTACTGTACTTACCGTTTTTTATCTGAAGAGAACCGGAGTTCCACTGCGGTATGCTCCGCTTTTCTCGGCTTCATACCTTCAACAGAAAGACGAGCCTTCCCCTTCAACCCGTTAAATATTGGTAAGTTTCGGCTCTATTTTCTCAATTTGAAACATCCGGCTGAGCTTGCCTTACATTTTTTGTATATTGTAACGTCTTTACAGAAAGACGCGATCTTTGAAAATTGAACTATAACGCCAAAAAATGAAAGAGGTGTACCATTGTCTTTTAAAGAATTTGGCCTGAGCCCTGAACTATTAAGCGGGCTGGCCGACGTACGAATTGAAAAACCCACACCTCTCCAGCAAGATGTTATTCCATCGGCACTACAAGGCAACCATTTGCTTGTAAAACATGAAGCCGATGATGATGGAGTATTTTTGATACCTGCATTGCAAAAGTTGACAACCAACGGAGAGGCTAACGGCACAAAAGTTTTAATATTAACACCATCTATTGAGCGAGCGCAAGCTATTGATGAAACTATTTGGGGTATGGGCTACCATGCTCAAATTAGCAGCGCATCCCTTTCCATGAAAGGAAACAGGGACGAACAAGCCCAGGCTCTTAAAGATGGAGCACCCGTGGTGGTAGCAAACCCGGGCCGACTTATTGAATTACTGGAAAAAAATAATCACAAGCTTTCTGATGTTGAGCTCATTATTATTGATGAAGCACATAACATGGAAAACTATAACTTAGTGAGCAGAATAAAGGATATTCTGAAATATGTTGACGGAAGTCCGCAATCACTTATTTTTTCCAAAACCAACAACAAAGCCACGCAAGAGCTTTCTTCTTCTCTGCTGAAAGACCCTGTTGTGCTTGGCTTTGATGCGGCTGAAGCCACTCAATCTTCTAACGGTCAGGATAAAACTCCGGATCAGCAAAAAGGGAAAGAAGAAGCTCAGGAAAAAGAGAGTAAAGAGTTTGTGCTTAATCAGGAAGAAGTGGACCGCAAGCTGGCCGCCGCCAGCGTAAGCGTGGTACTGAATCCTGAAGAACAAGAAACTGAGGATAAAGAAGATAATGCCGAGCAGAAAAAAACTGATAAAGAAGCCGATCCGGTTCCCCAAGACTTAACTCAAGCATATATTTACGTTCCGCCAAGAGCTAAAATATCTACCCTTTTAGCTCATCTCGAAAATACCCTGACGGACAAAATTGTAGTTTTTGCCGCTTCAAAACGAACTACCGACCGCCTGTTTCGCATTATCCGCAAAAAAGGCTGGGGCGTGGTTAGCATTAATAAAGGGTTGAAGGAAGAATATTACAACGAGCGTTTCGGAAAATTCACTTCCGGTGAAATGAAAATTTTGCTTGTAGGCGGCTTATCGGCCACTGAAGTGGAGCTGAATGAAGTGAAGCAGGTAATTAACTACGATGTACCTAACGAAGTAGAAGAATACAAATACCGGGCTGAATTGGTGGGCAGCGGAAAGGCTGCACGTATGGTTTCGTTAGTATCTAAAATGGACAAGGACGACATCAACGAAATTGTAAACCAGGTCGGATATGCCCCCACGGAAATCCCTTTACCAAAAGAAGTGAAGGAAAAGAAAAAACGAAGCAAGAAATCGGACTCCAAAAAACGGGGCTCCGGAAGTTCTTCCAGAGGAAAACCAAAGCGAAGAAAGCAACCAAAACAAAAGAAATCACCAACCGGACTTCCACGACCTACCTATGATGGCCTGTCGGGAGGAAAAGAAGGTAAAAACAAAAAGCGTCCAAGTCCCGGAACTTCAGACGGAGCTTTCGGCTGGATAAAAAAACTATTTAACTAAGTTTCAGGTTTCCCTGATTCAGTTTTGATTTTAAAACACATTATTAAAATTTAAGATTGGGTTAGTTTTCACTTGCTTATGCAGGTGAAAGCAACCCAATTTTTTATCCGGCTTCCGTCTTTCTTTTCTTAAAACTGCGCTCAAAATTCACTCTCCTGCTATAATTTCACAATTTGTTTTTGAGCCACTCAATTGGTACCATCATTTGCTTTAAGACAGACGTAATTTAATTATAGCAGAAGCATGGATTTTGACGGCACAAAACACAAGTGGAAAGACCCTAAAACACGTCGTAAAATTGGAACCGGGCTTTTTTTAGCCTTAATCATAGCCGGAGTTTACGCAGCCGTCAATCAGGCATTTCCCGAACAAAATGGCCATTATGGCATTTGGTCAATCATGCCGCCTTTGGTTGCCATCTTTTTGGCGTTTTATACGCGCGAGGTGGTTAGCTCGCTTTTTATTGGAATTTGTTTAGGTGGTGTCATTTCCGGAAAGCTGAATATTGTACAAGAATTTCTGATTCCCTCGGTAGGAACCGAAAGCTTTGCACTTATTATTTTGGTTTATTTATGGGCATTAGGCGGACTGATTGGTATATGGACTCGCACGGGCGGGGCCAAGAAATTTGCTGATTGGGCCAGTAAAAAAATGGTTCGAGGACCGCAATCTGCTAAGTTTTTCACCTGGTTGATGGGTTTATTATTTCATCAGGGAGGAACTATCAGTACCGTTTTAACGGGTGCCACCGTTCGCCCCGTGGCCGATAAGCACAATGTTTCGCACGAGGAATTAGCCTACATGGTTGATTCTACCGCCTCGCCGGCAGCAACGCTCATTCCTTTTAACGTATGGCCTTTTTATGTGGGCGGACTGATTATTGGAACGCTTCCTTTATTTGAAACCACTCAGCAAAGTATTGCTTTTTTCTTTGCAGCCATTCCCTATAATTTTTACGCAATTTTTGCGCTACTTCTAACTCTACTTTTTGCCTGGGATAAATTCCCTTTTGTACCCGGAAAAAAGATGCGGGCTGCCATCAAGCGGGCCCGCTCCGGAGGCGGACTCGACCGCCAGGGCTCAACCCCTATGGCAGCCGCAGAACTCACAAAAAGTGAAGTTCCCGAAGATTACAATCCCGGCCTCATTGATTTTTTTGGTCCCATAGGCACGTTATTAGGCGTGGCCATCATTCCCTATGTAGTCACCTATTTTATATTAGGCATGGGCGAAAACTCAACCCTTCTTGTTGCAGAGGCTTTTGTGCTGGCGGTATTAGTGGGTTTTGGCATCGCACTGGCTAAAGGAATGAACCTGCAAGTTGCCATTAGCGGATTTATTGACGGTTGTAAAGGAGTAACTATCGGCGCCATTATTTTGGCTCTTGCGGTTACCTTAAAAGATGTGGCAGATGCCGTTGGCACAGCTTCTTTTGTAGTCGAATCGGTGGGTGATGTAATTCCTCCATTTCTATTACCAGGCTTGCTGATGGTGCTTTGCATGCTCATTGCTTTTTCTACCGGTACTTCGTGGGGAACGTATGCCGTTGTATTTCCGGTAGCAATTCCATTAGCATGGGCTGTGGTTCCCGATCCTTTTTTCCTGACATTATGCTTTTCGGCCGTAATAGGCGGAGCTGTTTTTGGTGATCAATGCTCGCCCATTTCTGATACTACCATTTTGAGTTCTTTGGCCACCGGCTGCGACCTCATGGATCACGTGCAAACGCAGTTTCCGCTTGCTATTTTAGCCGGTACGCTGGCTGTAATTGCTTATGCGGGAATGGTTATACTTTTTGTTTGATGAAGCCTCAGCTATCCAGCACATTATGCATGTAGCCATTCAGGTCAAATGGATCCATGGGTGAGGTTTTCCGCAAGTATAAGGGGTGATGCGGATGGCCGGCTTTGGAAATCCGGCCACGGGTGTAGCAGCTGATGTTTTCACCTTCCATTACCTCATAAATATCACGTAAACAGCGAGAAAGATACGGCCGCTTTTCAATCAATGTTCCCCACGCACACCAAACATCTACGGATAGCCCGCGAATACGTTCGGCAATTACTTCCACATTTTTATCATGAATCTTCTTTTGAAAATGCTTGTGTATCTTGTCCGGGTTTGTAGCCCGCTGGGGATACAGGTTAAACATCAGCCAGCCATCGTAACCCTGCGTTTTCGCAAAACGAGCTACAGAAGCAACGGTTGGATCTAAATCTCCGGGCTTAGCCGTAGATGGATTCACCCCAAAGCAAACCAGCGGATTGTGGCCCGGCTGGCCCAGTGAATATCGGGTTAACGGTTCATCGTGATCATAAATCCAGGGTCGGTCGGGGTACATGCAAAGTAAATTTTCTTCTAAATTAACAAGCTACGAAGATACCATTAATTTAGGCAGCGACCATAATTCTAAAGTACCAAAAGCCCGCATTCACTTTTTTATTTTTTGGATAATTAAGTCTCTTTTAAAGTCGATATTATTCAAAAAACCCCCTACTTTTTCCTATGGCAAAACCCGTATCTGAAAAGCTGTTAAAAAATCTGCAAACAAAGTGTGAGCTGCATTTTGAGCCCAACCCATTTTTTATTTTTGGGGTGAGTGGCGGAGCTGATTCTATGGCTATGCTTTATGCCTTTCATAATTTGAATGCCAGGGGATTGGTTGTGCACATCAACTATGGCAAGCGCGGGGATGAATCTGACAAAGACCAGGAATTGGTGGAGCAAATGGCATTTTCATGGGGTTTTGAGTGCTGTTCTATTCGGTTGAATCCGGAGGAAGCTGAAGGCCAAAATTTTCAGGATTGGGCCCGCAAGCAGCGGTATCAGGTTTTTAGAGATTTGAAGGCCGAAGCGGAAGCCGATGCCATTTGTACGGCTCACCATCAAAACGACCAGATAGAAACCATTTTGCAGAAGGTTTTCAGAGGCAGCTCGCCGGCTGCCTGGCAGGGAATGAAGGTGGTTGAAAAAGACCTGTTCCGGCCTTTTCTGGATATTTCTAAACAACAGATTTTAGATTTTTGCGCATCTGAAGCCATTCCCTACCGCACCGACAGCAGCAATCTGGAATCTGATTTTGCCCGCAACTTTATCCGCCATCGGCTGGAAAAAGAAATGAATGAGTTTTTCCCGGGCTGGCAAGAAAATATTCTGCAGCTGCCTGTGCACGGGCGCGCATTTGAAGAAAGCATGAACTGGATAGCCGACACCGTAGCGCACGAGCAAAACATCCATTTAGCAAAATACCGCAGCCTTCCTAAAGAGTTAAAACCTGCTTTTTGGAAAGTCATATTAGACCGTAGCGGCCACGCAGGTGATTACACCAAAGGACAGCTCCTGGAGCTGGCTGAAATCGAATCACTCCAAACAGGCAGAGTTTTAGAAATTCCTCCCTTTCAAATTACCAAAGGGCGCGAGATTATTCACATTCAACCCGCACAGCAGAAGCAAATAACGCCCGCTACTTTTACCCAAGAACAACTCAAAAAAACCGTTAGCACGCAGGGAGTTGAGCTTGGCTTAAGCGCCACATTTCCTGATAACATGCCCTTATGCCTGGATGCCGAAAAGCTTAGCTGGCCCGTCATCCTGAGATTATGGGAGCCGGGAGATGGTTTCCGCCCCTTGGGAATGGACGGGCACCAAAAAGTGGCACATCATCTGACCAATCGGAAAATTCCTGCACATTTAAAAGAAAAAGCCTTGGTATTGTGCGGTTCAGATGGTACTATTTATGCTATTATTTACCCCGTTGTGGCAGCCAACGGAGAACGGGGAGCCATATCAGAATTGGCAAAAATAAAGTTCAAATCACAAACCTACTTGACGATAAATTTTACTTAGTATGAGTTCATCTTTTTACCAGCCGGATACCGTTATCTGTAACGGAGAAAAATTTAAAATTTTTATAACCAAAGAGCAG
This sequence comes from uncultured Balneola sp., assembly GCA_964505215.1. Classification (GTDB taxonomy): domain Bacteria; phylum Bacteroidota; class Rhodothermia; order Balneolales; family Balneolaceae; genus Gracilimonas. Next base: position 48,511 of record CAZDGU010000009.1, read on the forward strand.
ATTGATGAACGTAATCACCAGCTCGGCAATCAGCTTGATAAAGATTATAAAGGCAAAAAACCTATTTTTATAGGCATACTTAACGGTGCGTTTATTTTCTTATCAGATCTTATGCGCCACGTTACTATCGATTGTGAAGTAGATTTTATGAAACTCAGCAGCTACGGCGACGCCAAGGTTTCTTCAGGAGAAGTAACGGAGTTAAAACATATTGATGCCAAAATTGAAGGGCGTCACGTTATTTTAGTTGAAGATATTGTGGATACCGGCCTTTCTATGAACTATATGGTGAAAAGAATTAAAGAAAATGATCCGGCTTCAATAGCAGTTTGCACTTTGCTTCATAAAAAAGAAGCAACCCGACATGACGTGCAATTAGACTACGTCGGTTTTGAAATTCCGGATGCTTTTGTATTAGGGTATGGACTTGACTTCGCACAAATGGGACGAAATTTGTCTCAAATTTATGTGATCGACAACGAATAAGTCCTTCAGTTTAAAAAATAACTTACATTTATTAAGCAAAGGGTTTGGGAAAGCAATGCTTTTTTAATTCCCTTATTAACCAATGGAGAGGATGGTGTTCCTATTCGCTCTTGTAATATTATTACAAACATTTCAGCCGCGTTTTGTGGAGCAATCAACGCTGTCTCACAATAGCGATTCTCTTATCACCAAAAACTGGAAAGTGAATGACGGGCTCCCGGTAAACACCATTAACAGTGTTCAGCAAGACGGAAAAGGCTACCTCTGGTTTACTACTTATGATGGCATCGTTCGATTCAACGGCTTAGAATTTCATACGTTTAACCACGCCAATACACCGGAATTACCACAAAACCGAGCTGTATTTTCACACTTTCAGAAAGGAGTAGGTATTTGGGTAACTCTTGAAAATGGCGGCGTTATGCTAATCGACGAGAGCTACAATTTTACTCATTTTGATGAGGAAGATGGCTTTACCTCCCAAAACACCACCCACTTGATGGAAGACTCAAAAGGCCGTATGTGGTTCGGTACTTTTGACGGGTTGTACGCATACAAAAACGGCTCGTTTGAAAGAAAAATTAACCGTGATACTCCCGACCAAAATCGTATTTCATATACCTACGAAGATTTTGACGGCACCATTTGGGTAGCCACTCACGACGGACTTGTTCATATTGCTGAGAACGGTGCGCAAAAGGAGTATAACGTCGCTCCGGGTTCATCCCGCAATATGTTTCGCCGAGTGTTGCGTTTGCATTCCGGCGAATTAGTAGCCAGCGCCATGGAGGGTTTGTACGTTGTTGAAGACGGTAAGATTTTTGCACCAAAAAAGTTCAATCCCATTCTTAACACCTCCGTAGCGTACCTTTATCAAGACAAGGATATTACGTTAATAAGTACCGATATTGGCCTGTACAAGTACACCCATGAACTCACTCTCATTAAAAAGCACGAGCGCTCTAACACTTATACCTGGTATTTTTACAGAGATTCTCGCAACACGCTTTGGCTGATTAGTACGCATGGGAAGCTTTCGCAGTATAAAGATGATAAGCTCATCCCTTCTGAAGAAATTGACGCTGAGCTTTCCGAAAAATATTACTATAACTACTTGATTGAAGACCGTGAAGGAAATATTTGGCTCCCAACTGCCCGTAACGGGTTGCTGCAGCTCACCCACACACAAATACATACCATCGGAAAAGAGCAGGGACTTAGCGGAAATAACATTTTGGGTTTATTTGAGGATAGCCGTGGCCGATTCTGGGTTGGAACGCGCGATTTTGGCCTAAATGTAATAGACGGAAATAAAATTACAATCTATCGCGAAGCAGATATTCAACATCGTGATATTGTGCATTCTATTAATGAAGATGCTTACGGAAATGTTTGGGTAGGTTATTATCAGGGGGGATTAGATCGCTTCAGTGATTCCGAGATAATGCCTTATAACCTCGGTTTTGGTGCCGGAATTAATGATGTGCGAGCCATATATACAGCAAGCGATTCTACCATTTGGGCCGGCACCTACGGCGGGCTTGTAAAAGTAGATCCCATCAATGAACAACATGTCATTTATACAAAAAAAGATGGGCTTGCCGGAAATCTCATCCGGTATATTGATGAAGATGCTAACGGCGGTCTCTGGATTGGCACCATGGATGGTGGAGTAAGCCATTTCAAAAACAATACATTTACCAACTATACCACCTCCAATGGCTTGGCTTCTGATAACATCCGGTCTGTTTTTGTGGATAACAACGAAGCCGAACCCACCATTTGGGTAGGAACCGAAGACAATGGCCTTAGTCGAATTAGAAATAGTCAAATCAAATCAATAAGTATTCAGCAAGGCCTGCCCGATCATGTTATACATTACATTTCGCAAGATGAATTTGGCTGGCTTTGGATGTCCAGCAACCGAGGCATCATTAAAATAAATACTGCCAGTTTAAATGCATACCTCGATGGCGAAAGTGATTATTATAATCTGATTCACTTTGGCCGGGAAGAAGGGATGAGAAATCCTGAGGCTAACGGAGCTTTTCAAAAAGGCGGGCTTAAAACCGGTAACAATACCTATTGGTTTGCCACTCAAGAAGGAGTTTCCGTTTTTGATGTAAATCGAAAAAGCACCAATCAAATTCCACCCACACTGATCTTTAACAATATAACAGCAAACGGAAAAACCTATCAAAGCCGGGATATAACGCTTGATGCGGGCACCAAGTCATTCAGTGCACAATTTCATGCCCTTTCTTTTGTGTCACCTCAAAAAACACGTTTCCGTTATCGCCTGTTAGGTTTTGATGACGAATGGTACGAGGGCCTGAACGAACGCACGGCAACCTTTGCCAATATTGCACCGGGTAAATATACGTTTCAATTTACAGCAGCCAATAACGATGGCATCTGGAACAAGCATCCGGTAAGCGTCTCCATTAGCGTGCCTAAACTCTTCTACCAACGCGCATGGTTTTACCTGCTGGTTTTTGGGGTGATAATAACCGGCTATTACGCTTTCTCCCAAATCAGATATCGATATCTGATGCGCAGGCAACAGAAACTTGAGGAAATAATTGAAGAACAAACTGCTCAGCTTCGTAAAGAAAAAAATGAAATTGAAGAGCAAAGCATTTTTATACGTCAACAGGCAAAAGAACTGGAAGAAAGCAACCGAACAAAAGATAAGTTCTTTTCGCTGATTGCACACGACCTGCGCAATCCATTCCAGGTTGTTTTAGGATACAGTGAGCTGCTATTAGATGATATTGAAACAACAGATACGGAAACGCTTCGGGAGAGCATAACACAGATTCAGTACTCTGCCAAGTCTTTATTAGAGCTGCTCGAAAGCCTGCTGGAATGGGCATTACTGCATACCGGAAAAATGGAGCCCGCTCCGGTATCTCTTTATATATCAGAAGTTATTACACACATTGTTGAACTGTTTACTCCGGTAGCCGATCAAAAAAACATTAAGCTGAACAGCCAAATAGAGCATAAAATGCCTGCGTATGCCGACCGAGATATGCTCAAAACTATAATTCGAAACTTAGTTTCTAATGCATTGAAATTTACGCCCAGGGGAGGTTCTGTATCTTTAAAAGCCTATAAAGCAGATGAAAGTTACTTCATAGAAGTAAAGGATACCGGAATTGGGATGTCCCAAAAGCAAATTGAACAATTGCTATTATTAGATAAAAGCACCACTCAACCGGGAACTGACAATGAAAGAGGAAGCGGACTCGGCTTACTTATTTGTAAAGAAATGATTGATTTGCACCACGGGGAAATTTCGATCAACTCTGAACCGGGGAAAGGGTCTGTATTTACTGTTAAAATTCCTGCTAAAAGCCTTAACAACACCCTTTAAAACAAATTTATTTTAGTATTAGAATAGAGCTTAAAAAAGGTTGCTATTAGTATGGAAAGGTAATTATATTTGTTGCTCTTAAGAAACGGAGAGGTGGCTGAGTGGCCGAAAGCGCTCCCCTGCTAAGGGAGTATACCTCTAAAGAGGTATCGAGGGTTCGAATCCCTCTCTCTCCGCACTTTTCTTCTGTTTGCTGTTAGTACAAATGGCTCCTTTTTCTTTCCTGCGCACCGGCATTCAGCAACAAAAATTCACTCTTAACTGAAGTCCCATTTGTTGATCCATTATTTGGATTTCATTACAAAAACGCCATCCCAGTTATCTTTTGGCGGGTTTTCCTCCATCATTTTGCAGCGCTCAATAAAAATCCCTGATGGATTTATCTCATATTTTTCCAATTTATAAGCCTCAGTAAACTTTGCAACTGCCGGCTCCCATTTTTGATCAAGATATAAGTTCAGTCCTTCTTCGTACAAGCCTTTACAGTCGCTAAACTGCTGTGTTAAATCATCACGCAAACAAAGTATTTCATACACTTTTACAGGAGCCGAACGTCCTTTTACCACAATATTATCCAACCGCCTGAACACACAATCCTTACCATATTTTTCAGCTTCCAGCTTTGTTGCTTCCGTTACCATCGTTTTAACCCCATAAGCTTGGGCTCCGCTCTCACAACGGGCTGCAATATTCACGTTATCGCCCATCATGGTATAATTAAAGCGCCGGGTAGAGCCCATATTTCCGGTTATCATTAGTCCGGTATTCATTCCAATTCGGTGCTCCATGTTAGTTACAATCTCCGGCCATCCATCCTTTTTCCACTTTTCTCGTAATTCCTCCAGCTGCTTGTGCATTAATTGAGAAGAAATACAGGCCTGGAGGGCATGATTTTGAATAGGCACCGGCGATCCGAAAAAAGCTACAATGGCATCCCCAATATATTTATCCAGCGTGCCGCCCTGCTGGGTGAGCACATCCGTCATAGCGCTTAAATATTCATTTATAAGCTTCACCAACTCTTTGGCTTCCAGTTGTTCCGAAAAGGTTGAAAAAGAGACAATATCACTGAAAAAAGCAGTTAAATAGGTTTCTTCTCCACCCAGCTGCGGCTCCTCACCGGATCGTATCATTCGGTTCACCAGCTCCGGCGATACGTACGAGGCAAACATCTGCTTTATGCGCCGTTTTTCCTTTTGCTCTACGTAATATTCGTAACTGACCATGCCACCTTGGGTTAGTACAATGGCGAGCAGCGGTCCGGTTATCATAAATAAGGTTTGAACCTGAATAAATGCCCAATAGGCTAATCCAACATACGCCACCATCAACAATAATGAGAAAGTCACGCCCCAGCTTGCATTCTTGTATCGATTTATGAGCGTGATAAGTAAACAGATCATCCAAATGATGGCTAACACAATCCATGCAGAAGCACGGTTTATATAATTTCCATCTAAAATGGTTTGAATGGCATTGGCGTGAATTTCGAAACCCGGGCGCGGATTATCTCCCCGATTTGCAAAAGGAGTGGCATAAAAATCTTTGAGCGTAGGCATAGTTGCCCCCACAATTACCACTTTATCTTTAAACGTTCCCTTAGAAAGATGCCCTATTTCCGGATCATCAAAACTATTTATCTGGTCGCCCAGATCCATTTCAAACACGGTAGTGTAGCTCGAATCATCAATCACCTCGTCATAAGAAACAGTAGGGAATATACCTTCCGGTCCGTAATAGTTTATCAGGAATGAATTCGCCCGGTCTTTGGGGATTTCAAACGGGCCTAAACTAAATGTACTCTTCTTTTTACTTTGGCTCTCATCATCAACCTGATTGTACGGAATGCCTTTGTATGCACGGATCACTTCAATCCCCAAGCGATAATATTGTGTATTCATATGGCGATTTCCAAAATGATAGGACCGCACGGCTCCATCAAGATCGGGAACCACGCGAACCAGTCCCACACGATTGGGATTGTATTCCATCAGCACTCTGTTCGGGAAGATGGTAGAGATTTCATCGGCGAGCGAAAACTCACTGCGCTGAAGCTCTCCGGCTAGAATTACATTTCCATATTTCTGCAAGGACTTCGCAAACAGCGTGTCGTTGGCTAAATTATAGCTGTCTCGGTTATCGAAAATAACGTCGAATGCAATTACCTTAGCACCGGCTTTGTTCAGGTTTTCCACTAATTTAGCGTGCAAATTCGTAGGCCATGGGTATTTTTGAGGAATTTCTTCATCGGCCTGCTGGCTGATGGCTACCAACACAATAGGAGATTCTGATACATCTAAAGAGCCTCGATTTTCAAAGAATTTATCTACAATCTTTAGCTCAAGTATTTGAATGGGATTAAACTGTAATAGCAAAATCACCCCTAAAAATGAGGCCAATGAAATCCAAATTACAGAAGAAAGGGTTCTTTTAAGTTTGGGCATCGTAATTAATATCTGAACACATACCTAAGCTGTATTACATGGTCGTTTGCACGGCTTTGGCCACTTACATTTGTCATGTTTGCGTCCAGCACCAGTGCATGATTGTCGGTGATATTATAACGTGCACCTGCCTGTAATACAAAAGTTGAGAATGTGTTTTTGCTCGCTGTCTCACTCAACACAAGATAATCGTCATTGGGATCGTCATTAAGCGGATCATTATCAGGATTGTCCACAATATTCAGCATTCTTGATGAGGTTTTATTTCCTGTTATCGCAATTTTACCGTTCAATAACAGCTTATTTTCCATCATCCTTATCTTTCCACCCGCATACCCGCCTATAATATCAATTTTGTTCATCCCATCTCCCGATTCTGTAGCATTTAATGTAAAGCCTACACCGGTTTCCAGCGGTGAGTCACTAAAGCGAGAGTTCAACCCAAGCGTAGCTGCTGTGCTTATAACATCGCCATAAGCAAAAACTCTATCTGTAGTTTTCAGATTTGTGAAGCTGAGCGAAACATCATTCCGGGCATTAAATAAACTGAATTGCTGATTTATGCTCGCATTTATATTTACCGAATAATTATTGCGCGGGGTAGCTGTGGCCAAAGTAATCAGCGTGTCTTGCCCGCTCGGTGTTTGCCTTCTTTCCTGATAAATGTTGCGAACGGCAGCAGACACCAGATTATCGGGCAGTAAATAATTCTGTCGCTTTATACCGTTATCTCGCGTTCTGTACCTGAAGCCGGCGCTCACTCTTGGCAGTTTTCTGTTTATTGGATACCAGCTCACATTCGTCCGATAGCTGTTTGTGACAGTTGTTGCCTGCCGAGCGCCTGTTACATTATCGTTTAAGTTTTCGAAACTAAGCGTAACATATAATCGATTTGCCAGCAAGTTTAAGCGATCTGTGAGGGTAAAACCGGCAACATCTTTCCGCACCGTAGAGTTGGCAAGGGAATTATAATCCGGACCTATCCAGCGGTATTGCACGCTAAAGTTATTCTGTGCCCCTCGCATGGAAAGCTGACCGGTTCCTGCAAATATGGATGTTGGGAGAAAGGGTTCTCCGTCAAAATTACCATCTTCAACTTCGCGAATCTTAAACGGCAGGGTATTCATGTTTTCATTTATAATAATCAGCCACGCCAGGCGCTCCAGCAAATCAGATGTTTTCTTGTCTATATCAAAACCCAAATCATCGGCTCGCTCAACGGTTAACGGCCCCTCATAAATATCATTATTCAGCGCACTTATTACCGCTTCCGACTCAAATCGTACCTTATTATTTGCAAATCCAGCATTTAGCGTTGTTCCGACTACCACATTTCCTCGCGGTTTTACAGCTCCGGTTCGCACATCCAGCCGGTTTGGATGAGCTAATAAGCTGTCTTTATCAGCGTTCGTCAAGTTACTTTTTGCCAGGCTGTTTCTCTCCAGCACATCCCGGTAATTCCTCACATTAAACAGCGAAGTAGTGTCATCCTGAATTTTGAGTGCATGAAATCCCCATTGGAATTTTTCTTTATTTCCGAAACCCAGCCTCACACCAGTAATTTTACGTTGAAATACCCCCTTCCCGCCATCCTGATAGCTCAAAATATAGTTTTTGCCTACCACAGAATCTGCTTGATTTACCACATTCTCTACCGTTAAGCTGTCGTATTTATTGGTGATTTTTCGCTGTAATGAGCCATAAAGGAACTGCACATTTATATTTTCATTCAATAAGTGGGCGGAAGTTTGAATACCGTGAACCCGGCGCCCCGCAATAGTGAGCGGACTAATTCTCGGATAAATATGCCCGGCCTCAAACTCCCACCATTTCCCGTAGTTCATACGCACACCATATCGGTTTTGGGGCTGAAGGCGGTGCGATTCTTGCGAAGTGAGGAAGCCATTTACCGTGTATCGGAAGTCTCCGTAAGCCCCTGAAATATATGTGCGGCCGGTATAGGCATTATTCACATTACCGCCAATTACTTGATTGCGCGCTGTTAACTCGGCCTGAATTTCGGGTGCACGCGAGGGGACAAAACTTTGGAAAGGAGAACCATCATATGACACCGTTGAAAATTTCCATTTAGCCGCTTCAAATGTCTGGTCTTCCGTAATATAAAGTAGCGATATGGTATGAGGCCCGGCAGGCAGGCTTTCAGGGATATAAGAAACATAATAACTATCTATATCTGCTTTTTCGGTTACATCTTCATTATCAACAAATAACCTAAAAGCTCCGGGCGGAAGTTTACTTTCATCATAAAACAGTGCCAGCGCAATAACCGCATCATCTTGAGCTACCCCGCTTCCCGGTCTTGGCGACAGAATAGTATAATCTACTTGCTTTAACTTCGGGTTTTTAGTTCCCGATTCATCAGTAATAATTTCCACTTCAACCGGGTTCTGAGAGGGTAAATTAGCAGGATAATACAATACTTCTTCAGAAGTCAGCAGCACTTCAAAATAATATTCCAGCGCATTGGCGCTTGCATTGTCCGGAGTAAACAAAACGTTAAAGGTTCCATTTTTGTAATAAACCTCCTGCTGCGAATAGCTGAAATCACCGGAATATCTATAAAACAACCGAGCCTGTTGCACATCTTGAGGGGTGATACCTGCTACGGAAAAGGTAAGTTCATTTTCCTGCCCTTGTATTAATGAAACCGGCATTTGATGTTGCACAGTAAACTGCGCATAAGCAGTGCCTGCACTAATAAATATTAAAAGTACTGCAATAGCCAATCGTTTTATAAAATCCCCATACTCCATATCTATCAGGTTTATTATCACCCTAAAGCAGCCAATAGTTGTTTATAAAATCAGTTTTTCCCCTCCTCAAAAACATTTATCGTGATCTCACGAATCTGCCCGTTTCGATCCCGAAATTTGAGGATAATCTGTTTTTCTACATAATCACTTTCAATTTTATCATAACCTTCACCCAGTGCGTCAAGTTCTTCTTGCGAAAGCATGCCGGAGTCAACATTATTGCCATCAGGGTCAACTTGAGCAAACATTTTCTCAAATAATGACACGGTTTGCCCGGAGTTTAATGCCGTAACATCCACCTGGCCTTCTTCAACCCACACGTATCCGTCTGACCGGCTGCCAAAATCCGTTCCTTTTACCGATGCCAGTGATTGGCTGGTTGCTACTTCAAAATCATTATTTCCCTGAGGCTCTACATTCAAAAATAACTCGCCTTTGCTCAAGTTTATTCGGGTGGACATTTCTTTACTGGTTGTGCTCACCTCGCCGTTTATTATCAGCAATGTGCCGGGTTTTACTTTTGCCACACTTGCATCCATAAAAATTACCAGTGCAAATCCGTCCTCCAGCGTAAGTAAAGAGTCTCCGCTATATAATTTTTCGCCTTTGTTTTCTTTTAAGTCCAACAAAAAGCTTTTATCTGCACTCATATTTTGCAGCATTACTTCCGGTTTAAACTTTCTGACAATAGCGATTTCCCGGTCATTTTGCGCTTCTGCTTTAGAAAAAACCATAAAACTGAAGCACAGTATCATTAAAACTAAAGTGTTAATTTTTTTCATCACTGATCAATTATTATGATTTCTTCTTGTATTTTTTGGAGCAGTTCTTCCAATTTTAAAGTAGCTGCAACGCCTGTAAACACCTCGCCGTCATACTCAACAGCTTCTAACTGAAATCCTTGAGCTTTTAAGCGATTAAAAGCATCCTGCCCTAATAACTGCGTTAGCATTCGGGCGAGTTCTCCATTTAATTCCGGCGCATCGGTTTGCCCTTTGGCAACGTCTTCAAGCTTAAAGCTCCAAATTTCAGAAGAAATTTCTTCTGTATCTCCACTGGATTGCAGCGTTTTTATCACCATCCAGTAATAGGTTTTTCCGGCTTCTAATGCTTGTACTCCCGAGGTAGGCAGTTGGTATGAGGTGCCTTCAACCAGAACATCTGTTATCTCATAAGCAAGCAAAGCTCCACCACCGGTGATGGGCATTGAGCTTTTAGCCCCTTCCAAAAGTGATTCCGGTGCATCTTGCCCTTGCTGCTCAACCACCAGTAATCTATAGGTACTGCCGGCGCCGCCCTCCCAACTGAATTGCGGGTATGGATTAGTGATTTCCGCGGCGTTTCCAACTATGGCGCCGGGTGCTTTCAGATACACACTTTGTTCATCGTGTGAAAATGCTGAAAAGCTTCCGCCTCCAACCTCTATCACATCGCGCGCTAAATCCTCCCTTCCTTTGGCATTCGTTACCCTAAACAAAATCACTTCTAACGAATAAATATCTTTAGGCAGAGCGGTTGAACCCGACAGATTACTCAGAAATTCTTCTCCGGCAGCCGTTAAGCCTCCATCAAAAGTTATGCGTGCAGAAAGGCCCGGAATTCGCTCATTCCTTAAATCATTGTTTGTAAAATACACCGATTGTCTTGGAGCTAAAGAAAAGGGATCCCGATGATTTTGGATTGCTTTTACAATATCTCCCACCTTTGCTCCGCGCACAATAAGTTCCAAATACAAGTTATTAATGGTATCTTCCGTGAGATTCTCAATGGTAGCAGAGATTAATGCCGGGCCATTATCTCCTTTATTAAGGCCAAGTCCGGCTAAGCTTAAAACCTGCGCATTTTCTAAAGTAGCACTTGCTTCCAGGTTTAATGTTATCTGTTGAGCTATCGCAAAATTTGCAGGAACAACATAAGTTAGCACAAGTATAATTACTGAGATACGAAAAGGTGCTGATTTAATGTTCATGAATACTTCCGTATTTTAAGAATATGTGCTGTATTTTAATCTATACGTAGCACACAAACAAGCTTTCTGAGCAAGTTTAATATTTCACATTGACATTTTTGAGCACCAAAAAAAAGCAACTTTATTAAAAAGTATGAGCATAAAAAAAGCCTGGTTCATTACTGAACAGGCTTTTAGTGGAGCTACGGGGATTCGAACCCCGGACCTTCGCGCTGCCAGCGCGACGCTCTAGCCAGCTGAGCTATAGCCCCAAAGAATCCCTAAGATAAAAGTAGATTTAATTGAATGCTAACTTTTTTAGCTTTTTCTTTTGATACACACATCAGTATCATTATTTTCACTTTAAATTAAAACATTGTACATCTTAACATTAAAATAACCGAATTGGAGAAATCTTAATATGAAGCGAACAATCCATCTTCTCGTCCTCACTCTTTTTTTAGTAGGTGGTACCGTTATTCAGTACGGCTGTAGTTCCGACAAATCCGCTGTCGAAGAAGCTGTAGATACTGACGGAGACGGGCTTACCGATGCTGAAGAACTTGAATTGGGGACCGACCCAAATAACCCAGATACTGACGGAGACGGACTTTCCGACGGTGACGAAATCAACGTTTACGGAACAGACCCATTAAACCCTGACACTGACGGTGATGGCCTTTCTGACGGCGACGAAGTTAACGTTTACGGAACAGACCCATTAAACCCTGATACTGACGGCGATGGCCTTTCTGACGGTGACGAAGTTAACAAATACAAAACTGACCCTCTGAAGGCAGATTCTGACGGCGACGGCCTAAGCGATTATGATGAAATCATGACTTACGGCACCGACCCGAATAAAGCTGACACTGACGGTGATGGTTTTACCGATAAGCAAGAAATTGACATGGGCACCGATCCTCTTGATTCGAGCGACCCTGTTTACCTTAAAGAAGATGCTTTCAGCACAATTAACTTTGGTTTCGACCGCTCTAACATCAGAAGCGATGCTGCCGAAGCACTAATGCAGAATGTAGAGACGCTGAAAAACGCTCCTGCCTTCCGTGTACGAGTAGATGCTTACACTGACCACATTGGTGGAGATCAGTATAACTTACGACTAAGTAAGCGTCGCGCAAATGCCGTTGTAGAATTCTACATTAAGAACGGTATTTCTGAGGATCGCATTGAATCTCGTGGCTTAGGAAAAGCTCCGATCGAATGTACAGAAGCTGAAATGGATGCCAACACACCCGGTTGTGAAAGAAACCGACGTGCAGAATCACATCCTATTAGCACGCTGAAGTATAAGCCCGGAATGTAATTCCCGCTTAAACTAACTTTTAAAGGCTCGTTGCTTACCGCAGCGAGCCTTTTTTTATTATGTTTATAATAAGAAACCTACATCTGTTCTATTTCGCGAGAGAACTACACCCGGGCAACTAAAGAGCTATCCTCATCACCCCGCTTGCTCTTTCTTTAACTGAGGAGTGGTATTAAAAGAACCGTGCAATATTGAGGCCTATAAAAAAGCCAGGTTCATCAATTCGATATGCTGCATCCACTCTTAGAATGCTGAAGATATTACTGAGCGATAAGCCCGCTTCCAGGTGCCAGTTTTCAGGCACATGCGGAACGGCTCCATATCTTTGATTGAACTCAAGTTCTTGAGATTCCCGCACCCACGTTTTCCCAATACCGCCAAAAGCGATTACGCTTAATCCGGTTTTAGTTGCATTTCGCCAGCCTAATAATTCTAACGGCACGCTTTTGAAATTGTGCTCTGCATTCAACGCTATATAACGGGCTCCCTCATACGGAATGAAGCGCTTGGTTTTAAATGCTCCAAAAGGAGTTAACACACCTAAAGCTGCATCTAATACGCCATTTTTTTGAACCGGCAAATCACCTATATACGAACCTGCATTTAATCTCATATCCAGCGTATTCGGGAAAAACCTGCGCCGATAAAACGTTTCATATCTTCGGAAAAGATCTATTTCAAACCGTGTATAATTCCAGCTGCTTCCCAACACTTTTGCGGATTGCTCTACGCTCAGCATCCAGTCTTTTGCTCCTATAGCCCCAAATGCTTTACGGTCGCTGCCCGAGCTGAGCGTAAGCTCAACAGCGCTCAGCGTGCCCTCATCTATATAACTGTTGGGGCGCTGAATCCTGCTTTGGCCAAGAATATCATAACTGGTTTTGTAGTTGATGGGTGAATGCTCTTCCAGCTTGTACGTTGCTTTAAAGTCAGCCCGTAGCGCCTGAACCCAATGCGTTCCGCCAATTTGAAATCCTTCATTCCGATAATAATCGTAGTAGTCATGATAACCCAGCAGAGGCATGAATCCGGTTATAAAGGGATCATATAATCGGGAATGATAACGGGTTTCCGTTTTTGCGGCATAATCAGCAAAAAATGACGTTCTTCTTTTTTTGTTTATCATGGGCCTCCAGCTCAAGCCGCCGCTGTAAGAAATGGATTCATACCCAAGGCTATAGCCCACCGTAGCGTTTACATACAGCGTTTTTGGAATTACAGCCGCATCAAATTTGAGCTCTCCATAAAAAGCATCTACTCTATTGTATCGCCCCGATATTGAGAAATTTCTCCTTAGTTTGGAAAGTAATGACGGACCTTGAGTAGCCGATTGCGCAGAATCTCCTTTTGTTTCTTTTCTCCTTTGCTGGGAATCTTCCCCATTATTCTGCTCTATCGTAAGGTCTAAAAACCGAACTAAAAACCCTTTGGGTTGAAAGGCTTTTTCAAGCGTTACGGTGCTGTCAATGGTTTCGTAAGCTAATTCTTCTTCTTTACTTAGGGGGATTAAATCAACTTCTTTCACAAAAAGGGAATCTCCGGAGTGAATGGTTGAAGAATCGGTAGAAACCATTCTTTTCTCTTCAAATATAGAATCGGGAAGCGTAATATTTACCTGATAATCATTCAGTTTAGCTATCTGCTTAAATCCAATCGGGGGGAACCGAAGTCCTACAATTCCAACTTCTATCAATCCATTTATGCGCACATCAACCGGCAGCCAGAAATCACCCCCAAAATTACTGAACTGCTGAGAGTAGGTGAGGTTGAAATCTTGCACCGGCGGTGGAAATGCGATAACGGAATTCGGCTTCAGGTTTACTTCCAGCAGCGCGTATTCTTCTCCCAGCACATAAATAGTTCCTTCAAAAAGAGGCTGCAACTTGCGATTGGAAGTCACTGAAATTTCATACACCGGCTTGCCATCCAGCGGCTGCATATCCTCCAAAACAAAGGTGTAATAGCTAAGCGCATCGGGATGCGTAACGCCCACCACATCAAAACCGGCAATATCCAGATTATCATCATAAAAATTAGGCAGGTAGCTAACGCCCGCAAAGTTATCCGAGCCGCTTATATTTGCCGTCTGCCGCTTCGAACGCAGCACCTCTCGTGAACCTTTTTCTTTATCCCAATACGCCGTTGAAATGCTTTCGGTGATAGATACAATGGAGGTATCATTTTTGAGCTGCTGGCGGGTATATGCTTCTGCCTGATAGGTTTCTAAGTTTGCACGCCATATTTTTTTCCGGCGAATAACCTCACGCATAATAGCAATAGCCGGATCTTCTCCCGTAACCACAATTTCGCCCATATCAGCTACCGAAGGTTTCAGCACAAAGTTTGCCGGATTGGACTTATTACTCACTACTTTTTCCTGGCTTTCAAAACCAATGAACCGTGCTACCAATGTTACCGGAAGTTCAGAAACGCCCAGGCTAAATTCGCCGTCTGCATTGGTGATGGTGCCTTTATACGTGTCTTTTATGATGACATGCGCGGCCGGCAGCGGTTCTCCGGTTTCCGAATCAATCACCTTCCCCGTTATTTGGTACTGACCGTAAACTTGCGCCACACTGCAAAAAGCGAACAACAGGGCTAAAAAATACTTAGGCATCTCTTAATTTTTTGAATTTTTATTCAGCACACTTCTACTAATCCGGTTATGATTTGTTACATTTACCTGCGTATCTTTTTATCAATAGGTACAGCAAAAGGTACATAAAACAACCTAATGTTTTCCGGCCCTGTAGTTCAATCGGATAGAATAGAGACCTCCTAAGTCTTAGATCTGGGTTCGATTCCCGGCGGGGTCACTTTTTATAAGCAGTTTTCTCCCTCGCTTATCAAATATAGCCTATCTATAAGCACTTAATGAGAACCAACAATTTTTACGCTTTTGAGCTCAAACTTCACTCATGCGTAATTCTCCCATCAGTTCTTCTAAATCTGCAATGCTAAGCGACTCAAAATTGTCAATCACCAAATCACAATCCCGGAGTTCTTCGGGCGTATGCGTTGTAGTTACTCCAATTACTTTGGCGCCGGCGGCTAAACCTGATTTCACTCCCGAAATGGAATCTTCAATCACCACGCACTGCTCAGGATTCACCCCAAGCGCGGCTGCTGCTTTTAGATAGGGCTCCGGATTCGGTTTACTTTTGGTCACGTGAGATGCGTTTAATACCGTATCAAAAGCGTCTTCAACCTTCAGGCTTTGCAAAATATGACGCGCATTTTCTGCCGGAGCGGATGTGCCCACAGCTTTTTTAATGCCTCGCTCGGTCAGTTTTTCTAAGAATGAAAAAAATCCCGGTACTACATGTTCTGTTGGGTTGAACCGATCCCGGAATTCCTGCTCTTTTTCGTTGGTGTATTGCTCAATCACCTCGTCAGAAACGGGGCCGAATACGTTGGGAATCCAGTCTTTATTGGTGCGGCCATATACTTTTTCCCGCAGCTGATCTTCCGACAGCTCAATATCATGTTCGCTCAGAAATTCATATAAAATAGTTTTATGCATGGGGTTACTGTGCACAATAACGCCATCCATATCAAAAATAACAGCTTCCAGTTTCTTCATGTTCTTAATACGTTGAGTAAATAATTAATAATTGAAAAAAGCTTTCCAAAACAATGGTTTTATACAACCTATCGCTTTGGAAAGCTTTTTAGTAAATGATGGTTCTCGGAGAAATTTATACTCTGCTTTTTCCTCGCATAATAGCACCTAAAATTGCGGTGAATAATGCTGCACCAATAATAGACCAGACTATCGGAAAGGGATTACCGCTTATTTCTATCGTCCACAGCGCCGGAAGGCTTAGCTCGGAGGCAATCCAGTTTCCAATAATAGCGCCAATGAATCCAACTCCGGCAGAAATCAAACATCCGCCAAAACTATACCCGCTGATACTTTGACCAATTCCTCCACAAATAGCGGCAATCAGCAGTAACAATAAAAATCCAAAAAATGACATATTCAGCTCTTTAATTAAGGTTGTGCTTTTGTTCTAATACTACAGCCGGCTCAAGAGGTTTCACAATAACCTGTTCGTCCACCTCAAAAAGGAGCCTGTTATCGGTATGCACAATATATTTATCTCCTTTAAACATTACATAATAGGTAATGTCGTGCCCTCGGAATTCCCGCCCGATGATTGTTCCCGGCTCCTGATGGTTTCCATTTGTGCGCTCTAAGGTCAGATGTTCGGGGCGGATTGAGCATAAAATAAAGCCTTCCGTCTGTTTGTTGATTTTGACCGGACCCAATCGGGTTTCCACATTGTCGGAGCCATCAGCGTGAGCGCGGAATAAATTGGTGCGCCCTAAAAACTGTGCAACAAATTGTGTTTTGGGGTGATAATATACTTCCTCGGGCGTGCCGATTTGCTCAATTTGACCATTATTCATCACCGCAATTCTGTCCGCAAACGAAAGGGCCTCTTCCTGATCGTGTGTAACTAATATGGCGCTCATTCCTGATTTTTTGAGAACGGCCCGCACTTCTTTTCGGGTTGAATCTCTCAGCATGGCATCCAGTCCGGAAAACGGCTCATCCATTAACACCAGCTGCGGCTTGGGAGCTATAGCCCGCGCCAGTGCCACGCGCTGCTGCTGCCCGCCTGAGAGTTCATCCGGCATTCGGTTTTTATATTTTTCCATGCCCGTTCGGCACAAAACTTCTTCTGCCACCACGGGGCGTCTTTTCTTTTCAACTTCACGCAGACCAAATGCAACATTTTGGAGGGCCGTCATGTGTGGGAAAAGCGCATAATCCTGAAATACAAAACCTACACCTCTTTTTTGGGGTGAAAGCCGAACCTCAGTGCTTTCTACGAGCTTTCCGTCAATATGAATTTCTCCTGCTTCGCACTGCTCAAAGCCGGCAATTAGCCGCAAGGTAGTTGTTTTACCACACCCACTTGGGCCTAAAAGTGCAAAAATTTCATTTTTACCGACTTCAAAATCAACATCGCAAACTACAGGTCCGCTTTTATCAAATGATTTTGTTAAACCGGATATTTGTAAAAGGTTGTTTTTCATGAAATATCTGAACCAACGTTTAGTCATTTAGATTCAGTCTATATAAGATACGGACTAATCTGCTACTTAGAAAAGTTTTTACTGTGTGAAAATTTGTGAAACAGAAATGGATAATGTATGTTTAATTCCTTTCGGGAATACACTTACACTCAATAAAAATGAATCACAGTTTTATGAAAAAAATAAGCCTTTACACCCTTTTATTTGCAATAACAATGGTAGCCTTTCAGGCTTGTGGACCCAGCGAAGAAGAACGAAGAGCCGCAGAACAAGCGCGGTTAGACTCGCTCAGGCAGGTCGAAGAGCAGCGCATAGCGGTTATGATGCAAGCCCGTGAAGACAGCCTTGCAAAAGTACAAGCTCAAGAAGAAATGGAACAGCAAAAAGAGCAAGAGCAGCGTCCCAGTTTTGCAGAAGACGGTTCGTACATTGTACAACTGGGAGCCTACCGCTCAGAAAGTGAAGCGAACAAATATAAGAATAAGCTTGCTCAGCGAGAGTACCCTCAGGTATATACCATTAAAGTAGGTGATGAAGAAACCGGCGATATTTGGTTTCGGGTTCGGGTAGGCTTTTTTGGATCTAAAGAAGATGCTGAAGAGTTTGGCGCTCAATTGGGGCAGGAATTGAATACCGGCTACTGGGTTTCGAAGGTAAGCCGCACAGGAAATTAGAGGTTTTAGCAGCTAAATAATTTATAGTTGTATCTCTCCCAAGCATTTGCTTAATTACAGGTGCGCTCAAGTAGCGTCTCTCTTGATGAATAGTCAGGGCATTGCACATGAACACTGCGATGCCCTATTTTTTTTGCATCTTTTTCTTTTCCTTTACGTATTCCGCTCTCCTAATAGAAGACTTGCCTTCAAAAAACTTTCCAAATTCTGAGGTTTACGTTATTATACATTTCAACATTATTCAGAACTTTAATTAAGGCGAAATGAAAAATTTCAGTATCGCTACCCGACGGCTTCAACACGTAAGTATTCTCGACATCAGCGGAGAGTTAGATGCCCACACGGCTTCCCAATTAGAACAGGTGTTAAAATCACTGATTGATGAAGAGAGTTATGCCATTATTGTTAACTGCTCCGGACTTGATTATATAGCAAGCGCCGGACTGGGCGTATTTATGGCTTACATAGAAGATGTGCGCAATTTAGGGGGCGACATCAAGCTCACAAATATGAATGAGCGGGTATATAACGTTTTTGATCTGTTAGGCTTTCCTACACTTTACGATATTTTGGAAGATGAAAAAGAAGCCTTACAACTGTTCAACAACTAAAAGAGAAAGCGATACGCGTGGCTGCACATAATCACATAAAGAAACTTACGGTTAAAGCTTCTACCAAACACCTGGCAGAAGTTCGTAACTTTGTAGCAGCCCAGGCAGAAATTATCGGCCTCAGTAATAAAGACATTTCTGAAATCAGATTAGCTGTAGATGAGGCTTTCACCAATATTATAAAACACGCTTATAAAAATGCTCCCTCTCAAACTGTGAGTATAGAAATGGGGTACGATGACCGCCAAATATGGATTTCCTTAACGGATGAAGGCCGAGGTTTTGATCCAAACACCTACCGTGAGCCCGATTTAGCACAACGCATAAAGGAAAAAAAGCGAGGAGGAATGGGCGTTTATCTGATCAAAAAACTTATGGATCAGGTGCAGTATAATCGCAAAGGACGTACTAACGAAATAAAAATGGTCAAAAACATTTGACGTACCGTGGCCAAAAAAAGCTCTACATCTTCCGCTGATACTTCGCACAGGCAAAGTCGTTTTGATCTGCGCACCCTACTTGAAACAAGCCGCATGCTGGTAGAATCTCACGAGCCGGATTTTGTACTCAATAACCTGCTGCTGATTACCATGGGCAAGCTCATGGTGCCAAAGGGGCTTATTCTCATCAACCAAAAAACAGGAAAGCAGTATTTAGTCAGCAAAGTAAAAGGAAGCAATTCACTCAAAGAAGAAGAGGAGATTACACTTAGGCTGCCTCAGGAAGCGCTGGACCAAACTGCCTTTGCTTTAGACAATCATCCTGATATTGCCGAAACGCTCGGGCTCCCTAAAAAAAGCACCCTCTTTAATTTGCGTACCACCAATCATCATCTGGGCTTTTTGTGCATCGGCCCAAAGGGAAATGAACAGGAGCTCACAGCCGGAGAACTTGAATTCATAGAAAGCCTGACTATTATTTCATCGGTTGCTATTGCTAACTCGAGGATGTTTCAGGAACTGCGGCTCATAAACAGAAAGTTAGATCGTAAAGTCCACGATTTGAATACGTTATTGGAGCTCAGCAAAGACTTTAACATGATGGTAAACCGGGATGAAATTGCCCGCACCTTTAAGTTTGCCATGTTAGGTCAAATGCTTATCCGCACCTTCTTTTTTGTGCTCGATGTGGATGGAGATACTTCTATTGTTTCCAGCAGTGGTCTAAAAACCAAACCTACTGCTCATGAGCTGGAACTACTTTACGAGCTGGATGATGTTTTTTACTGTGATGAGGAGCACGACTGCCCGTTTTTGGAAAAGAATGATATTAAGCTGGTTATTTCGCTTCACTTTCAAAACGAGAAAATTGGCATTGTTGGCGTAGGCGAGCCTGCCGGTAAAGAGCCTTATACCGAAGAGCAGGTAAACTTTTTACAGTCGTTGGGTAATCTGGCTTTACTTACCATTCAAAAAACGCTGCTTTTAGAAGAACGTATTGAAAACCGCCGTATGGAAGAGGAACTCAGCCTTGCCAAGACCATACAACAAGGCTTGCTCCCTTCGCCCATCCCTACTATAGAAGGCTTTGACTTAGTGGCCACTAATATTTCATCTCGTCAGGTGGGCGGCGATTATTTTGATGTTCTTCAAACCCCCGATGGCGGCCATATTCTTTCCATCGCAGATGTAACCGGAAAAGGAGTTCCGGCCTCTTTGTTAATGGCCAACCTTCAATCTATGTTGCACGCTTTAGCCCCCATCGATATTTCGCTGGCAGAGGCTACGGCAAGTATTAATGATATTATTTATGACAACACGCCGGCCGATAAGTTTATCACCTTTTTTTGGGGAAAAATCTCCGCAGATAAACAACACTTCCATTATGTAAATGCCGGACACAACAATCCCCTGCTATTTCGGGAAGGGGAGACCGAGCCCCGGGAGCTGGAAGAAGGCGGCGTAATATTAGGAGCCATGCCCAGCATGACAGCATACGAGACGGCTTCCATAGAACTGAAACCGGGTGATGTGTTGGTTTTTTATACCGATGGCGTTACCGAGGCTATGAATCCCCAGGAAACGGAAGAGTATGGAGAGCAGCGTTTTATAGCCTGCCTGCAAAAGCATCTTATGAAATCATCTCAACACATAATGGAAGCTATTATTGATGATGTGAATGCATTTTCTGAAGGCATTCAGTATGATGATATTACCCTGCTGATTCTAAAAGTCAGTTAAGCGTTTTGAAACCAAGAACCCCTGTACCGGTTTTCCCTACCCCTTCGTTATAG
Source organism: uncultured Balneola sp. (assembly GCA_964505215.1). GTDB lineage: Bacteria > Bacteroidota > Rhodothermia > Balneolales > Balneolaceae > Gracilimonas. The sequence goes on from CAZDGU010000009.1 coordinate 69,433, forward strand.
GCTAAAATGGACTGATAGGTATTATAGCGGTTCATAATCTCATTTACGTAGCGCACCGTTTCTATGCCCCGGCAGAAGCCATACCTCGCATTTTGATAATACCGCCGCTGCATAAGCATTAACAGCGATTTAGAGACATCATCCCACTCATTTGGATTTCGGTTCCTGTCAATGGTTAAGCGACGAGCATCAGCGACGTGACCTGAGCCCGCATTGTACGTTGCAAGAGATAAAGCCCAGCGGTTGGTTGAATCTAAATATGCGTAATGGTCTAAATGGGAAGCTAATATTTTGGCGCCCTCTCGGATATTCACTTCCGGGATATAGAGGGAGTCGGATGAAATTTCTGAGAAACGAGGAAGCACCTGCATAATGCCTACCGCACCGGCCCAGCTAACCGAAGATGGGTTGAATTTAGACTCTTGAGCTGCTATTGCCGTTAGCATCACCCAGTCGAGTTCCATTTCTTCTGCTATATCTCGAATCATATCATCGTAGGGGGAAATGGTGCCGGATTGGCTTCCCGGAAATGTGGGATTATAATAGCTTGCAATTTGACTACCTGACTCAAAATATTTTTTGCGCAATACATTAAGATAGGCTGAGCGCTTGGGAACGCCATCATCGCCAAACCGAAAGTGTTTGTAAAGAAACTTATTTAAGTTATGCTCAAGATCCGGAGCATTTGTGCGCACGGCCCAGGCAATGGTGTCTCCTTCAGCAATCAGCGGGCCTTTAACTAAACCCTCCATATATTTGTCTGCCGCTTCAAAAATATTATCGTCTGCTGCGGTGGCTTTATATTCCCCTTCTGCTACCTGGAATAAAGCTGACTCCGTATCCATATTTTTGGAAATAATGTTTAGCTCAATAGGAAATCCTGCTTCTTGCAGCTCTAAAAGGCGCCAATAATAGGAGCTGTTTCTGCGCACGCTAATTGGTATTCCCTCTAAATCAGAAATACTTTCGGGTTTTATATCCAAATCCTCAGAAAGCACTATAAGCTGATCTACAATATTATAAGGCCGGGTGAAGTTCACCACTTGTTTCCTTTCGGGGGTTACCGTATAGTTTGCGGCAATAATATCACCCCGGCCGCTGTTCAGTAAATCATAAGGACTCTCATCGGGACCGGTAATCACTACTTCCAGAGCCAGATCATTTTCTTCAGTGAAGGTTTTCAGCAGCTCATAATCAAATCCTACCTGCACGCCTTTGTACAAAAAGTAAGAGCCCGAGCTATAGCTGGTTATCATGCGTAAAACTCCCGAGCTTTTAATGTCCGAAAAATCTCGCTCTACCGGTTCCGTAACCGAAACAGAAAGCGAGTGCGTTGCTTCATCTTCAGGAGCTTCCGGTTCTTGCGAACAGCTTAAAAGCAAAAGGGCAAAAACCCCATAAAGCAGTAGAAAACGTGATACCCCTGTAATATTTTCTCTTTTGTAAAACATAAAGTCTGGTTGTTTTTCTGCATTATGATGATTCATAATGAAGCTACATTTCCATCAGCTGATTTAATGATACGCCTATTTATGATGAATTCCAGTATTCTTAGTAATGTCTAATCTTTCCGAGAGTGTTAACGCAGAAATTCACCAAAAGGTTCACCGTATAAATCAAAATACTGTTAATTAATGATTTAACACTTGTTTAAAACTAAATATCTTTGGATGTTTACGAACAATTTGGGTTAAATAGCCAAGAAGCTGCATGGCATGTATGGCTAATTACGGTAAAAATCACGCATTTCTTAGCGTGGTTAGTTTACTTTACGTATTTATAACATCATTGCGTTCATGCATTGCTTGCACACTTTAAGAAATAAATCTAAATAGCTTTTTGTGCAGCTTTTCTTTTCCAGGTAAGCGTTATGCCTACTAAGGTAATCAGAATAGCGACCAGAGAAAGCACGGCCGGAAGTTCGCCGAGTATAAAAAAGGCTAAAATGGTAGCAAAAATCGGTTCCGTTAAAATGAGGGTTGAAAGCAGCGTGGGCGATACATATTTGACCGCGTAATTAAGCGCGCCATGCCCCATAAGCTGGGGACCCACAGCTAAGCCCAGCCCAATCCACAAAGCAGTGGGCTCTATAGTGGCGGGAATACCTTCCATCACAAATAAAATAAGCAGGCACGTAGCGGCAGCATAACCATAAACAGGAAATACATAACCCAACCACGATCGGTTTTGACGGATTCTCCGGCCAATTAAAAGGTACACCGCAAAAATAGCGGCGGCCGAAAAAGCCAACATATTACCCAGCAAAGGATTATCGAACACCGTTTCTGCATTATAATCAGAAATACCTAAGAGCAGGGAGCCGGAAAAAGCAATAAACACGCCCATCCATACGGTTAGGGCAAATTTCATTTTGTATAAAGCGCGTTCGGCTACAATAATAATTATGGGGTGAATGGTAACCAGAATGGAGGCAGATGCTACCGAAGTGTGATACAACGAAATATTCCAAAGGGTGAAGTGCAGCCCCAGGGCAATTCCCGCTAATATCATCCACTTTGTTTCTTTACCGGTGGGCTTTAAATCATACTTTTTGCTTCTCTTTTTATACACATAAATGGGAATCAGCATCAGAAAAGCGCCCACGGTACGAATGGTAACGATAAGCAGTGCTGAGTAGTCGGTACCAAATTTCACTAAAATAGGAGCCAGCCCAAAGGTAATAAGTCCCAGCGCTAAGGCAATATATACTCTTAAGGGTGAATGTGAGCTGCTCAATCTATACCTACCTGATGCGATCCATCGATCGCACTAATTCTTCATCTTTTTTGATATACCGGAGAGCCAACAACTGGCCCAAAAATCCCAGAAAAACCAGGCCGGTACCCAGCGCTTCATCCCATAAGTACGTGCCAATACCACCCAGCGAAAAGATCACCCCAACGCAAAAGCCCAGCCCAATTATCTGAAAAAGGGCAGATCGCTTTACCCAGGTAATCTGGTTTTTCCGGTTTTCATACAGAAAAATCGAATACACGTTCAAAATACCGGCTATAAGTAATGATATGGCCAGGCCTAATCCGATCCAAAGCAGGGGGTCGTCCATGGCTTTAGAATAAATTGGAGTAAAGTAAACGGATGCATTTAGAAGAGTAGCAAGTGCCAGAAATACGGTTTGTAAGCGCTGAATCACAGGAAAATATTTTGTTGAATTTTGCTCAAAGATAAACGTTTTAATGATTAAAAAAGAACCGGTAATCGCTAATTTCCTGTCGTAGGTGCTGAATCTCAAATTTACTGTTTTGAAGTACCCAGCCCTCGGTAAACAGTAAAAAACTGTACCGAAGTGCTCATTTATATTCGGTTAGAGTCTCAATTACCCTTACCTTCTGCCTCACCAAAAAAAGAAGTTTTGTTACGCCGATATTTAATTGACATCAGTTTAATTTTTGTTGCTGTTATCTGGGCGCTCAACTTTAGCATAGTTAAAGTAGCGCTTGAGGAAGTGGACCCGCACAGCTTCAACATCTTACGTTTTGTTTTTGCCTCTATACTGCTCACTTATGTTGCGTACAGGCGAGGACACTCCTTAAAAGTACAAAAAGAGCACTTCTGGAAGCTGGTTGGGCTTGGCATTTTAGGGAATGTAATATATCAGCTGCTTTTTATTGTTGGCATTAAATATACGTATGCCGCCAATGCTGCCGTTATGTTGGGCACAATTCCTATTTGGGTAGCACTGCTGTCTCAGTTTTTTACGGACGAGAAACTCACTCTTTACACCGGCTTAGGCGTGGGTTTTGCATTTTTAGGTGTTGCACTTATTATAACCGGAAGCAGTGATCCTCTTTCTTTTGAGTCCGAAACCTTCATGGGAAATCTCATCACTCTTTTAGCCGCTTTATGTTGGGCTATTTTCACCATTCTCTCGCGCCGGTATTTGAAATACTACAGCCCGATGCAGTTTTCGGCATTTATGTCGGTAGTGGGACTGGCCGGGTTGCTGGTGATAGGCCTGCCCTCTCTTGTTCGGTTAGATTGGTCGCAAATATCGTGGGCAGGTTATGGCGGCCTGTTTTACAGCGGGGCATTATCGGTGGGATTGGCGTATATTATTTGGAATCAGGGAATCAAAAAAATAGGAGCCGTACGCACCGCAGCCTATCAAAACTTAGTACCTGTATTAGGACTTGGTTTTGGGCTGATTTTATTAGGTGAAGAACTCTCATTTCTTCAATATATTGGAGCGGCTTTTGTTATAGCCGGTATTATATTGGCCCGCAAGAAAACAACTCAAGAACTTACACACACAAGCAAACCATCTGCCCGTTAATGAACCCATCTTCAACCGTGATCAAAACCTTATTTTGCTTTTTTGCCGTAGCACTTTTCACTGTTCTGCCCGGGCAACAAAGCGCAATCGCACAATCAACAAGCAGCCAAGGCAGCGACTTTTCCTTCCAAAGCACTTCATCACTAAATGAGCGCTACTTTTTTGACCAAGCCGGATTTCAGCTTGCCACCTCTCCCTTTTCTTTAGATGATTTCATCAACCCCGAAACCTACCGCTTAGGCGTATTTGATATGTTGAGCGTTTATAGCAAAGGCGTGGTTGAGTTCAGCTATCGCGGACTTACCGTAAATGCCTCCGGCGATGTAATCATTCCTACTTTAGGCGCTGTTTCTGTTAAAAATTTAACGCTGAATGAAGCCCGTAAAAAGGTAAAATCGGCTTTTAGCGAGCAGCTTAAAAACGCAAATATTCAGCTCACTTTAGACCGCCCCCGCATGGTTACCATACATATTGGGGGTGATAACCTTCCTTCTCCGGGAAGCTACACCGTACAGCCCGGCACCCGCTTCAGCGCGCTTATTTCAGGTTTTGTTGTGCAGGATGAAATTATGAGTCCATTTATGCTTCCTCTTAACGAACGAGCTAAAACTATTTCTTCCACGCCTCAAACCGTTACGCGAATTAACTTCAGGGAGCTGCAGCAAGAAAATTCAGCCGAAAATGAGCTTTCAGAAGCCTTTTTCTCTACCGTTGGTTCAAAATATGATTTACGGCTGGTGAAAGTTAACAATGGTGAAGAAGAACGTTATATAGATCTTAAAGCTTATTTTAACAGCGGCAACACCAAATTCAACCCGTACATAGCCGACGGCGACCAGGTTAACTTCATCAAGCGATCTTCTGACCGACCGCGCATAAGTATTTCGGGAGCCGTAATTAATAATTTTGAAGGTACTTTCCGTACGGATGATACTTTTAGCAAACTGCTTGAAATAAGCGGTGGCTTTACGCCCGATGCCGATTCTTCTACCATTATTATCTATCGGGAAGCAGGTGCTGCGGTTGATAAATTAGAGTTTTCATCGGGTGATGAAATCGATCTTCAGCCCAACGACCGTATTATTATTCCTCACAACAAAGCATTAGAAAGTTTGGGTTCGGTTTCTATTGAGGGACAAGTTTCAACTCCGGGAATTTTCACTATTAAAGAAGGAGAAACCACGCTTGCCGACCTGCTGGAGCTGGCGGATGGGATTACCAACCAGGCACTGCCTAAAGCCGCTTACATGTATCGGCGTTCTTTCAGCGATCGCGGGGTGAGTTCGGTTTCTGAAATTAATCCGTCTCTTTTATTGCGCAGCTCTAATCAGTCGTTAGAAGGTTTTGATTACATGAAGCTGGAAGAAGCGCTTAATGCCGGAAAAATGCCGCTTGATTTAACCGACACCGAGCTATTAACGAACACAAAGTTAAAAGACGGCGATAAGATATTCATTCCTAAAGATGAACATAATATTTCTATAATCGGGCAGGTAAACAGTCCCGGATTTTATTCTTTTGGAGAAGGAAAATCCGTTTCGGATTATATTTCTTCGGCTGATGGATTTACAGTAGCTGCCAATAAAAAGCGCGTATTTGTAATTAAAGCCGGCAGCCGAGCCTGGTACAAACCGGAAAATACAGAACTATCCTCCGGCGACATCATTTTTGTAGATCGCGAACCATTGGTAGATGCAACCAGCGCTCGTAATTACAATCTACAACTGGAACAGCTTAAAAATAATCGCATCAACCTGATATTAGCCGCCATAGGCACGGTTACCGGTATTATAACTACTTATGTGGCGGTTACGCGGTAACAGATAATGAACATATTATACAGCTATCGATGCGGGTTCTTTATTTGCAAAGTACTTCTTGTATGCTAAGATAAAACCAATGATTAACATTAATATAGAGTCATATAAGCCTCCGCCATAAAATTGGTAGAAAAGTAAATAAGCACATAGTGTACTAAAAAGTGTTACAGTAAGTAGCCTGTCTTTTTCCGTTACTGCATTTTTAACGTTTTCATAGGCATCTCTCATCAGGAAGAAGACTAACATACCAAATACTAAAAGCCCATGTAAACCAAGTTCTGCCATTACTGTATAGGTAATATTATGAGGTTCAGTCACCTGAATAGATTCTTTTACGGTAAAATAATTAGTAAAATATTCGCCAAAGCTCTCAAAACCTACTCCGAAAGTATAAGAATCAATAAACATTTGAAAAGCAGCTGATCCAAGTAGTAATCGAATGTTTGATGATGCATCAACATTTCCAGTTAATAACTGGAATATGCGATCTGCATAAGATGATAAAATTAACCTTGTATTAGGTATAATCAGAACAACGATCAATGCAAATAACGATAAAATTAAAAATGGCTTAAACCGGTTGAAAAACCTCATGCTTATCACACAAATTATTATGATTGCTAAAAAACCACTCCGTGAATAAGTAGAGATAACTCCCGCAACCATTAAAAAAAATATTAATCCGCCAATTACACGATAAGGAACTGAGTATTTAGAATTCATCAAAGAAAAACCAAATGCCAGTGGTAAAAACAAAGAGGCAGCAAAACGATTTGGGTCACTAAATAATCCGCCGGCGGAAGCCCTCTCTATCTTCATTCCTGCACTCATGAAGTTTTGAATTGCTACCTCCGGGTTAAATAAATTTTCCATTAAAGAGTAAAATGCCAATATGCTACAAAGGAATACTACTGTAAATATACTTCTCAAAATCACATTGGGAGATTCGATTATATTTGTAACGAACCCAACTAATAGTAAAAGTATAACAAATCGAATAAGATTGTAGCTCCCGGTTACACGATCTACACTATAAATAAGAGAGAATGATATTACAATTAAAAAGAGCAGTAAGGGGAGTCCATAGTTGCTAAAATGCCAATTCAAATCTTTTTTGATAACTCTTGATAACACAAAAATACTTACCGATAAAAGAAAAGCAACCTGAAAAAGCGAAATAGGTAATGTTTCATCTAAAAGCCCCAGCGCTCCGCTTAAATAAGCCCCAACAATAACCGGATATAATAACAGTTCATTTTGTTCAAGAGAGTAGTAATAAAAGCTTGTTATAAAAATACCTGCAATAAGTATCCCTACTAAAAGTGAGCTCATAAAAAAACCAACTGCGCAGATTGATAAAAATAGGGCCCCTCCGAGAACAAAGTGCTTGTCAAGTAAATAACTCAATTCTCAGGCTTTTTGAATTTAATCTCTTTCCGGAATCTATTTATTTGGGATCTATATTCTGAATTCTCATCGCCATACAGTTCTTTTAAGTAGATAACCAGAAAAGAGAAAAATACAGCAAACAAAAATCCTCCGATAACTATAAATGCTCGCTTTGGAGAGTTCTTATATGTTGGCAAATCAGGCTTATCAATAAACACTAAACCACTGTTTTTATTAGCTAAATACATTTTTTGTTGTTCTAATTGTGGCAGCAGTAATTCATATACTTTATTTTGCACCTCCACCTCCCTCATTAGTCGTGCATAAGTTAACAGTAAATCCGGCATATCAAACAATGGGTAAAAGGCTCCTTCTACTTCATCAGTATTGTTACTTTTTTGTATAAGCTCATTATATGTTTCTCGAAGTGCTTGCAATTCTTGCTGCTTTTGAATTATTTCACTGGAATTGCTACCCAGTCTATTTCCAAGAATCTCTAATTCAATTTCTTTCTGAATAACATTAGATTTCAATTCAGCCAAGTTTTCAATAAGTGCTTGCAGTTGACTTGGCACTTCTAAAATGCCATATTTATTTTGAAAATTATTTAGCTTCTCTTCTGCTTTTAACAGCTCTTTTTTGTTCTGCTCAAACCGTTGCTCATATATTTCTAAATTATTCTTTGCCGACTGTTCGTTTAGTTCTTGCAATCTATTATCTAACTCTTCAATAATAAATTTATTCATTGCTTGCGCTCGTTCAGGATCCTCATCCTCAACTCCAATTTTCACAGAAACAATTGGATTGAATCCAAACCCCCCCTCTCTAACTTCTTCAATGGTAATTACAGACTCTAATGTTTTAAACAAAACCTCTTTAATAGTTGCGCCATATACCTCTTTCAAGTTAAACTTCTCTATTAGCTTTTCTTTCATACTCTCGCTATAGAGAATTACTATAATCGTTTCCCCTCCTACTTTACTTTGTCCTGAGCTTATTGAACCGAAACTTTGTAGCAAGCCACCTATGCTTCCAATACTTTCTCTATTCTGTATAACTTCTGATGTAGAAAGATATGTTTTTGGCCAAACAAGGCTTATTATTAGAGCCAGAAGGGTTATACCTATAATCGTTTTTAATAAAAAAACTTTGTGTTTGGCTAAGGTGATGAGTATCTCAAAAAAGTCAGTAGTGTTGTTTCTTTTGCTCAAACTGCAGTGATTATTTGTTCTGAAATGAATAAATTAATAGAAGTGATATAAGATAGATAATTAACAGATAATGCTCTAAATTTTGTATTCATATATTCAATATAATTAACTGCCCCTCCCAGCGCTAATAATTCACTTTAAATTTTGGTTCAAGATATCTTAAAAGCAAGATCAATTTTCAAAAACTCCTTTTTTAGCCTCTCAAGCAAGTTTTTTCCCCTTCTTATTTCTCTTTTTTCTATCCCAATTATTATCAGAAATATAGGAGAAGAAAGGTTTGGAATACTAGCCATCGCCTGGGCATTTATTGGCTACTTCAATTTTTTTGATTTTGGGTTAGGTAAGGCTCTTACTAAATCAATCTCTGAAAAACTATCTCACAATAAATTAAAAGAAATTCCAGATATATTTTCAACGGCATTAACCATTACAAGTGCCTTAGGAATTTTAGGTGGCTTAATCTTTTTTCTTCTTTCTAAACCAATAACACTAAACTTCTTGAAAATTGACGAGGCTCTAATTAATGAAGTCCTTTTAGGTTTAACCATCCTTTCTTTTGGTATTCCTTTTGTGATTATTTCCAGTAGTTTAAGAGGCTGTTTAGAAGCTTATCATGCATTTAAAAGAATAACAAAAGTTCAGGTAGTCATTGGGTCTTCAACCTACTTGGGTTTAATAGTTATAACATATTATTTTAACAGTATTGCCTATTTGATATTGTGGTTAACCCTGCAAAAAATACTTCTAAATTTATATTTTTATTATCAATGTTATAAAAATTTCAACCTTACATATCGTTTCTCATCTTTTAAGAAAGAATATGCATCATATCTGTTTAGCTTCGGAGGCTGGATAACAGTATCAAGTATAATTGCACCAATAATCGAAACAGCAGACAGGCTTATTATTGGTGCTCAAAAAAGTATGACTAATCTCGCTTATTATTCAGTGCCTATAGACCTTATCAAACGACTTGGGATTTTACCAAGTTCTATCAGTCTGGTTTTATTCCCCATTTTTTCAAGAGAGGTGGATGAAGAAAATAAAAAGAAATTACTCTTATATAATACAAGCTTTAATGCCATTCTCTTTGCCAGTACGCTTATTGTATTCTTATTAATTTCTTTATCAAAAGAAATAATATCAATCTGGATTAATCCTGAATTTTCAGAGAATGCATTTTGGGTTCTTCAAATAATTGCTGTTGGGGGCTTATTTAATTTCCTGGCCAGAATACCCCTTTCAATTATTCAGGGCTCTGGAAGGCCTGACATTTCTGCGAAATTTCATCTTATTGAGTTGCCCATCTATATCATAATTCTTTTTGTTCTTACTAAACTATACGGAATTAATGGAGCAGCTTCAGCAACAGCTTTTAGAATGATCTTAGACTTTACCCTACTCCACATATATTCCGTAAAATATATGAAAGTACATCACAAGCTTTTATCTATTATTTTCGGTTCGGTCTTACCGGTGCTAATTGCATTTCAAGTCTCTATTCTTGACTTTGGCTTCTTAATGAAATCAATAATAGCCACAGTACTATGTCTCGTGATAGCTTTGATATATTGGATTTATATTTTTGATGAGAAACTTAAGTCATTTCTAAAAACAATTTTTTTAAAGATAAAAGATCACTTTAATGGTTAAAGGATTAGTATCAATTATAATGCCTGTGTATAATGGCTCTCCATTTTTAGAAAGAAGCATTAATAGTGTGATTAAACAATCTTACACAGATTGGGAATTAATTTTAATTGATGATAACTCTAAAGATAATTCTATAGAAATAATTGACAAATTTCTTGAACATAAAAAAATAAAACTCTTTCGTAATCAAATAAATATGGGCATTGCTGCTACTAGAAATGTTGGTATTAGTAATTCCTCGGGAGAATTTATTGCCTTATTAGATCAAGATGATGAATGGTTACCATCAAAACTTGAGAAACAAGTTAGATTTTTTTCTGGTTTAGGAAACCAGTTTGGTTTAGTATATACTAACACAAAAGTAGTTCTAAAGAATGGAAAAACCGTTGAAAGAAAGAGAGAAATCCAGCCTGGTAAAACCATAGAAGAAAATCTCAAAAAACTGGTATTGTCTAATTTTATTTCATCTTTAACAGTATTAATAAGAAAAGAATCAATAGATCAAGTAGGTTTATTTGATGAAAACATTAAATGGGGTGGTGATGACTATGACTTATGGCTGAGATTAGCTACAAAGTATAAGTTTGGTTTTATTAATGAAGTATTAGCCATTCGGCACGAACACGGGGGTAACTTTAGTGCACCTAAGAAAAAAATTATGAAGAACTCAGTCTTACTAATAGAAAGCTTCGTACACGATAAGCCATCTTTGAAAAAATATTTAAAGAAAAATAAAGCAAAACAATTTTATAGTTTTGGTATAAAGAGTATCAAAGCAGACCATCTAACAACTGGACTTTTCTACATTATAAAGTCTTTCTTTTATGATAAACTTGCCTTTCAACTTTTCATAAATACAATAAAGAATAAGTTTATTAATAATTAGCAGACCTATAATAGCTTGAACGTTTCGATCATCACACACATCTATCCCACCCAGCACGACAAAAGTAGTGGTATATTTATTCAGAATGAAGCTCGTTTAATACAGCAATTTGCTCAAGTTCGGGTTTTTATTCCCACAGTGTTTGCAACTCCGCTGAACAAACAGTTTTACAGATCTTACCAACTTGTTTCTGAAGATTTTGAGATGCAGCGGTTTCACTATCTATCTTTTCCACGACGTAAGCTTCAGGCGATAACTCAATATTCAATTTCAAAATCTTTAATCAACGCTTTACCACCGGCAAAAAGCACGCATATTGTTCATTTGCATTGGCTGTATCCCGGCGGACTTACAGCAACCGCTCTCAAAAAAAAGGGATATAACCTTGTGCTTACACTTCATGGTGGCGACTGGTATTCTAATCTCAAAAACGGGAAACCCAATACAATACTTACTAACGGTCTTTTTGCATGCAATCACATAATCACGGTTGGCCAACAACTAAAGGATGATATTCTTAATACATTTCCAGAGTTGGAAAAACGTATCACCCACCTAAAACATGCAATTGACACAAAGCTTTTTCAACCCTCAAATTCTAAAACCGAGCTTAAGAAAAAACTTAACTGGTCACTCCAAAAAACTCATTTATTGTGTGTAGCTAATCTTTATGAAGCAAAGGGAGTAGATATTCTTGTTGAAAGTTTTGCTAATCTTCCACATTCTGAAAATCTGCTATTACATATTGTAGCACCACGTTATAATAAAAAGGTGAAGAAAAAAGTTTTTGATATGATTAACTCTTATGGGTTAACCAATAAAATCCACTTTTACAATAGTATGCCAAAAGAAAAGCTGATTCAATACTACCAGGCTGCTGACTTATTTGTTTCGCCAAGCCGCAAAGAGGGTTTTGGTTTAGCCATGGCTGAAGCCGCAGCCTGTGGAACTCCCATTTTAGCTACTATGTCTGGCGGGGCCGAACAAATTATTAACAAAAAGCTTGGGGTATTAGTTGAAGCTTGCAATCCAAAAAGTATTACAAATGGCATTATAGATATTCTAAAAAAGCTTGATTATTATAAGCCGTCAAAAATGCACCATGATATTTCTAAAAGATTTAGTAAGAAGCAGAAAGCTAATGCTATTCAAAAAGTATATAAGCAGGTTCAAAGCTCTAAATACTGATTTGGTCATTAATGCCTTGACTTGCGTCTAATAAAGTAATTTGTAAAAACACCTACTAATTAACTCAAAAATCATAAAAACAGGTGCATAGGTTTTAAATAACTAAACATGGATTTTAAAAAAAAACGAATTGTTGTTATATCTCAGCTTATTACACAACCGAGAATCCACCGAAGATTAAAGTCATTGAGAGATGCCGGTTTTGAGCTACAAGTTTATGCAACCGATAGAAACCGGTTTCTGGTTAACGAGTTCCCCGAAGGTATTCCTTTAAAAAGGCTTGGAGTATTTGATGATAATTACATTAAGCGAATCCCAAAAATACTGAGCATTATAAAAGAGGTGCGAAGGCACGAAAAGAATAAAAGAATTGATGGCATCTACATGTTTGGCTTCGACAGTGCAATAATTGGAAATAGCCTGGGCCGCAAAAATGCTAAAAAAATGTATGAAATCAGTGATTTGAGATTTACGAAAGATCAAAAAAGTCTTATATCTCAAGCCTTTTGCTTTATAGAAGATCAATTTCTTAAAAACACGGATTTAGTGATACTTACCAGTCCATGGTTTTTAGATGAATACAGAAGCAGAATTAAAAATATAGAAAACATATCAAGTATTTATGAAAATAAGCTTCCACAAAACTTCCATATAGATAACGCCAGAAACATTTCTGAACGCGAAGATGGAATCATTAAAATTGGCTTTGTAGGCTTTATACGCTATTTGAATGTAATAGAGCCATTTATGCAAGAAATAGCAAAAAGGGACGCTAAATTTGAGTTTCATCTGTATGGAGATGGAGACAAACAGGATATCAATACGGTAAAAGATTATGCCAAAAAGTATAGAAATATCATATTTCATGGTCCATATAAAAACCCGGATGAACTGGAAAAGGTATATCAATCAATTGACTTAACCTGTTCCATTTACGACTCAAATCACTTTAACGTAAAAGTACTTTCACCCAATAAGCTTTTTGAGTCTATTTATTTTTGTTCACCAATTATAGTAGCAGATAACACCAGGTTAGGTGAGCGTGTACTTGATTGGAATGTTGGGTACTCCGTTGATGTGCAAAGCAAAAAAGCCGTTGGCGAGTTTTTGGATAGTCTATCTTGGGATAACATTAAAGAAAAACGAAATAGTTGTTTAGAATATGATCCAAAAAATCTCGTTTTTGATGAATATAGGTTTTTAACTGATGTAAAAAATATTTTTTCTGAACATGAATAAAGTAGAGCGTTTAGTTCATAATCTTGTTAAAGCTAATCCACAGCTCAAAGATTTTATTCGAGATACGTATCAGTCGTTGCTTGACTTGGTTCCTGTAGCTAACAAAATTTCGGATTACGATATTAAAACTCGTGAAGGCTTTTTTTTTGGTTTTCACGACAAAACACCCTTCTCTTTTGATAATAAATTTCTTTTAGCAAATAAGTATCATATTCCTTTAAGAATGCCTGAAAAGTCTGACTCTTTAACATTGGGAGTTTTTGAAGGAAATGAATTTGAGAGATTTCGTCCATTAACTAAGACTTTGGCCTGGAATTGGCATCAAGGCTGCATGCTGCAATGGTGCGGAAATGAGCAAAAGTTTATCTACAATGATGTTGAGTCTAATAAATTACTGTCTCGCATTTATGATATGGACAGTAATACCATTACCGATATACCGGAACCAATTGGTGCGGTAAGTTCTGATGGAAAGCACGCTGTTGGCTATAACTTCACAAGAGTTGAACAACACATGCCGGGTTACGGTTATAATCATGGATCAGATGCTACAGCAAACCATAAAGCACCGGATACAAACGGTTTATATCACATTAATTTGGAAACAGGCGCAATAAATGAGCTGTTTTCTATTCGTGATATTGTTGGAATAGACCATAACCCAACGATGGATGGTAAATATCACTATTTCTCACACTGCTTATTTTCTCCATCCAACAAAAGGTTTGTGTTTATGCACAGATGGGTAGGAGAGCATAAAAGAAAACGCTGGTCAAGATTAATTTCCTGTAATTTAGATGGAACTGACCTTTTTATATTTCCGGCTCAGGAAATGGTGTCTCATATTGGATGGAAAGACGAAGAGCATATTATTGCCTACAGCCATGTCCCTGAAAAAGGAGACCATTATTTTTTATTCAGAGACAACGACTCCGATTTCTATAAGATTATCGGAGAAAAAACACTTCACTCGGATGGTCATCCCTCTTATTCTCCCAACAAAGAATGGATTATAACTGATACTTATCCAAACGGACTGCGACAACAGCTGCTCATACTTTTTGATGCGAAAACAGGCACACGATATGATATTGCCAAACTAAAGCATCATGCAAAATTCACCTCAAAATTAGAAAACGAACATTTGACTTGTGATCTGCACCCTCGCTGGGACAGAAATAACGAATATATATGCTTTGATTCAGTTTACACAGGTAAGCGGGCTTTATGCACCATTAAACTCGAAAACCTGAACAGAGATAGTATCAAAGCAATTTCAATAATTACTGAACAATAAACTCTATTTAGGTTTCTCAGAAACAGAGCACCTTACCACCCATCAACCCGTAAAAGCACTTTCTTCAGCAGCTGGTATAAGAAGCCGCTGAAATGGGCTACTTGCATAATTATGATATTTACGGAGGTGTGAACCCATAGAGAAAAGGTGCCGGGAGGTGAGGATTCTCCTTTCCATAACTCATCATAAAAGTGCTGCTTTTCGGAAAGCACGATCCTTAGCGATTCGCCAAGTACAATAAACGCTAAAAAAGCGGCTACCGGCAAAAAGTAAAGCGGTGCTGCGGTAAAGAAATCCGTAATGGCATACACGGTGAGTAAACAAATAGCTATAAAAGGAATTAAGCCGCGGATGGGGGTTCTTTTGGGATGAAGTACTTTAGTTAAAAACCGGCCTCTTCCGTAGCGGAAATATTGTTTAAAAAGCTTAAAAATAGAGGAGCGCGGAAAATACCAGCTTTTAATATCCGGACTTACATAGACGCTTTCACCGTAAATTTGAGCAAGACGCAGATTCAGTTCAGAATCCTGATTGGTGATGTTTTTAGTATTAAAACCTCCAATTTTCCGGAGGTCTTCAGTCCAAAAACAGCCTAAAAATACGGTATCAGCATAGCCTTCATAATTCTCGTCCATGTATTTGGCTCCGCCGTTGCCCAAAAAACTTTTTACAGCTAAAGCAGTTCCTGCCTGGATGGCATTCTTTGCCACATAGCGCTGTGCACCGCCTACATTTTTGGCGTCCGTATTTACAAATACTTCAATGTTTTTAAGCAGGTAGTCTTCTTGGTAAATACAATGGCCATCTGCCCGCAAGAAGATATCGCCTTCGGCCTGCTCAATCATTCTGTTTAGCGCAAATGATTGAAATTTATCAGGATTATCTACCAGTTTCACCCGGCTGTCTTTCTCCGAAAGCTGGCGCACAATTTCCCGGGTGCGATCGGTACTTCCCCCATCTGCAACTAACACTTCAACCAAATAAGGATATTCCGTGGCTAAAAATCCGGATACAACTCTCTCGATATGATCTTCTTCATTTAGCACCGGGATTCCAACGGTTACCGTTGGATTCTCAACTATTTCGTTAGACTCTTTCTTAATGGTCTTATTAATTTTTTGTGTTTCGAAGATGTCCAATATTACGGATTTATCTGCTCAATTATACGTTTTCAATGAAATGAATAGATGCTTTATACTCTGTTTCCTCCGCTCAACAAATATAAAATAGCCATCCGTACGGCCACGCCATTTGTTACCTGATCTAAAATAACGGCACGTGAACTGTCGGCAACTTCGCTTTCCATCTCTACTCCACGATTTATGGGGCCGGGATGCATAATTTTAAAATCGGGATATTTTTCCAGATGAGAAAGCTTAATCCCAAATCTTTCGTGGTATTCTCTTAAAGAGGGAAATAACTCGGTTCTTGTCCCCTGCCGTTCCAGCTGTATGCGCAGTGCCATAGCAACCTGACACCAAGCCAGCGTTTCGTCTAAATTGTAAGATACTTCAACCCCCAGCTGTTTAACAAAAGGAGGCATCAGCGTTTTGGGACCGCATACTACCACTTCAGCTCCCAATTTTTTTAAGCCAATAATATTAGAACGTACTACCCGGCTGTGAGAGATATCGCCGATAATGGCAATTTTTTTGCCTTTCAAATTCTTGTGTAGCGTCTGCATGGTAAATAAATCGAGCAGGGCTTGAGTGGGATGCTCGTGTGCGCCATCGCCGGCATTAATGATTGCGGCATCCACACATTTGGTGAGAAAGTGGGGAACTCCCGGGCTTTCGTGCCGCACTACCACCATATCAATTTTCATGGAGCTGATGTTACGAATGGTATCCTTAAGTGATTCTCCTTTTTTGGTGCTGGATGAACCGGTGGAAAAATTCACCACATCGGCTCCCATCCGCTTTTGAGCTAACTCAAACGAAAGACGGGTTCGCGTACTGTTTTCATAAAAGAGATTTACAATGGTTTTATCGCGCAGCGTAGGCACTTTGGGAACCGGCCGGTCTAAAATCTCCCGAAAATATTTGGCCTGCTCCAGCACAAATTGAATATCTTCGGCCGTGTAGTCTGCAAGTCCTAATAAATGCTTTTGTTTGAATAAATAGCTGTCGGAGGATTTACTCATGCTCTTCCTCCTCTACATCTACCACATATACGGCGTCTTCGCCATCCAGTTCTTCTACCATTACGCGTACTTCTTCTTTTTCGTGCGTGGGTAAATACATGCCCATATAATCGGCCGAAATAGGCAGCTCGCGATGACCTCGATCAATCATACAGCAAAATTTAATGCTATGGGGACGACCATACGCCATCAGTGCCTCCATGGCTGAGCGTACGGTACGGCCGGTGTACAGCACATCATCCACCAAAATGATGTCACGGTCGTACAAATCAAAGGGTATTTCGGTGACTTTGACCTCTGGCATTTTCAGTTTAGTGCGATAATCATCCCGATAAAATGTTACGTCCAGCACACCAAAATCTATGTGTGCACCAAAGGCTTTTTCAATTTCCCGGATTATTCGTTTGCCCATATATACGCCGCGCGTTTGCATACCAATTACGGCAATTTTGGAAAAGTCATCGTAGGCTTCCAAGAATTGATGAGCAAACCGCAGATAAATGCGGTCTAAATCTCGGGCTGTCATTATTTGAGCTTTTTTCAAGCTTGTATCCTTAATTCAGTTTGGGCGCTAAAGTTAGCGTTTGTTTGCTGTAATTACCAAGTGGAAATTATAGGCATTTTTCAGCTTTTAAATGGCTTAGAGGTTATTTTTTTAAAGTACAGCTGTTCATAAAGCTTTTCCTTACTTGGGGTGAATGCATACATCCATGTCATTATAGTCATTCCCACACTTATCAGCAGAAAAAAGTTATGCCTAACAAATATCATCAATCTGTAAAGAATGATTCCTCTGCTTTCATTTAGCCGTTAATCTCGGTATTATTGGCACCTAAAATTTGCTTTAAATACTAAACAGGTATCCATGAAAATACACGAGTATCAAGCTAAAGAAATTCTTGAGAAATATAATGTAGCTGTTCCTGCCGGAATTGCAACTTCCACTGTAGAAGAAACCGTTGAAGCCGCCGAAAAGCTTCAAAAAGAAGGAGCTACTCTTTTTGTTGTAAAGGCTCAAATTCATGCCGGAGGGCGTGGTAAAGGCCGCACAAAAAAGAACAATGCAAAAGGGGTTATTCTCTGCAAATCTATTGATGAAGTGCGCGAAGCCGCCGAATCGCTCTTGGGAGATGTGCTGGTAACTATACAAACCGGTGAAGAAGGCCAGCTGGTGCAGCGCTTGTACGTAACCGATGGCGTGGACATTAAATCTGAGTTTTACTTGGGTATTTTGTTAGATCGTGCAGTTGGAAAAAACGTAATTATGGCTTCTACCGAAGGCGGCGTTGAAATTGAAAAGGTAGCTGAAGAAACGCCCGAAAAAATTGTTAAAGAATGGGTAGAGCCGGGCATGGATCTTCAGCCAAATCAGGCTCGCCGAATCGCATTTTCTCTCGGTTTAGAAGGTGATGCACTGAAAAAAGGTATCAAGTTTGTGCATGCGTTGTACAAAGCCTACGATGAAACTGATTCCAGCATGTTTGAAATCAACCCGTTGATTGTAACGCCCGATAACGATGTATTAGCGCTGGATGCTAAGGTTACGTTTGATGAAAATGCTTTATATCGTCATAAAGACTTAGCGGAGCTGAAGGATGAGGCGGAAGAAAATCCACTGGAGCTGGAAGCCCAAAAGTACAATCTGAATTACATTAAGCTGGATGGCAACGTAGGCTGTATGGTAAACGGCGCCGGACTGGCCATGGCTACCATGGATATTATTAAGCTTTCCGGTGGCGAGCCTGCTAACTTCCTGGATGTTGGCGGTGGCGCTAATGTGGAAACGGTTAAAAATGGCTTCCGCATTATTCTGGAAGACCAAAACGTAAAAGCTATTTTAATTAATATTTTTGGCGGTATTGTACGCTGCGATCGTGTAGCAAACGGTGTGATTGAAGCCGTGAAAGATCCTGAAATTGCCGAGAAGGTGAAAGACGTGCCTATTATTGTACGCCTACAGGGAACCAATGCTGAAGAGGCCAAAGAAATTATCGATAATAGCGACTTAAACGTAATTTCTGCCGTACTGTTAAAAGAAGCTGCTGAAGAAGTTTCCAAAGTACTGGCTTAACATACTATTCAAAAACACACGCTGTTTTTAAGCCTGATTTTTAACTAAATCAGGCTTTTTTTGTGTCTTGATTTAGTGAATATGGCCGGATTAAAGGCAGTGGAAGTAAGTATTGCAAGCCTGTACAAGCAGGAGCACACAACGTTCTCTCTTGTTTTGCCTTCTCGAGCGGAGCCGAATGGTGGAATTGCAATGCTGGCCGTATCCACTAACACCTTCCGCATGTGCAGCAGGCTGCACATGGCACCTTCCTCAAGGAAGGACTTTTTCTTGCTCATTTTTGACAGTGATGATTATAGCCTACGTCTGAACTTATTTTCATCCAAAATACAAGTCTCTCCTTGAGGAGAGGGCACTTCTTTCAACACCTCATTGAATGAAGTGCGAGAGGTGTTGGTGGTGGATGCTTCAAATACCAGTGCCATTTATATGGCTTCGTTGATGCAGTTAGCAGCCACATTCCCGAGATTGCTTCGGCGGTTGAACAGTGGGCAGTGCTATCCAAAGTAGCGCCTCGCAAAAGTAATGTTATCGTCCGACCACTGCACTTGATTAAATTGCTTGAACAAGACTTGGAGTGGTCAGACGATTATTAACGGCAGGTAAGTTTTTCAAGAAACCACTGTACCCAATAACCAATCCTTAGAAACCATTCCATCACCCGGCTCTCCGGAGAAAACATGGTTTGCCTGCTCAAGCGGAGCCGAATGATGGAGTTGCTTACAAAAGTATTACTAACGGCTTCGTTGATGCAGTTAGCAGCCACATTCCCGAGATTGCTTCGGCGGTTGAACAGTGGGCAGTGCTATCCAAAGTAGCGCCTCGCAAAAGTAATGTTATCGTCCGACCACTGCACTTGATTAAATTGCTTGAACAAGACTTGGAGTGGTCAGACGATTATTAACGGCAGGTAAGTTTTCAATAGCATTATTTACGATACGGGTAAAAATGGAAATCGAATCAATAAGCAGGTCAGTCTTTTTTTATTTATAATGGGGTGAAATTAATAGGATTAAAACCTTAGCTATGAAACCATTTGACATCGAGATTTCTGCCATCTCAAAAGGCCCCAAAGAGTTAACCTATCAGCTTCCTATTGCTGCCAAGGTGATTAAGCAAATTCCGGGTAAAGATCGTCCCGATTATTTTATTGCTGAGCTGGAGAAAAGCATTTTTTGGGTAGATGAGAAAAAAGACATAAATACCGAAATCAGCTATGTGGTTATTGCCGGTAAAAAGAGGAGCCAAAAAGTAGAAAGCTCCATGAAAGATGTACTTTTAGCCATTGCGTATGTAACGGACGAAACGGTGATATCCGACTCTAAACTGAGTTTCAAAAAATGCACCTACATTGCTGACGGAACGGCTTCAGCCCAAAAAAAATGGGGCCTGTTTTAATTTTTCAGGCAACCGGTTGCTTCTGATACAAGACAAATTCAGCCTTAGTTTTTTGAGATGCTTTGCTTCATTCGGTCACTTACTTCCTCATAAAACCGCTCATACTCTTCAACAATTATTTCCTGATTAAAGGTTTTTGCATGCTTGCGTGCATTTTTTGAAAGCTTTTGGTGCAGCTTCGGATTACTTAAAATTTCAACCCCGTATTTTGCCATACAGTCTATGTCTGACAAACCACATGCATAACCGGTTACTCCATGGATGTTTACTTCAGGCAGCCCGCCAATATCGGAGCTGATAACCGGCACGCTGCAGCTCATTGCTTCCAAAGCAGCTAAGCCAAACGTTTCGGAGCCGGATGGAATTAAAAATAAATCTGCTATAGACAACACTTCTTCCACCTGTTCTAATTTCCCCAAAAAACGCACCTGATCGCATATACTTAAATCCCGGCACTGCTGTTCGGCTTTTTGCCGTTCGGGGCCATCGCCCACCAGCAACAGTTTTGCCGAAATGCCTGACTCCAAAATTTTCGCAAAAACGGAAATCACTTCGGGCACCCGCTTTACTTCCCTGAAGTTGGAAACATGCACCACTACTTTTTCATCATTGGGACAAATCGCTTTTTTAAAATGACTTTTATTTGATTTTTTGAAGCGATCCAAATCAATAAAGTTGGGAATAACTCTAATATCCTGCTTTAGCTCAAAATTTTGGTACGTCACATTTTTTAAATATTCAGAAACCGCGGTAACCCCATCACTTTTGTCAATAGAAAACTCTACTACGTGTTTATAGCTCGGATCTCTGCCTACCAGCGTGATGTCGGTGCCGTGAAGGGTGGTTACAACGGGTACATTTATGCCGCGCTCGGCCATTATTTGCTTTGCAAGGTACGCACTGGTAGCATGAGGCAGCGCATAGTGAACGTGCAGCAGGTCTAAATCTTCAAACTCAATCAAATTTACCATTTGCGAGGCCAAGGCTAACGCATACGGCGGATAATTAAACAGCGGATATGAGTTAATGGCGACTTCGTGATAGGTAATTCCGGTCTCAAAAGTGTCGAGGCGAGCCGGGCGCGCATAACTCAGCATGTGAATGTTGTGGCCTTTTTGGGCTAATGATTTCGCTAATTCTGTGGCAACTACACCGCTTCCGCCAAAAGTTGGGTAGCAAACAATTCCTATATTCATAAAAAAATACTCAAGGGTTGAACGATTTTTAAAATAATAATGAAGATGAACTTCTTCCTAAATCTCTAAAATTTAATTTTTCAGTTTATGCCGATTCCAGATAATTATTTCTGAGGTATCCACTTCCTAAAACAGGCGTGATAACGTAAAACAGATCTGTTTTCAATATTAATAATCAGGCAGAAATTTGGTCATATACTAGCTAATTTTTTCGCTATATCTTTCTAAAAGTAACGGCACTGATTTATTTAGCTTAAATGCACTATACAAAAAATCTGTGTATCTAAAGCCTAACACAAGCTTGTATCAATTGGTTTCTTTTGGTTAATTTTTGGAGCTCTTAAATTCTTCGGGTATGATTATTCCCAATCGCTTGGCCCGTTCTCTCCATTTTTGACGAGCCAGCTTTTGCATGTCCTCAATGGCATCGGCTTCGTCAACAATTTCCATTCCAAGCAGGGTTTCTACCACGTCTTCCATGGTTACCACACCCGAGAGTCCGCCGTATTCATCAACCACCACAGCAATGTGCTCCTGCTTTTCAAGCAATCGCTCAAACAGTTTTTTAAGAGACGTGCTTTCGGGTATGATCAATACTTCGCGCTTTATTTCTTTGAGCTTTTTATCTGCAAATCCTTTAGACAGATTCAAATACAGATCATTTTTGAGCACATAACCGGTAATATCTTCTTCAGTTTCACCAAAAACAGGAATGCGTGAAAAGCGAAGCTCCTCTTCATCTTCAATCAGCTCTTTAACTGTTGTATCTTCCTGAAAACGCACTACTACAATACGCGGCGTCATAATGTCTTTTACACGGAGTGAACTAAACCGAATCAGATTTTTAAAAATGTTCGACTCCCCTTCCTCAAAAACCCCTTCTTCAAACCCCAAATCTGCCATGGCGCTGAATTCTTCGCGGCTTACCGTGGGCTCATTTTCCTCGTTCGAGAGCATTTTTGTAATCATCTGGGAAAGCACCACCAGCGGATAGGTTATAAAAATAAGTGCTTTTGTAGCCCGCGCCGTAAATCCGGCCAATTTTTTCCAGTAAGTAGCTCCTAAGGTTTTTGGAATAATTTCAGAAAAAACTAAAATCAGCAGCGTTAAGATAGCGGAAGTGATACTCACGTAGCTATTTCCAAAAACCACCTGAGCCTGAGCACCCACTCCCGCCGCGCCCACGGTATGTGCAATAGTATTTAGGCTTAAAATGGCGGAAAGCGGTCGGTCTATGTCTTCCTTTAACCCACGAAGCAGTTTGCCGCTTTTAGAACCCTGTCGCTCCATAACGGCCACAAACGAGGGGGTAATTGAAAGCAGCACGGCTTCCAAAATAGAGCACAAAAAAGACACGCCTATTGCAAGCGCAAGATATGTGAATAATAAAACCATGGTACCAATTTATGGATATTTGAATTCATATCATTAAACTAAGCACTTCCTGTACAGGATAACACTCAGGCTATGATATTCTCAATCTGGACTGGGCAATTTTAAGCGGCTTATACAGGTTGGCGGCTAATATTCCTCTTTGCAGTTTTCCCGAAGCATGGTAAGTACATGCTGAAAATCGTTGGGAAGCTCAGAATTAAACTGAACAAACTCTCCGGTTTCCGGATGCTCAAACCCTAACGTTTTGGCATGCAGCGCCTGACGGCCCAAGCCGGTAATCAGCTTATAAAACATTGCTTTTCGCTTGCCGGTATTGGGACCATATCTCACAGAAGTACCGCCATAGGTTGGGTCTCCAAAAACATGATGCCCGATATGCGCAAAATGCACCCGAATTTGATGCGTGCGTCCGGTTTCTAACTTCACTTCAACCAAACTTAAATAATCGAAATACTCCAGCACTTTGTAATGCGTTACGGCCGACTTCCCCTGCCCTTTCGGCTTTACCGTCATCAGCTTTCGGTCTTTTTTTGAACGACCTATATCACCTTCAATGGTTCCTTCTTCCTCCGGTGTTCCCCAAACAATAGCCCAATAGGTTCGTTCAACATCTTTTTCTTGAAACAAAGCACTTAATTTGGCTAAAGTGTCGTCATTCTTAGCAACTACCAATAATCCGCTGGTGTCTTTGTCTAACCGGTGCACAATACCGGGACGCAAATTCTCATCTTTATCTTCGCCGGCCAGCTCATCTACATGGTACATAAGTCCGTTTACCATGGTGCCCGTCCAGTTTCCATAAGCGGGATGAACCACCATTCCGGCCTCTTTATTTACGATGATGATTTCATCATCCTCATACATAATATTCAGTTCCATCTCCTCGGGTTTGGCTTCGGGAGGAACCGGTATTGGCAGTTCAATAAAAATCTCATCCGCCGGCTGCATAACGTAAGAGGGTTTTTCTTTTTTACCGTTTACTTTCACATAGCCGTCTTTAATGGCTTCCTTCACCTTAGTGCGCGATGCATTTTCTACAAACGAGGTGATGTATTTATCTAACCGAATATCAGAACTTTGCCCCTCGGGTACAGTGTGTTCGTAAATGGTAGTTTTTCCGTCTTTTCCAGCTTTTTTCTTCATTGCTCTAAGATACGGGATTCGCTTTTCTTTTCAGTATTAAAATTTTTGTAAGGAATGAATTCAACCCAACTCTTACTTATAGAAACTATAAATTTGAATACTGAGTGTTAATTTATGCATTTGTAATATTTAACAAGGACCGGCAACCCCTTGTCTGTATGATCATATTTTTACCCATACCTTAAACACAAAAACAGGTATTATTAAGATTCAGTTTCTATTTACATGAGAACGAGCAAATGGTTAATATTGGAACCGAAATATGGATGCTGATTCACTCCAAAAGCCTAATTCAACATCTCTGATTTTTTATGATTAAATCACTGCATATAAAAGATTTTGCACTCATTGACGAGCTGGAAGTTTCCTTTGAGGAAGGACTGAATATTTTAACCGGCCAAACAGGCGCGGGTAAATCTATCATTATTGGGGCACTGAATATGATTTTGGGTGAACGTGCCGATACCGATGTAATTCGTCGCGGAGCAGATAAAGCCATTGCAGAAGCCACCATGTTTGTGGGAGAACATGAAGAGCTTAAGGCACTGCTGCAGCAAAATGAAGTGGATTACAGCGAGTTTATTATCCTGCGGAGGGAAATCAGAAATACCGGAAGCCGGGCTTTTATTAATGATACGCCGGTGAATATCAGCGTGTTAAAAGCTGCCGGGAATTTACTGGTTGATTTGCACGGGCAGCACGATCACCAACTGCTGCTAAATGAAGAAAATCACCTGGGAGTGATTGACGGCTTCGGTGAAGTGGAGCCAGTGTTGAAGGCTTACCAAGTAGAATACCGCAACATGGCCGAATTGCAAAAAGAGTTGCGATCACTGAAAAAACGAGAGCATGAGCTTCAGGAAAAAACAGAATTATATCGCTTTCAGGTAAAGGAACTGGAAGATGCGCAGCTTGATGAACTCGATTTGGAAGAGCTGGAATCTGAAATGAACCTGCTGGATAATGCCGAAGTGCTGGACCAAAAAGCTGGCGCTATTTCTGAAATGGGCGATGCCGATGATGCTAATATTATTCAGCTGCTGAACTTTTTAAAACTCAATCTGGAAGATTTAACGCATATTGAGCCGGAGTTTGAGAATTATCTGAGAGAAATTAACGCGGCGCGGGTCAGCGTGAACGAAGCTATTGCTTTTGCCGAACGTTACCGAAACAGTATCGAATTCAACCCCAAACGATTGGAAGAATTGCGCCAAAGGCAGGCCGAGCTGAATCGACTGCAAAAGAAATATCAGCGCGACTTGCCGGAGCTTATCAGCTATTTGCACGAAATTCAGCAGGAGTTATCCATTGCTGATAATTTTGATCTGGAAATTGAGCACTTGCAAACCAAGATAGATGAACAAGCCGAAATATTGAAAGAACACGCGGTTTCGCTACATCAAACCCGTAAAAATATTGGAGAAAAGCTGGCCGAGCATATTCAGCAGGAGCTGGCGAATGTGGGTATTCCTCATTCCATATTAGACGTGCGCGTAGATTGGCTGCTCGCCGATAACGGGTGGATTGAAGTGGAAGGCCGCCAGATTGACTGCACGCCTACCGGTTGTGATGACGTGCGGCTGTTTATTTCTACCAACAAAGGCGAAGAACCAAAACCGCTGGCTAAAATTGCATCGGGCGGTGAAATCAGCCGGGTAATGCTGTCGTTAAAGTCTATTCTTGCCAAAGAGCAAAGCCTTCCGGTTATGATTTTTGATGAAATTGATACTGGAATAAGCGGAGAGATTTCGGAAAAAGTTGGGGCTTCCATGCGCCGGCTTTCACAATATTGCCAGATTGTGGCTATTACGCATCAGCCACAAATTGCGAGTCAGGCCCACAAGCATTATAAGGTAGCCAAGGCTGAAGAAGGCGAACGAACGGTAAGCCGCATCATTCCTCTTTCGGACGAAGAGCATATTCGTGAAATCGCCAGCCTGATGAGCGGTTCTGAAATTTCCGAATCTGCTTTAAACAGTGCTCGTGAGCTTATTGAAAAAAATACGTTTACGAATTAGGGCTGCTTTTATAGCAGGAGGCAGAGCCTCCAGTGGGCATTGCGGGGCGGAGCGCCGCAACGAGGTGTAAATTCTTTACGCAGTTCGCGCACTAATTTTGGAAATCAGCCTTTCTGTAATGCCTTCCAAATAAGAACGGCGGGATGATCGGAGTTTCGGTTCACGCCGTCTTCTATTTGGTGGCGGCAAGAAAATCCGGGAGCGCATACTTCCGTTTCGGTATCTTCCCGAAGCGCCGGAAACAGCACCAGCTCACCCACATCCTGCGATAAATCGTAATGGTTTTGTTCATATCCAAAACTGCCCGCCATGCCGCAGCATCCGGTTGACATCACCTCAACCAAATAACCCGCCGCCGATAAAGCTTCTACCGTTGGATCATTCCCAACCAGTGATTTTGCATGACAGTGGCCGTGCAGTAATATTTTTTCGTTGCTCGGCTCAACCGAAATTTTATCTGAATGATTGGCTACAAACTCTTCAAACATAAAAGACTGCTCGGCCAGTTTTTGAGCCAGTGGAAGCTGCTCGTCGGTGCAAAGTTCGAGAAACTCATCTCTCAGCGTTAAAATCTCAGATGGTTCTAATCCCACCACCGGTATTCCCGCTTTCACAAAGTCCTCCATCTCATCCAGCACCTGATAGCAGATTTTTTGAGCTTCCTCTAAAAAGCCTTTAGAAATTTGTGGTCGGCCGGCTTCCATAGCTTTGGGAATAATCACCTCAAATCCCATTTCCTCCAACACTTTTAAGGCTGAAATAGCAACCTCCGGCTCGGTGTAGTTGGTAAACACATCAACAAAAAGCACCACTTTCTGTTTACTTCGCACCACTCCATTTTGCTGATGCTTTTTATACCATTTTTTAAACGTCTGTTTAGCAAACTGTGGTAAATCACGGCGAGCATCAATACCAAAAACAGATTCCAGCACCTTTTTACCTATTCCCGAAGCAGCTACTTTATTTGCAATTCCGGGCAAAGCAGAAGCCAGCGGAAATACTTTGGCAGCATCGGAGAAAAAACGCTCTTTTATAGACGATCCGTTTTCGCGATGCCATCCGCTGAGAAATTCAGCCTTCATTTTGGCCATATCCACATTAGCGGGACATTCACTTTTGCAAGCTTTACAGCTCAGGCATAAATCCAGTGCTTCTTTTAAATCTTCGGAGGCAAATCCGGCCGGGTTTTCGCCCGCAAATACGTGACGAAATACGTTTGCGCGACCTCTGGTAGAATCTTTCTCCTCTTCTGTGGCCATGTAAGAAGGACACATGGAGCCTCCGCTTTCAGCCATTTTTCGGCATACGCCTGCGCCATTACATAATTCGGTGGCGCTGCCAAAATCTCCTTCTTTCCGCCAGGCAAAAACGGTATCGGCTTGCGGCTTTCTGTACTCCGGAGAAAATCGCAAATCCGCATCAATAGGTTTGGGGTTGATGATTTTACCGGGATTAAAGCGATATTCAGGATCCCATATTTCTTTCAGCTGCTTAAGCACCGGCAGCATTTCTTCTCCCAATATCTTCCCGATATAGGGCGCACGTACACGTCCGTCGCCGTGCTCTCCGGACAATGAACCGCGATATTTTTTCACCAAGTCCGCAATTTCAGCCGCCATCACCTTCATCTTCTCAAGGCCTTCTTTTTTGGTGATGTCAATCATGGGCCGCAGGTGCAGCTCCCCTACCGAGGCATGTGCATAAAACACGCAATCGGTATTATGCGATTCCAGAAGTTGTTTAAAATCCTTTACGTATTCAGGCAAATCCTGAACCCGAACGGCTGTGTCTTCACAAAAAGTAGGAGAACGGGCATCTTCCCCCAAACCCATCAGCAGACCTAATCCGGCTTTACGCAAATCCCAAACGCGATTCATTTTATCCGGCTCCGAAACAATGGGATATGCATAACCCATATTTTTCTCTTTAAGCACCTTTGCCAGCATTCCAGCTTTCTTCAGCAACTCATCTTTGTCGTTGCCCTCAAATTGCGTGATGAGGATATAACGAGGCTCTCCATCAAGAAAAAATCGGTTTTTTCGCTGTTCAATATTGCCTTTGGTGGCGTCCAGAATAATATAATCAACCAGCTCTACGGCGGCGGGCTCAAACTCCACAATATCCACTACGGCTCTCATTGCCTCATCCAGCGAATTGAACTGCGGAACTACCATCAGCTTGTGTTTATCAAGCGGGGTGAGATTTAGTTTTGCGGAAGCCGTCATAGCCAGCGTGCCCTCACTTCCCGCCAGCAATTCGCACATATTAAATGGCCGTCCGTTTGGGTTGAACGGCTGCATTTCCAGCATTTTGTCTAAGGCATAGCCGGTATTTCGGCGAATAATTTCAGGATGCGGATAGCTGCGTTCAATCAGTTCGCGATGCTCTTCAAGCAGTTCAAGGGTTGAGCGATAAATGTGGCCTTCCAGATTATCCAGCTGCTTTTTAGTCTCCAACTCCTCCGGCGAAAGCGGTTTGAAGTGGGCAATAGAACCATCACTCAGTACCGCTTCAATTTCCAGCACGTGCTCGCGCGTGGTTTTGTATTTGATGGAAAACGAACCGGAAGAGTTATTCCCAATCATACCGCCCATCATGCAGCGGTTGGTGGTAGAAGTATCCGGACCAAACAGCAAGTTGTGCTTTTCGACCTCACGATTTAGCGTATCCCGGATTACGCCGGGCTGAACGTGCGCAATTTTATTATCGGCATTCAAGTCCAGAATTTGCGTCATGTGGCGCGAAACGTCCATAATTACGCCGCCGCCGGTGGCTTGTCCCGACAGGCTGGTGCCTGCACTGCGCGCTGTTATTGCAAAGCCTTGCTCATTGGCCCGGCGCACCAGCTGCTGAATGTCTTCGGTGGTTTTAGGTAAAGCAACGCCCTCGGGAATTTCTTCGTACATAGAGGCGTCGGTAGCGTATAAAAATCGGGTGAGTGAATCTCGTTTTATCACAAAAAACTCCATCTTGAGTGAGGTAGAAGTTTCCTGTTTATTCGGGATAACTTCAATGAAAATTTACAATAAAATCGTTTTTATTTTGTTGCAGCCGATTCTGAAAATACAACTGTTCAGTGAGCTAAAATCCACTCAGATAGTATCTCTAAAAAGCCCGGAGCAAAAGCTTTATCCAGCAGCGGATATTCTGAAGCCTGACCGGTTTCAGCTTTCTGGAAAAGATGATTAGCGCCTGCTATAGTTTGAATATCAAATTCAGTATCTGCCGATTTCAATGCTTCCTCAATGGTTTTTTTATTGAGTGAGGCAGGGACCTGGGTGTCTTTCTCCCCAAAAAGCACCAACACCGGAATAGAAAGCTCCTTCAAATCTTGAGTGGGATCATAAAACAGCAACGACTTTGTTTGCGGGCTCCCAAAAACCTGCTCTAACTGATTGGCCTGACTGTTCGCAAATGCCGAAATGTCCGGTATTTGCGATTTTTGAGCTTCCGGCAGGTTTTGAATCATAGTTTCATAATGTTTTGCGTATGCTTTTTTTGCCTGCTCAACATCTCCTTCATCTCTTATCGCTTTCATGATTTCCTCGCGCAGAGCAATTTCCTTTTCTATTTGTTTTTCGGAGTGAATGCCTTCTCCATAGGCCTGCTTCACCTGAAAACGTAAAATGCGTTTCAAATCCACGCCCGTGGAAGCCATTAAAATAAGCTGATTTACGGCTGCATTTTCGTTCGCAACCTTGCCGGCTACCACGCCGCCCTGGCTGTGTCCCAGTAAAACGATTTTAGAGAAGTTGCGATTTTCATCGGTTTGAAAGTGCTCAATAATAGCGTGCACGTCATCGGCCAGTACTTTTAAGGTAGCATCTGCAAAGCTGCCGGTCGATTTACCGACTTGTCTGTCATCATACCTAAAGCTGGAAATACCATTTTCTTTGAGGTACTCAGCTATTTCAGCAAATATTTTAAAATCATACACATTGGAATTCCGGTCTTGTGCACCACTTCCTGAAATCATAATTACGAGCGGGGCTCCTTCCCTATTATCGGGCATCACTAACGTCCCGCCAATGTCTATGGCTCCGTGTTTAATAATCAGCTCCTCACCAATTCCGCGCTCAATGCCGGCTGTTTCTAACTCCTCCTTATGCTCAACTTTAAAAGGAAAAGAAGCAGCTCCCTGCCGGTACGTTCCTTCTATAGTTTGAGGATTTGTCATCACGCCTTCAAAAATCCCGTCTCCGCTTCCTGTAAAAAAACGAAATTGTACCGAATCCTGATTTTGGGTGATTTCCGTAAGCGTTAAATCTTTAGCGCCCTGCTGGGGAATATCAATTGTTCCGCTGTAGTTTTCCGGCTCCCCCTTCACCTTAAAAATAACCGCCAGTTGTTGCCCTTGAATATCAATCGCGCCTTTCCAGGTTCCGGAAATATCGGTTTGGGCAGAAGCCATGGTTACTGAGAGAAAAATAAAGGCTAAAAGTGTCAGATATTTCATGGTGCGAAGATTTAGATTCAATGTTCCGACATACTATCTGGTTGATATAGAATGTACGTGCTCGTCTATTCTTTTCACTATTTCATCTCCGATGGCTAAACCGGCCGTTGCAGCGGGACTCGGAGCATTCAGCACGTGCGCCTGTCGATCAGTTACTTCAAGATAGAAATCATCTAAAATTTCGCCATTGGGCTGAAGCGCCATCGCTCGGATTCCGGCCGGAGACACGGTGAGATGTTCTTTCCGAATTTCAGGAATGAGCTTTTGCAGGCCTTTCACGAATGCAGCTTTAGAAAACGAACGGCGATATTCATCCAGACCCATGCGCCAGTGCTCTTTTGCCATCTTCCAAAAACCGGGGAAATTCAATGTTTCTATGGTTTCTTTTAAGTCGAAAGAGAGCTTTTTATAGCCTTCCCTTTTGAACGCAAAAACAGCATTCGGTCCGCACTCAATACCGCCTAAAGCCATGCGTGTAAAATGCACTCCCAAAAATGGAAATTCGGGATTAGGCAGCGGATAAATTAAATCGTTCACTAAATACTCGGCTTCCGGCTTCAGATCGTAATATTCTCCTTTAAAAGGCACAATTTGCACGGGTGAATTAATTCCTGCTGATTTTGCCACGTGATCGCAATACAAGCCTGCGCAGTTAACCACAAACTTTGAAGTGAACTCGGAGTCATCCGTTTTTATGTGTACTTCATTCCCTTCTGTTGATATTTTTTTCACCTTTTCGCCGAACTGAATACTTCCGTTTCCGGCCTCCAGCAGCTCCATCATTTTTCTGCACATACCAACATAATCAACAATTCCGGCACAAGGCACGTGAATAGCCGCCACACCTCGCACGTGGGGCTCCAGTTCTTTTAGTCGTTCGGCGTCAATTAAAGCAATGTCCTCAATTTCATTTTCGAGTCCGCGTTCAAAGATATCCTGCAGCTTGGGGACTTCGCTTTCATCGGTGGCCACAATTACTTTTCCACACACGTCAATGGCTACATCATGCTGCCGGCAAAATTCTACCAGCTGATGCCTTCCATCCACACAATTACGGGCCTTGTAGCTGCCCGGCTTGTAGTAAATTCCGGAGTGAATAACGCCCGAGTTTTTCCCCGTTTGGTGAGCGGCTACTTCCTGCTCTTTTTCGAGCACCAAAATGCGCGCATCCGGATGTTTTAGTGATAGTTTATAAGCGGTTGAGAGCCCGACTATTCCGGCTCCTATAATTATAAAGTCATAAATCATGCCGCAAAGATATGGTTTATGCATAAAAAAAGGGCTCTCAATTTGAGAGCCCTTTTAGCATATCGGTTTTTAATAAAACCTTTAGTTGTTTTTATTGGAATACTCTTCCCAATCCAGCTCGCCTTGTGGGCGGCCGATGTGAGTAGGAACGCGCCCGCCATCAAGCGAGGTATCAATATCACCTAAACGGTCGTAACGGCGCATGTCAACCCACCTGTGACCTTCACCCCACAGAGAGTAGCGGCGCTGCTTCAACACTTCATCAATTAATGAAGCTTTATCAACCGTTCCGGTGTAGTTACCTACGCCCCAAATATTTCGGATGATATTTATAGCCGAAACAGCATTTGCAAGCTCAGCAGCTCCACCTGTTTGTGCATTTGCTTCTGCATAAATCAGTAACAGCTCTTCATTCCTGATAAATGGAACCGGAGAAGTTGAAGATGCATACTTCCCAATCTGATAGTTGGCACTAAAGCCCGGAATATCCTGCGTAGTGGCCGGATTGTCGCGCAAATCGAACATACGATCTAAGCGTAAATCACCGGCTTCCGCATCATTGATATGAGTAGGACTTACCGCTATCAGCAGGTTTTGATCTGCATTTGGGATGTAGTAGTATGGGTTGAACCGATCGGTTCCTCCCGCATACGTATGTGCAGGACCTGCCAGCAAATCAGCTTCAGTACTTGCGTTTAGGTTCATAAATGACTCATTTAAAGCAGTAATTGCGCCATCCCAATCTTCTGCATAAACAGCAAGACGAGCGGCAATAGCTCGGTTAACTTCCAGCATGGTTGCCGGGTCGTCGTATCCATCAAAGCCGGGAGACAGCTTAAAGTTGAAGGTGTTTCCGGCGTTTTTAAGCTGGGTGGCTGCATCATCAAGAATGGTTCTTATTTGAGATAATGCATCCGAATACCCTACAAACGGTCCGGGGTTCAGAGGTTCCTCAAAGGTAACGTCCATCCGGATTCCATTTTGGTACTGGTGCATCAATGGAAACTGGAACTGATAAGCTTTGATCGTATTAGCAAAACCTAAATATCCATTTTTTTGCGATTCGGAAACGCTTGATGTATTTCCAATGGCGGCAATAACCAGATTAGCCTGTCGGATTGCCCCGTATGGAGACTCGTAACCGCTTGCATCAACAAAAAAGTTGGGATTGTCTTCTGCATCAACGCTTCTGGAGGGCAGCTGCAGCCAGTCGATGGCATAGGTTGGGTCGGAAGTATTCAGGTAATACAGCTCACGGCTCATAGTACCGGTTAGCGACCACCAGGTGCCATTATAATTTCGATGAACAGATTCTAAGCCTGTCATCAAATCCTGCAGCTCACCCGCGCTTGCTTCGTTCAGCACTCCGGCTGTACTCGGACTGTTGGGGTCCACAACTTTATCGACTTCTAACAAGTCGCAGGAAACTGACATCAAAATCAGTCCCGTCAGTATAAATGTAGTTTTAATCAATCGTATCATAATCATTAATCTCTTTTATAAATTATAGGTCAACTTTTACGCTGAAAAGTATTTTTCTGGCCGTTGGATACGGGGAAATATCTACTCTCTGAGAAAGCGCACTTCTACCTGTGGCGTTTACTTCCGGGTCATATCCGGGATAGTCTGTAAACATCAGCAGGTTCGTCCCGGTAACTCCAACCCGGACACTTTTCAGGGTGTTGCCTACCAAATTCTCAAGCGATGCTCTTGGCACAGTGTAATACAAAGAAGCTTCTCTCAGTTTTAAGTAAGAAGCATCTTTAAGGAATGATAAAGTTCCTCCTTCACGCTGTACAATATTGTCATCACTGTCAAAAAAGTCAGCTGTGTTACCAACTCCGTCCGTCAATAATTGAGACAGGTTAATGCCTTCAGCACCTTTGCTCCAGTGCAGCAAAAAGCTGGCTCTAAAGTTCTTCAGGAAGCTGAAATCGTTGGCAAACGACATTTGGAAGTCGGGCTGTAAATCTCCTACAATTTCACGCTCTGTCTTACCGGGCACAAAGCCATAAATTCCTGTAGGGGAAATGCCTTTTTCAATACGTCCGGCTCCAAAAGTAGGCGACGCATAAAACGTGTTGGTTTGAGCCGGAATAGACAGCTCGGTTAATTCGGTTTCATTGGTCCACCATAAAATGGTTGAGTTCCAGGTGAAGTTTTTGTTTTGAACAGGAATTACCGATAAGGCTATTTCAGTACCTATGTTTTCCATTTCTGCAGCATTCGTAGTAATACGGCCTACACCTGTTGAAGGAGCAGGAGCTAATGGCAGAATCAGGTCTTCAATGGTTTTGTTGTAGTGCGTAAGTTCTAATGAAATCCGGCCGTCAAAAAATCCAAGATCAATACCGTACTCAAGCTCTTTGGCTCGTTCAGGTCTCAGCTTTGGATCTACATCGGAGCCCGGAGCTACCGCACCGCCACTGTCTCCAATGTTGGTACCGCCTAAGCTTGAGAAAATTCCTCCAAAGTTTGGCAGGCCACCGGTTTCACCGTAAGCCACTCTTAGCTTCAGCTGGTTTACAGCATCAACCGTCCAAAAATCGAAGTTAGAAATATTTGCGGCTAAAGATGCTTTAGGATAAAAGTAGTACTCACCTTCGTCTAAGTTAAGTGTTGATTTATCCCATCTACCGCCAACGGTAGCAATCAGGCGATCAGCAAAGTTAACTTCTTGCTGCAAAAACAAACCGAAATCAGTAATGTCTGAGAAGCTCTGTGAAGCTGATACCTGAGCGGCATTTCCAACATTAGTTTGTCCGGGAAGCAAGCCTTGTCCACGTATGCGATCTAACGCATTTTTACGGTCAAAGCGAGTAACACCTGCTTGCGAGGTCAGATCAAAATTACCCATATCGCTGCCTACGGTTGTATTGAAAAGCGCAACAGCCTGCAAGTTTGTGTTAATGACTTCTTGGGTAGTATGAATTACATCACCCGGGAAGTTAGCCGCCGTGCGTTGATATTGCATAAATTCCGGGAAGTAAATCTCTGAATTTGAGTTGGTATAATCCAATCCGCCATCCACTTTTAAACTGAGCAGCGCGCCGGTTGTTTTTACAAGATCGGCTTCTAAACTAACACTCTGTAAGAATCTGTTCACTTCCTGGTTGTTTTTAGCCACATCAATCAGCCGCAGCGGGTTTTCACCGAAATACGGAGTATCAGGATAGCTGCCATCCGGATTTTTCTTAATTATGTGGTACGAGTAATTGGGATGTGAAGCCAGCGAATATCCCACTGAACCACCGGTATTATTTTGGTTACCGGTAAAGCCACGGCGGCTATCCGTATTCAGGTAATTCGAATTAGTCTTCACCCGAATAGATGGAGTAATAGCGTGGTCGATATTTGCACGGAGTGAATTTCTGTCAAAACCGGTATTTTTGATAATACCGTCTTCAGAGGCTAATCCACCTGATATATAAAACCTTGTTTTCTCATTTCCGCCGGATACGCTTATTTGCGTGTTATTAATTACTCCGGTATTTCCATATACCTTTTCTTCAAGGTCTATAACATCTCCGGCTGCCTGAGCATCACTCAATCGCTGCTTTTCCAGATTGGCTTTGGCAGAACCGGCTCCCCAAAACTTATCAATTCGGGCGGCCGTCCAGTCTGTTCTTCCAATCAGATTAAGTGCAGAGTTAAATCCAACTTCTTGCTTTACAGAAACCTGTGTTTGTCCGGCTTTTCCTCTTTTAGTGTTGATAATAATTACGCCGGCATTCGCTCGCTGTCCGTAAATAGCCGCAGCAGAAGCTCCTTTCAGTACTTCAATACTTGAAATATCATCCGGATTAAGGTCGGCAAGTCGGTTAGCCGTATCATCCTGGCTGTTACCGCCGGCTCCACTTACAGCCGAACG
The DNA here is from genome assembly GCA_964505215.1 of uncultured Balneola sp. Taxonomy (GTDB): domain Bacteria; phylum Bacteroidota; class Rhodothermia; order Balneolales; family Balneolaceae; genus Gracilimonas. Next base: position 105,346 of record CAZDGU010000009.1, read on the forward strand.
TCCGGTTGTTAACTGCTCGTTGTTCACATATACGCCGTCAATAATATACAGCGGCTGCGAACCACCGGCTCCAAGGGTTGTTACCCCACGCAGCTGTACGTTAAAACCTCCACCGGGAGCACCACTGAACGACGTAATTTGTACGCCGGGCACTTTACCCTGCAGGGCATTGTCAATAGTTTCGGGTTGAGATTTTCCGGCAATATCTTCGGCAGAAATAGATGCCACCGAGTTAGCCAGGTTTTCTCTTTTTACGGATGAAGCCAGTCCGGTTACCACCAACTCATCCAGGTTGGCCACATCAGACCTGAGCGTAACATCTAAGGTTATGTTTTCTCCGGTTGATCCTGACACTTCAACGTTTTTAGTAACATATCCAATTGAGGAAAAACGAAGGCTGGTTTCCCCTGAGGGAAGCTGTAGCGTATATTTCCCGTCAATGTCGGTTGAAGTTCCGGTGCTTGTAGCAGCATCAAAAATAGACACTCCCACCAGCTCCTCTCCGGTAGCCTGATCGGTAACCGTACCGGATACAGTAAATTGAGCCATAGCTAACGGCGCGCACACCAGCAGCGCAACAAAAGTAGCTATCAGCCTTAATTGGTAGCATTTTCTCATAGTATTGTAATTGTATTTTGAGTTTGATTTAATAAATACTTAAAAAACTGAAACTTAATACTTCAGCTCTAAAAAGATGACTATGAATATACAAGAAATTTTAAGGATTTATATGTAAGCATGTTTTTTTACAAAATAGCAACCAAGGTTAATCCACATTAGAATACCCAATAATATGAATAACCTTTTTTCTTCCTTCTGCTGCCGCTTCCAAACCATGGGCAGTTTTTTATTTTCTTTATCAACAGTTAAGGTTAAACCTATTCCGCTTTTTGAGAACTATACCTTATCTTACGGTTCTCATTTAACATCCAAATTATCTGTATGAACTTTTTTAGAACATCTTTACTGTTTACTGCTGTTTGCTCAGCTTTATTTATTACGGCCTGCTCGGAAGATAAGAAACCCGAACAACCTGCCCGGGAATTAACCGAAGAGGAACAGCGCATTGAAACAACTCTGGCAAGCGCCACTTTTGAACGCATGGACGGATCCTCCGTTTCGCTCGAAGATTATGAGGGAAAAGTAGTATTAGTTGATTTCTGGGAATCATGGTGCGGTCCTTGCCTTCAGGTTTTCCCCGGCATGAACGACTTGGTAAATGAATACCCCAACGATTTTGCCGTACTTGCCGTTAACTTAACCAGTGCAGATACCAAAGAAGACGTAGCCGCTTTTATGGAAGAGTACGATTACGGCTTCGATTACGTTTTGGATGCCAACGCCGTGGGCGATAAAGTAATTACGCTGGGAATTCCTTTTAAAGTATTTATGGACCCACAAGGAAATCTCATTAAAGCCGAACTTGGGCTAACCGGGAATGATTACGAAGACGCTAAAAAGATTATAGAACAACACAAAAAATCATAAATATTTATGCCACAAGTAAAAGAAAAACTACCTTATAAAGTAAAAGACATTTCGCTTGCCAAATGGGGACGTCAGGAAATTGAACTGGCCGAAGCAGAAATGCCCGGACTTATGGCTCTGAGAGAAGAGTATAAAACAGAGCAGCCGCTGAAAGGCGCTCGCATTGCCGGTTGCCTGCACATGACTATTCAAACCGCCGTACTTATTGAGACCCTGATTGAGCTGGGCGCCGACGTAACCTGGTCATCTTGTAATATCTATTCCACCCAAGATCACGCCGCTGCCGCTATGGCCGAAGCCGGCGTTCCCGTTTATGCCTGGAAAGGAATGACGGAAGAGGAATTTGATTGGGCAATTGAGCAAACGCTGTATTTTCCTGACGGACAACCACTGAATATGATTCTGGATGATGGCGGAGATTTAACCAATATGGTGTTAGACGATCATCCTGAACTGATTGACGGCATCAACGGAATTTCGGAAGAAACTACAACCGGCGTGCTGCGCCTGATTGAGCGCGAACGAGCCGGAACGCTTACCCTTCCCGCCATCAACGTAAACGACTCGGTTACCAAATCTAAGTTTGATAATAAATACGGATGTCGCGAGTCGGCTGCTGATGCTATTCGTCGTGCAACTGACGTGATGATGGCCGGAAAAGTGGCCGTTGTAGCCGGTTACGGTGATGTGGGTAAAGGAACTGCTGCTTCTATGCAGGGTGCCGGAGCTCGCGTTATTGTTACTGAAATTGATCCCATTTGTGCCCTTCAAGCCGCGATGGACGGATTTGAAGTAAAGAAAATGGATGACGCCGTAGAAGAAGGCGACATTTTTGTTACCGCCACCGGAAATAAAGACATTATCAAAGGCCGGCATTTCAAAAAAATGAAAGACAAAGCCATTGTCGGAAATATCGGTCACTTTGACAACGAAATTGACGTGGCCTGGCTGAAGCAAAATGCCAAGGAAGAAAACATCAAACCACAGGTAGATATTTTCACCCTAAATGATACCGGCAAGCAGGTGGTGCTGCTTTCCCAAGGACGATTAATGAATCTTGGAAATGCAACCGGCCATCCATCTTTTGTGATGAGCAACAGCTTCACCAATCAAACCTTAGCACAAATTGCTTTGTGGAACAGACCTGATGAGTTTGAAGCCGGCGTGCACGTTCTTCCCAAATCGCTGGACGAGAAAGTGGCTCGCCTTCATTTATCAAAAATTGGAGTGGAGCTGGAAACTCTTACCGAAGAACAGTCTGAATATATTGGCGTACCTATTAAAGGGCCGTACAAATCTGATCAATATCGGTATTAATTTTTAACGATTGAGTAATCAGCTAACTAACAGCTGATTATCTGCGCCCGTTTCAAAACCCGCATTGCAAAAAGCCGTGCGGGTTTTTTTATGCATCTCCATTACCGAAGTGCGCAACGGCTTCATCTAAAGTCCGGAAATGATTAAATACTTTAATGAGCTGCGTTACCATCAGCAGGCTTTCAATTTTTTTATCGGCTTGGCAGATTACTAACTCTCCACCTGCATTTTTCATGCTGGTAAAGCCGCCAATCAAAATTCCAAGTCCTGATGAGTTCATGAACTTAACCTTGCCCAAATCTACAATCACTTCTTTTTTGTCCTGTTCTATAAGTTTATGCAAATCTTCCCGAAACTTTTCCGCATCCGGGCCACCCATTACGTTTCCTTTTAGGGTGATGATTACACAATTATATCGTTCCGAAATACTGTAATTCATTGTGGTATGGTTTTTTAAATGATGACCGGAATAGCTGTAAACTGCAATAAAAAGGCTAATATGTTCCGCTTCTCATTCTGTTTATGTTTTGGAATGTAATGTATTTTCGAATCTGCTGCAGTAAACTCACTATTGGTTACGGCAGGCCGATTCAAATTTCACCGGTAATTACGTATAAAAAAATTAAAAGTTCAGCAGAAATTTAGAGCTTCTGGGATGAAAGGTTTTTATAAAATCGTCTATCACAAATCGGTCGCTCGGAAATCAGAAATCAGAAATAACTTAAATATATATTACGGATTAAAACCGCATTCACTAACACCTTCCGCATGCGCAGCAGGCTGCACATGGCACCTTCCTCAAGGAAGGACTTTTCCTTGCTCGTTTTTAGCAGTAATAGCTTTAGCAAATTATTAAACTTATTTATGCCCAATTGTAAGTCTCTCCTTGAGGAGAGTGGAATTCATTCAACACCTCGCTGAATGATTTGCGAGAGGTGTTGGTGGTGCATGCATAGAATGTTATTGTCACTCAATTTGACTGTGATAAGTGTGATTGATGTGATGGATTTTGAACGTTAATCAGGAAATCTCGTTAACAAATAACCAATTCCCAAAAACTATTCCCCAATAAATCGTACATCGGTCGTTCGGTCTTTCGCAATTCAAATCATTCCTGAAATCAGATAGTTTTAAATTTCACCATTCCGACCTCCTCTGTCTCCTCCTTCACAAGGAGGAGGATGCGTTGATATGCAGCTGTGTTTGTTTGGTTAAGTGGCTTGCAAACACCAGATGCGTTCTTTGATTATTGCTAATCCTGTAAATCCACAAAATCCCGGGCAATCCCGGTTCATAAACGAACATATTCGTTGATGATGTCAGTTGCCACATTTTCCGAGAATGCTTCGGCGTTTGGCAGGCCAAGCGTGATTCCGCAAAATAGCACCTCGAAAAAGGTTTCACTTGAGCTTACCTGAAGTGAAGGGCTTTTTATGGGCATGAAATTGATAAAACTAATTTCAACAACAGGTTTTGGGAAGATGTGGCTTAAAAAGCCGGAAGAATATTCTTAAAATAATTGCCCCCCATTAAGGATATTGTTATATTTGGTGCTCTCGAAAATATGCGCACGTAGCTCAGCTGGATAGAGCGTTTGGCTACGGACCAGAAGGTCAGGGGTTCGAATCCTCTCGTGCGTACTTAAAAGCTCTGTAAGTCATTGATTTACAGAGCTTTTTTGGTTTTAAGCAGGTGCTAAAACCTTACATCATATCTACGGGACTTTTGATATAATTTCCGCCTTTATTTATTACGTGGGTATAAACCATGGTGGTTTTTAGATTTTTATGGCCCAGCAGCTCCTGTACGGTGCGGATGTCGTAGCCACTTTGCAGTAAATGGGTTGCAAAAGAGTGGCGCAGCGTGTGGCAAGACACTTTTTTGTTAAGGCCAGCTTTTTTAAGTCTTTTTTGCACAAACCGGTCTGAAATATGATATCTATGCATTAGCCCGCTTCTGGGATCTTTAGAGATTTTTTTTGAAGGGAACACATACTGCCAGCGCAATGTTTTATCCTCATTCGGGTATTTTTTTGACAGTGCCTTTGGCAGCAACGTTTTCCCAAATCCTTTTGAAAGGTCTTTTTGGTGGAGCCTTTTCACATACTCAATTTGATTTTTGAGTTCAGGAATACATTTCTGAGGCAACAAACTCACCCTGTCTTTGTTTCCTTTTCCTGAACGCACCCACAGTTGTTCATAATCGAAGTCGATATCCTGAACCCGCAGCCTTAAGCCTTCTGAAATCCGCAGCCCGCTTCCATATAACAGCTTGCATATAAGTGCAGGCAAGCCGGAGAGGTGTTCAAACAAAGCTGCTGTTTCTTCCACCGAAAGCACTACCGGAAGTTTTTTCGGTTTTTTTGCTCGCTGCAGGTTATTCAGTTTTAATGATGCCTCGCCCAGCACCTCTTTATACAGAAATACCAACGCAGACAGCGCCTGATTTTGCGTACCCGCCGCTACATTTTTAGTATTAGCCAAGAAATTCAAAAACTGCTCCACTTCTCCTGCGCCCATTTTTTTGGGGTGAACCGTACCGTGATATTTTACAAAACGAACAATCCACCTTGTGTATGCCTGCTCTGTTTTATAACTATAATTTCTACGGCGAATCTCTGCTTTAACCTGATCTATTAACTTTGGTTTAGCCATTATAAAATTGATTTATTGAATGGATGTATTATCTTATAAGAGCTGTGGGGAATCAATTCCTTACACTTTCACCGGATATTATACGAACCGCTTATCCGAACGGTGGTTCGGATAACATCCCAGATAAACCGAAAAAACGGGTTTTTTGATGCTGGGCGAAGGCAGTTTTCGTTCGCCCTAAATATCCCTCTTTCGGATAATATTATGTTAGTAGGCCAACTCAAATAATAAAACTTGAATCATGCGGGTACTTTACCTTCTTATTGTATTTCTTGCCTTTTTTGCTGGAAGTTGCTCAACCTCACAACTTGCAGAAAGTGAAAACAATAAAGACAAAAAATTAAACTCTGTTAAAGCTTATTTCTATGATAGCAACGGCTTAAAAGTATTGGACAATGAAACAAATACCACAAACTCTCTTATTGAGTTTACTCACATGCTTGTCCAGAGAAAAATTTCACCTGATAATTCTAAAATTGCGGTTAACTATTTTAAAAATGACTCTTCTAAACTTGTAGTGCTTGATACAAATACAGAGCGAATTTGGGAAATTGAAAGTAAGTCTGATCAATATGTATTTACTTTTGAATGGTCTCCCAACAGTGATTCACTTGCTGTTGGTTATTTTACCGAAATAAAATCTGGAGATCGTTATGTGGCAGGTGAGGGAGGGATTTTTATATCAAGTTTTGATGGAATAAAAAGAGAAGTCGGTTGTTCCGTATCAAAATCTGTAGATGCGTGGCTTTCAGGCGGAAAACTTGCCGTATCAAGTGGTCTTGGTAGTGAACATTTATATATAGTCAGTAAAGAAGACTGTAATACCATTCAAACCATTAACAAAAAAGATAAACGGGACATTACTTTTTCACCTGATGGTAATAAAATTCTATTCTCTCGTTTTGAGGAAGTTTATAATCGATCATCTGGGACAACTCAAAATCTGCCTGAACTATTTATTCTGGATGTAAAATCTGGCAATGATACCAAGATTGCCGGTTATCAACATGAGCCAAGAAATGCTTCGTGGTCTCCAAGTGGAAATAAAATAGCATTTGATATTCAATCAGATGAGTGGTCAAATATTCACCACATTGCTGTTTATGATTTGGAAAAAGGTGAAGCTCAATTTATTGTTGATCGGGATGGATTTTATGGTGTTGCTAATGATCAGAATCCACACTGGGACAAAACAGGTTCAAGGTTATTGATAAATAGAAGCTATGAAAGTACAAGTGGTTTAATTACGAATCAGAAGGTCATTAAAAATTTGAGTAATGGAGAAGATATAAAACTGGTTGAGAAAATTAATGACCCTAATAACTATAATGATATTCGCATTGGTACACTATTAGGTTGGTTCGAGGAAGATATTATCGCTTTTTCTGGTTCAGGCTACAAAGTTTTTAATACAAATGGTGATGAAATTTTAAGTCTCAGTAATTATCAAAATCTATTATTTGTGACATCAAAATAGTGCTCTGGCCTACTAACAAGCGCATCAACTGGGACGCGGACGTGCTATTGGTTTCCGGTGTTGCTTGTTTTGAATTTTTAGCCGTTTATTAACTCATAATCCCCGCGCCCGTTATGCGCTGGGTCGTTATACCCTAAGATCAAAAAAACAACTTTAACCAAAATACCTTAACCATGACTCAACGAGCCATTTTAATTGTATCTACTCTCTTCCTGTTGCTTGGCTGTTCGAAAACAGATGCAGATTTAACAGAATTGCCGGAACTGACAATCGATCTTGAAATTTCCAATACTGAAATCATTAAGCTTGACGGTAAAGAGCTTCATATCTCTTTTTTTGAAAACGTATTTGAGACTTTATCGAACTCGTATGATCTCACAGTAGATATTAAAGTCCAGCCGGATGCCATGACAGGTGTTGTTATGGATGTTACCCACTTGGTATACAAGTACAAGCCTTCACTTGCATATCGGACAAGTTTGAAAGAGAAATGAGAAAATTTCACTTATTGCATCTGTTTTTGTTTATCTGCTTGGCATCCTGTGCTAAGGTGTCAGAAGAAGTTGAAATACCTGAGTCCATTGAAATCCATGATTTCGAGACAATCGTGTCGTTTGATGAAGTTGTTTTAGCTAATCCTCAAAGAATACGATTTGATGGCAATGAAGGGTTAATTGTTTTTGATAGTGGTCTGGAAAACGTAGTGCGATTTTCACTTGATGGATCAATCATCCATGAGATTGGCAGAAAAGGAAGCGGGCCCGGGGAATATCAATCAGTTTCAAATATTTACATATTGGATAACTCGATTTATCTGGTTGACGACAGGCAGTTCATCGTTCATCAGTTCTCACAGGATGGAAATCACAATTCTTCCCTGGTTTATGGAGACTTCGGAACACATCGGATTAATAAACCTACCGTGCTCAACCAGGAAGATCTGCTTATTCCAAATTCTACAGCTGATCAGGCTTTGTTTAAAGTGATAAATTGGAGTGGTGAAGAACTTTCGCAATTTGGCCAAGTTCCTGAAGGGAGTGTCGATCAGCTCGATTATGATGTATACAGGCCAGCAATAACAAATCGTGTAGTACCTGACTACTTTAAACCTCATGTGTTTGCCGTTAATAGCGATAATGGGTCGGCATTCATTGTATATGAAGCATTTCCGAAAATTAGCAATTATGACCTAAGCGGAGAGCTACTATGGAAAACTGAAATCAAAGACGTACCGGAAATAGATTCAGTAGCTACCGAATATTATAATTTTATGGATATGATATTACGTCAGGCAAATGCCGTTCAGCCGCTGAGAAAATATGTTGATGGAGTCAGTAAGAATGGCCGACTGTTTGTTTCGACAAATACGAGTCATGATAATCCGCTTTGGATTCATGAGTTTGATGAAAACGGGAAATTAGTAAATAGATATGTATTTAGATCAGAGGTAGGCCTAAAATCACATTTTGATATCGACATCAACGAACGGAGAATATTTGTTATAACAGAAGAAGGAGAAATTCGAGCGTATCAATTTTAATACGTAGTTTCGGGTATAACCAGCAATTCCTGCTGACGGGTTCACTTTGGTTGCGCGACTCTTGAGTTGATTGCCCCGCAGCAGAATTGCCAAACCGTTATACCACTAAGATTCAGAATAGATCATTAATGAAATTAGGATTTAAAAACATATTCGGAATAAGTCTTATTCTTTTGGCAGTTTTTATGATGAGAGATTCGACTTATACGTTTATTAAAACTTTTTTGGTGGATAATGGAATTTCAATTTGGGCTGCGGTTCTTTTCACTTGGTTATTAGTTGGTACTTCATTTTTATGTGGGGCAGTTCTAATTAAAGTATCTATGGCAAATAAAAATAGTGGTATAACAAAGCGTTTTAAATCGGACGCGGACGGGGTTCGATGAAACTTGTTTGTAAGGAATTAATTTTGCTACTTCAAAAGAAAATCATAATCCCCGCGCCGTTTAAACGCTGGGCCGTTAGGTACACTCCTTTTCTAAAATATTCTCAGCCATTTCCAAAGCATCAATGTTTCCCCTCAATGTGTGTAGGTACTCATCGTGGTCAATATCCGCCAACTCTCTTGCGTGCCGAAAAAAGATAGCATGTGAGCTTCCTACCATATCACACCACTCTTGCTGTGCTGGCCATGTATTAGGCTCTCCAGCCTCAAGTAGCTCTTTGTTTCGCTCTTTAAGAAGTTGTTTTGCTAATGCAAGCTGGCTCTTATAAAGCATCTTCCAAAGTTCTTTTTCTAAATCGGTTTCAAAATTATCCATAGATTGTGTACCTAACAAGGCGCATCAACTGGGGACGCAGCCCGAGTATTTGCACCTTTGGTTTTTGTTTCTGTTTTTGTATCGTTGTTCAAGTTCATAATCTCTGCGCCCGTTATGCGCAAGGGCGTTAGCTTTCTTTTTCCTATTCATAAATTTAAAGCATGGAATATTCAATAGATCCATTTCTGTTCAATAGTTTATTCAAAGCCTTTAGTAACCATGTCAAGTCAAAAAGTAAAATTGATGATTTGTCCTTTGTCAGCAATCCATATTTAGAAGAAAATGAATTCTATAAATATGAAGTATATAACCAAGGTCGGAAAAAATTAGACTTTAAATCTTGGAAGGAATCAGACATTGGGACAGGAAAAATCGCGAAGGCAGTCATTTCAGCAATTGAAATGGAAAACAATAATTTAGTCACTTGGCAACCAAGATATGGTGAAAGTGCTCTTGCCCACTATGGTTTAAAGAAAGCAGTTAATGATTCCGAAAACCTTTCGAAATTCGACTCAATTTTCTTTGAACTATACCTGACTCAAAATGATGAAAAAGTCTTCAATGATCTAATTGGGTTATTTGGCAAAAGATATCCTTTGTTGGCTTATCTGTACTTCTTGAAAGATAGAAATAGATTTATGCCTATTGCGCCATCCTATTTTGATAAAGGCTTTAACATGCTTGGCGTGAATTTTAAAACGAGTCATCAATGTTCTTGGAATAATTACCAAATTTATAATGAATTACTTACCGAGTTAAAAATATTGCTCGAAGAACAAATCAATTCCGATGTATCGCTTTTAGATTCTCATTCTTTCCTTTGGATAACGGTTAGAAAGCTCGGTGACGAAATTGATTTTTCAGAGAAAGAAAAATACTCCAAACTCACAGAAAAAGAGCGTAAAATAGTTACAAAAGCAAGAATTGGTCAAGGTAGATTTAGAGAACTGCTCATTAATTATTGGAATGTCTGTGCTGTAACCGGTTGTACTAACAAAAGTCTTTTAACTGCTTCGCACATAAAACCATGGCGAGAATGTTCTGTTGAGGAAGCGATTGATAGATACAATGGTATTTTATTATCACCTGCAATTGATGCTGCTTTTGATCTGGGATTAATCAGCTTTAAAGATGATGGCCAAATTTTAATCTCCAAATCATTGTCAAAATCGGATGCTAAATCATTGGGAATTAATTCTGAATTGAAAATCAATAAAATAACTGATAAGCATAAAGAATATTTAGACTACCACCGTGAAAATATCTTTGAGACAGAAAGCTAACAAAGCGTTTTAAGGGGACGCAGACGCGTCTTTAAATATTTTTTGCCACTAATTATTGAAATGAATAACCTCTTAAAAACTTATAATCTCTGCGCCCCTTAAACGCAGGGCCGTTATGCATACAAACCAATAAAGAATATGGAGCTCTGGAAAAAACTTGGAATTTTAACTTTTGCTCTAATTTTATTGGGCGTTATTGTGATCGCTTTCGAGGTTTTGAATAGCCAACCGAATATCCAACAAGAAGTCAGAATCGATACCTTTAGTGATTCACTTTCGCTGACATTTTATGCTCCACAAAGTGATCCAATTCATTCACTATTGTTTGAAGCAAAAGCAGAAATTAATGGGAGTGCAACAGTACGATTAAGTCACTCTGGTTCTGTCCCGCCAAGAGCTTTTGAAATTTCAACAAATAGCCCAAGTGTGTTATATGATGGAGACTGGTATCATGACCATGTAACTTTAACTCTTAATCCAGACAGTTTAACTTCGGGTAGCTTATTAATTTCATATACCTTTTATCAGTAAAATTGTATGCATAACATCTTTAAAAAGGATAATGTCAAGGGCCTATAGCTTTCCCACCGTAG
>CAZDGU010000010.1:0-114450 GCA_964505215.1 uncultured Balneola sp.
GGCAGTTAACGCAAAAGATGACTTTGCAGAGCGACTGTTGCGAACTATTCAAAAACAGTAAAGCCGGAAAAGTCGTATTGCTCTGTTTGTTAAGCCAATGAACAGGAGCTTTTCTATATAAAACAAGTAAAAGCATATTTTCACAAAAAATAGGCGGTTAGATTTATATATTCTAAGCTGAATTTTAGCCTTTCATATTTAGAACATTCAGCAGCATGAACCGCTTTTATATTTTTAGCTCATCGTTTTTATTAAGCTTGTTATTACTGGCGTGCAGCCAACAAAATCCTGCAGAGTTTGAACAAGTTGGGGTGATTGAAGGATTTTACGGAACACCCTGGAGTCACGAAGCTCGCGCTGATATGGTGGAGTTTATGGGAGAAATGGGAATGACTGCCTACTATTATGCTCCTAAAAATGATCCCTATCACCGAAGTAAATGGCGTGAACCGTATCAAGGAGAATGGCTGCAGCATTTTCAATCACTTATAAAAACAAGTGAAGAAGCGGAGGTTGATTTGTACTTTGCGATAAGCCCGGGCATGGACATGGTTTATTCTGATTCGGCTGACTTTGCTGCACTCAAAAATAAAATTCAGGATGTCAGAAATCTGGGCGTTAATCATGTGGCGTTATTCTTTGATGATGTTCCGGGGCACTTGCGCCATGAAGCCGATAAAGCTGCTTACAGCGATTTAGCAGATGCTCATGTTGATGTTATTAACCGGCTTTGGGATTCGCTGAAAGAGGATGGGGTAGAGCTGGTGGTGTGCCCAACTACTTATACATCTGCGTGGGGAAGTCGCGATTATGTGGAGAAATTAGGCGAACAAGTGCATAAGGAAATTCCCTTATTTTGGACCGGGGAAGACACAGCGATAGAAGAAATTACTCATCAGCAGACGAAAAACTGGGGGAACCTTTTAGAGCGAAAGCCACTTATTTGGGATAACTTCCCGGTAAATGATTTTGAAGTTTGGAGACCTATTATTGGTCCGCTGAGAGGGCGAGATGCCACGCTTCCGAAAGTTGCCGAAGGCATTATTGCCAATCCCATGGAACTGCCCTACAGCAGCATGATTCCACTTTATACGGTGGCAAAATATGGGAAAGATCCGCAAAATTATCAGCCGGATTTGGCCCTGAGCGAAGCAGTAGAGTATTTAGGTGGCAAAAAAGCTTTTCCTTATCTCATGCCCATCGTAAAAGTGTATGCAGATTATGGCTGGACAGATAATATATTCACTTCCGTTTATACTCCCGGCACGCCGCTGGATGAAGAGAAATTATTCCAAACTTTAGACGAGCTTGATGCGCACTTTTCAGCATTATCAAGCCCGGAATTTCAGGATAATGAATATGTTCAGCATTTTGTGAGTGAGATTGAGCCGTTCGTCTCAAAAACCCGAAAAGATTTAGAAGAACTGCTTGCTTCCGATCGTGAACCGGTTACATACACTCCCGGTTTCACCAAACAATGGGAAGGTGGAAGTTTAGAAGTGGAGCAGGGTGGAGAATTTCTGAATTTCACCCTTCGGGTAAATAAAGAAGAGCTTCCAAAAGAATGGATTGTGGTGCTAACGGAAAGCAGTGAACCCAAAGAAACCTGGCTTCAGCCGGAAGATTTAATTTTACGATGGAATTTAACTGACGATGAGCCGCGAGCCGACCATTTTCACCTAACGCCTTTTTCTCAACGGGGTATTTCGGATATAAATGTGCGCACTATAACCTCGTTCTTTGAGCATTTCACCGTGCCTTCAGAAACAACGATTCATGGAATGAAGGAAAATAAAGAAAGCCAAACAGTGTACACCATCAAGGTTCCGGCTCCCCAAAACAGCAAAATTAGGTTCAATGTATTTGTAAACCCCGGCTTCAATTTGTCTAAGCAGGTTTATTTGGGGAATCCCTACACCTATCCAATTTTAGAGATGGATTAAGGTGGCACCGCTAATCCGGAAAAGCTGAAACTTTTCATGAAACTCTGCTGAAAATCACTTTTCTTAAAGGGAATTTTTCATAAACATGACAGGCTTTGGCATCAGGAACAAAAAAAGTTATTTATGCAGCATTGGTCGGAAATGCGCTCATTTCGGTCACGAAATTTATAGCCGCCGCACTTACGGGAAGTTCGGCCATGCTGTCGGAAGGCATCCACTCGGTAGTTGATACGGGAAATCAAATACTGCTGCTGTTAGGACTCAAAAAATCTGAAAAACCGGCGGATGCTCAGTTTCCATTCGGTCACGGTAAGGAAGTATATTTCTGGAGTTTTGTAGTAGCCATCATGATTTTTGCCGTGGGTTCAGGTATTTCATTATATGAAGGAATTCACAGCCTTTCTGATCCGCAGCCCATCACAAATCCACTTATAAACTACATTGTACTGGGACTGGCTATGATTTTTGAAGGAGTGGCCTGGTTTTTTGCCTGGAAGGAATTTAAAGTAGCCAAAGGAGCCCGAAGTTATATTCAAGCGGTGCGTAAAGAGAAAGATCCTACCACCTTTGTTGTGCTTTTTGAAGATTCTGCTGCCATGCTGGGTTTAGTAGTAGCGTTTGCAGGCGTACTGCTTTCTCAGCTAACGGGAATTATTATTTTTGATGGAATAGCTTCTATCATCATCGGCATTATTTTAGGAGGCACGGCTATTTGGTTGGCCCACGAAACCAAAGGGTTACTGATTGGCGAAAGTGCGGATGAAGAAATTATCAAGGGTATTCAAAATCTCAGTAAAAACCAGCCTTATATTGAAAGTTTGAAAGAAGTGCTTACTCTGCATATGGGGCCGCAATATATCTTGGTAACCATCAGTGCGGATTTTAACTCAAGCTTGAATTCTGATGAAGTTGAAAGTAACACAGCCCGGTTATCTGCTCAAATAAAAGAAAAATATCCACGGGTGAAACGGGTTTTTATTGAAGCTGAGAAAGCGTGAAATGGTTATTGGTGTATTTGTTATTCGGATTATGAAGCCACCAATCACTTTTAAAAACCTGAGCAACGCTCGCAGGAGCTTTGCAAGCTGCGAGGTTGCTCTGTCAGTGCCAAATAATAGTAGAACCTGCAGCGTCCAAAAGACCTCGCAGCGTTCGGATTGTAAGCCCAAAATCTATATCAAAGAGTCTCCTTCCTTGGCGCGCTTGCGCGTTAGGGAAGGAACAAGAATGGGCCTTGGTGCCAAGGGTAATATTGTCTTCATGTGGATGAAGTAGACGCTGCTCAACACCCAATCACATTCCCGAGACTGCCGCGTAGTGTTATTCTTTGGCTTTTCAGCCCAAAGAATAACACTCCTCGCAGATGTACCCTTTGCGAGGCGGAAACAAGTTCAGCCGGGCCTGTGAACACAATCGCCGAATCAATCTCGGGAATATGGCTGCTGCCTTTATCAAAGCCCGCCTTGGAAATATGCTCATTTTTGAACCGGGTGGTTCTTAATGGCACTTCCAACGGGGTCGTTGGGAGCGAGTTCAAAATTTTAGCTGATAGCTCTGAACCTTAATAAGCAAGCAATTTCTCAATAGTGGCAGAGAGTTTAGAAGTAGCCAAAAATCCATCTTCCAGATTTTTGTGATGGGGAATTGGCGTATCTAAAGAAGCACAGCGCATCACCGGAGCATCCAGCCATTCAAAGCATTCTTCGGTAATGATGGCAGAAACTTCACTTAGCGGACCTAAAGTCATGGAAGGCTCTTGCAGCAGCAGTGCTTTTCCGGTTTTTTTGATGGCTTCTTTAATAGCTTCTTTGTCCAGCGGAAGCAGCGTTCGTAAATCCAGTACTTCCAGAGAAATATCTTTTTGCTCGTATTCTTCGGCTAAGGCAAGCGCCCATTGTACGCCCATGCCATAGGTTATTATAGTTGCGTCGGCTCCTTCACGCCGGACTTTAGCTTTACCTAAAGGCTCATACACAGCTTTATCAGGCGTGGTGGCTTTTAAGCTTCGATAAAGTTTTTTATGTTCAAAAAACAGCACGGGGTTCGGATCATACAGCGAGCTGTATAATAAATTCTGAGCATCCTCAACCGTTCCGGGAACTACCACTTTCAGTCCGGGAACCTGCATGAACCAGCCTTCAACCGATTGGGAATGATAGGGTCCGGCAGCCACACCGGCGCCATGTGGAGCGCGAATAGTAATGTTTAAAGGCGACGACCAGCGATAATGCGTTTTAGCGATATTATTCACTATTTGGTTAAAACCGCAGGAAATAAAATCGGCAAACTGCATTTCTACAACCGGTTTAAAACCTTCCAGTGCAAGTCCCAAAGCGGCACCCAGCGCACCCGATTCAATTATTGGCGTGTTTCGAATTCGGTCTTTCCCAAATTCTTCCACAAAGCCTTCGGTAATTTTGAAAACACCACCGTATTCGGCAATATCCTGCCCCATGATTAAGAAGTCGTCATCTTCCTGGAAAGCCTGCTTGAGGGATGACTGAATAACATCCACAAACCGTTTTTCGGAAGAGGAGCCATTGGTAGCACTTTGTTTAATATCCGGAGTATCGGAAGAATACACGGCATCCAGTTCGGCCTGTTCGTTAAAAGTGGGCGCATCTGCTTTTAGGGCTTTTTCTAAATCATCTTTAAAACTCTGCTCAATTTCTTTGGATATTTCTGTGCGTGCTTTTTTATTCAGGAGCTTCTTTTTTCCTAAAAATTTCTCGAACTGGAGAATAGGATCTTTTTTAGCCCACTCTTCAAACAATTCATCCGGAACGTATTTGGTGCCGGAGGCTTCTTCGTGGCCGCGCATACGAAAGGTTTTGGCTTCAATAAGTACAGGTTCTCCTTTTAAAGCCAGCTTACGAGCTTTTTTGACCGTTTTCATAACTTCCAGCACGTTGTTTCCATCAATATGGAAACTCTTCATTCCGTAGCCTTTTGCCCGGTCTGAAAGCTTATCGCACACAAACTGCTCGTTGGTAGGCGTAGAAAGTCCGTACCCGTTATTCTCAATCATAAAAATAACAGGAAGCTCCCAGACTGCGGCTAAGTTTAAGGCTTCATGAAAATCGCCTTCACTGGTTCCGCCATCACCGCAAAAAGAGATGGCAACAGAGTCTTCATCCCGTAATTTTTTTGCCAGGGCAAGTCCATCGGCAACGGGCATCATAGCGCCGAGGTGAGAAATCATTCCTACAATATTATGCTCCATCAGGCCAAAGTGGAATGAGCGGTCACGCCCGCCGGTAAAACCGTCTGCTTTTCCAAAAAGCTGGCAAAAAAGCGGATAATTAGGAACGTTACGAGTTGTAAATACACCCAGATTTCGGTGCATAGGCAGTAAATAATCTTCTGATTTTGCAGCCAGCGCAGTGCCCACTGAAATAGCTTCTTGCCCAATACCGGAGAACCATTTGCCTATTTTATTTTGCCGCAATAAGTTAAGCATTCTCTCCTCAATCAGGCGGGGCAGTAAAAGGCTTTTATAAATGTCTGTAGCTTCTTTCTTCGAAATTTTTTCTTTAGTGGATATCATAGTTTATAAATAAAAATCTGTATCTTTCTATGCTTTTGAAGTTTCTGGTTTAAGGGCTAAATAATTAAAGCTCACCGAACCTTTTACCCACCAAGTATAAGCGTTCATTCAATATTTCAAAAGCCTAACTCACTGTACTTTTAACCCTTCAGTTTTAAAACATATTGGAAGCACTTGGTCGACAAATTTTAGTGGAATTTTACGAATGTGAAAGCGCTAAAATTAATGATGTTGAATATATAGAAGCAACCATGCTGGAAGCCACAAAAGCCGGTAAAGCCACTATTATTTCGCATAACTTTCATAAATTCAGCCCTTACGGCGTTAGCGGCGTGGTGGTGATAGCAGAATCGCACGTGGCCATTCATACCTGGCCGGAGTATAACTATGCAGCTGTTGATATTTTTACCTGCGGTGATAGTATCGACCCCTGGATTATTCAGGAGTATTTGAAGGAAGCGCTGCAGTCACAAAACGTGAGCAGTGTGGAAATGAAGCGCGGCCTTTTTAAAGTGCCTGCCGGAGAAAAGCTGCTTTTTAAACCTTCCGTTAACCCAAAAGATAATTGATGCATCATGAAATCATCTCATCAACATAAAATTACTTCTGCACAAATGGTGCAAACTCCCAACGTTTATTGCCTGGTATCGGGAGCAGCAGAGGGTAATACCAGACTGAATGCCTTCGACAATGCGCTGTTAGAAGCCGGCGTGGGCGACACCAACCTGATGCGCATGAGCAGTATTTGTCCACCCGCTGCACAGCAGGTTTCCCGGGATGAAATAGAACTCCCCAAAGGCGGATTAATTCCCCTGGCTTACGGCACTATCGATTCCCAAACGCCCCAAATGTGGATTGCATCGGCAGTGGCTATTGGCATTCCGGAAGATCCCACCGAGCCCGGCGTAATTATGGAATTTGAAGACCACACCCGCCTGCAATACGTCGAAAATATTGTAGAGCAAATGGTCATAGACGCTTTTGCATATAGAAACCGAAAGCTCAAAGAGATTAAGAAAATCGGAATTGAGCATCAGGTAGAAAAATGCGGATCTGTGTTTGCAGGTGCCGTTTTGTGGTACAAATAATGCTGAAATCAGCCTGATCTTTATCTTAATCACTCCCAACTATGCCAAAACAATACAATGAATTTTATCACGGGCGAACCGGCTTAACCGTTGGTCTTAAAAAGCAGCTGTTTTCGGAGCAAACTGAATTTCAGCGGGTTGAAGTATTTGAAACCGATACCTGGGGAAATCTGATGACCATAGATGGAATGGTCATGCTTTCCGAGAAAGATGAATTTGTGTATCACGAAATGCTGACTCATCCGGCTATGTTTGCGCATCCCAATCCCCAAAAAATATTAATTATTGGCGGTGGAGACGGTGGAACGGCTCGTGAAGTGCTAAAACATGCTTCCGTCCGGCAGGTTGACTTGGTTGAAATTGATGAAGCTGTTGTGCGTGCATCCAAACAGTTTTTGCCGAAAGTAGGCGCTTGGGATGATGAGCGACTGCGGGTATTATTTCAGGATGGAATTGCATTTGTGAAAGCCGCCAAAGCCGAATACGATGTAATTATTATCGACGGTTCCGACCCCACAGGTCCGGCCGAAGGATTGTTTGAAAAGGAGTTTTTTCAGTACTGCCACACTGCTTTAAAAGAGCAGGGCGTACTGGCGGCACAAACCGAATCGCCCTGGGTACAGGCGTACCACAAAAGTATCAAAAAGGTATTTGATGCGCTGGATGAAGTATTCGTCGAGTCCGAAATGTATTTAGGCTATATTCCGCTGTATCCGGCGGGAATGTGGTCGTTTGCGTTTGCCTCCAAAGGGGTGAAGATTCAGTCTGAGGAAGTGTTGAACAGAGTTGAGGCAGGCATCGCAGATTTCAGGGAAAGCCTGAACTATTACAACACAGCCATTCACAAAGGAGCGTTTGCATTACCGAGTTTTGTAGCCGAAATTATTCGCTAAACAATTGTTTGGTGAAGATGTCGTCTAAACTGCTTTACAGCCTTTTTGCACTGTTGTTGTTTTCGTTGAGCGTGCAGGCGCAAGGCCAAACAACCGATTTTGCTATTTTGGAAAATGGGGAGGCTGCACAACTCCCCGATTCCATTTCTGCTCAGCTTCAATCACCCCAACAAAATAAGGCGCAAATTCTGCTTAGCTGGTACGCATCACAAGGTTTTCTGAATGCTGAAATTTCGAGCCAAACGGATTCAACCATTACCGTTTCTAAAGGCTGTAAATTTCAGATTTCGAGTTTTAAAGTGATGGCATCGGAGCCGAGAGATTCCGTTATTCAAGATTTTTCGGGGATAGACTACTCAGAACAAACGGTTCAACAGCATATTCAAGAAGTGATTGCTGATTTGGCAGAGCAGGGATTTTTATTCGCAAAAGCAACCATCACCGATGCAGAACCTGATTTTGAAGCGTGCACTATTCAGTTAAGGGTTGAAGTTGAAAAAGGAGATAAAATTCGTGAATCGGATATTTATTTTGCCAGGGCATCTTCAAATTCCCAGGAATATTTGCGGAAGATATCCCGCTTTCAACCCGAAATATTGGTAACCACTGATTATTTAAAGAAGCTGCGTGCGCATTTGGTAAGTAGTCAATTATTTGCTGAAGTGGCATTTCCGCAAGTTGTGTTTCGGGATGAAATGCCGCTGATACTGATGGAAGTGGAGGAGAGAAACTTAAATCAGTTTGAGGGGTTGTTAGGATATGTGCCCAACGCGGCCGGAAAGGGACAGATTGCGGGAAATGCAGAACTCTCTTTGTGGAACGTATTTTTTGAAGGTAGTCGGTTAGATATTGGCTACGAGCGCTTGAAACCCGAAACCAGTCGGCTTAATGCAGCTATTTCTCAAAACTGGATTGGAAATATTCCCATTGGCGTTTCGGCCGGATTTCAATTTTATCAAAATGATACTACTTATCAGTCGCGGGAATTTCACTTGAGTGGAAGTTATCA
The DNA here is from genome assembly GCA_964505215.1 of uncultured Balneola sp. Taxonomy (GTDB): domain Bacteria; phylum Bacteroidota; class Rhodothermia; order Balneolales; family Balneolaceae; genus Gracilimonas. The sequence goes on from CAZDGU010000010.1 coordinate 8,481, forward strand.
AATAACGGCGGGATTTAAGCTTACGGGCGGCGTGGAATTCAAGGCCACCACTTCCGGCACTAATTTACCCAGAGTGGTTGAGCCTGATGGCCAAAAGCGCACGGCTCAATTGGGTTTCGAGTATTCCAATTTAGATAACTTTGAAGTGCCCACATCCGGACAATTTATTGCGGTGAGTTATGGAATTACCCGAAAAAGTATTGAGGATGATTCGGCAGGAACCTTCACCCAAAACTCGCTGGAAGTAACGGCAAAACAACTCATTCCTATTTTGACCAGAAGCGTGATAGCGACATCTGTGACCGGCTTTTTATTAGCCTCCGATAAAACCACCATAGAAGATTTACGACGATTTGGCGGCGCGCATTCACTCCGTGGATATGCAGAAGATCAGTTTCGGGCGGGCCGATTGCTATGGGGAGATATCGAATATCGCTTTATGATGAACCGAAGCTCGTACGTATTCGCGTTCGGTGCCGCCGGAGGTTATCATCGCCCAACATTATTCACCGAAACCACCAACACCTTCCGGAACTCAGATTACTTGTTTTCCACCGGATTTGGACTGAGCTATAAAACCCAAATCGGAAATCTAACCTTCAGCTACGCCATTTCTCCGGATGAAGATATTGCAAACGGTAAAATTCACTTTGGCATTCGTACCCGGTTTTAGTGCGGGCTGAATTTCAGAACAGAAAACTACCGGGCAAAAAGTTCGGCTAAATCGTCATTGATACTTTCTACCGGCATCGGTTCGAAAGCAGTACCGGTAAGCTGTTCAAAAAGCTCGGCATACCGCTGAAAAACTTGCAGGCGAAACTCATCGGTTAAATCCGGAAGTGTTTGTCCGTCCAGGCCTTGAAAATCATGTTCAATCAGCCATTCGCGCAAAAACTCTTTGGAAAGCTGCTTTTGAGCTGCTCCATTCTTTTGTCGCTCCTCATATCCGTTTGCGTAAAAATAGCGGGAGGAATCGGTGGTATGCACTTCATCAATCAGCGTGAGCTCTCCGTTGTAAAGGCCGAACTCATATTTGGTGTCAACGAGAATGAGTCCCTGTCGGGCGGCAATTTCGGATCCTCTTTCAAAAAGTCGGAATGCTGTTTCTTTAATTTCACCCCATAAATCTCCAGGCACAATATCACGGCTCAGAATTTCCTGCTCTGAAATGTCTTCATCATGACCTTCGGTAGCTTTTGTAGCCGGCGTTAAAATAGGGTTTGGAAATCGATCGTGTTCCCGAAGTCCTTCTGGAAGATTCACCCCGCATAAAGTTCGTTTTCCGGAGTTATAAACCCGCCAGGCATGTCCGGTCAGATATCCGCGAATAACCACCTCAATGGGAATAGGATCACACTTTTTTGCAATGGTTACGTTTGGATGAGGAACATCCACAATATGCGTGGGCACAATATCCTTCACCTTATCAAACGAAAAAGCCGCAAGCTGATTCAAAATTTGTCCTTTAAAGGGAATGGCCTGCTTCATGATGTAATCAAAAGCCGAAATTCGGTCCGTTACCACAATGCCTAAGGTTTGGGCATCCAGTTCGTACACCTCACGCACCTTTCCGCGATAGGGTGCATCCAGAAAAGGAACCTGCGTTTCGGTAATGCAGTTTTGCAAAGCTTTCTGCTCAAGATTAGATGAATATTGCACCGTGTTTACTGCTTTTTGTTTTGGGTTGAACCGCGCTCTATTAAAGTAGGATCAAGTATTACCTGCTGTAAAGGCTTATCCGGATTTTCAATAATTTCAGCCAGGCGCTTTGTAGCCTGCACGCCAATAGAGTACATCTGCTGGTCGATGGTGGTAAGGTCTAAGTACTTGCACAACTTGATGTTATCAAAACCCATAATGGCAATATCGTCCGGAACCTTCATGCCGAGTTTTGAGAGTGCGTGGATGGCGCCGAGGGCTTGCGTATCGTTAGAGCAGAAAATGGCATCTGGAAATTTTCCTTGCCTGTGGAATTTGTTAATAGCTTCATAACCCGACTCTTCTGTAAAGCCGCCATGTTTGGTGGTATCTCCACTTATGAACAGGCTTTCATCTATGGGCATTTTGTAGTTTTTGAGTGCATCTTTAAATCCCTTTTCCCGCTGCACAGCCGTTCGTGAATTTACAATAGTTGTAATCATTCCCAGATTTTGGAACCCTTGTTTTACCAAATGCTCGCCGGCTAAATATCCGCCTCGGTAATCATTCATCATAAAATAATCGTAGGAAGGATGAGTAGCATTTACGAGTACGGTGGGTGTTTGAGTGGCTTTTATCAGTCGGTCAACGCTATCGGTAATATCAATGGAAAGAAGGATGACGGCATCGGCCGTTCCCCGGTCAAAAAAGTTTTGCACGGCTTCCTCCGGTTCCTTGGAGCCGGTGTTGTACATAATAATGTCGAGGTCCATGGTACTGATTTCATCTTTTACGCCTTTCAGCACTTCATTAAAAAATGGAGTAGTAAAAGAGGGAACAGCAATAGCCAGCATTTGCGGCTCTTTACTTGCTAATTTTCGTGCACTTACCTGCGGCCGAAAACTGAGTTCTTTAATGGCTTTTTGGACTTTCTCTTTGGTAGCTTTAGAGACGTTTTCGGAGCCGTTTAATACTCTTGAAACGGTAGATATTGCCACCCCTGCTTCACTCGCAACATCATAGATTGTTACTTTTTTATTTCTACTCATAGCACTTTTATTTATTAGCGTTAATAAGCATTATTGGATAGGAAGTTTGTCTTCACGCGTAAAATTCGCAAGTTCGTAGTATAAACATCTTCTTTTCAAAATGTTATTATGAAATTAGAAAGTTTTAAGTGTAAATGGGAACTATTTGGTGGTGTTTTAGGCTTTCAAGTGTGTGAATTAGACTTATTAAAATGACCGGATTGCTTCGATACCCTTACTACTTATTTCGACCTTTGTATGAGCGAACTTCTTTTCATCGATCTGTGATTGATGACGTAAAAGACCAGCGGCTGAAAGATGCATACGCTCACTGCAGGCTTATTACAAAGGCTCATGCCAAAACTTTTTATTTAGCCACTCGGTTTTTACCCAATGAAAAGCAGAGAGGGATTTTTGCCATTTACGGCTTGTGCCGGTATTTAGATGATTTAGTAGATGAGGCGGAAGATTTAGCCGTAAACCAAGTAGTTAAACCGGGCGACATTCAAGAAAAACTTCATCTTTTCAGGGAAGAGCTGCTGCGGGTGTATGAGGGTGAAGTAGTGGAAAATCCTATTTTAACCGCCTTTGCCGATACGCTTCAAAATTACAGAATATCCATCGACTTGCCATTGTTACTGATGGACGGGGTGATGATGGACTTGACCAAAAGCCGGTTTCAGTCATTTCAGGAAGTGTATGATTACTCTTATAAAGTGGCTTCTGTAGTTGGGTTGATGACGAGTGAAGTGTTTGGCTATACCAATCCGGAAGCATTAGAATATGCGGTAGATTTAGGAATAGCCATGCAGCTCACAAACATTTTAAGGGATGTGGGAGAGGACCTGAAACGCGACCGTATTTACTTACCCCGGGATGAATTAACGACCTATAATATTTCGGAGAAAGAGCTTTTTGCGCACGAACAATCAGAAAAATTCGAAAAGCTGATGAATTTTCAAATTCAAAGAGCACGCGATTATTATGAGCGTGCCGACCGTGGCATTGCCATGCTCTCAAGCGACAGCCGGCTGCCGGTATATCTGGCTCGCCATAACTATAGCCGCATTTTAGATAAAATTGAAGAAAATGGCTACAATGTGTTTCACAACAGGGCATATCTGAATTACACCGAGAAACTTTCTATTATTCCGCAGGTGCTTTACAATCTCAAAACAGTAAACTAAATCCAATTTTGCTTGGAGAATCTTTCTGTAAAGTCCTATCATTAGAAAAAAACAGAACAGGACTTTATGGCTGAAATTAAAAAGATACTGATTGCAAATCGTGGCGAAATAGCCCTTCGGGTAATTCATACCTGTAAAGAATTAGACATGCAATCAGTTGCGGTTTATTCGCGGCCCGACGCACACTCACCCCACGTTTTACATGCCGATGAAGCTGTTTTTATTGGTGAGGCTGCATCTTCTGAAAGCTATCTGGTAATGGATAAAATAATTGATGCCGCCAAACAAACCGGCGCAGATGCCATTCACCCCGGATACGGATTTTTAAGTGAAAACGCGGCCTTTGCAGAGCGGTGCAAGAAAGAAAACATCATTTTTATAGGGCCGGAACCCAAAGCCATTAGCCTGATGGGCGACAAAACCGAAGCCCGTGAGTTAGTAACGCAAGCCGGAATTCCCACACCGCCCGGCTTAAAAAGCGAGCTAAAAGATATTGAAGAAGCCCGTAGCGTAGCCGATGATATCGGATATCCCATTTTGGTGAAAGCGGCTGCCGGCGGTGGTGGAAAGGGAATGCGTATAGTGCATAAGAAAGAGGAATTTGAGGCCAGCATTAAAGCGGCTAAATCGGAAGCTAAAAATGCTTTTGGGGACGACCGCATTTATATAGAAAAATATTTAGAAGAACCCCGCCACGTTGAGTTTCAAATAATTGCAGATACGCACGGAAACGTATTGCATGTGTTTGACCGGGAATGCTCGGTTCAGCGGCGGCATCAGAAAGTGATTGAAGAAGCTCCGTGCGCTATTTTAACTCCCGAATTGCGAGAAGAAATGGCGGAAGCAGCTATTAAAGCCGCTAAAGCATGTGATTATGTGGGAGCCGGAACCATTGAGTTCTTAGTTGACAAGCATCTCAATTTTTATTTTCTGGAGATGAATACGCGACTTCAGGTAGAGCATCCGGTTACAGAAATGATATCGGGAGTGGATTTGGTGGCTTTGCAAATTTCGGTAGCCGAGGGTAAAAAGCTGCCCTTCACTCAGGATGATTTGAGCATAAACGGACATGCCATTGAATGCCGAATTTATGCCGAAGATCCGGTAGATAACTTTTTGCCCAGCACGGGATTGCTCAAAAAGCATCGGGTGCCAACCGGATCCGGTATTCGCGTAGATTCGGGCGTGGAAGAAGGACAGGAAATCACCATAAATTACGACCCGATGATTTCTAAACTGAGTGTGCATGGCTCAGATCGGGAAACAGCTCGTAAACGCATGCTTCGCGCACTGGATGAGTATGAAATTGCCGGCTGCCATACTACCATTCCGTTTTGTGAGTACACGCTGAAGCACCCGGACTTTATTAATGCTACTTACGATACTCATTTTGTGAAAGACCACTTCAACCCCCAGGAAATGCAGCCGAAACAACCCGCACAAGATGTGGCACTGGCCGCTGCTTTATTAAAAAACTTAGAACAATCAGACTCCAATACTGCTTTACCTCAAGAAAACGGTGAATCAGCATTATGGTGGAAAAACAGAAAAGGACACTAATACTTTGAAATCCAAAGAAGAACAGAAACAGTTATTTAAGAAATTAGAAAACTTAGCAACCGAGAAGCGTAACGAAGATACAATGGGAATTGATCTCGCTTCGGCCAAAGAAGTTGCTGAGTTAATAAATAGAGAAGATCAAAAAGTTGCGATAGAGGTTGGTAAGAAAAATGACATCATTGCTGAAGTAATCGAATTGGTGAGTGATGCATTCGAATTAGGCGGACGATTATTTTACTTTGGAGCCGGAACCAGCGGCCGGTTGGGCGTGTTAGACGCTGCGGAATGTCCACCCACTTTTGGAGTGCCGCCCGAGCAGGTTCAGGCATTTATTGCAGGCGGAGCTGATGCCATATTTGTAGCCCAGGAAGGAGCCGAAGATTCAGAAGAAATTGGAGCCGAAGACGTTGATAAAGCAGGTGTTGGCATACCTGATGTAGTGTGCGGATTGGCCGCCAGCGGCCGAACGCCTTATGTACATGGCGCGCTGAAGGAAGCCGCCAAACGAGGCTGTAAAACCATTTTAATTACCACGGTTCCGGCCAGCCAGATTGAGGTAGATGTGGATTACTTGATTGACGTTCCCGTTGGGCCTGAAGCCATTATGGGAAGCACGCGCATGAAAAGCGGAACGGCTCAAAAACTGGTGCTGAATATGATTAGCACCGGCGCTATGATTCGACAAGGCAAAATCTATGAAAACGTAATGGTTGACCTGATGTTAACCAACGAAAAGCTGGTAGAAAGAGCCAAACGCATACTCATCATATTTTCCGGAATTGATTACGAGAAAGCAGATGCACTAATTAAAGAAACCGACGGACATGTAAAAACCGCTCTGCTGATGGCTTTAGGAGATGTGGACATCCATAAAGCTAAAAAGCTGTTAGACGATAATGATGGGTTTGTTCGCCGGGCATTATTAAGCTTGCAAGAAGAAAAATGAGACGGCTATTCAGCATATATACTTTTGCCTATTTTTCACTGCTTTTTTTGGTGTTTTTTTTCATCATTCTTGCGGTATTTATTGTCACTTTCCCGTTTGACAAATATCGCAAGGCACCAAACTTTACCCTGTCTATTATGGCGCGGTGTATGATGAAGGCGAGCCCGGGATGGAAGATGCAGTTTGAAGGAACCGAAAAATTCGATCGCTCCGAGCCCACCATATTTGTATCCAATCATGAAAGTTTTCTGGACATGGCTTTAATTTATCACCTGCCGTGGAAAATGAAGTGGGTAGCCAAAAAAAGCTTAACTTACATCCCGGTTATGGGCTGGCTGGTGTGGCTAACCGGACATTTAACCATTAACCGAGCCAGTAAAACGGCGCTTAAAAAGTTAGACAATTTAGTAGAACCCATCCGGGATTTAGTACCTGTAATGATATTTCCGGAAGGAACCCGTTCTCTTGATGGAAAGCTAAGGCCATTTAAAAACGGTCCTTTTTTGCTTTCTAAAGAATATGGGTTCAAATTACAGCCCATGGTAATTACCGGTGGTTTTGAGGCTATGCCGTCAGGTTCTAAAAACTTACGGCCAAAAGCCGACTTCAAGCTAAGAGTGCTGGACCCTTTAGATCCCGCCGACTTTGAAGATATGAAACAGCTGAAAGACCACACCCGATTACTGATGCAGCAACAGCTAAAAGAACTTAAAGCATAGTTGATCAATAAAATTCGCGATATTTATTACGGCGAGCTGAATCATGAGCACCGTTTCATGCTGTCGTTGATATGTGCGGAGCTGATTTGCTTGCTTATTTTAAAATGGTGGCCGGTTCAGGTTCAACCCCCGCAGGAATACCAGGAAGTGTATTCCAATGAAATAATTTATGTGGAAAACGCCATTGTAACCCGGCAGACGTCTTCTCCTGCTGCGCCTCCCGTTCCAAGAGTACCCGTTCCGGTTCCCAATGATGAGATTATTGAAGAGGAAATCGATTTCCCGGATTTTGATGAAATTATCTCAAAACATGACGGCGACGGAGAAGAAGGCTTTTCGGACGCACTTGGAGAAGGAGAATTTGTGGGAAGCCCTCAGCAGCCGGCCGGTTTGGTTCGCATTGTAGAACCCACTGTACCCGAAGCAGCCAAACGTGCAGGCGTGAAGGTACGGGTAAAAGTAACGTTTTTAGTAGGGCTGAAGGGAAATGTGGAAGATTATTACATCTCAGAAATTCGCGTGTTTGATGAAGCAGGAAATTACGAGCTGGTAAAACAAATTGGCTATGGAATTATGGAAGCGGTGATGGAAGCCGCTGCAAAGTGGCGATTTACGCCCGCCAGAGACCAAGGCCGACCGGTAAAAACCTATGTTGAAAATAGTTTTAATATTGGCTTTTAATCTTTGAAATAAGGTTGAAATACTTCTATCTTAGCCCGCCTTCGACACAGACTTTTCATCACAAAACGGAGAGGTGCCAGAGTGGTCGAACGGGCTCGCCTGGAAAGCGAGTGTATCCTCACGGATACCGAGGGTTCGAATCCCTCCCTCTCCGCATTTTTTTGCTTTTCTCTTTTTCAACTCTTCCCCAAACTCGCAGTGAATGCATAATAATGCTACAGCTTTTTGTTACTTATTTGAGGATAAACAAATTGCAAAATGCAGACAATACAGCTTATCCAATGCATTTTGAATCCCGCTATTTCATTCTAATTATTCTTAACGAAAAGCCGGTAAAAAGCCTTTCATTTAATATTAAATCTGCTATTTTAAGTCATTGAAATAACCACACTTCACAACAAAATAACGGTGTTTAGCGGTACGTGAAGAGCTTTCAAGAATGTTGGGCAGAGCCACTCGAACTGCAATTGCATACATATTTTAATTAGAACTGAATCAAATGAGTAATTCGGATAACAAATTTAGCTGGGTACAAACTCATAAAGAAATTGTTGAATACATTTCCGGTAAAAAGGATAGCCAAAAAGAGCTCATAGATCTTCTCAAAAATGCCGGTGCCACTATTTTTAATGATCGTGATGAGGAGGGAAGCACTATAGAGCTGGAAGAAATAGATCCTTTTACCTTCTTTTGCTACATCAATAAATATGGTCCGGCTAAACGGTTAAAAATATTACAGAATGTGGCAAAAGAAACTGGAGTGGAAGTGCCTAACGATGAAAAGGGCTTACCCTCTGCTAATGCCCAGAAAGTTTGGCTTTTCCCCTATAAGAAAGATCGTACCAACAATGAAATTCATCGGCTCTGGAGTTTTTTTAAAAGCACTTTAGATGAGGGTATAACTAATGACAAATTTCAGGATATACTAAATATTCAAAACGTTGCAGAAACCAAGCTTACGGAAGCACTCTTTTACGTTAAGCCGGAACAGTATTTGCCAATCAATGGACCGACCATCCCATATTTGAGCGAAGTGTTAAGTATAAATCCGTCTTTCGCAACCTGGGAAGAATATTTAGACATACTGAAGCAGTTGAGAGCTAAAACGGATAAAGCCTTCTATGAAATATCCTACGAGGCTTGGCTGTGGAATGAGGAGAGAAAAAAAGAGGATGTATTACGGATAAATATGCGAGGGAAAGCATCGTCAAATTACTGGTTGTTTCAGGGCAATCCATCCATATTTGATATTGAGCAGTCACTTAAAGATGAAACACTTACAACGTGGAGAGTTAACGCTCACAAAGATAGAATTAAGCCGGGAGACAAAGTAATTCTTTGGGCATCGGGTAACAAACGAGGAGTTTATGCATTGGCGGAAATTGAGTCTGATGTATATGAGGATGAAGTTAACGAAGTAGAGGCTCCCTACTATTTTGATAAACCTGATGATGATGCCTTCGATCAGGTTCGGATTCGAATTACTCATAATCTTGCAAATGATCCGATCAGCTATGATCAAATAAAGAACGTCGAGGAATTAAAGGACTTAAATATAGGAAATCAGGGTACTAACTTTTCGGCAACAAAAGAAGAGTACGAAGCGCTTGCAAGAACTGCAGAGATAAAAATGAATAGTAAACGATACTGGCTTTACTCACCCGGACCGAGTGCTAAGCACTGGGAGGAGTTTTATCAAGATGGGGTTATGCGTCTTGGATGGGAGAGTCTTGGGGACTTAACTCAATACTCTACAAAAGATGAGATTGTTAAAAGGTTACAGGACATATTCGACACCGACAGTTCTAAAAAGAATGATGCCACAGCAAACTGGGACTTTTGTAATGAAATCCGAAAGGGAGATGTAATCATTGCTAAAAAAGGACGAAGTAAATATATCGGATACGGCATAGTGACATCTGATTATTATTTTGATGACACAAGGAATGATTTTAATTCAACAAGAGAGGTGAACTGGACAGCCAAGGGGGTTTGGGAAGAGCCAAAGGGAGATAATATTGTAAAAACCCTTACAGACATTACGCCATATCCAGATTATGTGGCTCGCATTTTAAAACTAATGGGAATTGAGAAAATAAAGATGACAGATAATACATTAAACCATCCATTGAATACCATCTTTTACGGCCCTCCCGGAACCGGAAAAACGTACTCGACCATTAAACGAGCTGCTGAAATTGTTACCGGTCGAGAGATTGAAGATTATGATGAGGCTAAACGAATCTTTAATGATGGTCTTGGAGAAACGATTGAGTTCATCACCTTCCATCAGAATTACAGTTATGAAGACTTTATTCAAGGGTTAAGGCCGGATTTACAAGGAGGTGATCAACTTTCATTCAAGAGAGTTGATGGAGTTTTTAAAAGAATTGCTGATAAAGCATTAATTAATTACAAAGAAAGTAAAAAAGCTCCAGTTGAGCTCAACAAGAAAAAAGCATTTGAAGAAGCTTTAGATACTTTAAAGGAAAAGGTGATTGAGAGTACTGATCAAGTAAGAATAAATGAAACTGCGTACTTCATTGGTGTTGAAGAAGACGCTTTTAGATACTCTGCGGATAACTGGACGTTAGATGGGAAAGGTTTCAATGGGTTTAGAATGAAATTTACAGATCTAATAGATTTCTTTGAAAATAATATTACTGAAAGAAGAGAAATTAGGGATTTAAAAAATGTGTCCGGTTTGGCGAAACAACATGCTACATATTTCTTTAATACTTATAGGCTTATTAAAGATTTGGTAGAGGAGAATAATACTCAAGAGGCATCGACAGAAAAAAAGAACTACGTAATTATCATCGATGAAATTAACCGTGCAAATATATCCAGAGTGTTTGGTGAGTTAATTACGTTAATTGAACCGGATAAACGCTATGGTCGAGAGCTGCACATACCGGCTAAATTACCATCCGGAGAATCCTTTTCGGTTCCGGAAAATCTGTACATAATTGGCACTATGAATACGGCTGATAAATCTATTGCCTTGCTTGATATAGCACTTCGCCGGCGGTTTGAATTTGAGGCCATGTATCCAAAATATCAAATCGATGGGGAGGTCATTCATGATAAAGATGTCCTCAAAAAGATCAATGAACGGATTGTGGAGCTGAAAGGGCATGATTTCCAGATTGGGCATAGTTACTTTATGGAAAATGATACGACCTTAAAGCAAAGAATGAACCGAAAGATAATACCTCTGCTGCTTGAGTACTTCATGAATGATGAGAAAGAAGTGAAAAGCATTCTGGAGTATGCTGATCTGCAAATTGAAGAGAATAGCTGGCCACTGCGCATAACCGGTAAGAAATGATCAATCTGTTTGAATATCAGAATAAGGCCAATTTCACTGATGAACTGGAAGGGCTTGAAGAGTTTTTGGATGAGATCTGGAATCAGAGGGAGAAGAATGGATATTATTATGGGAATGACAAAGAAGAGGATAACAAAATTGAAGCCCAACGTTTCCTTCAATTTCTTCATCGAACTGAGGAAATTAAATCCAACAAATATGTTGGGGTGATTCATTATCAGGAACAGAAAATCAATTTGTTACCTAAAATCTTTTTTGATGATGAGCGAGAGGTGAGTCGGGACGACCTCAGCGCAATGCAGCAGCATATATTATGGTGGCTCAGCTATTGCCGTAAGATCAAGTTTCCGAGCTATCAGACTTCATTAGATGCAGAAAAGAGTGACTTCTTTGAGGTGTTAATCTACTTATTCGCGAAGTACACCCGAGAGCTGTTGGGACATTCCATATATCAGCAATATGAAGAAGTCCGGAGCGAAGTGCAGTTTGTTCGGGGAAGGCTGGATATTAATCGTTATATAAACCAAAACCTGTCAAGAGGACGATGGCATAAGGTTAACTGTATTTTTGATCCGTTTGTGCTCGATAATCGCTTTAATCAGATTATTAAATATGTGACCAATATTCTTATAAAACAGACAGAAAGCGATGAGTCGAAGAAATACTTAAGGGAAATTCTATTCACCTTGGATGAAGTGTCTGATATGCCTGCCACAGCGGAAGAATGTGCATCCATTCAATTCAACCCCGCATTTTCTGAGTTTGAGACGGTCAGAGATTACTGTCATTTATTTCTAAATCATGCCGTCTCCTTTGATTATAAAAACGACCTGAAGCTGTTTGCTTTCCTTTTACCAATGGAGTACCTGTTTGAGGATTTTATATACGGATTTATAGAGAAGGAAATGGAAGGAGTTACAGCAGTATCTCAATCATCATCTATTCATTTAGATCAAGACAAGACTTTTCCACTGAAACCGGATCTCATTCTTAAAACTGCTGAGAAAGAGGTTATTGCAGATACAAAATACAAAATGGTGTACAACGACTCGAGTAATCCAAAGAAAGGAGTCTTACAATCTGATTTATATCAGGTGCTGGCTTATGCTGTTCGTTTTAAGATTGATGAAGTAGCGCTGCTGTATCCGGATCAGTTAACAAACTATCAGGAAGATGTAACAGGTTTTACTATCAAAGATGAATTTGCAGACCAAGTGGACGTGCGTATTGACGCGTATCAGTTACCCATTATAAATAGAGGAATGTTTGAAGGTGCACCCGCGGAGGGAAGGAAATTGGATGATTTATTTGCCGACAGCAGAAATAAACTTAAAAAGAGAATCTATTCAGCATTAAGCACCCCAAAAAATAACCACCGGAATCATTTCAGCTAAAACTCGTATATTTAGATGATGTAATTTAACCCGTAAATACGGAGCTATGAAAACGCTGGATACTTCTTATTTAAACAAATGGCCGGACGATGTGGTGCTGGGAGAGACGGGTATTGAAGAAGCTCATTCCACGGACATTTTATCTCCTCCCGAACTGGAGGAATTTCAAGGGTTTACCAATCCCAGGAGGAAAGGAGAGTATTTGTCGGTGCGGCATTTTTTTTACCGTCTGTTAAACGAAAAGAATATCGGTTTTGATCAAGTTTCGCTCACCAAAGAAAAACTGGGCAAGCCATTTGCACAAATAGGCGATCGGCGCGTGTATGTAAGCTTCTCGCACTCTCAGGAAAAAGTATATTGTGCAGTTTCTTTAGCTAATGATATTGGTTTAGATGCCGAGCACCTACAACGTAATGTTGGAGACAAGGTGGTTAAGCGCATGTTAAATAAGCATGAGTGGAGTGAGCTGTCGGAAGAAGATCCGCTGCGCCTGTGGACTATTAAAGAAGCCGTTGTTAAATGTATGGGCACCGGACTTAGAACCAACATGCATGAACTGTCTATCCAAAAAAATAAAGAAGATGAGTTTTCGGTGAAATTTAATAATGATAAGTTATTCGAAATTTGTAGTTTTAAGGAAACAGATCATCAAATAGCTTTAGCTTATCATAGCGAACATATTTGATCAATATTATCTAAGCCCGGAAGTGCCGTTCCTGAACGTAAAGGGGAAGGTATCTCCGGGTTTTTTTATGCTCTTTAATTTTATATCCATCCAATGAAGATATCAAACCTCAGCAAACAAGAGATTAAACAGTACATTCAGCAAACAAAACAGCATAATCACGGCAGCCCCGTTCGCATGATTTTTGTGCCGAATGAAATAACCGAGCAGAATTTTAAGGAAATCTGCGCTACGTACAACACGGCCTTAGAGCAGGAATTTGATTCGGTAGTGGTTATCGAATCCCATAAAAATAACCTGGATAAAAAGCTTTCCATGCCTTCTAATAAATGGTTTGAAAGTCGTTTTGGGAAGGTGCCCGCAGATGATTTTCTGCGGAATGAATTTTGTGATGAAGAAGATGATTTTTTTATTGCTGATGAAGGCTACAGCAAAGATATGAGCCTGTATGCTCAGCTTCCCATGCTGCAGGCTTGCTTCACAGATTTCAATATCCTGAGCCTGCAAATTGGCGGTTATGATCCTGCCATAATTAAAGAGCTGGCGTTTACTTTAGATGAACTTCTTCGTCATAAAAATGCTCTTCTTGTTTTTTGTTGTGATGTGCCGGCCGGGAGTCCCGCTGAGCTGGAAACGCTGAGAGAGTTAGTGGTTAATAACAATGAATCGGGCTTGCTGAACTATTTGAACAGCAGTAAAAAAACTGTAGAGGGTGCACGTGCTTTTATGAGCGGTATTTTAGTTGCGCGAGCCTGGGGATATAATGTTGAGTTTTTAGATCATATTGATACGGCCACGCACATTTGCGGTTACGCCGTACGCCCCGTTCCCCAACCCGCATAATCATGAAGCCGACCTCTATTACTATTGTTGGTTTGGGCAGCGTGGGCAGTGCTTTATTGCACGTTTTTACGAAGGAAAGCCTCCCCGTGAGAAATGTGTATAACCGCTCAGAAGTACCTGTTTCTATACAAAATAAGTATTCTGAAACCCGGTTCACTCAGTCCTTGAATGAGCTGAATTTTACGGCCGGACAGCCGGTATTTATTACCGTTTCGGATGATGCTATTGCAGACACAGTTGCCCGTTTGTCGGAGGGAAAGCAAGATTTGGCGGATGTGCATTTTGTGCATTGTTCCGGCACGCACGCTTCTCAGATATTGGCTCCACTACAAGAAAAAGGGGCAAAAGTGGCTTCATTTCACCCCATGAAAGCCATTACCAGAAAAACGGTTTCTTTCAAAGATATCTGGTTTGATATGGAGGGAGATCGCGAGCTTCTGGAAGAGCTGGAGCAGATAGCTCACATAATGGAGGCTAAAACGTTTGAGGTTTTACCTAAAGCGAAGCCTTTGCTGCATGCCTCGGCCGTGGTGGCTTCTAACTATTTAGTGGTTTTGGCAGAATTGGTTACGCGAATAACCGGAATGGGGGAGGTTTCTCCGGAACATGCGCTTCAGGCTATGATGCCGCTCATGCAAAATACGCTGCAAAATGTGGAAGAACTGGGCGTCACCGATGCCCTGACGGGACCTATTGCCCGGGGTGATGTTGAAACGATTCAACAGCATATAAAAAGTATGCAGGCTAATTCCGAACTGCTTATGCTTTATAAAACACTGGGATTAGAAGCGGTGAAAATTGCGGAGCGGAAATCAGGTGAAACGGCTTCCTTGAAAGAAATTAAAAAGCTGCTGGAATGAGTAAAAAATCCGGGAGTGATTTCTATTTGCGCGTGTATGAAGTGGTAGCAAAAATACCGAAGGGAAAAGTGACTTCATACGGGGCAATTGCCCAATATTTAGGAGTGGCATCGGCTGCCAGAACGGTGGGTTATGCCATGAATAATTACAAAAACTATAAGCTGGGCTACGATCTGCCGGCGCATCGGGTATTGAACCGATTGGGACAGCTTACGGGGAGAGCCCATTTTGAGGGAGATACCATGCGAGAGCGCCTGCAGCAGGAGGGCGTTGCGTTTAAAGAAGCTTACACTGTTGATATGGAACAGCACTTTTGGAATCCGGCCGAGGAGCTGGGTGAGATGTAGAGTTTCTTGTTTTAAGAGGTTTTATAGGTAGATTATATGGCAATTTATCTTCTGCGGCGGCTTTTTTTCACGCAGAGGCTCGCAGAGTTTGGCGCGGAGTTTCGCGGAGGTTATGGTTTGATTTCAGCGAAACTCAGCGTTTTCCTCAGCGTGAATCTGCGTGAAAAAATTGTAGGACTTGGCTAAAGCCGGTGATTAAATCCATAATCATTCCGCCTGTTTTGGGAATAATTATTTACAGAGCACGGGTTATCACCAAATCAAATTCAATATCCAGCTCATTGCTTACCTGAATGAGGCCGAAGAGGGGCGAGGGTGGCGTCAGCCCAAAATCACTCATGGCTAAGGTTTTATGTCCGCCGGCTATAAAGCGTTCTTCACTGCTCGAAAAGTAAGTGAGTGGTACAATATAATCTCTCTTTATACCGGCAATTATAATAGTTACTTTAGCCTCTCGCGGAATAATACCGGTTTCTTCTTTTATGATAAGTTCATTAAGAATAATTTTAATAAAAGGATGTTCTTCGTACTTGAGCGTACTTCTAAAGTCGCGATTAATACCTTTTTTTCCACAATCAAACTGGCTCACTTCCAGCGAAAGAGAAACACCGTCAACCTGCACTGTGTCGCCGGTTACTCGGTAATAATAATCCAAAGAATCTTGATGAAGCGCATGCTCCGATTTACAGCGGAAATCATTTACATTTGATTTTCCTTTAATGCTTAACTTACTGTCTCTGGTTAGCCGTACCTTACCGTCCTGAGCGTATGCGAATATTGGCAAAAAGCAGAAGGCTGTAATCAATAAATGCTTTAGAATATGTTTCATTTTTAGACTTTTGACCAATAGTAAAGAACTCATTTGAAAATTTGATGAATAAACAAACAATGATAAAAGAATTACTTGAATCTGCAACTGAAATTGTAAAAATAGGTGGACATCACACCTTAAAATACTTCAATAAAAATATAGAAGTTATCAATAAAGCGGATGACTCTCCCGTTACCATTGCTGACAGAGAAACTGAACAAATAATTCGTCAGGAAATTGAAAAACGATATCCTGAACATGGTATTATCGGCGAAGAATTTGAACAAAGAAATCCGGACAGTTCCATACAGTGGGTGTTAGATCCGATTGATGGAACCAAATCTTTTATTCATGGCATTCCATTTTATACCACATTAATTGGAATTATGATTGATAATGAGCCTCAAGTAGGTATTATTTATGCACCTGCTTTAAAAGAATTATGTGCGGCGGCTATCGGCCATGGGGCTACCTTAAATGGAGAACCCTGCAAAGTGCGCGATACTCAAAGCCTGGAGGATGCAACATTTTTAGTTACTGAAATCCAAAAATTCAGACTTATGGGGCAGCAGGAAGTTTTTGAGGAACTCATGGAAAAAACTAAACTACACAGAACGTGGGGTGATGCCTACGGACACATGATGGTAGCCACCGGCCGTGCCGATTTGATGTACGATCCGGAGCTGAGTATCTGGGATGCAGCCGCGTTGTTACCCGTGCTACAAGAAGCCGGAGGGGTTTTCAGCGATAATGAAGGAAACCAAACCATTCACTCCGGTAACGGTTACTCAACCAATAAGGCACTCTTCCCCAAAGTAAAAGAAATATTTGAAGCACACCGTAAGTAAAAAATGAAAAAACACGTATTCACTGCGTTAGTATTACTGATATGCACCACCCTGAGCTTTGCGCAGTCCGGCTCTAATACTGAAATTAACTGGAATTATGAAGCATATCCTTCGCTGCCTTTTGAACTGAATCAGGTTCAGCTTAATATTCAAGTAGAGCCCGGCTTGGCACTTATAAAAGGCAGTGGCACGTATAGCCTCAGATCGAAGCAGCCAAAGGTAACACAGCTGGTTTTTAATACCTCTAATCTGGATGTTAAAGAAGTGTCTTCCAAAGGACAAAAGCTGGATTTTCAAGTTGTTTCCGATTCGCTGATTATAAATCTCCCCGACACGTTAAATGCTAACGAACGTACAGAAGTGCTGATTTCCTGGGAAAGTACGTCCCCGTACGGAATTCATAAAGATGCCGCAGGCCACTTGTGGACATCTTTGAATCCGCAGGCACGCAGCCACTGGATTCCCTTACCCGACCACCCGGAAGTAACCGCAACTTTTGATGCTACTTTCACGGTTCCGGCCGAGTTAAACATTGCTTTTAACGGCAGCCTGACCGGAGATGAGATAATTTCAGCAGAAACAAAAAAAGTACGCTGGGTTACTGAAAATCCGGTTCCTGTTACAGGAATTACTTTTGCAGTTGGTAACTTTGTGAAGGAAAGTGCGCGCTCGGGAGTGAAGGAAATTGCACTTTATGCTTCCGAAACGGTGCCGGAGGAAGTCCGTTCAAACCTGCTTGCTACAGCCGTTGAGCAAGTTAAAAAACTGGAAGATGTATTCAGCTTTGAGTTTCCATACGAAACGTTAACCATTGCCATACTTCCTGATAATAAGTGGGAGGAAGTGCAGGCCGGTGCAGGTATTGTTTATTTATATCAGAATTTAGGCTCGCTTTCCACGCAGCTGAAAAGAGGCGTTGCCGCACAGTGGCTCGGAAATTATCACCGCTATTTAGATGCGCCGAATGCAAATTATGAGTTTTTAAAAGCATTGGCGATAGCATCTGATGACGCTCAGCTGCTGCAAAATCCGGATGGACTGCAATCTATTTCCGCATGGAATAACTGGCAAAGCGGAATTCAAAATTTTGAAAATGATTTCCAAAAAAATGTGGTGAAAGCTTCCTTCCCACATCTTATTCAACAGGGTACAGGGGTGATGCGGTGGAGTGATTATGCCGATTACTGGTACGATAAAACAGGCGCCTTCTGGGGTGATATCCACATGCCAAGCCCGGACGGCAGAGCCGGGCAAGATGAGCATTACATGTATGCGGTTGAGTATGTGTATGATGAAATGCAGAACAGCCTGCACCTGATTTTTACGGCAGAAAGCGAGCCGGTAAAGACGTTGATAGGCGTTGAAGTTAAACAGTTTGGTTTTATGGATACTACAAAGGCTGAAATTGCATTTACAGGCGCTTCCGACACCGTGGCAGTACCGCTTGAATCCGGGGTTGACTACGTGACGCTGACTCCGGTAGAAGAGGTGAAAGTGGATCTGAATGAACAAAAGCCATTTATATTTTTAATCCGGCAGCTTCGCAGTTCTAATCCCGACGAGCAAATTCAGGCTGCCATACAGCTCAGAAATTATTCGGATAATCCTGATTTACAACTGGCTGTGCAGGATGTGCTGCAATCGGTAACCGACCCAAAAGTACGGGCCGCTTTTTTACAAACGCTGGCAGGCATTACTCAGGGCGCCTCCGGCACAGAGCAAAACTTCCTGAATCAGCTGAATTCGGATAACCTGGCTACTCAAGTTTCTGCCGTAAAGGCTTTAGTAAACTATCCGGGTAATGAACAAGTTGCCTATTCGGTGCGAAATACTCTGCTGCGTACCCAAGAAGACACGCTGTTTGATGCAGCTTTGGCCACATATACGGAGCTGGTAGAAACGGAAGAGGTTTTTTCTGTGATAAACAGCTTAGAGCAGGGAAAAGCAGGACAGCGGAAAGCATTAAAAATACTGAATGAAACTATTTCAGTGGACTCTACAGCTAAATCTGAAGCACTTACTCAGCGGTTTATGACCGGGAATTTCCCTTATGAAATTCGCAAACAGGCTTTTCAAATATTGTTTAATCATACCAAGGATGAAGAGTTTTGGGAAAAGAAAATAGCTGAGCTTCTGGACGACAGAGATCCGCGTATCCGGTTTTATGCGCTGGATGTGGTTCCTTATCTATCCTCAAAACAGGAAGCAGATTTATTGAATAAACGCTCCAAAGAGGAACTGGACCCTCGTGTATTGCATAAAGTAAAAGAAATGATGTAATCTGCACATTTCTGAACCGGAGGTTCAGATATGCATCCCCAACCGGAGGTTAGGGGACGAGGGTAATCAACAATCTTTTAGTTCTAATTTCGGCTTCAATTAGTTAATGCAGCACCTTCCATCAACGCTTGCAAACCTGTCAGGTTTTAATCCATGATGGCTTTTTACAGTTATAAAGCTTGAAACCTGTCAGGTTTTTTATCATCAAAATATTAGGAAGCCCGAGACAAGGGATTGCAGCACCTTGTCTGATTACAGGCTCTGTAAATTATAAATGTGCTTCTTGGTGAAAGACTTGTACTCGTTACAAACGTCCCAGCCTGAGTGAAAAATCTAAGTTTGAGAAATAGACTCATTAATTTATTAGGGAAAACTCTCCAAGGGTTTTAAACCCTTGAAGAGTTTGCTCAAATAGGCTGTCTCATTCTCGTTACGCGTGAACCTCCGGTTCCAATTAGCCCAAACCGGAAATCCTGTAATTCACACACTTCTGAACGAAAAAGTTTTACTCTCCTTCCCCAAAAACGTACTCTTTGGGCGGAGTTACTCCTTTCAAATGCTCCACAAAATAATCCCAGCGCTTCCGCATCATGTACGGTTCGCTGTAATAACCGTGACCGCGATTTGGAAACATAATCATATCAAAGTCTTTATTGGCTTCAATTAGCGCATCAACCACCAGCATGGTGTTAGATGGCGGTACGTTGCTATCCATAGTGCCGTGCGTAATCAGCAGCTTTCCTTTCAGGTTACCTGCCAGCAGCTGATTAGCCTGATTGTCGTAGTTGGTGGTTTGGGAATCGGTGCCGGCGTTTCCGGTAACTTCGAGCAGGCCTTGCCATTTCTCTCCCCAGTCATCTTCATAATTACGATTATCATGGTTTCCCGCTCCTGAAACAGCCACATCATAAAAATCAGGATAGGCAAAAAGTGCTCGGGTTGAAGCAAATCCACCGCCTGAGTGCCCATAAATTCCAACACGGCTTGCATCAATCCAGCTGTGTCGCTCAGCCAGCTGCTCGATGGTAGTAATTTGATCGGGAAGGCCGTTGTCGCCCATATTTCCATAGTAATATTCGTGGAATGATTTAGGCCGCCCGGGCGTACCCATAGCATCTACTTCAATCACCACAAAGCCAAGCTCCGCCATTGCTTGTTTATCGGAACGGGCCGGGCGAAAGGCGCGGCTTCCCACGCTGCCGGTTTGCGGTCCGGGATAAAGGTAATTCAGCACCGGATAAGACTTTGAAGCACTGAAATTGGAAGGCTTATACATCAACCCGTATAAATCGGTATCGCCGTCGCGTGCTTTGGTAGAAAAGGGAACAGGAGGCACCCAGCCGTGAGCTTTTAGTTTCGAAATATCAGCTTCAGCAAGCTTTACGACTTCTTCACCATCCACATTTCGAATTACGGAAACGGGCGGAGTGGTTGGCGTGCTGTAGGTATCTACAAAGTAATTTCCACTTTCTGCCATTCTAATTTGGTGATGAAATTCACCCGGCGTAAGCAACGTTAAACCGGAACCGTCAAAATTGATTTTATAAAAATATTCGAAGTAAGGATCACCCTCTTCCCGTACCGAGCCGGTGAAATAAATGACTCGGTTTTCCTCATCTATGCGACGCACCTGAAGCACGTTCCAATCGCCCGAAGTAATTTGATTTTTAAGCTCTCCGGTCTGTAAATCATACAAATATAAATGTCCCCAGTCATCGCGCTGCGAAAACCAGATGAACTCATTCGTTTTTTCCAGAATGTTCCAGTTAATTTGGTTATTTCCGGATTCAAAAAAGGTATCAACTTCTTCTCTCAATATAGAACGAACTTTTCCGGTGCGCGGATTTGCAGCTTTTAAATGTGCCACCTTATGGTCTCTTGAGGAGGATACAAAAAACAGCTCTTTGCTGTCTTCGCTCCATTCCACATCTAAAAAGGTGCCGTCCCAACCGGCAATATGGTCGCTGATAGTAGAACGGTGCGCGTCGGGCTCCATCTTAAGCGGAACTACGCGGGGAGAAGATTCTAAATTTATAACCACGCGCTCAATTCGAAACACCACGCTGTCGCCGGGCAGGGGATAGGTCCAAGCTTCTAAATCCGGATGGCCCACTTTGGTTGAGGTTAAATACATCATGCCCACACCCCGGCTGTTATGCTTAAAAGTAGCAATTCGCTTTGAGTCGGGCGACCATAACAGCACCGGATTATCACGGCGCGTCCAGCCGGCGTTATTGGTGGCGTAGCCGTAATTTTCTTTACCGTCAAAAGTCAGCTGTCTTACTTTTCCGCTGCTAATGGTTCGCATATATAAGTTCTTGTCAGATATATACACGGCTTTTTTTCCATCCGGAGAAACCGATTCATTCCAGTTGGCGCGAATGGTAGAGCCGGTAATTTCACATTCATAATCAGCTGTATTGCAGGTATAATCTTTTCCTTTAGCAGAAAATGAAATGCTTTCCCGATCGTCAGAAAATTCAAAACTTCGAAATGGAAGCTTTAGCGGGGTGATGTCTTCGTCCATCATTCCGGAAAGCACATCGGCAAGACGCTCATGATTAAAGGCGCGTTCCGCAGTTCCTTCTTTGGGATTGGCGAGCACGAATTCAGTTCCATCAGCCAGAGAATGGCGATACGTGAGGAGGTCGTCATCCAGCCATTGCTCACCCGAAATAGTACCGTGAACCAGCGAGTATGTGTTTTGAGCCAAGAATTTTTCGGCTCGCTGATAATCTTCTTTGGTGACCGGCTCCGGGCCTGAGCTGCACGCTGTTGCGAGAAGCATCACGCCCAATAAAAAGAGCATATTATGGAATAGGTAGCGATAAAGGGATTTCATAGGAATATACATGTGGTTATTGCGGTTGTTCGAATATAAATAATCATTAACCATCTTCAAGTAAAAGTATGTGCTGCTAAGGGAAAAGTACAATACAAGAAATGCCGTTATTGATGTGTTAGCGAAAATGCATAAATTTGGGTTGATGAAAACCCTGCACCTGTTCCTCCGGTTTTATATAAAAAGCAGTACTCATGTAGCCTTGAGTGTGGCTTCTTTAACGGCCGTTACGCTGTTAGAATTCGGTTTCGAACTTGATGACAAGCTGTTGCTTTTTATGTTTTTTGGGAGCGTGGTCGGCTATAATTTTGTAAAATATGCAGGTGTAAGTAATCTCCATCATCTTAAAATTACTCCTAATATCCGGTTAATAAGAATATGGACTTCCATCAGTTTTTTAGGACTGATTTATGCCGGTGCATATCTTCCCATTTCCATTATTTTGACGAGTATCGCCTTTGGAGGCCTCACCATTTTATATGCTTTCCCTTTTTATAAGGGCAAAAATTTACGGATGATGAGCGGGTTGAAAATTTATATTATTGCTCTGGTTTGGGCCGGTGCCACAGTAGCCATTCCACTTATTGGAAAAACGGAAATGATTTTTACTGAAGTGATACTGGAGTTTACCGCTCGCTTTCTGTTTGTGCTGGCGCTCACGCTGCCATTCGAAATCAGAGACTTGAAGTATGACGAGCTTTCGTTAGGTACGCTCCCTCAGCGGTTAGGCATCGGCACCGTGCGGGTGATTGGCGGAGTGGCACTGCTGGGCATGTTTGTGCTAAATATTATAGAAGTAGAAATTTTGGTTTTTGAGATAGCGATAAATGCTACAATAGCACTGCTAACCTTCTTTTTTATCTGGAACGCCAAACAGGAACAAAATCCCTATTATGCTTCATTTTGGGCAGAAGGAATTCCCATTCTTTGGTTTTTCTTAGTGTGGCTTTTGCACTACTCAATTTAAAAGAAGAATTTTTCTATAAAGAGAAAATCAGCTTTTTTAACATGATTTATTCGGGATTAACGGGAAGCGTAATTGTAAACCGGCTTCCCTTATCTTCTTCGCTTTCTACAGAAATAGTACCTTTATGAATTTGCACCATTTCTTTAGTTAAAAGTAAGCCCAGCCCGTTCCCATTTTCATTTTTTGTTCCACTTCGGCCCGGTCGTTTATCCGGGTTAAATAGATTTTTTTCTACTCCTTTTGGCATGCCAATGCCGGTGTCAGAAACTTTGAGCTGAATGGTGTTATTTGATTTTTCTGCTTCAACACTAACAGTTCCATTTTTAAGGGTGAACTTAATTGCATTAGAAATGAGATTACGTATTATGGTTGAAAGCATATTAGCATCGCCGATCAGAGTCAGTTCTTCATCAAAATCTAATGAAAGAATCAGGTTTTTATTCTCGATTGAGGAATGAAATAATTTGACAGCCTTGTGAATTTCTTTTGATAAATCAACTTCCGAAAAATCCGGCCTTAAGGCATTGCTTTGCAGGCGGGTCCAGTGCAGGAGATTTTCAAAAAGTTGCTGTGCCTGATTGGTTGATGATTCCACTAAACTAAGCTGACTGAACAGAGTAGGGTCAATTTCTGTGTAATCCTCTAAGTCTTCTTTTATAAGCCCTAACATTCCACTAATCCCAAAAAATACACCCTTTAAGTCATGAGCAAGAATAGAATATATCTTGTCTTTAGTTTCGGTAAGGTTTTGGAGCTGTACGTTTTGCTCATGTATTTTTTTCTCAAATTCCTTTTGCAGAGTCACATCTTGAAAGGTGCCTAACAATTTGTAGGCTTTACCTTCCAGGAATTCGGCTCTTCCTTTTGCGCGCACCCATTTATTATGGCCTTTAGCTGTCACAAAAGGAACCTCAATATCCCAATCCAGATCGTGCTCAATGGCACCTTGGATAGAAGTTTCTACAACTTCTTTTACATCTTTCGGATAAAAACTTAAACCGTCTTCAATTTTTAAAGGTTTACCAACCGGAAGTTCATGAATTCGATACACTTCATCAGTCCACGTTAAAGCTCCCGACTGTAAATCAAATTCCCATCCTCCAACATGCGCCATTTTCTGAGCTTCAGAAAACAATATTTCCAAATTCTTTCGGCTCGAAATATCCCGGGAAGTAGTTTGCAGCTTTATAACATTTCCATTTTCGTCAGTGATGCTTTCAGTAGAAGTTTCAAACCAAATATAACTGCCATCCTTCTTTCTAATACGATATTGGAAATTGCTTGCCGGCTCTTTCTTTAATGCCTTTTGGTGCGATTCGTTTCTAATACGTTCTTGGTCATCGGGGTGAAAAAGGTTATATGGGTTTTTCCCGAGCAGCTCTTGTGGCGTGTATCCAAGTATCTTTTTTACAGAAGGGGAGATAAATTTATAGGTACCATCCGAGGCATGAAGGCAAACCATATCGGCCGAATTTGTTGAGATAACCTCATAACGTTGCTCTCGTTCTCTCAGCTTAGCTTCAACCTGTTGTCTCTTTAAAACAGAACTTATCCACTGTGCCAGCAGTTTAACCAAGTTTTTGTCAGCTGCCGAAAAGCCCGAGTTATTCTCTTTTTGGCCCGCAAAGCTTAAGGTTCCATACAGTTCATTATCTAAATAAAGGGGCACTCCTAAATATGTATCCATTTTGAAATTTGGAAAGCAGAAGCTGCCTTCCGCCCACTCCTCATCGGAAATGTTGAGTGCAAGCAGATCGCCCTTTTGTATAACTTTGCTGCAATAGGTTTGGTCCAAAGAAGTGGAACCTTCAGCTTCAATTTCGCAATTGTTTGCATAATAATATGCAATACGATATTCATCACCCTTAACTGAACTAATGATTCCTAACTCCAGGTCAAAGAGCTGGGTAGTTAGTTTCAGTGCCTGCTTAAGCTGTTTCCCTAAATTCTGGTGCGTTTGTGAGATGATCTGATATAGAAGCTGCTGTCCTTTTTGCACATCTTTCAGTTCTTCCTCTCTCAACGACGCTAACAATTTACTCATAAAGGAGCGTTTTTATTTTTAATCAACAAAGATACTGATTATTACTTTTAAGAGATAATGTGAATAAAGAGTTGAAAAACTTTTACGTAACAGAAAAGCCACAATACTTAAAATTGTGGCTTAGCTTGTCTAATCATTTATAAATCAGCCCAAAAAATTATCACCTGCTTTGGGTATCAGTACTTCCGTATCGGTGATTGATTCCAGCACTTCCTTAAATTCATTCGGGTCGCTGTCGATGGGAGGCCAGGTTCCGTAGTGAATGGGAACGGCTATTTCGCAGCCAACAAGCTCTACGGCATAAGCGGCTTCTTCAGGGCCCATGGTAAAGTGATCGCCGGTAGGGGCCAGTACCACATGCGGCCGATACAGTTCGCCATACAGTTCTAAATCTGCAAACATATTGGTATCGCCCATGTGATAAATACAAATATCGTCCTCAAAAGAAAGCACCAATCCGCCCGGGTCTCCCGCATATTTATTTTTGTAGGAAGAGGTGTGATTGGCAGACACCAGCGTAACCGAAAAGTCTTCAAAATGCACGGTTCCGCCTTTATTAAAAGCAATGGCTTGGTCTTCGGGCAGTCCTTCTTCCTGAAGCAGACCTATAAGTTCTACAATGGCTACTACTTTGGCTCCCGTATTTTTGGCAATTTCGAGCGTATCGCCAACATGATCTTCGTGGCCATGAGTTAGCAAAACATAATCTGCTTTTTCTACATTTTTAAACTCATCGGGAGTAGAGGGATTTTCTTTAAGAAAAGGATCTATGTAAATAATTTTCCCGCTTTGGCTCTCCAGCTTAAAAGCAGAGTGTCCAAGCCATTGTGCTTTTACTTGTGTGTTCATAATATTGTGCTTTTTTTGAAGTTAATAGGATACTTCCATTTCAGAGTATTAAATGCGAATCAGTACAAAATGGTTCAAAATAATTCATTTATCTCATCAAATAGTAAAATACTTGTATATTTAAAACAAACATTTCAACTACGGATATAAGAAAGTCATGGGTATTTTAAAATCTGTTGGAAATTTATTTGGAAGTGAAAAGGGTAAAGCATCGGCTATAAGCTGGAAGAACATCCGGACAGAGCAAGATTTGGAAGCTATTATAGCCAACTCATCAGATAAACCCGTTGTGTTATATAAACACAGCACACGGTGTGCGGTCAGCTATTTTGCTTTAAATAACTTAGAATCTATGGAGGCTGAAGATGCAGAAAAAGCCGATTTTTATATGGTAGATGTAATCAGCCGGCGCCCTCTTTCTCAATTCATTGCAGCGCAATTGGATATTGAGCATCAGTCGCCACAGGTAATAGTTCTGAAGAATGGTGAGCCCGTTTGGAGTGGTTCACACAATCAGGTAAAAGCCGGAACGGTGCTTCAGCATATTTCATAAATAGAAAATTAAACTCTTGTTCGCACGTATCTCTAAACACGCTATCACAGTAACAGAAGGCAGTAAATAACCATGAAAGCATTTGTTTGGTGGATGTTAAGCATAAGCATTGGCGCAGCAGCAGGCTATGCTTTAAGCTTTATGTTAGCCACCCATGTTTATATACTTATTGCCGCCGGGGTGATAGTGGGAAACTCGGTCTATATCACGGCACTCATTCACAAATCCAACGAAAGTATTCCTTTTGATGAGGAGGATGCAGAGGAATAATTCCGGAAATATTCAGTGCGCGATTTCCGCTATCTGTTTTTTAAAATCAGATGAAATGATGCCCTTCTCGGTAATAAATCCGGTTATGTAATGGTGAGGCGTTACGTCAAATCCGGGATTATATGCTTTGGTTTTCTTTGGGGTGATGGGAGTATTGCCAAAGTTAAGGACCTCTTCAGGCTCACGCTGCGGAAGTTCAACATCTGTACCGTTTTCTGTTTCCACATCAAAAGTTGAAGCCGGAAGGGCCACGTAAAATGGAATGTCATTTTCTTTAGCTAACACAGCTAATGAATAGGTTCCTATTTTGTTTATTGTATCGCCGTTGGCGGTAACGCAATCGGCACCTACAAGAACCATATCAACTTTGCCGGACTTCATCAGCCATCCGGCGGCTGCATCAGAAATGAGATGAAATGGAATTTCAGCTTTTTTCATTTCCCAGGCCGTAAGTCGGGCACCCTGCAAAAGCGGTCGGGTTTCATCAACCCAAACGTGAATATCTTTATCATCCCGATGGGCGTGCACCATCACAGAAAAAGCCGTTCCTAAACCTCCGGCTGCTAATTTACCGGTATTACTGTGGGTTAGCAGGTTCGCATCTTTATCAATCAGCTCCTTACCAATTTCTCCAATTTTTATGCTAACACGGCGGCCTTCAGCATGTATGGTTTGGGCCGTTTTAAGAATAATGGTTTTAATTTCCTCCAAATCTTTATCCTTGTTGGCAAAAACGGTTTGGCTTATCCGCTGCAGTGCCCAGCTTATATTAGCAGCAGCGGGGTGAGATGATTCCAGATATTCAATCCAACGATTCAGCTCCACATTAAAGCTGGTGAAGGTTTTTGAATCCAAATCCCGGATTCCCAAATACAAACCATAAGCGGCGGCAATGCCTATGGCTTGTGCACCGCGTACTTTTTTCTTTTTTATAGCTTCCCAAACTTGTCCAACAGTATTTAAGTCAGAATAAATTTCACGTAAGGGAAGCTGCGTTTGATCTAAAATTACCAAGTGGTCTTCTTGCCACGATAGCGATTCGTAAGATTGTTCCATGAAAAAGTACGCAGATGTGATGAATCATTAAATATTTCAGCTCATCTAATATAGAAGAATTCAGCAAAGTTAATAACCGGAGGCATAGCCATCGCCTCGGGGATCTACACCGCTTGAGTACTTGCCGTCATCATCCTTGAAAATATTGTGCGCACGTCCAATTCCGGGAATTTCAAAAAGTTTATGACCTTTTTCTTGTAAAAGGGCTTTGGTATCCGGACTGATTCCATACTGGTCCAGCATCAGCGCATCGGGCAGCCACTGGTGGTGAAAGCGAGCTGCTGCTGTTGCCTGCTGAGACTGCATCCCAAAAACAGCACGATTTAAAAAGCTCTGTAGCGTAGCGGTTATAATTCGGGGACCGCCGGCAGCTCCTAAAATCATGTCCACTTTGCCATTTTTAGTTACAATAGTTGGAGTCATACTGCTCAACATTCGCTTCCCGGGTTCAATGGCGTTTGCTTCCGCCCCAATTAGTCCGTAGGCGTTGGGTTCTCCGGGCTGGGCTGAGAAATCATCCATTTCGTTATTCAGTAAAAAGCCGGCTCCTTCTACGGCAACGTGGCTTCCAAAAGAACCATTGAGCGTGGTAGTAACCGCAACGGCATTTCCATCTTTGTCAATAATTGAGAAATGGGTGGTTTCGGTAGATTCATTAAACCCTTCGATTTTACCGTGCGAAAGCGAGCTGGAAGGAGTGATCTTATCCTGCTGAAAACTTTCCATGCGTTTGTTGTTATAAGCCTGACCGGTTAACTCTTTTACCGGAACATTCACGAAGTCAGGGTCTCCTAAATAAAAGGAGCGGTCGGCAAAAGCACGGCGCATGGCTTCGCTCACTACGTGGATATAGTCGGCAGAGTTATGGCCCATTTCTTTTAAATCATAATTATCAATCATAGCCAATATTTGAGCTACGGCAATACTTCCGCTGCTTGGCGGTGGCATAATATGCAGCTTATAATCCATGAATTCGGCGGTAACAGCTTCGCGCCATTTGCTGTTGTAATTGCGCAGGTCTTTGTATGAAATAATACCTCCGCTGCGCTTCATTTCATTCACAATATGATCGGCAACCGGACCGGAATAAAAGCCTTCACGTCCAAAGCGGGCAACTCGTTCCAGGGTTTCAGCTAAATCGGTTTGTACGAATAAATCCCCTTCTTTAAACATAGAAGCATCTCCGGTGGTAAAGTACTTGGCCGAAGCGGGATATTTTAAGAATATATCTTTGCGCTTGTTGAGGTCGTGGGCCTGACTGAAGCTGAGCGGATATCCTTCTCTGGCCAGTTTAATGGCGGGCTGAAGCAGTGCATCTAAGGGAAGTTTTCCATACCGCTCAGAGGCTTTAACCATTCCATCTACCGTGCCTGGCACGCCCGGAGCTAAAATACCTTCCCAGCTCAGGTCTGTCTTAAATTCCCCATCACGCAAGTACATGTCTCGGGTTGCTTTGGCCGGCGCTTTTTCACGGAAATCGAGCGTGGCAGTTTCGCCATTGGCCAGGTGAACGACCATAAATCCACCGCCACCAATATTTCCGGCTCTTGGCAGGGTTACAGCCAGTGCAAACTGAACGGCAATGGCTGCGTCAACGGCATTTCCGCCCTGTTGAAGAATTTCTTTTCCAATTTCGGATGCGTACTTATCGGCTGTAACAACCAGGCCGTTTTCATACGATTTTGAGTTTAAAACCTGCGCATTTGTCGAAAACGAGACAAAAACCAGCAGAAGGGATAAAACGAGGGAGCGTAGTAAGAAAGTCATAGGAATGAATTAATGTTTACGTAAAAGAATTTTGAGATTATAAGGTAAAGCAATCATACTTACTTTTAAAACTATTAAAAAAGCCCTGTATTGTTCTTTAAAATAGAAACGATAAATCAAGGTTTTAGGTGAATTAGAATGAATGGGATTTAGAAGCTCGTTCTTGTTATAAAACATGGGAAGCTACATCAGTGGAGATTAAGAACTAAAGCCTTTACACCAATTTTTTATCACCACAGAGTGGCGCTTAGTTTGGGGCAGTGTTTCGCAGAGTTTTTTTAAACCCTCAGCGGAACTCCGCGCATTCCTATGCGGAAATCTGAGAGAAAATAAAAAAGTTAAGAACTGCTCAGTCCCTCTATTGCCACAAAAAATGGCATCACCCCAAAAACTAAGCCCGGGGGTGAAATTCTTTGTGTACCTGATGCAGGAACGAGCGGTCGATGTGCGTGTAAATTTCGGTGGTGAGGATGGAGGAATGGCCCAGCATTTCCTGTACGGCCCGCAGGTCGGCACCGCCTTCCAGCAGATGGGTGGCAAAGGAGTGGCGGAAAATATGAGGATATACGTTTTTTTGGATATCCGCTTTTTCAGCTGCTTTTTGCACAATGTTCCAAATACTCATCCGCGAAAGCGCGCTGCCGCGCATGCTTAGGAATACTTTGTTTTTGGCTTTATGAGCTTTTTCAGGATTAAAGAACTGAGGACGAACGGCTTCCAAATAATGAGAAACAGCCTCTTGAGCAATTTCCCCGACAGGTACCAGACGCTCTTTATTTCCTTTTCCAACCACGCGAATAAATCCGACTTCAAAAATAAGGCGGTCTTGCTCCAGGCCGGTGAGCTCGCTTACTCGCATTCCGGTTCCGTATAGCGTTTCCAAAATGGCTTTATCGCGGATGCCGGCTGAAGTGGTAAGATCAGGCGTACCGAGCAGGCGTTCTACTTCATCCCGATTTAACACTTCGGGCAGTTTGGATGCTTTTTTAGGCAGTTCTACCAGTTCTGCGGGATTGGCTTTGGTGATGCCTTCCACAACGGCAAACTCGTGGAAGCTGCGGATGCTGGAAATATTACGAGCCAAAGAACTGGCGGAAAGCAGCTGCTCATCAACCAGAAAATTCAAAAAATCTTCAATATGATTGAGCGAAACCCCGGCAAGGTCCTTCATTTTCTTTTCCGAAATCAGGAAACGGAAGTAGCGCTCAAGGTCATTTTTATATGAAATTACAGAGTTTTCGGTAAGGCCTTTTTCAAGCTTAATAAACTGGAGATACAGGTCTAACTCTTGCTTAAAAGCCATTTATTCAGCTTTTTCTGATTCTTCTTCTTTTTCCGTTTCCGGCTTTTCCTCAGCTTTTTCATTCAACGATTTTTCCGCTTCTTTCTTGGCTTTTTCTTCCTTCTCGCGCTCTTTGTCTTCCGGATACTCAACCCGGCTGTGATATACGCCCACCAATATATTTAAGAACGTTTCTTTTATAACCTGAAGATGGCGAAAGGTAAGCGGACAATGGCTCAGCTGGCCTTCTGCAACACGGTCGTCAACCATGCGATTTACTAAACTTTCCAGCTTGCTGTAAGTAGGATTTTTCATAGCGCGGGAGGCGGCTTCAATGCCATCGGCCAGCAGTAATATACCGGTTTCTTTTGTGGAGGGAAGCGGACCTTCGTAACGGAATTGATCTTCCTGCAGCTTGCTGCGCATGTCTTCATCCTCTTTTGCTTTTTCATAAAAAAAGCGGATCACAGAAGTGCCGTGATGGGTTTTTATGAAATCAACGATAACCTCAGGCAAATCGGCTTCCTCAGCCATTTTAACGCCTTCACTAACATGTGCTTTAATAACCATGGCGCTCATTTGCGGCTTCAGCTTGTCATGTTCGTTAGAGCCTTTACTTTGATTTTCGACAAAGTATTCGGGCTTCACCATCTTGCCGATGTCGTGATAGAGCGCGCCTACCCGACAAAGCAGCGAGTTGGCGCCAATGGCAGAAGCAGCTGCTTCAGATAAATTTGCAACCTGTAAACTGTGATGAAACGTGCCCGGTGCCTTGTTCATCAGTTCTTTTAAAATGGGTTGATTGGTATCTCCCAGCTCAATAAGGGTGAAATCGGTGGTTATGCCAAAGAGCTTCTCAAACAGAAGAATGATAGGGTAGGTGAAAAGAATGAACACGGAGCTGATAGCAATGTACATCAAATCAGAAAGGAACATGTCCCAGCCGCTGAGTGTGGCTACTTTAAAAGAACCAACCACCAAAAAGTAGGTCACAAAAACAATACCGGGTGTGGTAAAGAAAAACTGGGCACGGTCTTTAATATCCCGAACGGAAAATACGCCCAAACTACAGGCTGCAAATGTGGCTACCACAAACTCAAAGTCATTTCCGTTTACCAGTCCCAGCAGTGCCGCCAGCGTAATGGACGACACCAATCCAACTCTTGAGTCAAAAACAATAGTGAGTACAATGGGAGCTATGGCAATGGGAATGATGTATGGGTCGGCAAAGTCAAAATAATTCACAAGCCCCGAGCCTAATGAAACAAGCCCCATAATCAGGAATACCAGGAAGAACATGGCGTTATTAGAAATGATTTTTCGCCGATAGAGATAGAGGTACATAAAAAAGACAAAGGTCACGGCGATGATAACCACCAGCTGACCGGCAAAACGAACCCATTTTTCAATACTGGTAGCATTTTCGGAACGGGCTTCTACCAAGCTTTCAAGGATGTTGGCGCGCTCGGGATTTACCAAATCACCCTTACGAATAATTACCTGACCTTGGGCAATAGCTCCTTTGGTTTCTGAAACGGTAGCTAATGCTTCTTGCAGGCGTGCCTGGGTGTCTTCCTCATTATATTTGTAGTTAGGCATTATCACTTTGTTATAAAGCTCTAAAGCAAGGCGGGCACGGGCCTCTTCAAAAGCCTGATTGAGCCTGAATTGTACAAACTGATTGGCTTCCCGAAGATCTCGTACGCGGGAAATATTAACCGCCTGTTCGGTGCTTTCTACATTATTTCGGATGGTTATTTTATCCGAATCTAAGGTGCTTTTATTTCGGTTGATGATACCCTGATTCATCAGCTCTTCAATTAAAAGCTCAAGCCGCTGCTTTACGCTTACGCCCACAAACTGGCTGGAAGATAGATTTTGTTGCTGCACACGGGCATAACTGTCTAACAGTACCTGCCAGGAAGGTTCTGTGAGCTCTATTTCAGACAGTTTTAATTCCTGTATAAATTTCAGACTGTCGTCGTAAGTTGAGGAGGTTTCATTGAGCTTTACAGCCTGCCAGTCGGCATAGGCTTCCAATACGGGTTGAATGTCGCGATAGATGGAGTCGAGCCTGGACTGAATGGCAAGGGGCACTCCGGGGTCCATCCTGAAAATAGGAGGGGTGGAGTTTTTAATTTGTTGGCGTTCCTGTTCAATTTCACTTTCGGTTTTATTGAGTGCAAAAGTGAAAGGTGCCGTAAGATCGGGATTTCTCCAGGGTTGTCCCTGCGTGTAATTCAAGCCCGTGTTAACGGGATTTTGAGGCAACGAAAAAACGGTAAGTGCTATAAAGAAAACAACTATAAAAAAGCGGACGTAGGGATTTTGTTTTAACGAATATTTTTCCCGCTCTTTTTTCTTTTTCTCACCAATAAGAGGAGCCAGTTCCTTTTTCTTTTGGCCTAATCCAATTTTTTCCAGTAAGCTCATTTATTTATAATGGGGTGATTATTTGTAAGAAGTACGTTAAGCATTGCTCAAGTTACAAATCTTATTCTTTAGGATACAGAAAACCATATAGTAATACTACATGCTGTCCTACAACAATGCTGTCCTACAACATAAATAAGGAGAAAATCACTTTGGTCGTCATTTATTTGAATATGTATGCTCGGTTTTAGCAAAATCCGGTTTAATGCTGCGCTAAAAAGTACGTATTATTGAAACACATCACTATTGCAGTAATATTTAATCGGCTTAAAGCTAAATCTCAGGTTTATGAATAAAAAATACAGCCTTACCGAATATCTAAGCTTTG
Organism: uncultured Balneola sp.; assembly: GCA_964505215.1. Lineage (GTDB taxonomy): Bacteria > Bacteroidota > Rhodothermia > Balneolales > Balneolaceae > Gracilimonas. Next base: position 42,030 of record CAZDGU010000010.1, read on the forward strand.
GTTAGTTTACCTTACGTTAACCCTCACATATCTTCATCTCAAATCAAACCATAATTAATGTCTTTTAGAACTAAAAAAAGTCTTGGCCAGCATTTTTTAACCGATCCGGTTGTAATATTTCAAATAGCAGATGCCATAGTTGCAGAGGGGGAGATGCGGACAATAGAAATTGGCCCGGGAACGGGAGCACTGACGGAAGCACTGCTGCAAAAGTTTGATGATGTGCACGCGGTTGAAATTGATAAGCGTGCAGTCAAGGTTTTGGAGCAAAAGTTTGACCGACTCACCATTCACACTAAAGACATTTTGAAGGTGAATTGGGAAGAAATAGTTGAACCGTCTAAAAAAAATGTAGTATTCGGGAATCTGCCTTATTACATCACCAGCCCCATTTTGTTTGATTTACTGGAGCACCGCACGCTTTTAACAGAAGCGGTGCTGATGATGCAAAAAGAAGTGGCGGAGCGCCTGGTGGCCAGGCCGGCTTCTAAAGAATATGGTATTTTAAGTATTCAAACGCAGTTGTTTTGTACACCCGAAATTTTGTTTGATGTGTCGCCGCACTCGTTCTCTCCGCCGCCAAAAGTAGATAGCGCCGTCATAAAGCTCACCTTCAACAAGCCAAAGCTAAACTGCTCCGATCAAAGCATCAAAAAAGTGGTGCGTACGGCTTTCAATCAGCGCAGAAAAAAGCTGAGTAATGCTCTGAAACCGGTTTTGGGAGATTATCACCCCGAGGGATTTAACTTAGATGACCGGGCCGAGCATTGGTCTCCCCAAACGTATGCAAAGTTGGCAGAGCATCTGGAGCAAACTGACAGGTTATCCTGAAAAGCCGCCTTAATTTGGCAATTAATAACAAATAAGCAGGTTCGCCTTTTTCATTTCTTGTTTGGTATGGAACTTGCAATTAACCATGCGAAATATCAGAGCTTCGGCTCATAACAAATTAACTTTTAACTAAAATTTAACAGGAGTCATACAAATGGCTAAGATTCAACCTTTAGGCGACCGTGTGTTGGTTCAGGCAGAACCTGCTGAAGAAAAAACCAGCTCAGGTATTATCATCCCTGATACGGCTAAAGAAAAACCACAACAAGGAACAGTGGTGGCAGTTGGTGCCGGTAAAGTAGAAAATGGCACTAAAATTGAAATGAGCGTTAAAGAAGGAGACAAAGTGCTCTATGGAAAATATGCAGGTACAGAAGTAACGCTTGATGGAGAAGAGTACCTGATTATGCGCGAATCTGATATCATGGGTATTGTATCATAAACCCTTTTTTCAAAAAGAAATTAAATTTTAAACTAAAAAATATAGATAATTATGTCTGCTAAGTTAGTTCATTACGATGTTGAAGCACGCGATGCTCTTAAAAAGGGTGTTGATAAGTTGGCCAACGCGGTTAAAGTAACCCTTGGGCCACGTGGGCGCAATGTTGTTATTGAGAAATCATTCGGTGCGCCATTGGTAACTAAAGATGGTGTAACGGTTGCAAAAGAAATTGAGCTGTCTGACAAAGTCCAGAATATGGGTGCACAGATGGTGAAAGAAGTAGCCTCCAAAACCAGCGATAACGCCGGTGACGGTACAACAACAGCTACTGTACTTGCGCAAGCTATTTTAAGTGAAGGCTTGAAAAACGTAACCGCAGGTGCAAACCCAATGGATCTGAAAGCAGGTATTGATAAAGCTGTAGAAGCTATTATTAATGACCTGAAAAAAATGAGCCGCGATATTGATGATCGCAAAGAAATTGCTCAAATCGGAACTATTTCTGCCAATAACGACGAAACCATCGGCAACCTGATTGCTGATGCCATGGAAAAAGTTGGCAAAGACGGCGTAATTACCGTTGAGGAAGCCAAAGGAACCGAAACCTATCTCGAAACTGTAGAAGGTATGCAGTTCGACCGTGGCTACCTGTCTCCTTATTTTGTAACCGATTCTGAGAAAATGGTTACAGAAATGGAAGATCCTTACATCCTTATTTTCGACAAGAAAATTTCTGCGATGAAAGACCTGCTTCCTATTCTTGAGAAAGTAGTTCAAAATGGCAACCCGCTGCTTATTATTGCCGAAGATATTGAAGGCGAAGCATTAGCTACATTGGTAGTTAACAAGCTGCGCGGCTCGCTGAAAATTGCAGCTGTAAAAGCTCCCGGCTTTGGCGACAGAAGAAAAGCCATGCTGGAAGATATCGCCATTCTAACCGGCGGTACCGTAATTTCTGAAGAGCGCGGATACAAGCTCGAAAACGCTACTCTTGATTTCTTAGGCCGTGCATCTCGCGTAACTATCGACAAAGACAACACCACTATTGTTGACGGAAGCGGTAAAGAAGATGACATCACTGCGCGCGTAAATCAGCTGAAATCTCAAATTGAGAATACCACTTCTGATTACGACCGTGAGAAGCTGCAAGAACGCCTTGCTAAGCTAAGCGGCGGTGTTGCAGTACTTTACATTGGTGCAGCCTCTGAAGTTGAAATGAAAGAGAAGAAAGCCCGTGTTGAAGATGCTTTACACGCAACCCGAGCTGCCGTTGAAGAAGGTATTGTACCCGGTGGCGGTGTTGCACTGTTGCGCACAGCCGGCGCTTTAGATAAGCTAAAAGGCGCTACGGACGACGAAAATGTAGGTATCCAGATTATTCGCCGTGCTATTGAAGCTCCGCTTCGCTCTATTGCTAATAACGCAGGAGTTGAAGGCGCTATTGTAGTACAAAAAGTGCTGGATGGAAAAGATGCTTTCGGCTATAACGCTCGTACCGAAGTGTATGAAGATCTGATTAAAGCCGGAGTTATTGATCCTACTAAAGTAACCCGAACAGCACTGCTGAACGCAGCTTCTGTATCCGGATTAATGCTAACAACCGAAGCTGTTATCTCCGACAAACCTTCTGAAGGTGGAGATGATGATGGCGGTGGAATGCCGGCCGGAATGGGTGGCGGAATGCCTGGAATGGGAGGCATGGGCGGAATGATGTAATTCATCCCTCATAACTCTTACGTATATTTTTAAAACCCCTTGCACGAAAGTGAAAGGGGTTTTTTAATTTGAGGATATTGTGCTGTAATCATGAAAAATGGAGGTATGAAAAATCTGTGTCATCTGCGGAATCCTCTTAATCCGCGATTCGAAACAACAGAAGTATTGATGACATCTTTTCTCGTCACGAAGGTCCACCTTCGTGATGCAGTCCCGGAAGCTCCGGCTTCCCGTTAGATTGCCACCACCCGAAAACGCAGGAAGTCGCCATAGTGATGAGGAGGAAAAGATTGCTTTACCGAAATGCTCTTAAACCCCGTTGGGGTTGAACTAATTATTGGTTTAATAATAGGAATGAACATCAATCTGTGCCATCTGCGTAATCTCCTTAATCCGTGATTCAAAACCAGAAGTGTAGATAATAATCTGTGTTTTCATTCACACCACTTGAAGCTGGCGATACAAGGCACAAGCGGATGCTTGCGCCAGTTGCCAGTTGCGGCTTAGCAATGAGAATTTAGGTTAATACCGCATCTCTCATCCGGTGATTGAATTAATCTTCCGGGAGATTAAAATCTACGTTTGTTCGGTAATCACCCAGTAAATGTTCTGCGAAGTAATACCATTTTTGGCGTTCAAAGTAGGGTTGAGAACTTCCAAAACCATGACGGCGGCCAGGCAGAATGGTCATGTCAAAACGCTTACCTGCTTTTACCAGTGCATCTACCAAACGGATGGTGTTGGCCGGATGTACGTTGTTGTCAATTTCGCCATGTACTAACAGTAGGTGACCTTTTAGATTTTCAGCTAACTCTACATTTGTTTTTATTTTTGAACTGAAAGTAACTTCTTCCTTTTCCACCTCAACACTGTCTTCGCCGATTTCTTTCACGGTTTTTCGAATTTCATCCACGCCGTGATGCGTTTCGCCCCACCAGGTGTTATAAATATTATTGTCATGATTTCCGGCTGAGGAAACGGCCACATCATAAAAGTCGGGATAAGTAAGCAGGGCAGCCGTACTCATAAAACCACCGCCCGAGTGACCAAAAATACCCACTTTATTTTGATTGATAAATGAATGCTTTGCAGCCAGTTGCTCAATGCCGTACTTATTATCAGCCAGCGGATAATCTCTCAGATTTCCGTAGCCATAGGTGTGATAATAGCGGGAGCGCATCGGACTTCCACCGCGGTTTCCAAAAGCAACAACCACAAAACCAACCTGAGCCAGCGCCGTATTTCGGCCGGTGTAGCCTAACATAGAAAAGCTGGTAGGAAATGGCTCTGTTTGCGGACCGGGATATACATAAGATATGATGGGATAGCTTTTGGTAGAGTCGAAGTCAAAAGGCTTCCACATCACCCCGTATAAGTCGGTGGCTCCGTCAGCGGCTTTAATTTTGAATTCTTCGGGTGCTTGCCAGCCTATTTCTTCAGCGGCAGTAACATCCACCTGCTGAAGTGTAAGAATTGCTTTTCCATTTTTATCACGCAGAACCGAAGTGGTAGGCTGCGTTACCCGCGAGTAATTATCTACAAAATAAGGATCTTCTTTTGAGGCATAAACAGCATGGTTGGCATTTTCGGGCGTTAAATGCTTGAATTTAGAGCCGTCAAACTTCACGTTGTATAAATTGGAGTGATAGGGATTGTCGCCATCGCGGCCGTGCCCGTTAAAGTAAATGGTTTGAGCAGTGGTATCTATTTTTACAATACGGCCCACCACAAAATTACCGGATGTAATTTGATTTTTAAGCTCGCCGTTTTTGTCGTAGCGGTAAAGCTGTCCCCAGCCGGTACGCTCGCTCCACCAAATATATTCTTCCCCATCGTTAATGATGGCTAAATCCTGATAACTCCAGTTAAAATAAGGCTTACTTGTTTCGCTAAGCAGAACTTCGGTCTCTCCGGTTTCGGTATCACCAATGAGGATGTCAACTTTGTCGGATGGTCGGTTTTCGCGGTAAATATATAGCTTATTGGAAGGAGTAGAGCCGTAATCTCCGGTTTGATGGCTACCATAATTAGCACGCAGTTCCTGATCTTTCCACTTGTCCGTATCCATGATAACACGCTTACGGGAGGCTATATCAAATACTTCAACCTGATCTTGTCCAATTTCTTTATCGCCGGCCATAGCGTATTTATACGTTTCCAGCGAAGGTCGTTTCCCTAACGAGTTAATCACCCACAGCTCTTCCACATCTCGCATATCCGTTCGGGTGAGGTACAGCTTTGATTCATCATCAAAAAACCGGGCACGAGAACGCAACCTTTTATTGCTGGTGGTATCACTTTGGTCAGACTGATAGCTGAACCACTGCTCGCCATCTGTGGTAAGCTGAATTTCGGTGCTGTCCTCATCTTCGGAGCGCATCAGATATAAGTTGTGATTTTTAGCAAAGGCAATCCACGTACTATCCGGAGAGTAGGTAGCCCAGCGCTCTCGTTCTTCTTTCTCAAGCGAATCTCCCTTTACCAGATTATTTCCATTGATGTTATACGTGAACTCAACACTATCTACATGAAATGTGAAACGTTCTTTATCGTTATTATAAGTAAACCCTTTAAGGTCTAAATCTTTTGCGTTGAATGGTCGCTCAAATATTTCCGAAAGTTGAGCAGAAAGCTTATCTCGGTCAAACAGAAAGCGCTGTGTGGCTTTATCCGAATTTACGTAGTACCAATGCTTTCCATCTCTGTTTTTGTACGTGTACCAAAAGTGGTTAGAGTCTTCAATCCAGCGGGGATAAATGGAAGTACTCCCAATTAATTTATCCATTTTTGCACCCGTAAATCGCTCAGCGGCTTCAAAATTTGCCTGTTGGGCAAAGCTGGCCGAAAGCAGAAAAAGGGAAAGAATTACCGAAAACAAGAAAGTTTTTAAAAAAGACGTATGCATAGAAAAAACCATTATGTTAGAATTTGGAGGTAAAGTAACGACAAATATTTGTAAAACACTGTGATAAAATAGAAGCTTTAAATTAATTTTAAATTAGGGAAGAGGTGATAGCAACAACGCTCAAATACAGCTCTTGCAGGTTTTAAAAAGAAGGTATCAGCCTCAATTTTTAACAAATTAAACTTCCTGAATAAACAGATAGATTCCTTATATTAATGTGCTTTAAATAAGAACGCATAGTGTTCATCATCATTCAAGTATAGGAGTTTAAGTTGAAGCCCTGGAAGTACGTAGTAGCCGGCTGGATGACCCTCGTAATTATTGCCGGTTTTGCAATTGAAATACCCGATATCCCTATTCTCGAACAAACGGCTCGAAATATCTTTTTCCACGTTCCTATGTGGATGACGATGTTCACCCTGTTTACCATCAGCTTTTGGTACAGCATTAAGTATTTGAATGAGCCGAATATGGACTTTGACATCAAAGCCTCCTCAGCAGCTACTGTTGGGATGATGTTTGGCATTTGCGGTCTGTTTACCGGTTCGCTGTGGGCGCGCTTTACCTGGGGCACCTGGTGGACCTTCGCTGAGCCCAAAATGAATTTAGCTGCGCTCGCCATGATGATATATGTGGCATATTTTGTGCTCCGGTCTGCTTTTGACGATCATCAAAAACGTGCGAAGCTGTCAGCCGTGTATAATATTTTTGCCGTTACCACCATTCCGTTTCTGCTGTATGTGGTTCCGCGCCAGCTTGCAAGCCTGCATCCCGGTGCCGATGGCAACCCCGCCTTCAGCGAAATCACAGCCGACCAGCTCCGCTATATTTTATACCCGGCTTTTCTCGGTTTTATAGCTTTAGGAGTCTGGATTTACGATATTGTACGTCGCTATAAAAAGGTTCAATTCCAAGCAGAGAATTTGTAACTTTAAGGCTTAAAAGAATGTTTTAATTCATGCAACAAGATTCACTCGCAACCACCGTTGACACACTCACCCAAGCCTACTCCGATTCGTGGAGTGGAACCTCCGGGATGGAAGATGCCGGCGCATTTATTCAAATTATGTCATCAAACGAACTTATTTATGTTGTATTAGGTGTTAGCCTCATCATTTGGCTAATCCTCCTTTTTTTCCTTTTCAGGGTAGATGTAAAAGTGAGCAAACTGGAAGAACAAATTCAATCAAATCAAGAAAAATGAAACCAAAACTGATTATAGGAATTGTAGCCATTGTTGGCTTTACTTCTTTATTAATGTACAACTTTGGTGAAAGCATAAGCACCTATACCACCTTCGAGGGAGCCGCCGATATGAGCAGCGCCCACATTCCCGGAACATGGGTTGAAGAAAAAGGAGCTGAGTTTTCTTTAGAAACCAAGAAATTCGTGTTTTATATGACCGATGAAGACGGCGTTTCTAAAAAAGTGGTGTATTCAAAGCCCAAACCCAATAACTTTGAAGAAGCCGACCAGCTGGTGGTGATAGGAAAAATGAGAGGCGAAATATTTTACGCAGACGAAATGCTGATGAAATGTCCCTCTAAATATAACAGCACCGACCCAAGCCAATTCAGCGAAGCCTCTATCCAATAAGAGGAATCCGGGACTTGGCTTCCCAAACCAATTGTATATGCGGCTTAAGTTTGCAAGCCGCATATATATTGTTGTTACAATCGCCAATCGGCAGGCGCTTTAGTAATAGCCGATATATTATTTAAAACTCTGTATCACTACCCATTATTTATGTTAGGAACTGTTGGTAAACTTCTGATCTCTGCTTCTTTTATCAGCTCGCTGGCAGCCATGTTTTTTTACTTTATGGCTGCAAACCGCGACGATAATCGCCCCCTCAAAATTGGTAACTGGCTGTTTGCAACAAAAGCGGCGCTGTTATTAGTAGCGTCGGGCATTTTGATATACCTCATCTTTCAGCATCAGTTTCAATATTATTATGTATTTAACTACACAAGCTTAGATCTGACTCCGCGCTATTTATGGTCTGCCTTTTATGGCGGACAAGAAGGCAGCTTTATGCTCTGGATTTTATTTTCTGCATTCTTTGGTTTTGGGTTGATGCGATGGACGCGCGATCCTTACAAGGCCCCTGTACTCTTCTTTTTAACGCTCACGCAGGTATTTTTACTTTCTATGCTGTTGGGCTGGGATATTTTTGGGTTGAAGTTAGGCGCTTCTCCTTTCCGAACCATTGCTGAGGAAATGCCCAATGCACCGTTCTTGCAAACCAATCCCGATTTTGTTCCTGCTGACGGAAGTGGACTTAACGACTTACTGAAAAGCCCGTGGATGATGATTCATCCCCCCATTTTATTTGTCGGCTTTTCGATGATGACCATTCCATACTGCTTTGCCATGGCTTCTTTATGGAAACGAAAATACAACGAGTGGATTTCACCGGCACTGCCGTGGACTCTTGGCGCCAACGTAGCGCTGCTCACGGCTATTTTTCTTGGCGGTTATTGGGCTTATGTAACGCTCTCTTTTGGCGGCTACTGGGCGTGGGATCCGGTCGAAAATGCCTCACTTGTTCCGTGGCTTATTGGTACGGCCGGTATTCACTCCATGATTATTCAGCGTAAAAGCTCGATTGCTCAAAAGTCATCCATTCTGTTTGCCATTTTAGCTTATGTGGCGGTAGTGTATGAAACCTTTTTGACGCGCTCTGGAATATTAGGAAGCTCCTCCGTTCACAGTTTTGTTGATTTAGGGTTATACAATCAGCTGCTCGCTTTTATGGTAGTAGTAACCGGACTTGGCCTAACGTTATTCTTCTGGCGATATAAGGAGCTTCCATCACCCGAGAAAGAATCCAAAATATTGAGCAGAGAGTTTATGACCGTTACCGGCTCTATGCTGCTGCTTATTTTAGGATTGGTAATCATTTTGGGAACCAGTTCTCCGATTTTAGGACAACTTTTTGTGGATAAACCGACTCCACCTGAAATCAGTTTCTATAATAACTGGAGCATGCCCATTGTAATGATTATGGCGGTATTCACCGTTTTAGGGCAGTTTCTGTTTTGGAAAAAATACGATGCCGAAACGCTGGCTTCCGCACTTATTCAGCCGCTGCTGGTAACCAGTGTATTTACTATTGTCGCCATTATTTTTGGCGATGTTCGCAACTTCTATTACATGGTTTATTTATTCTGTGGTTTCTTCGCCATTGTGGGCAACGGCTGGATCATGGTTCGCCTGGCTATGCAAAATCCAAAACTTATTGGCGGTTCGCTCACGCACGTAGGTTTTGGCTTACTTTTGGTAGGAATATTAGCTTCTTCAGCTTACAACGAGGCTTTGGTTGATGAAACCACAGCTAATTATAACAGAGCCGTAGAGCGGGGTGAAGTAACGGACGAGCAGGGTTTCAAAGTAACCCAAAAAGAAGAAATGCTGCTGCTGAATATTAATGAACCCATTATTGTAGATAACCGCTATGCCGTAACTTACGAAGGCTATGAGCTGGATAATACCGTACGCCGCGGACAGCAAACCTACCGTATTAAATTTGAACCGATTGATGGCGGAAAAACATTTTACTTGAATCCGGAAGTATATCCTATGCTCACTTCATCAACAGCAGAAAGCATTCAGTGGTCGGTAGATCCGGACGTACATACCGGCTGGCTGCGCGACATTTACCTTTATGTGGGGGGAAGCTCGTATGTGCAAGAACAAAATGACAGAGTGAGTAAAAATACTCAAATGGTTCAAAATGCATCCCTTGCAGATTCTACCGCAGAAGAAGGGCCCGCCATACAAACCATCGATCTTAAGCCCGGCCAAACCATTGATATTGAGAAGTTTAAAATCAAGTTTGTGGATTATATGCGAACCGACAGCACCGAGCTGCCGCCTAATACCACTATTGGGGTACGGGCTGAAGTGGAGCTGATGCACCCGGCCAGTAATCGCGTTATTACCATTGAGCCACTTTTTGCCGTGTATAGCGAAAAAGGACAGAGTTATATTTACTCTCCCCCGTCATTCATTCCCGAGTTTGATTTAGAATTTCAGTTCACTCAAATAAAACCGCAGGAAAATAAAATTGAACTCACGATAACCGGATTGGAAGAAGAATACGAGCCGGAATGGGTGTTAATTGTGGCCGACGAAAAACCGTTTATTTCTGTAGTTTGGGCCGGTACTTTTATTCTAATGGGTGGATTTAGTATTTCTATTTTCCGACATTGGGGTCGCGAACGAAAAAAGAATAACGATTAATGTACTACCAGCCATAAAAATATATTGTCGAAAACCTGACAGGTTTTTCTCAACATCTGAATATTGACTTTACACTAACAGTTACATCCAAAGCATGAATTATTTCCACAAGCAAGCCCCTTATTCTAAAGCCTCTTTACGAGCAGGAACTGTGGTAGGAGTACTGTTTTTTGCTATTCTATTCGGTAGCAGTGTGGAAGCTCAATCCCTTCAACCCAAAGAGGAGCTGCCTTCTCCAAAAGGAGCCTTTTTGCGTTCGTTGGCCGTTCCCGGATGGGGACATTATTATGCAGACAGTGATAACTGGAATCGTGGAAAATACCATTTAGCCGGCGAAGTGGTGCTGGTGCTGTCTTATTTTGGGTTGAATGCGCGCGCTAATTATTTGGAAAATGATTTTCACACATTAGCCGCCACAAGGGCGAATACACAGCTTTCCAATAAATCCCGACAGTACATTATTGCGGTAGGAAATTACAACACGCTGGCCGAGTATAACGACGCCCAACTGCGCACTCGAAACTGGGATCAGGTATTTCCGGAAACCTCGGCATACCAATGGAGCTGGGAATCCAGAGACTTACGCATGCAGTATCAGGATGCGCGTGAACGAATGGAACGTAACCGAAGCCAGCTGCCTACCTTAATTGCTCTGATGGTCACCAATCGGTTAATTAGTGGACTCAGCGCTTTTATACATGCTCGTGATCTTGGCCAAAATTTACCCGAAGCGGGATTGAGTTATATTAATACATTCGGAGAGCCGGGAGTTACCGCAAACCTTCGCTTCAATTTTTAGTACAAATTGCACGGGTTTTAATCGGCTCTTGCTTCAGAAAGAAAAGAAAACACTCTTCAGATTCTTTCTGTTTTTTCTCCTTTCAGCCGGCTACAGTCAGCTTTGTCATCAACCCAAAAACCGGCGCACTTACGTGTTATTTTGTGGAGTGAATTAAAGCAAAAAAGATAGCCAAAACGCTTGAAAAACGCTTCCAAAAGCCCTAATCTGCATCAAACAAAATCGAACTAAATCGGATAAAATGACTGTACAAAAAGTAGCTGTTATAGGCGGTGGAACCATGGGAAATGGAATTGCTCACGTATTTGCGATGAGTGGAATTTCTGTAAACCTGATTGAAACCAAGCAAGAATTTGCGGATAAAGCACTTGCCACCATCGAGAAGAATTTGGAGAGGATGCTTAAAAAAGAGAAAATTGATGAGGCGAAAAAAGCAGATGCACTGAAAAGTATTACTACTGTGTTGGACGTTGAAAAAGGGGTGAAAGATGTAGATTTAGTAGTAGAAGCCGTTCCTGAAAACTTTGAAATTAAAAAATCGGTATGGCAGAAAGTGGACAATGCAGCGCCTGAACACGCTATTTTAGCTTCCAATACTTCTTCTATCTCCATCACCAAACTGGCGGCTTTAACAGACCGACCCGAACAGTTTATTGGAATGCACTTCTTCAACCCTGTCCCCGTAATGAAATTGGTTGAAATTGTTCGCGGATTGGAAACAAATGATGAAACCTACAAAACCGTAAAAGCCACTTCCGAGAAGCTTGGTAAAGTTCCTGTGCCTGTAAATGACGCGCCCGGCTTTGTGAGCAACCGCGTGCTGATGCCTATGATTAATGAAGCTATTTTTTGTGTAGGAGAGAGCATAGCCACGCCCGAACACGTAGATGAAGTGATGAAATTAGGAATGGCGCATCCAATGGGACCGTTACGACTGGCCGACTTTATTGGCCTGGACGTGTGCCTGGATATTCTAAATGTATTGTATGAAGGTTTTAAAGATCCCAAATACCGCCCGGCGCCGCTGTTGGTAAAAATGGTTGATGCGGGGAAATTAGGAAATAAAACCGGCGAAGGATTTTATTCTTACGGATAATGCAGCACAGAAGGTAAACTACGCTTAATGCCTTTAGAGTTTATCAAGCAGATAAGTTAAGGAGTTTTGATAGGAGATGAATTTTTCACTTCCGCTTGCATTACTGCTCAATACGCTGTTTAGCTCATTCAGATGTGTGTCAGCGGTTGAGATTTCCTGAACCAAATCCTGGAAAGTGGTAGAAAAATCCTGAGAATTTTCACTCATACGTGCTACCTCAACTTTTCCGCTGATGTGTATAAAGCGCAGAAATAGCAAAAAGCGGCCGATATTTTTTACTCCGGCTGTAAGCTCATTTAAATAGATTGGGATATCGCCGGTGTTACGCTCTAATTTTTTTAAGCTGGGCAAAAATGTTTCAGTAAGAATGCCGATGGCCTCTGAATCTGTTAAAAAACCATGATTTGTCGGAGATGCAGCATCAATCTCTTTTAAAAAGTCGATAAATAACTCAATCAACAGTTTAGCAGAAAGTACCTCAAAGTTCATGTTTTGAATCAAAGAGCTCAGCCGGTGAATGATATCTTTCATGGAAGCTAATTGTTGTTCGCCCTTTACCGATTGCTCCCCCATTTTCTGAGCAATTACTGACAATGAACCATCAATTTGATTTAGTTTTGAAGATCCAATTTGAGCGTTCAGCGATAGCACTAAAATGGAGCGGGCTAACTGCGAAATATATTCTGAATGATTAACCAACGAATGCTGAATAGCTTGCAGATGTTCCAGTGAAAGCACTAATTCGCTCAGGATATCTTCAATTTTTACGTAAGCGGGAGGAACTACACGTTTGTCAGTTTTCCTTTTTTCGGCCGACATGTTATCCTTTAGAAACAGTTCGCGGTTGTGCATTTCTTGCTGAAGCGCTTTCCACATAAAATCATCGTAGCTTGAGTAACCCTCATCTTGTAAGATGTTTAAGAAATAACGCTCACCGGCAAGCATTGCTTTTTTCTTGTCTTTAAGCTCCCGTTCTTGATTTTTTTCATAGCTTAATACATTTGTGTACCAGGTCTGAATCTTGCTGAAAATCTCCGTTCCCGGCTTCAACCGTACCGAAAGGTAGCCGCCTGAATAAGGATAAACCACGCTCAAAACCCAATAATAAGAACCATCTTTGGCTAAATTTTTCATATAAGCAGCCACGGGTTTCTTTTCATTCAAATACTTCCAAAAAAGGTTGAAAACAGCCCGGGGCATATCCGGATGGCGTATAAGTTTATGCAACTGTCCCAATAGTTCATCTTGAGAATATTTGTTTACATCCCGGAATACTTTATTAGCATAAGTGATATTCGATTTAGAATCCGTTATGGAAAAAAATAAAGACTCATACTTGAAAGGACTTTCAGTATTTACAGGAGTCGGTCGTTTTAGGTCCTTAAATTTCATTTTCATTTGTTCCGTATTTAGTTGTCCCCATTTGGTTTAGGTAAACTTATCGGAACCAAATAAAAAAAGCATAAGAAATATTAGAAAGCTCTAATGTTCGGGGTTGATATGGGTGAGATTCGCCTTTAAAACATGTTGAATTGAGTTTCAGAGAATCTGATAAACCCATTTCTGAAAATATCTTTCATCTGAACTGTGGGTTGATTCATTATTTCTCACAAACAGATTACTTATTTAGCACAGCTTCCCTTTGTGCGCATGATGCAGGCTTTTTCACTGAAAGCAAAAGAGGAACTAAGGGAAACAAAGACTAAAGGTAACCTCTTGATCTTCCGCCTTTTCTGAATAAAAAAGAGCACCGCCAAACTGCTGCGCATAAAGCAGAGCTAAAGGAAGTCCAATACCCAAATTATTAGCCGTATTGGTAATAAAGGGCTGGAACATAGTGTTTTTGATATCTTGGGGAATAGAGGCTCCTGTTGTGGTTACATCAATCCGCTGAGGGGAAGTAATAGAAATGGTAATAGGAGTATGTGCTGCTGTGTGATCTATTCCGTTTTGAATAAGAATTTCGAGAATGCGTTTTAGATTTAACCGGCTGCACGAAAAATTAGAAGTTGCGGTAGAGGTATGAATAGAAATACGCTGCTGAATTTCCGGCGAAAAAGTAAGCCGAACTTGCTCAGCTACTTCCCGGGCATTAACTGTCTGGGAAACTTCGCTGCTAAAATTTTCTGAAACATTATATAATATTTCCAGCTCATCCATCATATCAAAAAGCCGGTTTAAGCCTTTATTAATTGCCAATATATAGGGCTCGCTTTCTGAAGATTCATTATCGTCTTGCAGCATTTCTAAATACCCAGCCATACCGGTTAGGGGAGACCGAAAGCGGTGCAGCATTACGGCTATCATTTGTTTCCAGGAATTAAGCGTGTCGGCATTAGGAATGTGTGAAATTTCCTCAAACTGTACTAACAGATATGATTCTTCTTGAAACTGAAAAGGCTTTTCAACCAGTTGGTACCATTTATCGCCAAAAAATGCAGTTGTCAAAGGCGACGGAGTGTAGCTGCATACATTTACCAACTCTTCGAAACTATGGCCAATAATATCTGTATTGTTGAGAGCTGATTTTGCAACCTCATTGATATAATAAACAGCGCGGTCATCCCCACCAATTACCATTAGCGGGTGCTTATAATCTTGAAAAAGGGATTCTATAATGTCCATCTGTGTTAGCTGCAAGTTATTAATATAGTAATCATCAGTTGTAAATACCGAATTAGTAGAAGCCGATTGTTTCAGTAATTTCATTTTTTGCTGCATGTTCCTCGCATTTATAACGGTTAATTCTGCTTTTGTTCGAGAGGTTATCAGCTAACTTGATGCTTTCTTAATTAATACATCCAAAAATACCGCAGGCGGAAAATTTTGCCATCGGGCGGTTAATTCTGCTTTTCTCTTTATGGGATGAATTCAAATGAACCCTAAAAACCTTTCTTAAATGCGTTTTTTAAGTAATGGCACAGCTATTGCATAAAAGGGATGCAAGTGATTCGAATTAGAAAAGGAATAGGAAAATGAATTTTATTGATAGCAGTCATAGCAAGCTTTTAGGTCAGGCCATGGATGCCTACTCGCTTCGGCAAAAAATCACATCATCAAATATTGCCAATGCAGATACGCCCGGCTATAAGCGGCATGAAGTACTTTTTGAAACTGAGCTGCAGAAGGCACGCCAAACCGATGGCATAAGCGGTATGAAAAATGTGGCTGCTGCTATTTCAAAAACTGATCATAACGTAATACTCGAAGATGAAATGATAGAAATGGCCGACACGCAAATTCGTGTACAAATGGTTACACGGGCACTTCGTCATCATTTCAGCTTATTGAAAACCGGAATTACAGGCATTAACCGATAACATATAGTTTTATGCTACCAGATAGATTGTCTTCAACATTTCAAACAGCGGCTCAGGGGCTTGCCGTACAGCGCGAACGCCTGGCCGTTGCATCCAAAAATATTGCGAATGCGCAAACATCAGCACCTAAAGGTTCTGATGGAGTTTATCGGCCACAACGTGTACAAACTAAAGGCCCCGGCCAACAAAATTTTTTAAATGCATTATCCGACAGTGTTTCTTCGCTGAATACTACCAATTCCCGGCATATGGCAAGCCCGGGCGATGAGCATGACGGGTATGCAAAATCAGGATTGGGCCCCTCCTTTAAAGTGAGTGAAGAGGAAAGCTTCAGGTATGAGTATGATCCCACGCATCCCGATGCTGATGAAAATGGAATGGTGCAATATCCGGATATAGATATGGTACGGGAAATGACAGAAATGGTAAGTGCAAACAGATTGTATGAGGCCAATTTGAGCAGCATTCAAGCCGAAAAAGAAATGATTAAACGAGCTTTGGAGATTTAATAACATGAATTCAATTAACGCTTTATCAACCCCGCAAACTGCTTCACTTTCAAAGCCTTCGGGCTTAAGGGCGGCAGCAGAAAACAAGCTGCCTGAGCTAACTAACGACGAAACCTCGCTGATTAAAGAAAACTTTGCTAACGAAAAATCCATGTCGCTTTATTCTATGGATGGGAAAGTAAATCAGCATGATGTTGCGCGCGGCCGAAATATTGACACCAGAATTTAATAAACCAAAAAGTACAACCCTATGGCAACTCCGGTAGAACTTAACGGCCTGCAATTTCCGCAGGATATAGAACTAAAGCCTAAGCATTATGACATTGAAGTTGGAGATGTAGATAATTCTTTTGGAGATATGCTTTCTGACGCTATTAACGGCGTAGATAGCACAATGAAGGCTTCTGAAAAAAGTATGCAAGACTACATTTCCGGAAAAAGTGAAAATGTGCACGATGTAATGATTTCTATGCAGCGGGCACAGCTCAGTTTCCAGCTTATGACGGAAATAAGAAATAAAGTGATTGATACCTACAACGAAATAAGCCGAATGCAAATATAAGGAATGCACTTAAATGAATAAGTATGTAGAAAGCTTTCAGGAATTTTTTGGCCCGCTCAGTAACGCTCAGCGGGCTATGTTTATCGGCTTGGTTGTGGTGGTTTTCGCTATTGTTGGCGCTCTGTTTTATTGGGCACAGCAGGATGAGAAAGTGCTGCTTTTCGGTTCACTTCAGCCCGATGTAGCTCAGGAAATAGTATCTGAGCTAAAAAGCCGGGGTATAGATTACGAGTTGCAGGAAGGCGGCAAAGCTATTTATGTAGCCGATAATAAAGTGCATGAGCTGCGATTGGAAATGGCGCCTATGAGCGGCAGCTTTTCGGATGTTAAAGGCTATGAGCTTTTTGATTCCAATGCACTGGGAATGACTGATTTTATGCAGCAGGTGAACAAAAAGCGGGCGCTGGAAGGCGAGCTGGCCCGCTCGGTAAACAGCCTGGAGCAGGTAGAATTTTCCCGCATCCATTTGGTATTGCCTGAACGCTCTCCTTTTGAAGAGACCTCCATTGAAGCTTCTGCTTCCGTTATTCTGAATTTAAGAAAAGGTATGGAGCTGAAAAGTGATCAGATTGAAGGTATTACAGCGCTGATTGCGGGAAGTGTGGAAGGACTGGAGTCGGCCAATGTTACAGTGCTCGATCAGGCCGGAAATCGCCTGACGGATGAAATTGACTATGACTCAGAGTTTTCATTCGGTTCAACCCAAATGCAGCTTCGCCAAAAAACGGAAGCTTATTTAACCGAACGCGGTCAGTCTATGCTGGATCGTGTGCTGGGTGCCGGAAACAGCATTTTACGCGTTTCAGTAGAGCACGATTTCGACCGTTTGGTGCGCGAGTCTGATTTAATTGATCCGGACAGCCGTACCATTATTTCAGAAGAAAAAAGAGAGCAAACCAACAATGATGAGGTGATGGAGCCTGTCCAAAACGTGCAGCTGCGGGCCAACCAGGACCCCGCCTCGGTAGTGGTTTCAAGCAATGATAACAGCTCGAATGTGCAAACCCGAAATTATGAGGTTAATCGTACCCGGGAAGTATTTGAAAAGCAGCAGGGCGAGCTTAAACACGTTTCAGCTTCGGTGTTGCTGAATTATAAGCAGACCGTACAGCAAAGCCCGGAAGGTGTGGAGCAAATGGTGAGCCAGCCTTATTCGGTTGAAGAAGTAGAAGAGTTTAAAGAGGTGGTAAAAGTAGCCTTAGGGATTCAGGAAGACCGGGGCGACCAGCTTACCGTAAAGCAAATTGAGTTTTTTGATAAACATCCTATTGATGACAGCGAATATTTTATGAGCCGGCCCGGCTATAGAAATAACATTCTTCGTTGGTCGCTCATTGTCGTAACCTTCATTATTGTGCTACTGCTTATTAACAGTATGAGAAAGAAAAATGTAGCAGAAGATTTGAATACGGTAAGCAGTTTTGAAAGTGATGAACAGCTGGAAGGCACGCCTGATAAAGACGCATTACCGGGTGAGCAAGCAGCAACAAACGAACTTGAAGGCTCACCCGATGCTGAGAGCGGCACCCAACAGCTGCCCGCTCGAACTTTTGAGAAAGAAGAAATTGTAAACTTTTTAGAATTAAAGCCAAACGAAGCAGCACAGGTAGTGCGCGCATTAATTGCTTCAGATTAACTATTAGCATATTACTATGGCAACAGCAGTTAAAAAAAATAAGCCCGGGTATTTAAATGATTTCTCTAAACTGACGGGCATTCAAAAAGCCGCCGTGCTTATTATGAGTGTAGGCTCTAAAGCAGCTGCGGCAATGATGAAATATTTGGGAGAACGGGAAATTGAAAATATAACTCTCGAAATTGCTAAGATTAAAGACATTCAGGCTGATGTAGTAAGTGCTGTACTGCAGGAGTTTTATGATCTCATGGAGGTAAAGCAGCACATGTTAAAAGGGGGAGTTGATGCGGCACATGACCTGCTGTCAGAACTGGGAGACAGTGCCAACTCAGAAAAAATGCTGAAACGATTAAAAGCACAATCAGGAAGTTCTGTTTTTGATGAATTTCAGCAAACCAAAATCACACAAATTGCTTCTTTTATTGAAAATGAACATCCGCAGGTGGCTGCACTTATTTTTTCGCAGCTACAGGTAGAGAAATCGGCAGAAATTTTAGAATACTTAAGTAAAGACCTTCAAACTGAAATTGTGTACCGCCTGGCCAGTATGGATAAAATTTCGATGGAGGTAATTGAAGAGATTGAGGACGTAATTAAAGAGCACATGGGCGGCATGGATACTATGGGAGACCGTGTGAAAAGCGGAACTAATATTGTGGCTCAAATTCTTAACGGCTCCGACATCACTGTTGAGCGCCATGTACTGGATTCCATTAAAGAAAAAGACGAGCAAATGGCCGACAGTATCAAAGAACAGATGTTCTTATTCGAAGACATTCTGCACTTCGACGACCGCACCGTTCAGCTTATTGTTAACGAAATGGAAAAAGCGGATATGGTTATGGGGCTGAAGGGAGTGGAAGAAAACCTGACCAATAAGTTTCTCAAAAATATGTCGAACCGGGCAGCAGATATGCTTCGTGAAGATATGGACGCACTTGGGCCCGTTCCGCTTAAGGATGTGAAAGAAGCTCAGCAACGAATTATCAAGAAAATTAAAGAGCTGGAAGAAGACGGACAAATTACTACCCGTAAGATGGACGAAGAAGAAGTGGTTGAGTAGGCGATATGAGAAATCAAAAAGTATTGGAACACAATCAAATAGATTGGTATGAGGACGAAAGTACTCGTCTGAACTTCCAAATGATTTTTAATGAAGCCGAGGAAAAAGTCGCTGAAGAGATTGACGGGCCGCAAGCCAATGTAGAAGAAGTAATCAGGCGCCGTGATGCCAAATGGCAAAAAAAGCTGGAGCAAAGTGCAGCCGATGCGCATAAAGCCGGTTTTGAAGAAGGCTTGCAAGCGGGACTGGAGCAGGCGCGTCAGGAAATAGATGCCAAATTAAAAGTACTTACCGAAGCTCTGGAAGCAGGCCGGGAGCAGTGGCAAAAGCATCAGGAATTGATGGAGCCCGGAATCCTGGATATGGCTTTTGAAATAGCCGAATCTATTTTGGGAATTCCGGTTGAAAATCCTGCCATACGAACCACTTTAGAAAATGAATTAGCTCCGCTTTTGAATAAAATAAATGCGGAAGTGCGCCCTGTACTTTGGGTGGCCGAAAGTGACTTAGAAGTAGCAGAAGCAATGCGTGAGGAATTATCGGAGCATACGCCTTTTCAACTCATGAGCTGCACAGAGTGTAAACCCGGTGAGTTTAAGCTGGAAACAGATGAAGAAACCATCACCCATAATTTGAAAGAAATGCTCCACGACTTTAGAGAAAATTTAAGCCTGCCTTCATGGAAGTAGCCGAACATCATTTTCTGGAAAGCCATTACCGGGCTATTCGCTCAGAATTAGGCGGCGGACTGCAGCGCACCAAACGCTTTGGAAAAGTTTCTACCGTAATTGGCACCATTATAGAATGCACGGGATTGGAAGCCAGCGTGGGAGAAGTGTATGGCATTCATACCATAATGGGAACGATAATTCCCGCCGAAGTAGTGGGGCTGAAAGAAGGCCGGACGCTGCTGATGCCTTACGACCGGGTAGTTGGCATGAAGGCCGGTTGCAAGGTAGAAAGTATGGGACAATCGCTAAATGTGAAGGTTGGTTTTGAGATGCTGGGCCGCGTGGTTGATACCAATGGCGAACCCATTGACGACAAAGGTCCGCTAAAAGTAAGCGGAGAAATGCCCGTTCATAACGACCCGCCCGCGCCCATGGATCGTGCACCTATTAATGATATTATGTTCACAGGAATTCGCGCGCTGGATGCATTGAATACGGTGGGAACCGGGCAGAGAATCGGTTTATTTGCCGGCTCCGGTGTTGGTAAATCGGTGCTGATGGGAATGATTGCTAAGCATTCTTCCGCCGATATAAATGTGATAGCCTTAATTGGTGAACGCGGTCGTGAAGTGCACGAATTTATTTATGATACGCTGGGTGATGAAGGCCTGGCTCGCTCTATTGTAGTTACAGCCACTTCAGATACGGCGGCAATGAGCCGGGTAAAAGGAGCATTTACGGCAACCGCCATTGCAGAATATTTCCGCGATCAAGGAAAAAATGTCCTCTTGATGATGGATTCCGTCACCCGAGTTGCCATGGCACAAAGAGAAATTGGGCTGGCTTCGGGAGAGCCACCCACAACCAAAGGATATACGCCCAGCGTGTTTTCCATCCTCCCAAAACTGCTGGAAAGGCCGGGCAAAACCCGCAAAGGAAGCATCACCGGATTATACACCGTATTGGTAGATAATGACGATATGAATGAACCGATTGCGGATGCCGTGCGCTCCATTTTAGACGGCCACATCGTGCTCTCGCGGCGATTAGCGCATAAAAATCACTATCCGGCTATAGATATTTTAGAAAGTATTTCGCGGGTAATGACGAAGGTTGTAACGCCCGAACAGCGCCAAATTGCGATGAAAGCCCGGCAGTTGCTGGCTACCTATCGCGAGGCCGAAGATTTGATCAATATTGGAGCTTATGTGAAAGGCTCGAACCCAAATATTGATGAATCTATTAAAAAACATCCCGCTTTGGAATCATTTTTGATACAAGACTTAAACGAGACCGATTTCAGTGATGACCTCTGGGAAACGTTAAAGAAAATTGTTGAATAAAAGAACGGATCAATATTATGAAATTTAAGTTCTCTCTTGCACCGGTTTTGAAAGTGCGAAAGCATCAGGAAAAAATCCAAAAGCAGAAATTAGCGAAGAAGGTTTCGGAGCAGCAGAAAATAAGTGAGCTTCAGCAGGAAGTTCAGGGAAAGCTGCAGCAGTTTCTGAATGATGATGAGCAAACGCAAGCAGCGAATATCCACATGATTCGGCAGCGAAGCACGCACTTAAATCAGGTTCACCAAAAAATGGACACCCTTAGCAAAGAGCTGGATAAAGCAGAAGTGAAAGTGTCTGAACAAAGGGAAAAGCTGGCTTTTGCGCATAAAAACCTGCACATCCTCGAAAAAGTACGAGAATTTGAAAAAAGCTTGTACACCGAACGAGTAGCTAAAGAGGAACAGAAATTTATGGATGAAATTGCCACTCAATCTTTTAGCCGATAAGCCATGAATAAAGCATTAATACTTAAAATAGCCGTCTTTATAACCGTTCCATTGTTGGTTATGATTATTGCCATGTTCTTTTTGTATCCCTACTTAAATGAGGATAAATATCAGAAAGTGGTGCAAGAACATGAAAGTAAGCTGGCCGCAGATTTTGAGTCAAACATCACCGGAATTACCGAGAAACCGGATTCACTTTCTACTGAAGTTGACAGTTTAAGAGGGCTGGATTCAGTAGCTGTACAAAATCTGCAGCTTGCACTGGCCGAAAAAGACAGCCTCCAGTCTGTGGTTGATTCATTGATGGCTGAGCTTGCTAAACAGCATGAAATTCAAAAAGATGAAGGGGCGCTGAAAGCAGGAAATACCCCATCCTTAAGTGCCGAAGATTTTGCCGATCGTGTAAAGAGTTTACTGAATTTAGAAGAAGCTGAATTAGGTCCCATTTTAGAAAAAATGACTAAAGAGCAGCTGGTACGACTTTATAATGGCGGAGGAACCATTCAGCGGGAAAAAATATTACGCGCACTTAATTCTGACAAAGCCGCTGAATTAATAACGGAGATTATGCTATGATAAAACAGCTATTAACTTCAGGAAGCGGAAAAGAAGCACATGTTGGCGCCACCGATGCTCAAAAAAGCGGTGAAAATGAAGCAGCTGCCAAATCAGGATTATTCGGCTCAATTCTGGAAACGGTGCAATCTTTTGGGCAGAATTTTCAGAATGAGACTTCAGCAGATGCAAATGCGCAGCAGTCTGGCAAAAATCATGGAACGGAAGAAGAAGCTTTGGTTGCTGCATCTCAGGAATCATCCGTTATGCAACATGCCGAGCCCAGGCAGCCGGTATTGCAGCTTACCGTGCAGAAAATAGAAAATATAGCTGATGAAGAATCAGTGGTGGCCGAAGGTACTGAGTCGGCATTGCAAAGCAGTGAAGATGGAGCTGTGATACGCTCACTTCAGGAAGTACAGCAAGTAGAGGGAGAAGCTGAGAAGAACAGTATTGGGCTGAACCCGGATATTTTGAAAGAAGGCGTTCCGGAAACAGATACAGCAGAAGAAAGTGAATCTGCATCATTGGCTGATAATCTAATCTTAGAAGAAGGGGAAGAGGCCGAAGCCGGGATGTTATCGAAAGCTGAGCTTGAACCGGGCTCAAAAGAAAAATCTGTGAATGCACAAAGTTCTGGAAAGGAATCCGTTTTTACAGGAAAAAATGAAAGTAATGTGAATGAAAGCGGCAAAGAACAGCAAATCATCGGTTCACCCCAAACCGATACCGCCGGTGAGCAAACCAAAGAAGTAAATAGAGTTTTTGATCAGGTTTCAACCGCATCAGGTCGTTTGCGTTCTGGCGATGATGCAGAACCTGTTGAAGGGAAAATGGCTCAGGCTAACCGGGCTTCAAAAAGTAATGTTAAAGCAGATGTAAAGTCAGCGGAAATGCCTGAAGAGCAGCCTGTAGACAAATCCGGTTCACCCCAAAAAGTAGCAGAGCCTGCTGAGTTACATAAAGGCGTGTATGCGCAAAGAGTAGAAGAGAAAACGGAAAAGAAATTTAAAGAGCGGTATGGCTCGGAAGGTCGCTTAAAAGTGGCTGAGGAACGATTATCACCTTTAGAAACCTCGGGCGGCCGAAACGCAGAGGAGTCGGCATTTAGAAAGTTTAATGTAATGGGAGATTTCTCGAAAGCCTACCAAAGTAATGCTTCCGGTAATGGTTTAAATATCGAGGAGTGGAAGCTGAAACAGGTTTCAGAGAAGCAGGTTGAAATGCCGGAATCTAAAGAGCAGCTGGCCATAAACATGGCCCGGCTTACTGACATTCCTGTAGCAAATACCATGCTTCGCCGTGAGATTATGCCGAGAATGGCGCAAGCGGTGCAAAAATCGGCTTCGGCCGGGAAAGCAGGTAGCCAGTCGTGGCAAAAGCATAATTTTGAATTAGATGATGGCAATAATGTTCGTCTTTCAACCCGACAGATGGATGGCGTGTTGCAGGTAAAAATAGGTTCATCTAATGTGGAATTGACGCGCCTGATGCAGGAGTATGAGCAGGAAATTAAGCAGTATTTAGAGCAGGAATGTGAGCTGAATGTAGATCTTCAGTTTACCGGAAATGAACAGGGGCAGGAAATGTCGAACTTTTTTGGAGAATCCGGCTCATCACAAGGCTCTGACGGAATGAGAAGAATGGGAAGCTCTGAAGCTAAAAAAGCATCGGCTGAGCCCGCTAAAAATATGAACAACGAAGCGGTACGGAAATTTGGATACAACCAAATGGAATGGACCGCATAATGGGAAAGGATTATGGATGTAAGTAACATAACAGGCCAGACAATGGCAGGATTAGGGCAGCAAAGCCAGACTAATAAAAGCCAGCTGGGGCAGAAAGAGTTTTTACACCTGCTGGTAGCGCAAATGCGGAATCAGGATCCCATCAACCCGATGGATGGTGCAGAATTTGCCTCACAGCTTGCCCAATTTAACTCAGTAGAACAGCTTATTGGAGTGAATGACGGCCTGAAAATGCTTCAAAGCAGCCAGGATATGATGAGCACCAGTTTAACAAACTCTATGGCTGCCTCGCTAACCGGCAAGCAGGTAAAAGCGCTAAGCAATCAGGTTCACCTTAGCGCCACTGGCGATGCAGGCATTCAGTTCGAACTCAATAACTCGGCCGATACGGTAGAGGTTATTATTCGGAATGGCAGCGGAACAGAAGTACGCCGGGAAACCCTGAATGGTATGGGTTCCGGCGAGCATGACTGGACGTGGGACGGCTTAAATAATGCCGGAGAACGTATGGGAGAGGGCAACTACACCGTAGAAGTGAAAGCCAAAAGTGGAGATAACTCGGTAGGCTCTTTGGTGTTTATAGAGGGGCTGGCCGACCGTGTTCGATATACGGCAAATGGAGTGTATTTGTCGGTGAATGAGGTAGAAATACCCATTGGAGATGTGGAAGAAGTAGGAACCGGAATTTTTTAAAAGAACTTTTTAATAATAATCAAACAGGGCACAGAGCAGCAACGCCCGGCAGTATTTACAAACTGCATTGTTTAATAAGATAGGAGAAATAATATGTCATTAGTCAAATCTTTAAACTCAGGTGTTAGCGGTTTGAGAGCATTTCAAACCAAAATGGATGTTATAGGTAATAACATTGCGAATGTAGAAACGGCCGGCTTTAAATCATCATCAGTTACTTTTGCTGAAATGATGAGCGAGCGCCTGGGCCGCGACGGTAGCGGGGGCGATAACTCGCCGCAGCTTAGTAATCAGGTTGGTTTAGGGGTGAGAGTTTCATCCATCAGCCGTGATTTTAGCCAGGGTGCAATGCAAAGCACAGGCCGGGTAACCGATTTAGCCATTGAGGGCGAAGGGTTCTTTATGGTATCGAGCGGAGGTGAAAACTTAATGACGCGTGCCGGTAACTTTGTGTTCAACAAAAACGGAGATTTAGTAGATCAGGCCGGGCGAAATGTGCAAGGCTATATTGCTGACCGATCCGGAAATATTTTAGGGGGCGGAACCGCAGAAAATATCCGAATAGATTTTGAAAATGCATTGCCGCCCAAGCAAACGGAAATGGTAACCTTAGCCGGTAACCTAAATGCTGATACCAGTCGGGAATTAGTGCTGCAGTCACAAAGTGGATTTACAGTTGCAAGCGGTAACGCTTCTTCCGGAGCTGATTTGAATGATCTTTCCCAAACGTTAACTGATTTTGCGGCCGGAGATGTCATCACATTTGATATAACGCTGAATGACGGCACTGCGGCATCGGTAACACACACGTACGCAGCAGGCGATACGCTCGGAGATTTAGTAGATAGCTTTAACGCAGGCTTACCGGCCGATGAAGGAAACCTGACATTAATAGATGGAATGTTGAATTTGCGTTCATTGCAAATGGGCAAGAGTGATCTCAGTATCTCAAATGTATCCGTAACAGGTGCCGGAGATATTAACTTTCCGGGATTGCAGATTATGCAGGAAGGGCAAACAAATACCCAGACTATGAGCACTACGGTGTATGATGATCTTGGTAAAGCCCATTCGCTGTTGTTAGAATTTTCTCAGGTTGGAACCAACGAATGGGAATACAACGCTCGCTTTATGGATGGAGAAACCATTAGCAGCGGAGCAACAGGAACCGTAATGTTTGATGAGTTAGGACAGCTAAACTCTGATGATTTGCTGAACTTTACGTTCGAGCCCGGCCGTGGCGCAAATACCACCAGTTTTTCTGTAGAGCTGGGAGATTCTCAAAATGGAACTAAATTCACCCAATATGCCGGCTCCAATTCAGCCAAAGTAATTGGGCAGGATGGTTACGCACAAGGCCAGCTAATTGATGTTGCCATAGACGGCGCAGGTCAGGTTCAAGGCATCTACGATAATGGTAACAGTACGGTTTTAGCGCAATTAGCTTTAGGGCAAGTCCAAAACGAAAATGGGCTGGAAATGATTGGAAGTGGCTTATTCAGAGCCACCTCCGCAGCCGGTGAGTTGTTTGTAAACACTCCCGATAATTTTGCAGGCACAAGCATCAGCTCCGGCTCTTTGGAAGGTTCCAACGTTGATTTAGCACAAGAATTTACTGAGATGATTACTTCTCAGCGTGCTTATCAATCGAACGCACGTATTATTACCACTTCCGATGAAATGCTAACGGAGGCGGTAAATCTAAAAAGATAAGTAACTTGAGTTGAGCATAGCTCGCACAGTTAAGAGGTAAACCCTGCTATTTACTTAGTTAAAACTAAATAAAAGCAGGGTTTTTTTATGCTTATGAAATTTGAAACAGTGCCGATACCTGATACTGTATATGTTTTCTTTGAAACTGAATGTATGATGTCAGTAGAAAATAAAAACGATGAACAAAAAATAATTACCGGGAGAAACTCTACTTAAGAATTTCATTTAACTACCGATAAAACAAATATGTTAGATCGATCAACCACTATAGGATTTATTTTAGGATTTTCTCTCGTTATAGGAGCCATTGTAACGCAAGGGAGTTTATTTATTTTCCTGAGTTTCTCTTCTTTGTTAATTGTAGTGGGCGGTATTATTAGTGCCACCATGATTAATTACAGCTTCGATAACATTAAAAACAGCTTTTCTACCATCATAAGCCTGATGAAAGTACACGCCATAGACCTGCGTACCGACATGGAAGTGATGAGTATGTTTGCCCGACGTGTCAGAGGTAACGGAATGCTTATTCTGGATGAGGATATCAAGCACCTGAAAGATGCTTACTTGCAAAACGGACTGCAACTGGCTGTTGATGGTTTTAACCGAGAAAGCTTAGAAAGCATTTTAACCGATGAAATTAAAAGCCGGGAGCGCCAGGTAGAAATATCCATTATGGTGCTAAACTCTATGTCAGGTTATGGCCCTGCCTTTGGGATGATTGGAACAGTAATTGGAATGGTGCTGATGCTGCAAAATATATCTGACCCCGAATCGCTGGGAGCCGGGCTTTCTGTAGCTCTTTTAACCACATTATACGGAACCGTTATCTCTAACATGATATTCGGCCCTTTAGCCGGTAAGCTCAACTATTTGAGTGAATTAGATTTGAACCGAAAGCAAATGTTTCGGGTGGGAATACTGTCGATGGTGGATGGAGAAAATCCCAGAATTATGGAAAAGAAGATGCTGATTTATATAGACCCGAGCAGCCGCTCAGAATATATAAAGCATCATGAAGAGCTTAAGATCATTAAAAAGCGTGACGAGAAGTTCTACAAACTTTGGATTGAACAACAGGATAAAGAATGGGAAAGTCTGAAGGAAATTCTGAAAACTGGTTAGTTACCTACAGCGACCTGGTAACGTTATTGCTGGTATTTTTTGTGCTGCTTTATACGCTTACGCCCGGTGTAGAGGATACTGCATTCGATAGTTTTATTTCATATTTCCAGAAAAGCTCCGGCTTTTTTGATGATGCAAATATGTCCAGCCAAAATTATCAAACAACGGATAATGACGAAATGCAGGAGCTGATGGACATGCAGGAACAACGATGGGAGTCTTTCTCTGATTTTTTGGAAGAATATGATTTATCTACTGAAGTGGAAATAAAAATGATGTCAGACGGCGTAAAGATAACGCTCAACGACTCGCTGACTTTTGAAAGCGGATCTTCAGAACTCCTGCCCAAAGCTAAAATTATATTAGAAAAAGTAGCTGAGACAATGGGCGATTGGGTTGACGAAATTGAAGTGCAGGGCCATACCGATAATGTGCCCATCGCTTCCAGCTCTTTCTACCGGTCAAACTGGCATTTGGGAGCAGCCCGATCTGTTTCCGTAGTTCAGTTTTTGCAAGAACAGGCAGACATTGCTCCCGAACATTATAAAGCAAGCAGTTTTGGAGAATACAGGCCCGTTGTTACGAATGATACTCCGGATGATCGCAGAAAAAACCGAAGAGTAGAAATTTACATTAAAGACAGAGTTGCTAAGCAACAGCTGGATACTTTTATGTCTTTAAATGAACAAGTTCCCGGTACATAAAGTAAAACCCTTTAATTGAATGGCATGGCAACAGAGAAAAAGAAAAAAATCAAAAAGCGCAAAGGCAACAAACCACCGCTAAAATTTCTACGGATCGGAAAATATTTCCTGCTCATTCTTATTTTTGCCGCACAGGGTTTGGTTGCCTACGCCATAGTTGACAAATATTATCCAACGGTTTATAAAAAAATTAATGCTAAAAGCCCTGATGATTATGGCACCTATCAGCTTGAGGAGCTGGTGGTAAACCCGGCCAATACCAACGGTAAAAGATACCTTTTAGTAGAAATAAGCCTTCAATTAGACGATAAGAAGCACATTCCGCTGCTCGAGAATAACATGATGGAACTGAAACAGGAAGTGATTGAAGCTCTATCGGTTCGCACGGTAAACCAGCTCACCCATGTAGCCGAGCGGGAAGAGCTGCGCAGAGAACTTTCCCAAATAATTAATTCTTCGATAGGAGTACGTTCGGTACGCAATTTGTATTTCACTAAATATGTAATGCAATGATTGTAACCAAGAACGGACCCTTTTATGGAAGCCAGACAGCCCAATCAACATTTGGGAAATGTTAAATATGTAGAAGCCTACGATTTTAAGCAGCCCAAGCTGTTCAGTAAAGAAATCATGACTTCGCTGTATGCCATTCATGATGTTTTCTCCAGAAACTTAAGCCGGATTTTCAGCTCTTCGCTGCGCTATAAAGTTGATGTATTTCTGAAAAAAATAGATCAGCTTTCGGTAGCTGAATTTATACAAAGCATAAAAAGTCCAAGTGCTATCTACATGCTTTCTGTAGATGATTTAGAAGGAGACATCGTAGTAGTTATTCCCCCCGAATTTTGTATCCATTTAATAGAGCGGCAGAGCGGAGGCATCGGGAAAAGGCTATCCGAAAGCCGGACGCTGACGGTTATTGAAGAAAAGATTTTCTCCCGAATTATCAGCACGGTTAACACCGAAGTTATGGCCGCCTGGGAGCCGTACAAAGAGTTTCAAATAAATGAAACAATCTATCAGAGTAAGCCCGAAAACCTGCACCTCACTTCAGTAGATCCCACAATAATAGCCAAATTTATGGTTGATTTGGGCGAAGAAGAACTGGAAATAGGAGTTTCCTACTCCTACAGTTTTCTAAAAAAAGCGATGAATGATACCATCATGAAAAAAGGATTGGGAAGCCGCAAAGAACAGCTTTCTGAAGATGAGATGGAAGGGTATAAAAGAACTCTGAAAAAATCGAACATACTCGTTCAGTCGCTATTAGGCTCAACCCGACTAACGCTGAATGAAATTATGAATCTCAAAAAAGGTGACACCATTCCTCTAAAACAAAAAACCGAACAGCCTTTGGAAATTAATGTGAATGGAAAAATGAAGATGAAAGGCTATCCCGGAGTAGTACAAGGACGCCGGGCCGTTAAAATTTTTGAACTCCTCGACAAAATTAATGAACAGGAACTGGTATAATTATGGAAAATTATAAAGAACAACTCACCAAATATCTTCCCGAAATAGAAGCATTTTTAACTTCTGTTTTATTAGAAGAAACAAGCATTGAGCTCACCTCTTTTGAGGCTATAGAAGGGGATGCTTTTCTGGAAAAAATGGATAAGGATGATATTTTTATTCTAACCCGGGAGCACAAATCAGATTCCGATTTGATTTGTGTGCTGGATAAAACCTGGTTTGCCATTTTATCAAGCATTATGCTGGGCGTAGATGAAAGCTCCTTCAATGAGGTTACCAAAGATCTGCTCAAAAAATTCTCATCAGAACTGGCCACTACGCTTAGCAAAAAAATGGCGGAAGATGGAAACGAGCCTCAGCTTGATGAAATGGAGATTCTCACCTTAAAAGAGCTGGAAGTTAAATTAGAGCATACAGAGTATTTCTACGGAATGATGGAAGTAGAAGGACTGGATGATGATAAAATTCGAGCAGCTGCTTTATTTGGAAATCCTGACGCCCGGGTGATAGTGGAAGAGCCGGAAGAAGAAGAACCTGAGGAAATTGAAAATGAAGCAGCCGAAAATCCTGTCAAAGAACAAGAGCCGACCGGCGCCCCTGAGGAAGTGATTTCGGGCAGATATATTGAGTTTGAGGATTTCGAAGAAACTACGCCGTCTTTGAAAAATGGAGAAGGAAACAGCATGGAGCTTCTCAAAGACGTAGAAATGGATGTTTCCGTTGAGCTGGGCCGTATTGAACTGCCATTAGGTAAAGTACTTCAGCTCACCAAAGGCTCGGTTTTGGAACTGGAAAAATTAGCCGGTGAGCCGGTCGATATTTTGGTAAACGGCCAGCGCATAGCACATGGCGAAGTGGTAGTGATTGACGAGCATTTCGGCGTTCGTATTTCAAACCTAATTACTACGCGTCAACGCTTAGCCAAGCTCTCCTGATGGACTTCAAAAGCATACTGTCTCAGTCTTCCAAAAAGCCAACCAGCATTTTGAAAATGGTACTCGCATTTTCAGTTGCTTTGTTGGTTATCTGGATGTTTCTGGCATCCAGAATGGAAATAACCACAAACGAAGCGAGTTCAAGCCCGGAAGTACAATTGCGTACAGAAGGCCTAAAAGCCAGCCTGATGAAAGCGGAGCCCGCAGACTCAACAGAAGCAGCAGTTGCAACAAACACAGAAGAAGTTGCCGTGCAGGCAGGAGAGGAGAAAAGCGTATTTAAAAGTGCGTTCACCACATTTGCAGTCCTTTTATCACTCTTAGGTTTGGTTTGGTTATGGGCAAAAAGAAAATCAAATCCTTCTGCCAAAACAGTGAATGGGAGAGACCTGGGCGAGCACGTATTGGGGCAAGGAGCACAGCTGAAGTTTGTAGAAATAAATAATGAAGTTTGGGTGATCGGTGTATCCACCGGTTCACTGAATTTAATGCACCGGATTCCCAGAGATGAGTGGAACGAAAACGAGGGAATGAAAGAGTCAATGGAAATGACAAAGACACCGAGTGATTTCAAATCACTGTATAAAATGTTCAAAAATTAGATATGCCGAAATCAGTCCTTCCATATAGAATGAGCACCAAAGTTCTGTTACTGGTTATTGGCTTTTTTATGGCCTTTTCTGCCGGAACAAAAGCAGCTCCGGTATCCATGACTTCGGCAACGCTCAGCACTCCTTTACTAATACAATCAATCCCCCAAATTGATTTGTCTATCGGTGGCGCAAGCGCACAAGACGAAGATTTTACGCTGCCTATACAAGCGCTTATCCTGATTACCATCCTTTCTTTTGGTGCTGCTTTTATTACTATGATGACCAGTTTTACCCGCATTATAGTGGTGTTTTTCTTTTTGCGGATGGGCTTGGGTACGCAGCAGTCGCCGCCTAACCAGGTGTTGGTGGGATTAGCACTTTTCCTCACCATTTTTATCATGAGGCCAACCTTTGACCGAATGAATGAAGAAGCCATTCAGCCATATATAAACGAAGACATGACCCAGTTTGAAGCATTGGGCGCAGCAGCCATACCTCTGAAGGAATTTATGGTTCGCCAAACCAACGACAAAGACTTACTTTACTTCATGGATATGGCAAAAATACCATCTGTTGACAGTATAGAAGAGCTTCCGTTGCACGTAGCAGTTCCCGCCTATGTACTCAGCGAGCTGCGCGTTGCATTCCAAATTGGCTTTATGATTTATCTGCCATTTATGGTGATTGATTTGGTAGTAGCTTCCATTTTACTGGCTATGGGAATTATGTTTTTGCCGCCGGTCATGGTATCGCTGCCTTTTAAAATATTAGTATTTGTACTCACCGATGGTTGGTACCTGCTGGTTCAATCACTTATCGAAAGCTTTAATTAGGGGATATTATGAATATAGAAACCGCACTTTATTGGCTGCAAGAAATGCTCACGGCCGTAGTAGTACTGGCCGCTCCGGTAATGACCGGCGCGCTGATAGTTGGATTAGCCGTAGCTATTTTTCAAGCCGCCACGTCTATTCAGGAAATGACGTTAAGCTATATACCCAAAATGATAGTAGTGGTGGTGATTCTGTTCTTTTCCTTTGGCTTTATGCTACAGTTTGCCGTCGATTTTGTGCAACGTATTTTTGAGTTCATTCCCGAAATTATAAACTGATTCGGCTTATGCTTTCCCGGAAATCAAACCTGAGGTAGCCGGTATGGACGATTTAACCGTTGACATGATTTTGTCGGTATTTTTGGTGTTCACCCGTGTGGCCGCCTTAATGATGACGGGGCCTTTCTTTAATTCAGGTGCTTTTCCAAAACCGGTACGCCTGTACTTTGCCATCGCTACTACCATTCTTTTATTTGGGGTGATTCCGGGCAACAATATTTTTGTATCCGCCAGCGACGGCACCATTTTTATTATGACAGCCATTATTATGGAAGTACTGGTAGGTATGGCATTAGGGCTGGTAGGCCAGTTGGTGTTTGCGGGACTTGAAATGGCAGGGATGCTCATCAGCTTAAACACCGGACTGAGTTTTGCCAATATGGTAGATATAACCACCAAGCAGCAAAACTCTGTGCTCAGTAATTTGTTTAGAATGATAGCCGTGCTCGTGTTTTTATCCATCGATGGTGATAAAATATATCTTAGCGCGCTACGGCGGAGTTTTGAGCTGGTTCCTGTACATGAGGCACAAATTCATCTTGCCGGACCGTACATGCTCGAAATAGCTACCTACCTATTCACCATAGGCGTTCAAATTGCTTCCCCCTTCATTATAGTGCTGTTTTTGCTGGACGTTTCATTAGCTATTTTTGCACGTATCATGCCGCAGGCAAACATGATGTTTATTGCATTACCCATCAAATTTGGAGTAGGAATTGCACTGCTGATGCTGGCCATTCCATACCTGCCCACAGCCTTCGATATGATGTTTGGCCACTTATTCGACTTCTTTAGCGAAGTGCTGGGTGTGCTCTCTCCATCACCATCCTAATTAAACCTGGAGATCAATATTACCGCCTTTTTTATCATTTATATCCGGCGGTTTATTGGTTTTCTTTTGGGGTGATTTCACCTTCAGCTCAGAAAGTGATTCGGGACTCAGAGAAAGCTCATCTTCAATATTAAACGGGGCACGCTTATTTTCATCCCGATCTTCTCGACCTTTTTTATGGCGGTCCCTTTCCTCTTGCTTATGCTTTAAAAGCTCAGGCAGCTTGGTAAAACGCGTTATTTTAGGAACCAGAGACATGATTGAAATCCTGAAATAGAGGTTGTAACTCCATTATCGGTTTAAAAACCCGAAAGTTAAATTAGAATGATTTGCAACAAGCCAAACACTTTCGGCTGTTAGGCCAAAAAACCACCTTTGCGAGGCGCTGCCCTGTAAAACTTCGCTCATTATCCCAACCGCCGAAGCAATCTCGGGAATTCAGCAGCAGGTTCCAACAACGTCCACTTTGCCGCTATTTTTGATTTGAACCGGGTGGTTCAGTATGGCACTCCCAACGGGGTCGTTGGGAGCGAGGAAAAAATTAAAAGCTGTTAAACCAAACAAACACAACTATATATCAACGTGTTCTTCTTCTTTGGAAGGAAGAGACAGAGGAGGTCGAAATGGTGGAATCTTCTCATATTTATTTTAAGTAAATATTTGATTTGCGAAGGATCGAACGATCGATTAGCGATGGACGATTTTTAAGCAACTCCATCATTTGGCTCAGTTTGAATATGTTAGCGATGTTTTATCCTTGAGAGCCGGGTGATTTGTTATAAGGATTTTGCAGAGAGCTGACAGCTGGAGACTGAAAGCTGAAAACCACCCCACCGAATAGCAAAGTGAAGAATATCCATGAAAACAACTCGTATGCCAAACAACGAAAGTTATTGGCAGCCCCCATATTCAAAGGCTCGTAGGTTACCCCTTTAATAATCTGCAAAAGATTACTTTACCTTAGTCCGAGTACGTCATTTGTTCCTGGTGCAGGTTGTGCTTCAGCTGAATGAGTAATTTTCCGACAATTTGGGAAATACGAGCTTCGGTAAGCTCCAAAAGCAAGGCAATCTCACTCATTGTCATGTCTTCATAATAATAAAGCATCAGAATCAGGCGATCGCGTTCTTTTAGCTTCCCGATTTGTTTTTTGAGAGCCTCTGAGCGCTCCTTGTCTTCTAAATTAGTATCCGGCTTATCGGCGTTGGGATCTTCCTGCATGTCGTAAAAAGAGTTCGGGCTATCCGAAAAAGCAGGTTTATCCAGCGAAAGCGCATTGCGCTGCTGTACGTTCGACAGCAGCTTGTAATAATCATTCAGTGGCATTTCCAGTTCGTCAGCAATTTCTTCATCGGAAGGCTCACGCCCCAAAATCTGGCTTTTTTGCTGGATGATTTCCTTAATCTTACCATAATTTTTACGCTGTTTACGAGGCAGCTGATCTATGCTGCGCAAATAATCAACAATACTGCCGCGAATTCGATAATATGCAAAGGTGTTGAACTGAATATTGCGATCACAGTCATAGGAATCGAGCGCCTGCAAAAGGCCAATAATGCCGGAGCTCTCCAAATCCTCGTGGTGAGCCAGCGGCTGATCGGGACGATTGATTTTTCCAAGAATGCTGCGAATGAGCGGAATGGATTTGCTGATAATGGAATTACGCAATCCATCTGCCGGATTTTTGCAATACAGTTCTACTAACTCTTGCAGAGTTTTATTTTCCATCATCAGCTTTCTCCCTCAGTTTTCGGTTTCCCGCTATTATGCATAGACATGCCCTCCGATTCTTCCCCGCGAACCACATTCAGCAAGAAAATAGCAATATAAACTACTGCAAACAGAATCATGAATACCAGCAAGCTGCGATATAAAGCCACATCAATGTTAACTCCAGAAATCATTAAGAGCATAAATAAGATGAGTGAAATAATAGTTATAAGTCGTAATAGCATGATATTCTCCTTTCTATTAAACCGTCTTTAACAGGGTTTCTTGAGCGTTAAGTGCGTAAGCAATCATATTTTGAGCAATGTATTCAAACTCTTGGTTTGAAGGACTTTGACTATTGCAGTATAGCAAAGGCTGCTGCTTCCGAACGGCCATCCGGATATCATCACTGGCCGTGATGGTGCCGAGATTCACCGTTTTCTGTTGTAAAAAGTAATTTAAAATATTGTTGAACCTGTGGTGGGTGCTTTCAGCCGTCTGCTCATTCTCTGCATAATTCACAATATCCACAAACTTATATCCCGGATCTATATTAAACACATACTTACAAAGCCGATATACGTCTGAGATGGAAGTCGGTTCATCCACTAAAATAAGAGCACCTGCGTGGCCTGCATCTAAGGCCCAAAGCGTCATTTCGCCTGCACCTGCGGGCGTATCAATAACAATAAAATCGTGGTTTTGCTTCAGGTAATCTGTCACTTGATCTAAGGCATCCATCACTAAAGAAGCCTCGAATTTATTCTCACCCGGCTCGTTAGCACCTGTAATCAGTGTAATTCCGGCTGTGTGGGAGGGGAGATCTTCAATTCCGCAATTTCCTTGCATCCAGCTGCTTACGGTTGCGCTTACCGGCTCGTTAAGTAAGGCTGCGCAGTTTGCCAATCCAAAATCTGCATCCAGCAAAGCTACACGGTAACCCTGCTCGCGAAGCATAACGGCCGTATTTACAGCAGTCATGCTTTTACCTACACCGCCTTTACCGCTAATTATAGCATATACAAATGGTTGTTCTAAAGATATAGCCTGTTTCATATTCTTATTGGTCTTGTAAAATTTGCTGGGCAAACCATTGTGGGTTAAACGATTGTAAGCTGTTAGTAAGCGCATCTCCTTTACTCAAATAGCGGGCGTTACACTTCAGTTTTTCCATAAAAGGAAGTACGGTGCCCCATTTTGATATCTCATCTAAGTGGGTGATGGCTATATAATCGGGCTGAAGCGGATGCTGAGATGCCGAAGAGCCTTTAAAGTAAAAGCGGTTCATGGCTGCATTCACCACATAATGGACTTCCATTGGGGTGAAGGGAGACAGCAGCTGTCGTATTTTCCAAAACTCCCTAAACGAAAACTCTTGCTCTAAATGAAGAGAAGGAGTATCAATAAGCACGTGGTCAAATTCTTCGAGCTTATCGGATATTTCATTTATATCTACTGATGTTTTTATGGGGAAGTACGCCAGCTCATGTTTGGCGCAAAAAGGTTCTAAAATGGTATAATAATCCTCGGCCGACTCATTTTGAGGATACACCGCAAGTACGGCAACCTTTTTATTAAGCATAAAATCAGGGTCGCGCGTCAGCTTCATAATCAGCTGTGTTTTTCCCGCTCCGGAAGGCCCGGCAAATAACAAAAACTTTTGAGGCTCATCTTCCGGCTCATTCCCCAGCGCTTTGCGAATCAGTTTGGCCAGATTTGTCATAAACAATTCATTTTGATCGTAAGGGTCAATTCCCTGCTTAATAATACTGCTGAACCAGCCCGCAACGGCACTGGTGTTGATTCCGGTTTTTACCAGCTGCTGAAATGCGGGGTGAGAAGCATAATCCAAATTAGCAGACATCAGGGAGGAGTCGAGCAGTGCCTCCAGCTTGTCGAAGCGTTTGTGCAG
Source organism: uncultured Balneola sp. (assembly GCA_964505215.1). Taxonomy (GTDB): domain Bacteria; phylum Bacteroidota; class Rhodothermia; order Balneolales; family Balneolaceae; genus Gracilimonas. The sequence continues at coordinate 78,718 of CAZDGU010000010.1, forward strand.
CGCCTTTATTTCGCGCTGACTTTGCCGGTTTGATGTGGATGCCGCCGCAGCCATTCCTGTAGGTTGCGACTCTTTAGATTTGGAAGGTTTAAAGTGGCTGATAAACTTACTTTCAGTCGTCTTATTCGCTTTCGGATGCTCTTCAACAGGCGCTTCTTTTTTCTCCGGAGCAGTACCATTTTGCGTTCTTACCGCAGAACGGTTGTACAAAAATCCGGAAGTATTTTCCTTTTTGAATGCGATTTCTTCCTGAGTCCCATTGGATGAAATTCCGTTTCCGTTTGTGCTTTTATTCATAAAAAGCTCAGAATTCCCATTCACCTGCTGTTCTGCAAATTTACGAAGGGAACTCAGCGTGTCTTTTCTTTTCGGCTTTTCCTGGGGTGAAGGCTCACCTGCCGGCTGAGATCGTTCAAAGCTGACGCCTTCTTTCTGGGATGCTCTAACTGTTTTTGCCGGACGTGAAGCTTGAGGTGTTTGTTCTTTTTCTTGTTTCTTTTCGTCCGAGAAGATGGTGATACGGGCTTTTTCATCCGCACCGTTGCCCTCCCAAGACTCTATTACAAGAACATCTTCTCCATACATTTGCTGAGCCGTTTTCTTGGCTGCTTCAATCGTTTTTCCGAATACATTCTTTAAAATCATGCCGGTACGTGTTCTTCAGGTGTATTAATAGGTTGTTCAGCTTGTGCGGTCGGCTGTGGATTAGGAGCAGGCTCCTCAATCTTCAGTCGGCCAAATGTTTTAAACTGAACATCTTGGCTTATGTCGTTGTACGACAGTACACTAATATCTGGCAAAATTGGTGCCAAAAACTCAAAAAGGGTAAATCTGAGAATAGGAGAAGTCATCAATACGGGATCAAATCCCTGGCGAATCATTCCGTCAAAAGTGTTGGAAGCGCTCTTGTACAGTCGCTCAATAGTCTCGGGAGTAAGCCCCAGCGTGTTGCTGTTTAGCGAGCCCTGCTGAGCCTGAGAAATAAGGTGAGATTCTAAATTAGGATCCAGCATCACCACCGTAACTTCTTTTTCTGCGTTTGCAAACTGGCGGGTAATGGTTTCCGAAAGGGCGGCCCGGCAATACTCCGTAAGTACATCTGTATTATTGGTTTGATGACAATAATCGGCCAGGGTTTCCAGAATAGTTACCAAGTCTTTAATAGGCACGCGCTCGCGAAGCAATCGCTTCAATACTTTCTGAATTTCGCCAACCTTCATGCCGTCGGGAATCAGTTCTTCAACCAGTGCGCTGTGCTGTTCTTTAATATTATCAATCAGTTTCTTCACCATCTGGCGATCTACCAGCTTATGTGCATTTTTCTTCAGCACTTCCATTAAATGCGTAGTAATAACCGCGCCCGATTCAATTACTGAAAGCCCATATTTTTCCGCTTGCGACTTATTTTTTCCGCTCACCCAAATAGCATCCATTCCAAAAGTTGGATCTTTGGTTTCAATTCCCTGAATATCCGGTTTAAAGTCGGCCGGTAACAGGGTTAGATGATAGCCGGGCAGCAGTTCGCCATCACCCTGCATAATTCCGCGCATTTTAATGGTGTAATTGTTAGCCCCCAGCTGCACATTATCTCGAATGCGAATAGAGGGAACAATAATGCCAAGTTCTGATGCCAGCTGTTTTCGGAGAGAAGTCATGCGCTGCAATAAATCACCGCCTTGTTCAGCTTCTACCATGGGAATGAGGCTGTAGCCAATTTCTAACTCCAGCGTGTCCATAAGCAGATAATTCTCTACCGGATCTTCGGCTTTCCCGGTCAGCTCTTTGGTTTCCTGTTCTTGTTCTTCCTGACGTTCTTTCTCATCGCGCTGGAAGTTTTTAATTCCCATAAACACAAAGAAGCCGCCAATGGCCCAAAATGGAACAATGGGCAAACCGGGAATCAATCCCATAAAAAAGACAAATGCAGCACCGATAATTACCGTTTTTGGATTGCCCAACAGCTGGAACTGCAGCTCGTTACCAAGATTTCCTTCCGAGGCCGCCCGCGATACAATAATACCGGCAGCTGTGGAAATGAGGAGTCCCGGAATTTGAGAAACCAGTCCGTCACCAATGGTCATTAACGTATAAGTGGCCGCAGCTTCGCCAATGGGCATATTCAGCTGCATGGTTCCGATAATCAGCCCGCCAATAATGTTTATAAATGTGATGAGGAGTCCGGCAATTACATCACCGCGCACAAACTTACTGGCACCGTCCATAGCACCGTAAAAGTCGGCTTCGCGGGCAATTTCTTCTCGCTTTTCTTTTGCTTCCTGATCGGTTAGCAGTCCGGCGTTGAGGTCGGCATCAATCGACATTTGCTTTCCGGGCATGGCATCCAGCGTAAAACGGGCGGCTACTTCTGCAATTCGGGTAGCACCTTTGGTTATCACCACAAAGTTGATAATCACCAAAACGGAGAAAATGATAATTCCGATTACAAAGTTACCTTGAACAATAAAATCCCCGAACGACTCAATGATAGAACCGGCATAACCTTCACTTAAAATGAGGCGGGTAGTGGCCACGTTCAGTGAAAGCCGGAAGAGCGTTAAAATAAGCAGCATGCCCGGGAATACTGCAAACTGCAGCGGCTTGAGCGCATAAAAGGCAACCAGCAGTACAATCAGCGACAACGAGATGTTGAGCGCTAAAAAGAAATCCATTAAAGCCGTGGGAAACGGAATAATCATGATCATCAAAATCATGATGATGCTGGAGGAAATTAAGACATCCGTCTGGAAAAATGTTCCTTTTAATTGCTTGAATGAAATTCCGCCAAAGGCCATAATTTAAATGCTGTGTTTAGATTTAAGTTTGTAAACATACGCCAGTATCTCTGCTACAGCGCGGTATTGGTCTTCCGGGATGAATTCATCCTCTTCGGCTGTGGCATAAAGAGCACGGGCTACAGGTACATTCTCTACAATTGGTATGCCATACTGTTTGGCCAGCTCTTTTATGCGAAGCGCACGCAGCCTTTTTCCTTTAATAGTTACAATGGGAGCGTTGCTTTTTTCGGGATCGTACATCAGGGCTACAGCATAATGGGTGGGGTTGGTTACAACCACATCGGCTGCTAATACGGCGTGATCCATGCGTTTTTGCTGGCGAAGCTTCATCCCAAATTTGCGGCGCTGACCTTTTACATGCGGATCGCCTTCCATCTGTTTGTATTCGTCTTTTACTTCCTGCTTGGTCATGCGCAAATCTTTGCGATGCTGAAAGCGCTGGTAAATGGCATCGGCAATGGAGAGAATGAGCAGGGCCGACATTATGCGCGTAACAAACAGCAGAATGTATGAGCCTGATTCACTGATGCTGTATTTTAAAGGGGAAATCAGGAATGAGACGAAATGGTCAATATCATTCCGTACCGTAAAATATACGACTATAACTACAATACCCAGCTTCAAAAACCCTTTGGCCAGCTCTACCAGTCCTTTTGCTGAAAATATTTTTTTAAGCCCGCTAAGCGGATTCATTTTACTTCCTTTGGGCTGCATGGCTTCAAAAGAAAATGCGCCTCCGGTTTGTACTACATTTACCAATACAGCCATAATTAGCAGTACAATCATAGTGGGCGTAATCATGTCCATGCCAGCCCAAAGTGCATCTTTCAGGAAATTAATGGCTTCTCCCTGGTTGTCAAATCCACCGCCGGCGTTGGAGAAAAACGTCTCAAATAATTTAGTGAGCCGATCTCCGATAACGGAGCTCATACTTATAAAGGAAATTATAGCGGTAATCATCAGTGCCACAGAGGAAACCTCCTTGCTGACGCTTACATTGCCTTCCTTCCGTGCGTCATCCAGACGTTTCTGGGAAGGTTCTTCCGTTTTTTCCTGATCTGATTTATTGTCTGACATACCCACTGAATATCAAAAACAGTACCATTTGGCAAAAGAGGGGAAGAGCTGCCTCCGGTAGGTTCAGACTGCTATGTGAAGGATAAAAAGTTCTGCTTTACGGAAAACATTTCCCGCTTTTACAGAGATTTTATTTAACGCAGAGGTTCACGGAGTTTGGCGCAGTGTCTCGCAGAGTTTTTGTTCCACTTCTGCGCTACTCCGCGCATTCCTCGGCGAGACTCAGCGAGAAAAGAAAAGGGTAGATGAGTAGATAACTTGCGTAATAAAACAGCTTTTAAACACTTACCAACTACGGCACCTGAACGTTGTTCATTATTTGAGTGACGATGTTTTCGGGGGTGATGTCTTCGGCTTCCGCTTCAAAAGTGGGGATGATGCGGTGGCGAAGCACATCCATGGCAATGGTGCGTACATCTTCGGGAGTTACATAAGCCCGGTGCTCCATAAAAGCATGTGCCCGGGAAGCTAAGTTCAAGTTAATAGTAGCACGTGGAGAGGCTCCAAAGCTGATTAAATCTTCCAGATCTTCCAGTCCGTAGTTCTTGGGCTTTCGGGTAGCAAATACTAAATCTACAATATATTGCTCCACTTTTTCATCCATGTAAATATCGTTGACGGTGGCTCGGGCATCCAATATTTTTTGTGGACTTACCACTTTATTCAACTGTTCTTTTTTGCCTGTTTTGGCCTGCTGGCGCATAATTTGTAGTTCTTCCTGCTCTGTGGGGTAATCAATTTTTAACTTCAACATAAAGCGGTCAACCTGAGCTTCGGGCAGCGGATAGGTTCCCTCTTGCTCTACCGGGTTTTGCGTGGCCAGTACCAAAAAAGGCTCATCCAGCTTAAAGGTATTCTCCCCAATGGTAACCTGTTTTTCCTGCATAGCCTCCAGCAGCGCACTTTGCACCTTAGCCGGAGAGCGGTTAATCTCATCAGCCAAAATAATATTGGCAAAAATAGGCCCTTTCTTTACTAAAAATTCGGCTTCTTTTTGGTTGTAAATCAGCGTTCCAATTAAATCTGCGGGCAGCAGGTCGGGGGTGAACTGAATACGTTGGAAAGCCGTATCTAAAACCGTAGCTAAACTTGAAACTGTAAGCGTTTTAGCCAATCCGGGAACACCTTCAAGCAAAACATGGCCGTTGGTGAGCAAACCAATCAACAGGCGGTCAATCATATAGCGCTGGCCAATAATAACTTTATCCAATTCATTTCGAATATCCTCAATAAAAGCACTGGTTTCTTTAATTTTTTCGGATAATGCTTCCATGTCAATCGCGTATTCACTCATTGTTAAATTCTTTTTTAGTATTAGCTATTGTTATGATTATTTTGTCGGCTTCAAAATTGAACAAATATAAGAAAAGTGGACGTTTTACAATCTTTTTTATTGGGCCTTCTTCAAGGGATTAGTGAATTTTTACCTATAAGCAGTTCCGGCCATCTGGTATTGGGTAAATATATTTTAGGAGCCGATGTAGAGGCCGGCATTACCTACGAGGTTGTGGTCCACTTTGGTACCTTGTGCAGTATTCTGATTTATTACCGGTACACCCTTACCGACTTACTGTTTTCGGGGTTGAAGTTTTTGAAATCTCCGGCAAAACAAAAGAACGATCCACAGGTGAAAACCATCGGTTATATTTTAATAACCATGATTCCGGCCATGATAGTGGGTTTTACGATAAAGGACCAAATAGAAAATATTTTCATGGATCCGATGTACGTCTCCATCATGTTGATTGTAACCGGTACAATTCTGTTTTTAACACGCTTTGCCGGCGAAACTTTGAAGAGCATTAATCTCCCCAGAAGTGTTGTTATCGGTTTAGCCCAAGCTTTTGCCCTAATTCCGGGAATAAGCAGGTCCGGTTCAACCATTTCTGCATCACTGTATTTAGGGGTGAAAAGGGAAGAGGCTGCTAACTTTTCTTTTCTGATGGTGATCCCTGTTATTGCCGGCGCCATGTTGCTTGAAATTAAAGATATGATAGCCATTGGTGTAACAGATGCTGAGATGCTGAGCTTAGTGGTTGGCTTCTTTACCTCATTTATTTCCGGTTATTTTGCGCTTAAATATTTGATTATCATTTTAAAGAACAAAGGCTTTCATTTCTTCGCTTATTATTGCTGGCTGGTAGGAGCCATCGGGCTTTTATACTTCTGGTTTTGATAACAGATGAAGTGTTTTGCCCGGCTGCTGGAAAATCACCCCGAATAGCTCGGGTTACAGAGTTAAAAATTACTGTTGCTAAAACATGTATCCGGCGGTAAAGTAAATGCCGTAGCCTTCTTCCGAAAAGCCAATATCTCCGCGCAAAATAAAATCGTTGGTGAAGAAGGAGCTGTTTCCTCCAAAGCCGAAGGTGTACTTTAAATCGTTAAAGACGTTTTTTAGAGAAGTGGAGTTTGGGAATGTGCGGCCAACATCAAAGAAAATAGTGCCGCCAAGCCGTACATCAACCGCTTTAAATTCAATAAGCCACGTACGTAATTCGCTGTTTAGGAACAGTGCATTTTGGTCTCTGAATCTGTTTTCAGGATAACCCCGCATCGAGTCTTCTCCACCCAGTTCGGGCAGCTTCCAGTACGGCAGGGTCCCCGCCGAATGTGCAAAACTGAGCCGATTGGCAAAAGTAATGTCTCTAATTAAATGAAAGGTAGCATAGGAGCGAGCCTCTCCATTTAACCGAAAGTAACGCGTGGAGCTGCCTAACCACCGGTGGGAAAATTCAACCCCGGTTTTTACATACGTACCCGAAGTAGGAGCAAATTCATTATCCCGGTTTTCCCAAATAACTCCGGCTCCTAAGGCAGAGGCCCGGCTGCCATCTACACCTTGTGGCTGTTCGGCTATAATGAGTCGGTTAGCGTTGTTTCCCCAGGGCGTTCTGTAGTCAAACACAGCCAAGCCGTACGCGTCTAAATGAGCGCCATTAGTGTAAGCTATTATAGGGCGGCGGAGTGTGAGCTCAATTCCGGTGGAAAAGGATTTGTACAAGTAGTAATTGCTGTTTTTTAAGCTATTCGGAAGTTCAGCGTAGTTTCCAATACCATAATATTGATTCTCTAAAAAGCGGGACACATAAAGCTCAGAAGTTAACCGTTGATTTGATTCAAAAATATCCGGTTTGTCGAATAGTACGGTAGAAGAAATCAGTCCTTTGGTTGAAAAAAGTGCGTTTAAGTGTAGATAAGAATAGAAGGGATGTACGTCTTTTTTATAAGAATACCGGCTGCCAATACCACCTAAAATCAAGCCCAAATCACTGTTATAGGCAATGGCCGGCAGAAAGGCGAGTTCGGTAGAGTCAACCGTTACAGCTTTTTGTTGAGCCGGTGCAGTAATGGATATACCAAAAAAAAGGAGCAGCATAGCTGCTCCTTTTGTAAAGAGTTGAAAGCAGGTTGTGTTTTTCAATTTATATGAAAATCCAGGTTACCAGTATGTAAACAGGAATTAAGATACCAAACGACCACAATAAGTATCCGCCAAAGCTGGGCATGTCAATTCCGTCTTGTTCTGCAATAGATTTTACCATAAAGTTTGGTGCATTACCAATATAGGTAAGTGCTCCAAAAAACACGGCTCCACTCGAAATAGCCATTAGCGTATGGCTCATATCTGTCATAAGCTGAGCGGCATTTCCTCCGGCGGCGTTAAAGAAAACCAAATAGGTAGGGGCGTTATCGAGGAAAGCAGAAAGCATTCCGGTAACCCAGAAAAACATGTGATTATTAGGCTCTCCGCCGGTAAAAACGGCATCGTTTACAAACTGAAGGGCTCCTTGGCCGGTTTGTGCGGCCTTCAACATGCTGATTGGAGCGATAATAGTTATGAAAATTCCGCCAAAAAGCTTTCCAACTTCCTGAATGGGAAACCAGTTAAATCCATTTGCGGCTCTGCTTTCTTTGGAAGTGAAGTGCCAGCTAATCCATGAAAGAAACAACAGGGTGAAGTCGCGCACTAAGTTTTCATACCGTACATGTACGTGATAAATCTCAAATTCACCAAGTTTCACTAATCCAGAGAATAAAACAGCACCTACAACACCGGCCAGCAGTAACAGGTTAAAGCTGCCTTCCAGTCCAAAAGGTTCGCTGCCGTCGTTTGGTGGCTGCGTATTTTTCTCTTTATGATATAGCGCTTTATCCCAAAAGTAATAGATGATAAGCAACACTACTACCACAAACGACATTTCCCAGAACAGGTTGGTGGTAGTCCAGAAGAAATCAACACCTTGCAAAAATCCTAAGAATAGCGGGGGATCACCGAGTGGCGTAAGAGAACCACCCACATTAGCTACTAAGAAAATGAAGAAAATGACCATGTGGGCTTTCTTTTCTCTCCATGCGTTAGCTCGAAGCATAGGACGAATTAAAAGCATGGCCGCTCCGGTAGTTCCCATCCAGCTGGCTAAAATAGCTCCTATCAGCAGCATGCCGGTATTTACCTCAGGCGTGCCCTTCATATAACCTTTAATACGCACTCCTCCCGAAATGGTAAACAGGGCAAACAGCAGAATAATAAATGGGAAATATTCTAATAAATAAACATGTAATACCTCATATAAAGTGTCATCCGCCCCGAATTTTAAAGTGAGTGGTATAACTAACAGCATTCCCCAGAAAGCGGATATTTTCCCAAAATGGCGATGCCAAAAGTCCTCAGCAACCAAAGGGAAAATAGCAATAGACAGTAAGATTCCGGCAAAAGGAATAACCCATGCCAACCCTAATTCACTGCCGTCAATTCCAAGAGTGGTACCCTCTGCCGCATGGGCCATGCCCGAAAATAATAAAACAATTAGCGGAGCAAAGAGATAACGAAGTTTTCTAAATATTAATTTTGAAGCCACGATCATTTATATAAATAGTTTAAAAAAAATTTGATGCATTAAAATAACAGTTGCTGTCTGCTTTCAAAAAAAGAAGTGAAGGGAAATGTACATTTTCTATTAAAATATTGTAAAGGCGATAAGGCATTATTAATTATGTGAAATGCAAATTAAATATCGGCGTATAAATCACGCATCATTTTTATTGCATGGAGAAATTATGCAGTCATATTGAGCGTTTCATTAATATGGGTATTACGGTAGAAACCCACCTACATATTAATAGTGCTGCACCGACTTTATCGACCACATTCACGAAATAAAAAATACAATTTTGTAAAATGTACTTTTAAAACACCTTTAGCAGGTATTTGGAGAGGAGTTGCAATTACGGAAATTAAGTAATACATTTTGTAAAACAATAAAAAGGCAGAAGCTAAATGATGCGCTCGCTAAGAATATCGGAAGAACTTGATAAAGAGCTGGAAGGCCTTGCAAAGCAGAAAAAGGTATCCCGTTCCGAAATTATAAAAGAAGCATTGGTGGCATATATGGCTAAAGAAAAAACTTACAACCAACCTTACGAGCTGGGTAAAAAATACTTTGGAAAGCACGGTAGTGGAGAGGCAGATCGTTCCACAACCTATAAATCCCGAATAAAAAATAAAATTCGTGAAAAACGCTCTCATTGATGCTGGCCCCATAATTGCCCTTTTTGATAAAGATGACCAATATCATGAAGAGGTAATGCAGTTTATGGAGGAGTACGAAGGCCGGCTTGTTTCAACATGGCCGGTGCTTACCGAAGTTTCGTACATGCTTGATTTCAACAATCAAACACGCCTGAATTTTATAGATTGGGTAGGCGAGGGTGGTATTGAATTGTGCGGACTTGAACAATGGCATCTTTTCAAAATCAGAGGAATTATGAGCCAATACGAAGATCTGCCCGCAGATTTTGCTAATGCCTCGCTAATAGTTGCCGCAGAAGAAAAAAAGCTCGATTCTATCATAACTTTGGATAGTGATTTTACCGTGTACCGGCTTTTGGGTGGTGCTGCGTTGGTGAATTTAATGCAACTATAAAAGTGCAATTAAGGTTGGATAGTATTAAGAAAAGGGCGTGAAATAATCACAAGAAAATTCAGATTGATGCTCTTTATTTAACTCAGAAGATGGTCTGTAATATGTAGGAAGTACGGGAAGTATTTAAAGGGGTTAAAGCAAAATTTATGTAAAATTGTAGGGCTTGATTTTTATTTTTTTTATTTAAATAAAATCAACCTCTAACTAAAATTTTAAATTCTGCTTATAAAGAAAACTTTTAAATTTTTAGCGCTTATGGTAATGGTGGTTCTGGTGATTCAATGGGCTCCAGTTCCCTTACAAAACAACTTATCTGCTTCTGCTGTTCTTTCTCGTTGTGACATTGAGATGGGTTCAAAAAGAGGATGGCTTACGGGCAAATGCAAAGGAGACACTGATCAGTATTGTTCCATCAGTGGTGACTGTGAAAGAATTATCGAAATACTTGAAGAGTAAATAATGGCTTAATCAATAAGAGCGGATGTTCACGATCCGCTCTTATTAATTGTTTTTGACATGAAGCTATACCATTCCTTATTATTTTCACTAATAGTGATTGGCTTTTCTTTTTTACATGAAACAAAAGCAGATTTAACATTTTTTGGTGAGCCTGATGATTTTTTTGTGTTGAACGATACAACATTGCTTGTTTATAATTCACAGAAAGCTAATCAGGAAGTTTGTTTAATAAATATGCAAACAGCTGCTGAAAAAAGCTGTATAAGAAAAGGCAGGGGGCCGGGGGAGGTCTCAGGGTTAGCCATGCGGTTCTTTATCAATAGGAAAGAACGTACTATTTATATTTGGGATGGAGGTAACAAGACGCTTAGTCTGTTTACTTTTGATCTTGCACTTCTAAAAACCATACCTCGGCCAAGTTTTAGCGAAATACGAGGTGCAAGATACAGAGTACCTCTTGGCAACGGAGATGAATTTGTCTCCACCTTTAAAGTCGGTCTTTTTGGGTATCATTATTCTGCATCTAATAATGACATTACACCATTACCAGTTGATTCTGAATTAATAAAGCCTGCAAAAGAAAATCCGCTTCTTCTTCAAGGTGATTACGCAGTAGATTGGCAGAACCATGCAATGGTTTTTGTTACAGAATTCTCGTCTGTGGTTTTTAAGTTGAAAAACGCAGAAATTGATTTTCTCACATTAGGTAAACCGAATTTGCCATTTCCTGAAAATGATGTGGAAAGTGGCTTTGCACTTCCCCGAATGAGTACATATACCTTTGCTTCAATTGATGTCTCAATAGATAATAACCATATTTACGTGCTCCATTCAGGAAAAAAACCAACACGAAGAAAAACAATTTGGTTTGAACTCCGCGACAGGCTTGAGGAGTATGCTGATCAGCTGTTAGAGTCAGAAACGATTTTAGTTTATGATTTGGAAAATGGAGAGTATATAAAAAGCATACACTTGCCTGAAAAAGCTATAAAAGCGACAGTATATAATGGGAAAGCCTATCTATTAATAAGAGGCAAAGAGGATGCTGTACTTAAAATACGTGAAATTTAACCATCTAAAATCAAACTGATTTTGAATGTAGTTATATATGCTGTTTCGGGTTTAATGGTATTCTCATCATTTAGTAAAATCAAAATTCTGTATGATGAAGAAATTTACTTTGATGTTTCATTTGTTTCTTATTGGTTTAATGCTCCTTTAGCCTCTTGGATTTCACTTTTTCTTATTTCAATTATTGAATTGATATTAGCATCAACTATTTATTTTAAACCCGCAAAGAAAACCTATGAAATGATATTTTTGATATATGGATGTAGCCTTGTGTACTCTCTAATAGAATTTATGATATTAGGCATGTCTCACTCATATCTTCTAGTAAGCGGAAATTTAATGTCGCCAATCGTTCGAGCTGCTATAATAATCTTGACGTTTATATTATATTTGGCGAATGAAAACAAGTAAACTTATTATTTTTGAATAGCTTTGGGCAGTACATAACCGGTCGCAATGAACACTGTCTTTATTTTGATATCAAATAAGCCGAAAAAAGCAAAGCTGTAATAGATGGTAATTACAGAGAAAAATTTCATATTTAATACGTTGGAATAGACTTCAAAAAAAGCGTATCTTTGGCGTCTCTGTTGCTCGGCAAAGTGCCAGAGTGACTGCTTTCATCTTAGGAAGCAACCAAAGAAAACATAACAAAGATGAGTAAAAACTATTACGAGTTTACCTATATCATAAACCCTGTTCTGGAAGATGAGCAGATTAAAGAAACCGTTGAGAAAGTTACCAAGCTAATCGAAGATAACGGCGGAGAAATTGATGAAGTTGATGAGTGGGGCCTGCGTCCTTTTGCGTACGAAATTGACGGAAAAGGCAGCGGCTATTACGTTAATCTGTATTTTAGCGCACCCGGTGAGGCTATTGCGACCATAGAGCGTCTGTTACGAATTGATGATGACATCATGCGGTATATGACTCTCAAGTACGACGCAAAAATGTTACGCCACCGAGAACTTCAAAAGAAAAATGAAGTGCCTAACGTTTTTGACATTGAAGAGGAAGAAGACAGCGAAGAAAGCGACGATTAATTAAAGAGAACCCTCACACAAAGAATTTGAATTATGATTAAGAATCCATCACACCCAAAAAAGAATCAGCGTAAAGTAAAGCAGTGTAAGTTTACCCGCGCCGGTCTTGAGTATATTGATTACAAAGATGTTGAAACCCTTCAGCGCTTTACTAACGACCAGGGCAAAATTCTGCCTCGTCGTGTAACCGGCACCAGTGCAAAACATCAGCGCCAGCTAACTACGGCCGTTAAAAGAGCACGCTTTTTAGCTCTTATGCCTTATGTAGCTGATAATCTCCGATAAACCAAAGTTGACAGAATTATGAAAATCATTCTTAGAGAAGACGTAGAAAAAGTAGGACAATCCGGTGAAGTTGTTGATGTAAAAGACGGCTACGGACGTAATTATTTAATTCCGCAAGGAAAAGCAGTAATGGCTACCAAAGGTGCTATTCAGGAACTTGAGCGACGTAAGTTAGAAGCTGCTCGCCAGGCTGAATTCACTGTTCAGGAAGCTAAAGAGCTGGCTCAACTGCTGGAAGCTACCTCGCTAACCATTTCGGTTACCACCGGTGAAGAAGATAAAATTCACGGCACGGTAACCAACGCTGATATTGCTGATGCACTGGAAGAAAGAGAAATTCTTGTTGAGAAAAAGGATATTACTCTTGACCAGGACGTTAAAGCTCTCGGCGAATATACCGCAACAGTAAACCTTGTTGGAGATCTTAATCCAAAGGTGAAGTTCTGGGTAGTTAAAGACGAGTGATAGCTTCACAGCTCGGTTTTAAACTGGAATATGGTTTAAAAACTTACGAGTTTTAAGATATACCAAACGATATAAATAGGGATTCATCACACCGATGAATCCCTATTTTTTTATATAAGAATTTTTTGAATTTTTGAAGTGGTTTTAACAGCTAAAGCTTCTCTGTGTTTGCTAACGGTTACGAGTTGCTGATTTCCGAATAAAGTTTTAGCCTTCATCACTCCTCAATAAATGCAGGTTCCACTGGCTATACTTCAAACGCATACATACAAACTGGTATCCGTACTTTTACTTGGGTTATGCAGCCTGTGGGTAAGTTCTGTGCGGGCACAATCTTCCGTTGAAAAAGAGCTGGTTTTAACGCCTTTTAAACCGGACTCATCTTATTTTTTGGGGAATTGGGTGCTTCCCCAAAGTATAAAAATACAGGCAGGCAGGCAGGAAGTGCCGAGTACAAGCTGGCAATTTTATAAGCTGACCGGAATGCTCCGCTTTGTGAATACAAACTGGGATACAACCCGACAAGTATCAGTGAGATACAAAGAACTTCCTTTTTCATTTCCGCGTACCTATCAGCCCCGAAAGCAAGACACGCTGGATGCTTCTGTATTTTCTGATACCGATTTGTTGGAGCAAGAACTTTCGGCCCGCTCGGCGCCGTCTGTTTTTCAGGATTCTGATATTAAACAATCGGGAAGCCTGAGCAGGGGAATTATTGTAGGCTCAAACCAAGACTTTGCGCTCGAAAGCGGCCTTAATTTTGAGCTGAGTGGCGCACTGACCGAAAATATCAATATTACCGCCTCATTAACAGATAAAAGCATTCCCATTCAACCCGATGGTACTACGCAAAACCTGCGGGAGTTCGACAAGGTTTTTATTCAGGTTCAAGCCCCAGGAACCACGGTAGAGATGGGGGATGTGGATATTTCGCTCACCCAAAGCACATTTGCTCAGTTAAACAGGCGTTTGCAGGGAGCAGCCGGATATGTGAAATCTAACACGGGCCAATATTCAGGTGCCGCTTCGGTGGTGCGGGGAACGTATAAATCTATGAGCTTTTCAGGTGCAGATGGGGTTCAGGGTCCGTACCGGCTGAAGGGAGATAATAATAGCGAGTTTGTGATTGTGCTGGCGGGAACCGAACGCGTGTATCTGAACGGGCAGCAGGTGCAGCGAGGCGCTGACAACGACTATATTATTGATTATGGATTGGGTGAAGTAACCTTTACCAACAACGTTCTTATTAAGGATGAAACCCGAATTGTAATTGAGTACGAATATATAAATCAGGATTTTAACCGAACCTTAGCCGCTGCCGAAGCACAAGAGGAGTTATTTGACGGGCGATTAAAAATAGGCGTCACTGCCATCCGCCAAGCTGATGGCAACGATTTACTTTCTCAACAATCACTAAGCAGAGATGATATTGATTTATTGAAATCGGTTGGGGATGAGTTAGAGCAAGCGGTTGTAAGTGGTGCGCGCGTGGCAACTGAAGAGGAACGCAAGCGGTTTGTGTTGTATGCTCAGGTTGATACTACCGTTCAGTCGCAAACCTATACTATTTATAAAACCATGCCGGGTTCCGATCAGGCTAAATATAGGGTGCAGTTTACCAATGTGGGAGAAAATGAGGGAGCTTACCGGCGGAGCAGCGGGAATATTAACGGACTACAGTATGAGTGGGTAGGGCCGGGTAAAGGAAGTTACGCCCCTTTTCGTCAGCTTCCTGCGCCACAGAAGCAACAAATGGCCGCTTTGTATGGAAATTACGAGCTGGGAAATCACATTGAGCTGTTTGGCGAATGGGCCGTCAGCGATTTTGATGAAAATCGGTTTTCTACTTTAGATAATGACGACAATACGGACATGGCGTACGAAGCCGGTTTAAGAATGAGGAAGATGAAGACCTCCATTGGTGAATTGCGTGCAGAGTTCAGGAGAAGATATTCCGGAGATCAATTTTCCTTTTTTGAGCGCACGCGAGATGTGGAGTTTGACAGGAAGTGGAATATTACACGAAATGAGCCGGGCCGGGAAGAGATTAATTCAGGTATGATAGGATTTCACCCCACCGAACAAACGGAGCTGAATGCAGAATTTGGCCGGATAGAACGTCCGCAATTCAGTGGAGTGAGGCAGGCTGCATTTTTATCAAGTTCTGAAGAAAATATCTTGGATGTAAATTATCAACAAGATTGGGTGCAGAGTGAAGATGAAGCCCTTCAGCAGGATGGGAACTGGTTTCGTCAAAATGGTCGCTTTAGTAAATCTGTGGGGTTGAATGAGCTGAAAGTCACCCCGTATTTTTCGTTTGAACAGGAGCACAGAATACAGAAAAGTACTCTGACAGATTCTCTTTCACATTTATCCCGGCAATTTTATGATCTTAGGCCGGGGGTGAGTTTTGAGTGGGATAAGCTGCAATTAGATGCATCGCTCGGTTATCGTAAAGAAAAAGACGCCATCGAAAACAGCCTGAAAGATGCATCCACTGCTTTTGAACAAATGATTGGGGTTACTTATCAGCCGGGGAGATACTTTAGTACTCAGAATCAGTTGCGCCTGCATACTAAGGAGTATGAAAAATTGTTTGAGGCGCAGGGAAGCAGAAATCGAAAAGGATTATTGATAAAATCATTTACGCGATATTCAACCCCTAATGAATTTATAGCCGGAGAGCTCTTTTATGAAACCAATACCCAGCGGCAGGCTCTGCTTCAGGAAACCTATATAGAAGTAGGGCCTGAAATCGGCCAATATGTATGGAAGGATTTGAACGGCGATAATACACGCCAGATAGATGAGTTTTTCCTGGAAGTGAGTCCGAATGAGGGAACCTACATTCGCCAATTTTTGCCTTCCGATGAATTAATGCCCGTTATAGATTTACATGCGCGGCTGCTGAATACCATTAAACCGCTCACTGCGGTAGGTGAGGAGCATTGGCTGGCAGACGTTCGCTTGCGCTCACGCATAGATATAGCCGAGAACTCTACCACTTCTGCGCTCGAGGATGTGTACCTGATGAAATTGGGTACATTTCGAAATGACTCCACAACCCTAAGTGGACGGCTGCTGTGGGAAAAAGAGTTAGACGTATTACATGGAGTGAACCGCGCAGACTTCCGCATTGGATACAATGAAAATCGCAGCTTTAATCGCCGAAGCAGCGAGGCCTTGAAAAAGAATGTAAAGAGCTGGTATCTGAGTACCGCTTACAAGCTCACAGAGCGTACACGAATCTCCTTAGAAACGCATAAAAATATAAATCGAAGTAAGAGCAGCAGGCTGCAAAACCGAAATTATAACATCAGTGAAATACAGATAAAGCCCGGTATATCTGCAACTATAAACCGAAACTGGAATGCCGGTTTAGATTTTTCGTATGCTCACAAAGAAGATCATTTTCCCGCACAGCAAGTAAAAGCAAGGCTATGGAAAATAGCCACTCGCCACCGCACGTATTTATTCAGCCGATTGCAGGCAAATATGCGTTTAGAGTACCGAAATACAGCTATTGAAGGAAATGCCACCCGCTATGGAAGTTACGAGCTTACCGAGGGAACCGGAGAGGGAGGGCATATATTGTGGAATTTAAATAGTACATATCGAACTAATAACTTAATTCGATTTAGCTTAAATTACGATGGCAGAACTGCATCAGGCCGGCCGGTAATTCATACCATTAAGTTGGTGATGAGTGCCACATTTTAAAAAATAAGGTGGAATGTTAATGCGGTTCTGATTTTATTGATTGAAATTGCTAAAGAAAAAAACCGTTTTTTACACCGATGTTACTTTGACATTTAGTCTAAAATGAACTATTCTTTCGCACATTAATCTTAGCCTTTAACAATTAAACTATTAGTGGAGTGGACATGATATCGTCGATTGCTCTTTTTCTTTTACAAGCCCCTGCTGACGAAGGGTTTTTTAACGTTGTGGTAGCAAAATTTAATGAAGGAAACGACGGAGGATGGATGTGGCCGGTATTGGTTACATTAATTCTGGGTCTCGCCATTTTCCTTGAGCGTATAATTACGCTTAATCTTGCTGACATCAACACACGCAAATTTATCGTTAACGTGCAGGAAGCACTTCAGGAAGGCGGGGTAGAAGCTGCCGAAGAACTTTGCTCACAAACTCGAGGTCCTGTAGCATCTGTGTTCCAGGCCGGTTTGATGCGCTCTCATGAAGGAATAGAGGCAGCTGAAAAAGCAATTTCGGCCTACGGTTCTATTGAAATGAGTTTCCTTGAAAGAGGTCTTGTATGGCTTTCTCTGTTTATTGCCATTGCTCCATTATTCGGATTCCTCGGAACGGTTGTGGGTATGATTGCTGCTTTCGATGACATTGAAGCTGCAGCTGATATTTCCCCAAGTATTGTGGCCGGTGGTATTAAAACCGCACTTTTAACAACAGCCGGTGGTTTGATAGCAGGTATTATTCTTCAAATCGGATACAACTATTGTGTATCTAAAATTGACCGTATAATTGCTGAAATGGAAGAAAGCTCCATTACGCTTATCGACTCTATCATCATGCTGAATGAAGGGAAAGACTTAATTCCCCCAACAGCCGATGCTGACGCATAAATTAGAATCCTAATTAAAAAATAAAAGGATAAACAAATGGTTGCTATTAGTGTCGGACTTGCTGCCGGATTGATTGCTCTTGGAGTAATAACCATGCTTTTTGCGGGAGTAAGAAGCTTGGTTTTAGGTAAGCAAGACTTTAAAAAGATAGGTATGATGGCCGTTCCATTCATAATATTTGCAATATCATATGGAGTAGCCGGAGAGGTTGCCAAAGGAGCTGTAATGACAGCTACCGTAATGATGGCCTTAATGGTAGGAGCGATCGTCTTAACCGGACTTCGTGGAACATTCAAGTTTTAAGTAGGAAACAAGCATTATGCTAATCAAGAAAAGAAAAAGAGAAAGTGCTGAAATTAACGGTTCTTCAATGGCCGATATAGCCTTCCTTCTATTGATCTTTTTCCTGGTTACCACAACAATTAACGTGGATACCGGGATTGGATTAGTTCTTCCTCCCCCACTTGAAGATGATCAGGATCCACCGCCAATTAAAGAGCGGAACCTGATGAATATTCTTGTAAATCAGGAGGGTCGGATTCTTATGGACGATGAATTCTATCAGTTAGATGAGGTAAAAGCACATCTAAAAGATTTCATTAAAAACCCAAATAATAATCCCGATTTAGCTGAAAATCCTAATTTGGCTATCGTCTCTATCAAAACCCAACGGGCAACACCCTACAAAATCTATGTAGATATGTTAGATGAAGTGATGGGTGCCTATAAAGAATTGAGAGACGAAGCCTCGCGTGCTAATTTTGGAGTTCCTTACGGAGCCTTGAAAGATAAAAGCCCGCAGCAGGAGCAGATAAAAGACCTTTATCCGAAGAAAATTTCAATAGCAGATTCCGGAGATGAATAATCATGGCACATTTTAAGAAAAAACAAGCCGGTACCAAGCAGGAAGTTCCAACTTCTGCCATGCCTGATGTTGTATTCATGCTGCTTTTCTTCTTTATGGTAACTACCGTATTGAGAGAAGTAACCCTGAAAGTTAGAGTAAATCTAACTCAGGCCGAAAACATCGAGAAAATTGAGCAAAAGCGACTTCTTTCTTATGTATATATAGGCCCTGAACGGCTTCCCGGTAATAAGTTAGGTGAAGACAAAGTACAGATCGACGATGTCATTGTAGATGATATCGGATCTATCAGAAAACTGATGTACGATAAACTTCGTGAACAGCCTAAGCTTATTGTTTCTTTACGTGTAGATGAAAATTCAGAGTTTGGATTGTTGACTGACGTTCAAAAAGAGCTTCAGCATGCAAGCACCTTCCGAATTAACTATTCTACCCGTCGGGAACCTTAATAATTTTTTTAACTCATTAAGGCAGCTGTGTTAAACAATGCAGGTGCCTTTTTTTATTTTATTTCTACATGTCAGACTCTTTTCAAACCATACAAAGCATTGGTAGCAAGGCTCTACTGGATAAAATAACTGGCTATGATGCTTTCAAACACCCCAATGTTGTTCAATCAATTGGGGATGACGCAGCCGTTATCAAAGAAGATTCGGGCTCACTTACTCTACTAAGCAGCGACACGTATGTGGAAGGAGTAGATTTTGATCTTACCTACACGCCATTTAATCACTTAGGCTACAAAATAATGTCGGCCGGTATCAGTGATATTTATGCAATGAATGGAATTCCTGAAGTTGTATTGGTGAATGTGGCCATTCCCAATCGAATATCGGTACAGATGGTGGAAGATTTGTATGGAGGTTTATATTCAGCAGGTCAAAAGCACGAGGTGGAAATTGCCGGCGGCGATTTAAAAGCAAATCATGCCAATTTAGTAATTTCTATCAGCGTATATGGCAGAGTAGATAAAAAGCATATCACGTACAGAAGTGGCGCCAAAAAAGGAGATGCCATTTGTGTAACCGGTGATGTAGGCGGAGCTTTAGCCGGACTTCGCATTTTAATGAGAGAGAAGAAGTTTTGGGAAGAGCATGGCGATGAATCCATTCAACCCGAACTGGGTGACTATCAATTTGTTGTAAAAAGACAGTTAGTGCCCGAGGCCCGGAAAGACCTCATTGAAACCTTAAGAGAGCATAACATTATCCCTACATCAATGATTGATGTGACCAAAGGGTTAGTGAGTGAAGTGAACTCTGTTGCCGAAGCGTCCGATTTAGGCGCTCATATTTATCAAGCTGCATTGCCAATTGCCATAGAGACGCGGCAGGTAGCCGATGAAATGCAGGAAGACGTTGACCGCTACGCACTGTTTGGAGGAGAGGATTTAGAACTTATGTTTACACTTTCTGAAAAAGAGGTAGAAAAGTTTGTGAATCACTTCAATGATTTTGTGGTAATTGGCCGCATGATTCCAAAAGAAGAGGGGATGAAAATGCAAACGGCAGAGGGAGATATAGTATCATTTGATGATTTGGCATAAAAAAATGTGTGGCACGTTTTTTGCCCAATCTAAACTCAACCTATTTTATAAAAAACGAACTTAAAAAAACTCAAATAAGTAAAAGGTTCGTTATATTATAGTCTTACATAATTTTATAAGCTTGTTTTAATGGCGCAGAAAAACCCAAAGCAAAATAAATCTATCAAACCTGACGGTAAAAAGGGTAATAACACCCCAAAATTCCCTACGTGGAGCATATTCGTATTGTTTTTTGTATTGTTGCTCGCACAGGTTTTATTCTTCTCTCCAGATACCGGAAATAGGATTAAATACAGTGAATTTCTTAACTATGTTGAGCAGGGCTACGTATCAGAAATTACCATTACCAATGGCGTAAATGTAACCGGCTCGTATTCCGATAAAGCAGTAAACGACGGTATTGTAACTCCACCGCCAAGCTCTGATAATAATAATATATTTTCAACGGGAGAAAGTGAAGAGTTCAGCAAATTCAGAACTACCATGCTTCGGGATGATGATATTCGCCCGGTACTGGATGCCAATAACGTAGCTTATGACGTTAGAATTGAAGAGGATTGGTTCAGTGGCATATTTGTATGGCTTATTCCTATTGCTCTTTTAGTAGTGGTTTGGATTTTCATATTCAGAAAAATGAATCCCGGCCAGCAAGTTCTGAATATCGGTAAGAACAAAGCCTCTTTGTATGACCAGCAAACAGAAACAAAAGTCACTTTTGAGGATGTTGCAGGTCTTCAGGAAGCCAGAGCAGAAGTGGAAGAAGTGGTAGAGTTTCTGAAGAATCCTAAGAAATTTACTAAGCTGGGTGGTGTGCTTCCAAAAGGAGTTTTACTTGTAGGCCCTCCCGGAACAGGAAAAACATTATTGGCAAAAGCTACAGCCGGTGAAGCGAGCGTGCCGTTTTTCAGCCTGAGTGGATCTGACTTTGTTGAGATGTTTGTGGGTGTAGGTGCGGCCCGTGTTCGTGATCTGTTTAAGCAAGCTAAAGAAAAAGCACCTTGTATTATTTTTATTGATGAGATTGATTCAATCGGAAGGTCTCGTGGCCGTGGTATGGCTATGGGTTCTAATGATGAGCGCGAGAATACGCTTAATCAGCTGCTAAGTGAAATGGACGGCTTTAACTCTGACAACGGAGTGATTTTAATGGCGGCAACAAACCGTCCGGATATCTTAGACTCTGCTTTACTAAGACCGGGAAGGTTTGATCGCCAAATTATGATTGACAAGCCTGACCTTAACGGACGTGTGGAAATCTTGAAAGTTCACACCAAAAAACTGAAGCTTTCTAATGATATAGATCTTAGAGTGTTAGCATCCCAAACTCCCGGTTTTGCAGGTGCAGATTTAGCAAATTTATGCAATGAGGCCGCATTACTGGCAGCTCGTCGCGAAAAGAACAGCGTTGAGATGGAGGACTTCCAGGATTCCATTGAGAAAGTGATAGCTGGACTGGAGCGCAAAAACAAGCTGATTAGTCCTGATGAGCGTAAAATTGTGGCATACCATGAAGCAGGCCACGCTATTGTAGGCTGGTTCTTAGAGCATACCGATCCGGTACTGAAGGTGAGTATTGTACCGAGAGGTTTAGCGGCTTTAGGTTACACGCTGCAAACTCCGCTGGAAGAACGCTTCCTCATGACAACAGAGGAATTGAATGATAAGATTTGTGCTTTGCTGGGCGGACGTGTGGCTGAAGAAATCATATTTGGACGTATTTCTACCGGAGCGCAAAATGATCTGGAGCGCATTACTAAAATGGCTTTTGCTATGGTTGCTGAGTATGGAATGAGTGAGAAATTGGGATACATTTCTCTCAAAGATTCTCAGAACTCTGATAACAGCTTTGGGTTTAATAAAAAATATTCTGAATTAACCAGCCAGCAGATAGATAAAGAAGTTCGAAGAATTGTGGACATGAACCACGAAAGAACTCTTGAGCTGCTGAATAAGCATAAAGATGAATTAGAGAAGCTGGCGCAAGAGTTGCTTAAGAAAGAAGTGCTGGATCACCTTGCACTGCGTGATTTACTTGGGGACCGACCTCATGGAAAACATCCGGAAGGAATATTTGAGCCGGCTTCAGATTCTAATAATAACGGAGTTGCAGAAGAAAAGAAGAGTGAGAAGGAGCCTGAAGAAGCGGAAGTAATAGAGGAAAAAACTTCTGAAACGGATACTCCGGACAATTCTGACTCTACTGATGATGAAACTTTTTCAACCGAATCTGATAAAGATTCATAGCTTTAGAAGCTAAAAGAAACTAAATAAAAAAAAGGTTCCAGCGTTGGCTGGAACCTTTTTTTTACTCTTGTTAAGCTGCTGCCGTGCAATACCTGATGGGGAGCTTTGGTTCCGTTAAAGAAGAAGGGTGGACTTGGTAGGTTGCTTTGTGGAGAGAATTGGTACAAGCGGCGGGTAGTAAGAATCTGAGAATTTAAGCTCTAAGGGAGGAAAGGAATTTGCACTTTAACTTCCTGTGTTTTTAGGTTTGATCTTAGCTTCATTCCAAAACACATCCATTTCATCTAAGGTAGCATCTTTTAATTTTTTATCCTGCTCCTTTAGCTTCTGTTCTATATACCTGAAACGGTGCTCAAATTTAGCGTTTGTTTTACGCAGGCTGTCTTCTGGATTCAGATCAAAATAGCGGCTCACGTTTACCAACGAGAAAAGCAGATCTCCAAATTCTTCAGCCAAATCATCAGGATTGTCAGCGCCCAATGCCTGTTTAAATTCTTGCAATTCTTCATCCAGTTTCTCCCAAGCCTGTTCCCATTCGGGCCAGTCGAAACCTACATTGGCTGCTTTTTCCTGCATACGCCGTGCACGAATAAGAGCGGGAAGTTGGGCAGGGAGGCCGTCTAAAGTAGATTTTTTACCTTCCTTTAGTTTAATGTTTTCCCAATTTTCTGCTATTTGTTCTTCATCTCCCGCTTCAACATCATCAAAAACGTGCGGATGACGGCGAATAAGCTTTTCCATCAGTGTGTAAATCACATCACCGATGTCGAATGTACCGGTTTCAGAGGCCATTTTAGAGTGAAACACTACATGTAATAATATATCGCCAAGTTCTTTTTCGAACTCCTTAAAATCCTGATTATCCAATGCTTCAATAGCTTCATAAGCTTCCTCAATCAGGTTGTCTTTGATGGATTCATGGGTCTGATTTCTGTCCCAAGGACATTCTTTACGGAGAATAGATACAAGTTGTACAAGATCTTTAAAATTTCGGCTGGCCTTCATTACTTTGATAAAACGGATTTAAAAATATGGTGAATTAGGTGCCCGTAAGATATTCAATTGAGCATCCGGAATTGTTTATTTCTACGTTTTTTTCTTTTTCTTTTTAGCCGCTGGAAACAGAATATTGTTCAGTATCAGGCGGTAGCCGGGGCTGTTGGGGTGTAGGGCTAAATCGGTTGGTGGGTCATTCACCCGGTGTGTATAATCTTCCGGATCGTGACCGGCATAAAAGGTGAAAGTTCCTCGCCCAAAGTTACCATGAAGGTATTTTACCTGCTCACGGCCGGGAGCTTCTCCTAAAATGACCACCGAAGACTTAACTTTGTCTTTCCGGAAAGCAGTAGTTTGCCCATAAAAGCCGCGAACGCTGCTCACGTGATTTTGAGTAAGCATGGTGGGAACCGGATCCCATTTTGCAGAAAAATCAAACAGCGTAAAAAAGTCAAGCGATTGATCAACCCGATCAATACTCACAGGAACGTCAATATCAGCATGCTCGTATTCAGCTGGATTGAGTACGAGGTTGAAATTTTCGAAGGCAAGAGTTTTAGAAAAATCCAGCTTTTCTTGTGCGTTTGGATCTACCGGATCGCCGTCAAACTGTTCGGGGGCTATATCTACACCTTCTGCGGCCAAGGCAATGTCGAAGGTATCGGTGCCGGAGCACATGGCAAATAAGAAGCCGCCATTGCCAACGTACCGCTTAATAGTACGCGCTACGTCTTTCTTTTGCTCACTTACGCTGGGATATCCAAGTTCCGTTGCCATGGCTTCCATTTGCTTAACTTGCGCAATATACCACGGCATATTTCGGTAACTGGCCCAAAACTTTCCAAACTGTCCGGTAAAATCTTCGTGGTGAAGGTGCAGCCAATCGTATTCATTCAGCTTACCTTCTAACACTTCAATATCCCATATTTTGTCGTACTCAACTTCGGCGTAGGTTAGTGCTAATGTTACAGCATCGTCCCAGGGAAGCTTTTGATCCGGAGTGTAAACCGCAATTTTAGGAGCCTTTTCCAAGTTCACAACGGCGGTGTTGCTGCTGTTGCTTTCAACGTCAGCAATAATCTGCTGTACTTTTGATGCCGATACAGTTTCCAAAGAAACATTTCGGATACGGCTTTTTCGGATGATATCATTTTCTGCTTCAGCAATAAAACTTCCTCCGCGGTAATTTAATAACCATTGTGCCGTATGTCCGTCTGTAATGTGGTTAAAAATAATGCCATACGCTTTTAAATGATTCGTTTGAGAAGCATCCATGGGAATGAGAACATGCTGCTGGGCTTGTATTGCAAACGGCAGACTGCAAATAAAAAGAAATGCTATAAATAATCTTTTAAACATATCAGGAATTGGTATTTGGTAATTCAGAAAGGCGCTCTCTTGCATAAGGAGCATAAAAACCTTGCGGGTATCGGAGAATTAATTCCTCATAAATATCCTGAGCCGTGGTATTCCAATTTTCTAAAAGTGAATTTTGGTTGGAAGACACACAATCAGCCCCTGTTTTACAATTTGTGTTTGTAGTATAATGAGGAAGCTGCTCAGCTAACTTAGCCCTTTCCCACATCAATTTCTCTTTAAGGGGTGAATGTGTTATTTCAGTAAGGAAATTAGACAGCCGCTCAAATTTTGAGACTGGGTTAATGTGTTTTGATTCCACAAAAAACAGCATGGCATCGTCCTTCAAAGCTACCACATCCGGATCTTCAATTATAGCCAAAAATAGAGCGGCGGCATTTTCAGAATCGCCATTATTTTGTTTAAAAACGGCATCCGCAAACAAGGAGAGGTTCCTGCCGGTAGAGTCGGCTGAAAGCCCTTGTTGAAGCCATAGTCGCAATTCTAACGCATTGTTTGCATAGTATGAAGTGCTTTGGCGGCCCAGTGATTTCAGCTGAATTTCGGCAAACTCATAGTCGCCGGCATAAAAGTCGGTGAGGGCTAAAAAGTATCTTGTTTTCTCGGCAAGCGAACCTATTCTGGCTTGTTTATTAGCCTGGGTGAAATGAACACGGGCCTGACTAAACTCTTTCTTTGCAAGGTGAATTCGACCTTCCAGATAAGAAATTTCCGGGCTATTCTGATTTCCCGAATAGCTTTTAAGTTTAGTTAAAGAAGCTTGGGCTTTTTCTAAATCAAAAATATGATCTAAAGCAATTTCAGCCCTTTTTTGCTGAACACGTGCTCTGTTACTGTAGGTGGTGGTTTCAGCCTCAATAGAATCGAGCATGACGGTTGCAAGCTGAAAGAGGCTATCGCGTTTTTGGGTAAAATCCAGATTGTAGTCGTCTATATATTTTGCCCAGGCGCTGTATGTAGCAGATAGTTCTTCCAAAGCACGCCATCTTACTTCACCTTTTGCTGTTTGGCTGTAAAAGGAAAATGCTTGCTCTGCCAGCTCAAACTCATTATTGGTTATCAGCTGTCTTCCTAAATTAAATAATGTGTAGTTATAGCTTTCAGTCCGCCGCTCATATTCTTTAGCAGTTGTAAGTGCTCTTCTATACAGTTTGTTTTCCTGCAACAGCCATACCTGAAAATTAAAGAATGTTTTATAAGCAGTATTGGATACAGAAAGTTCACGAATACGATCATCCAGCTCAATAATAGTTATGTCATACAGTAAAGGATCGTTATAACGCAGCAGGCTTCGTTGAATAAATGAAAGCTGGTTTGGGGAGGCTTGGAGCAGGTTCAACCACTCCTGGATGGCCAACTCGTATTCTCCGGCCCTCATATAGGCGTTGGCAATTTCATTAATAAAAAACTGTTCATTTTTAAATTCCTTACGAGCCTGTTTATATACGGAAACAGCCTCCATAAATTCCTGCCGGTTTATCATTGTACGCGCGGTATTCATGTACAATTGCGTTTTTCGGGGGTAGGTTGCGATGTTGGCTTTCCATATTTTTAAAGCCTTATCAACTTCGCCTTTAAAGTGATAGAGCTCTCCTATTCGTATCTGAGCCTGATAGCTAACATCCTGATTATCGGTGTACTTTTGAGCTATTTCTAAACCACGGTCGTATTGTTTGAGTTGAATAAGGCAGCTTATAAAACGGTCTGCATACACATAGGTTGCGGGATTTTGTGCGTGCAATTCTTCCAAAATAGGGAGTGCTTCTCCATATTTCTGCTGCTGCATCAGTCGCACAGCCAGCTGAAAGTTGCGGTTGTTTTGAGCAAACCCGGATGTGTTCATCACTAAGGTGAGCATCAACCCAATAAAAATTGTGAGGTATAATTTTTTCATGGGTGAAGGATATTCAAATTCGGCATAAATAATTTCATTTCTTGATAAAAGCGATGCAGCGGCAGGCCCACCACATTATAATAATCTCCGTCAATTTTCTTTACAAATAAAGCACCTATACTGTCTTGGATTCCATAAGCTCCGGCTTTATCGGACGGATTCTCATGCTTAATATAAGACTCAATTTCGTGTTCCTCTAACGTACCAAAGGTAACTTTTGTTTGTTCATAAAAGGTATGGCGCGCATCAATGTGGCCACTTTTACCTGTTTTTACTAATGCCATGCCGGTATATACCAAGTGTTGACTGCCACTGAGCCGCCGCAGGAATGAACGTGCCTGATCGTTATCTTTGGGCTTTCCGATAATTTCATTATTGAGAACAACCACGGTATCAGCACCAATAGTAAGGCTGCCCGGGTGTTTAGAAGCCACATCCAGCGCCTTTAGAAGCGCAAGCTCTTCAACAATTTTGGCTGGATGTTGGGCTGTACTGATCTCTTCAGCATGGCTGGGAATCACACTAAAAGTGAGCCCGATTTGTTGAAGCAGTTTTTTACGTCTGGCGCTTTGTGAGGCTAAAATAATTTGAGGCATACTAAGGTTAGAACTTTTGGGTTTAGCAGATAATTAAATAACTTAGCCTATCATTTCAATTAAATCAGAATTTGCAAACAAGGTAAAAAAAAAGAGATGGCAAAACGAAGACGTAAAACATTGGAAAGTCAACCTATGTTTTTTTCTGCTTATAACTATAAAATGATTGGTATTGCGATATTGCTGATTGTTGCAGGCTTTACCGCCATGTATTTAGAGAATGAAGTGAAAGGTTTTATCTCACTGTTTATTTCTCCCATTGTAATTATGGCCGGTTATATATTGGTAGTTTTTGCAATTATGAAGCACGACCGTGTTGAAAAGCCTGAATCTGCATCTGCTAAATAAGTGCTCGACCGCTGGGTAAATATCTTCTTTTCGTTAGTACTCGTTTTTGTCTTCATACTGTTTGGAGACATTCAAGAGCACACCCGCATATTAGTTGGAATTGCATTAGCCCTGCTCATTTCTTTGTGGGCTTTTATCTTTAACTGGCTAACCATAGATGGAGCCGTAGCTGCCGGAATTTTTGGGAGCTTAGCTTTTGGGCTGGGTGAGTTTACCGGTGCGGCTATAGCGCTTGCCTTTTTTATATCCAGCTCACTTTTATCTAAGGAATTTATTTTTAAGGAAGGTTTCTCAGAAAAGAAAGAACGCAGAGATGGTAAGCAAGTATGGTCTAATGGCTTTTGGTTTGCCTTGTGGGTGTCCATTGGTTTCATAACCGGTATTCATGCATTTATGCTGGCGGCAATAACCGCCATAGCCGCGGCTACGGCAGATACGTGGGCAACCGAGGTAGGCGGCCATCATTTAAAAAGCAAAACATGGTTAATTACCACAGGCCAGACTGTAACACCCGGAACCGATGGCGGGATCAGTATTTATGGCACCTTGGCTGCTTTGGCGGGATCCGGGTTTATTGGCCTATTATATGCAATAATGGCTGATAACGTGTCTTTGGGAGCGTTTATAGGAATAATCACCATTGGGTTTTTAGGGTGTGTAATTGATTCTTACATTGGAGCCCGATTTCAACATAAAAGTTCATCAATTTTAAAATTCTTCACAGAAGAAAGGGATAAGCAAAAAATAGAAAATAATGCGGTAAACTGGATCTCAACCGGTATTACATCTATTCTAAGTATAGTATTCATCTTAATTATTGGCATATGAAATGGTATAAAAAGTTACACTGGCAAATTATTATTGGTTTAATTTTAGGTCTTTTATGGGGCCTGTTGGCAAGTGTAACCGGGTTAAATGAGTTCACTATAAATTACATTAAACCCATTGGCTCCATTTTTATAGCCATGCTGAAGCTCATTGCTATGCCGTTGGTGCTGGTGTCGTTAGTAGTTGGTGTAGCCAGCCTGAACGATACTACCAAGTTGTCCAGAATGGGGCTTAAAACAGTATCCATTTATGCCATTACAACCGTATTAGCTATAACAATTGGCTTGATGGCTGTAAATATTATACAGCCCGGAAAAACGCTGCCGCCCGAAACTACCCAAAAATTACAGGAAACCTACAGCGAGTCTATTGACGATAAAAGCGCTACTGCTGAATTAGTACAAAACCGCAGGCCGTTAGACTTTATAGAAGAAATTGTGCCTAAAAACTTTATAAGCGCTGCCTCCGATAACTCCCGAATGCTTCAGGTGGTTTTTGTAGCTATTCTGTTGGGTATTGGAATTATTCAAATAGGGGGAGAGAAAGCCAAACTGCTGGTTGATGTATTTGATGCCATGAATGATGTGATTATCCGCATTGTGGAAATTATTATGATTACGGCTCCTTACGGCGTTTTTGCGCTGATGGCATCTCTGATAATTGATTTAGCCGGCGATGACCTCTCTCAAGCCCTTGAATTATTATATGCATTGGGCTGGTATTCCATTACAGTGATTTTAGCCCTTATTGTGCACGTATTTGTGGTATATGCCAGCTTGTTTAAAGCTACCAGTAATATGAAGCTCAGTACATTTTTCAGAGCAATTCGTCCGGCCATGCTGTTGGGCTTTAGTACCAGCTCCAGCTCAGCAACGCTGCCGGTAACCATGGAGCGCGTAGAAAATAACTTAGGTGTAGAAGAAGAAGTAGCCAGTTTTGTGCTGCCCATTGGTTCTACCGTAAACATGGACGGAACCAGCTTATACCAGGCCGTAGCAGCCGTTTTTATTGCACAAGCCTTAGGAATGGATTTAACCATTGGACAGCAGCTCATGATTGTTTTAACGGCTACTGCAGCTTCTATTGGTTCGGCAGGCGTGCCCGGAGCCGGTATTGTTATGCTGGTGATTGTGTTGGAATCGATACAGGTACCAACTGCGGGAATAGCGCTCATTTTAGGAGTGGATAGAATATTAGATATGTGCAGAACTACCGTTAACATTACCGGAGATGCGGCCGTATCCGTTGCCGTAGCATCTTCTGAAGGGCGATTGGGTGAACCTAATCTGGATGATTAGAATCCTGATAAAAGCTGAAATTTAATATGCCTTTATGCTCGAAAATATGTTAATTACAGATATATAAATTTGAGGTAACCACGTGTTTAT
Organism: uncultured Balneola sp.; assembly: GCA_964505215.1. GTDB lineage: Bacteria > Bacteroidota > Rhodothermia > Balneolales > Balneolaceae > Gracilimonas. Next base: position 108,523 of record CAZDGU010000010.1, read on the forward strand.
GGCACCATCGTTACTATTTAAACGACTATCAAGCCTACTACATATCGCCCTTTTTCTTGTGTTAGCAAGCTTTGCTTCTAACGCATTCGCTCAAACCGTACTTTTGCCGGGTGATGTAGTAGTGGTATCGGCTAATGCAGATACGCATTCGGCAGATCTTATCCCACTTGTTAATATAGAGCAGGGCACAGAGCTTTTTCTGTCTAATGGAATATGGGTTGATTCCACTCAAGCACTTCTGCACAATCAAGGGCTTAAGCTGACATTCCAAAAATATGTGCAAGCCGGCACAAACCTTCATGTTGGGAATCATTCCAGCGAGCTATTTATAGCTGAAGGTGAACTTACTTTTGATGAAGAAGTCCACCGCTTATTTGCCTATCAAAAAGAACAAGGCATACATCGGTTTGTATTTGGCTTGGGCTGGGGAAAAGGGGAGGTTTGGAATGATGAAAATCACCAATGGGCCGGCAGTTCCGATGTACCTCTCAGCCTTCGTGAGCATCCTTATGCATTGCTTACACTGGGAGAAGCCTCCAATCAACAATATTATATACGAAACGGAGCCAGCGGAACACCAAAACTATTACAAAAACTGGTAGCAGATGCCTCTAACTGGAGAGGCAGTGATGAGCAACCCTATCCTGAATTTGGAATTTTATTTAATGTATTAACTCCGCCGGTTATTTTGTTTGAAGAAACGGTTTCTACCGTAAGTGAAACTGACTCTGCCGCTACCATTAACGTATCAATTTACGAACACGATGGCTCCCGATTATTGGTAGATGTGGTTTTTGATTCCATCCGCTCAATAGTTTCTCATGAAGATTTAAACAATTTCCGATCTAAAACGGTCAACTTTACCGGTCTTATCGGTGATGGTGTGTATGAGGTTCAAATTCCAATAAATAATGACGGTAACTTTGAAGGGCGTGAAACCGGTATTTTTTCACTCAAAAATCTTTCTAAAGGAAATTTGGGTGACTTTATCACACACAGTTTAATTATTGAGGAAGAAGCCATTCCCGAAGTGCTGATTGCGGATGTTCAGCTAAAAAACTCCCATGCCGCTATACAAATAAGCAGTAACGAAGATGCCCCCGTTCACGTAAGCGATTGGAAGCTGGTGAGTGGCGATTCGGAATATATTTTTTCAGAAGATGCTGTTTTGCGTTCCGGCGAAATCCTGACATTAAATCAAAATGAGGAAGCTAAAGGCAAGGAAAGTATTTTTATTAAATCTCTGCTGAATGAGAGCGGAGGCAAGCTTCAGCTAATCAACCCTAAGGGTAAGGTTGTGCATGAACTGCAGTTCATTAAGAAGAAAGAAGACGATATCAGCAACTCCTCAAATAACCGGTTGGCAACTCAGCAGATAGCAGGCAGAGAACTTGTTCGCCGGGTGCCGGAGAATATCAGCGCGTACTCTCAGTCTTCTGTTTCCAAAACTTTCGGATGGAGAGTTTTACCGACTTCTCTAACTTTACAGGAATCATTCCCCGACAAAAATTTTTACTATTGGAGTGAAGCCGACCAACAGCTTATTGCGGTTGAAGACGAGATGGCATCAGCCCAAAAACAACAAACTTGGTTTGGTTATTTTACAGCTGATGAAACGAATGAATTGGTGAATACACATACTGCAAGCCGGCTCAAGAAAAATGATGCTCAACCTCTGAGCCTCTCCATTTCCGCCTCAGATGCTAACGAAAATGAGGAAATAGATGGTTTAGAAGGCTTGAATTTGCTTTATAACAGCTGGAGTAAGTCGCTTCCGGTTTCTGCATTGGTAGAATACTTTAAACGCGAACTTTCCGGAATACGAGCCAATCCGGTGTTGTATGGGATTGGCAGGTATGAAGACGGTGAGATATCTTTCACGCCACTAAACTCCGAGGATGAAATTCCGGCCCATGCTCCTTTTTGGGTGTTAATTGAAAGTCCGTTAAAACTACAGACTATAGAGATTTCCAAAGAAAGCTGGTCGCCGCAAGTTGCTGTGCATCAGCAGAATGACAAGCCGCGTGAGGAGGTTGGCTTCATAGAATTTACGGTAAGCTCGAAGAATCACAAAGAAAAGCTTACGGTTGAGTTTAGTGAAAAGGGGAGCGCTAAAAATATCAAAAATCTGAATTTTTATCCTGCTCTGAGGTTGAAATCTCGAACGGCTGTCTGGGCATCGTTTGTTCAGAATGAAGATTATTATAATAAGCTGGCATTTAGTACAAAATTTCAGAAACAAATTTCAGTACCTATTGGGTTTTCAAGTGATGAAAACAGCCAAGTGAATGTTTCCGTTACGGGTTGGGAGCGCATTCCGGAAGGGTGGACCGTACAGGTAGAAGATAGATTATTAGGTAAAAAACACCTACTTACAAAAGGAAGTGCGTTTAATTTTGAATATCAGTCGCCGGTCGGTAAAGCGGAGGAAATGAAATCTTCAACTTCGGTTACGCTTGTTGATTTAGATAAAGAACATCGTTTTGTATTACATATCACCCCACCGCAAGCGGAAGCCGATGCAGCAGAGGAAGAGGACAGCCTGCCGAAAGAGGTAGAACTTCATCAGAATTTTCCAAATCCCTTCAATCCGGTAACCACCATTTCTTTTTACTTGCCCGAGCCGAAGGAAGTGAAACTGTCTGTTTTTAATATTGTAGGGCAGCCGGTTGCCGTTATTACGGAAGGAAGTGTAGCTGCCGGAATGCATCATTATGAATGGGATGCTACCGATAAACCCAGTGGAATGTATATTTATCAATTGGAAGTAGGAAAAAGTGTTATTACACGAAAAATGACGTTGGTAAAATAATGAACACATTTGGTGTAATAACAGTTATTCTATATAACAAGTAAATTTCAATAAAAATAAAAGGATACAACTTACAACGAACCATGCAATTTAAAACAATTCAAGGGGTGGAAGTACCCGATATCGGTTTAGGTACCCATCGGTTAATTGGTAGAGAAGGTGAAAACACCATTAAGCAAGCGCTTGATCTTGGCTACCGACACATAGACACAGCGCAAAGCTATAAAAATGAAGCAGAAGTGGGGGAGGCCATCAAGCGTGCACATGTAGATAGAGAGGAGATTTTTCTAACTACAAAAATCTGGCACACACATCTTGAAAGAACAGATGCTATTAAATCAGCGGAGGAGTCGCTGCGGGCCTTAGACACGCCTTATGTGGATTTACTGCTGGTGCACTGGCCAAATCCTGATGTGGATGTAGAGCAAACGTTAGAGGCTTTTTTATCTCTTCGTGATCAGGGAAAAGCGCTGAATATTGGAGTGGCTAACTTTCCTCCTAAATTACTTCGAGAAGTAAATGAAGAACTTGGCGCGCCTATCTTTTGTAATCAGGTGGAATATCATCCATTTCTTGAGCAGTTTGATTTGCTGGACTACACCGCCGAGCATGATATTTTGTTTACGGCTTACTCTCCGCTTGCACAGGGACAGGTAAACGACCACCCGCTGCTGGTTGAACTGGGCGAGAAGTATGGCAAAACGCCTGCACAAATAGCTCTTAGGTGGCTGATTGAGCAAGAGCAGGTGGCGGCTATACCCAAGGCATCTTCGGAAGAACATCTAAAGCAGAATATTGACATATTTGATTTCTCGCTGGAAGATGACGACTTCTACGCCATAGATGACATAGAAAAAACCGGCCGACTGGTAGATCCCGACTTCGCTCCGAATTGGGATAATTGATTTTCAGGTAACATATAAAACCCCGTCAATTTCACTTGGCGGGACTTGGTTTTTATCTTCGTTATTCTTGCTTTCCCGTCTTTCTCGTCTTTTTCGTTGCTAAGCTCCGGCTTCCCGTGGCTTAAATTGAAGATTAAAAGCACCTTTGCGAGGCGCCACTTTGTGTAACTCTGTCCACTATTCAATCGCCGAAGCAATCTCGGGGAATGTGGCAACTCACTTCAACAACGCCCATGCTTTTTTCTACACTTCATGCACGGGCGCTGATCAACATCCCAAATACATTCGCGAGACTGCCGCGTCGTGCATTCTTTGGCTTTTCAGCCCAAAGAATAATACTCCTCGCAGACGAAACCTTTTGCGAGGCGCCACTTTGTATAACTCTGTCCACTATTCAACCGCCGAAGCAATCTCGGGAATGTGGCAGCCGGTTTCATCAACGCCCGGTTTGGCGGCATTTTTGTTTTGAACCGGGTGGTTCTGTAGGGCACTCCCAACGGGGTCGTTGGGAGCGAGGATGGAGTATTTTAAGCTATTTAACTCAAATAAAAACAGCTATAAATCAACGCGTTCTCCTCCTTGTGAAGGAGGAGCCAGAGGAGGCCGGAATGGTGGAATTGAGCTTGTATCTATTTTAAAGGAAGCTTTCAGATCGATTCGTGATGGACGATTTATTTTGGCCTTGTTGCTATGCTTCGGCTTTCCGGGGCGTACTTATATTTGTGTTTTTGAATCGCAGATTTAGGGCATTGCGCAGATGGCGCGGATTTTTTGAATTCTGGTCGGTGTAAGATTGAAGGAAGAATGTCTTTATCCGTGAAATACCTAATTCAATACGTAGGGATTTTAACCGAGTGGTTCAGGGTGGTTGGGGACGAGGGGAAGTTTATCTTCTAAAATCGAAAACTGGCGGTTATATTATTCGTATGATGGTATAACCGCCAAAAAAATATAATAATGCGAAAACACATTACCCTGTTATTTCTGCTTGCGTTTGTTTTGTCCTGTACACCAAAAAATGAGGAACGGAAAAACTCTAATTTACAGCTTGTTAAGATCGACTCTGTAAAGTTGGAACAGCCAGATGTATTATTTGGAAAGTTTGGGGAAGAAATGAAAGTAACTGAGGATGGAGCGTACCTGTTACTGGCAGAAAGAATTAAAAATCAGGTATATGTATTTAATGCGGACGGCTCCTTTTATAAAACCATTGGCGAAAGAGGAAGAGGACCTGAAGGAATTTTAAAAGTGTATGGCTTTGATGTAAACAGCCGAAAAGAAATTTTGATATTAGACTCAAAACAATGGCTGTTAAAGGTTTTTGATATAGAGGGAAATTTAATCAGATCAAGTTCATTTTTTGAAGAAGTTCCAATACAGCCTTCTCCCGGTGCAATTTTATGGCATAGAGATAAATTTATTGTATCAATATTAGAAAAGAGGTTTATACAAAATCCTGAAAACTCAAAGTTAATTGCCATAGTAGGAGATGACGGAAACCCATTAAAAGTACTCGGCAAGCATGATCCATTTACTGCTAAGGATAATCAGTCTTCTTTTTTCAGCGCAATTGCGTTAGATAAAACAACTGGCAAGGTGTATTCTAACCTAAGGTCCTCTCCCTATTATCAAATTCATGATTTAGCTACAGGCGAAAAGATTAGTTACAATGGAGAGTTAAATGACGGTTTTAAGCTGCTGGGAAAAGAAATTGCGCTGCACACACCTGTAAATAGTAAGATAAAAAAGTTAGCGAATACTACCGGAGTACCGAAAATATATCTTACAGACCAATTTGTTATCCAGCATAGGCAAACTCTTACATCAGAATGGTTTAAAACAGCACAATATGAAGACAAGAGGAACAGCTTGGCTTTTTATGATAAACAGACTAATGAGTTTATACAGGAAACCATTGTGCAAGGAACTCCGACCGCCGTTCATGAAAATAAAATTTATATGATCGAAGACTTTAACCCCAATAACTACACCATTGGCATTTATGAATTGGTTGAGAGAAGGTGAAAAATTACTGGAATGAGTGGTTCCTTTTATTATTCGGCTTGATTTTGATATATATATATATATATATATGTTGGAAACAGAATCTAAATAAAAAATCATTTTTAGGTTCAGTAAATGAAAATCAACAGTTAGAAGGCTTTGCAAAACCCTTTGTTGTTCTTTGATTTATTTTTCATGGGGGAATGT
>CAZDGU010000011.1:0-107283 GCA_964505215.1 uncultured Balneola sp.
ACATTCCCCCATGAAAAATAAATCAAAGAACAACAAAGGGTTTTGCAAAGCCTTCATTTACTTAAAGAGATAGTTGTCAACGCTTTGTTACAGCCCGTTACAGATATTTACAATAATTTACAAAATCAGTTGCTCTGTGCTCTCCAAAAGTACAGGCCTAATTGAAAAGTTGACTGCAATCAGAAATTTATTTCAGGATTATTTCGATGAATTTTTGATTTTCAGCCTTCAGCTATCAGCTCGCTTTAATTTTGATAAAACTGAAAGCTGAAGCCTGATAGCTGATAGCTTCTAAGTATGAAACCTGCCCACTTCTTATCCCGCATTAAAAATCATTTTTTTCTAATGTATGTAGTACTTTAGGCATTAGTTTTAAGGTCGGAAATCAATCATACCTCAAAAAAGCGGATATTTGATGTTCGTTTAGTGAAATGGTCTTAAAACTAAGTTTCACTACTCACCATTTCCCGATCACCAATCACCAATAAAACCTTCCTCCTGACAAAACGTCCGTCAATACGTCAGTTTTAATACGGCTTCTCATAGTTGGCATTGCTATTGCATAGATGAAGGTGAACTCAAACAAACCATCACGGATATGGGAGATTTTACTGAATTTGGTATTGGGATTGAGCGCCATCTTTCCAAGCTGGGACAAGATATACAGCAGTTTGTAGAGAAAGTGGTGCCGCTGGCAAATGAAGACAAAGATTTTGCCCCCGATTGCGACATCGTTGAAAGTGAAGACGAATTTAAAATTCTGTTAGATCTTCCGGGATTGTCAAAAAAAGAAATTGGCATTTCACTTAAAAACAATGTGTTAACGGTGAAAGGTGAACGAGAAATTGAAGCCGGTGATGGCGAAGAGTTTAAGCGGCAGGAACGCCGGCGCGGTGCATTCTCGCGCGCGTTTGCGATTCCTCAAAACGTAAATACGGCCGAAGTGTCGGCCACGTTCAGAAATGGCGTATTAACCGTTGCTATGCCCAAATCGGAGGCATTAAAGGATTCGCAGTCCATTCCGGTTAAGTGAAAAATCAACAAAGAATATTAAAACGAACAATTAAAAACTCAGAGTTAGACCAATGGGAAAAATCATAGGAATTGACTTAGGAACTACCAACTCTTGCGTTTCTGTAATGGAAGGAAACGAGCCGGTGGTAATCCAGAATAGCGAGGGTGGGCGGACTACTCCTTCTGTTGTGGCTTTCACTAAAGATGGTGAACGACTGGTGGGTGCACCTGCAAAACGTCAGGCTATCACGAATCCGGAAAAAACCGTGGCTTCCGTAAAACGCTTTATGGGGCGCATGTTTGATGAAGTTAAAGACGAAACCGAACAAGTTTCTTATACTGTAGCCAAAGGCGACGATGGCACAGCACGCGTTCAGATTGAAGATCGCAAATATGCACCGCAGGAAATTTCGGCCATGGTGCTTCAGAAAATGAAGCAAACCGCAGAAGAATATTTGGGCGAAAAAGTAACAGAAGCTGTAATTACGGTTCCTGCTTACTTTAACGATGCACAGCGTAAAGCTACCCAGGAAGCCGGAAAAATTGCCGGACTGGAAGTAAAGCGAATTATTAACGAACCCACGGCTGCATCACTTGCGTACGGATTAGACAAAAAAGATGACGACCAAACCATTGTGGTATATGACTTAGGTGGCGGTACCTTTGATGTGTCTATCCTGGAGCTGGGTGACGGCGTATTTGAAGTGAAATCAACTCATGGTGATACGCACCTTGGTGGAGATGATTTTGATCAGCGTATTATTAACTTCTTAGCTGATGAATTTAAGAAAGATGAAGGCATTGACCTTCGCAAAGATCCAATGGCAATGCAGCGTTTGAAAGATGCGGCAGAAAAAGCCAAGATTGAGCTGTCAAGTTCACAAAAAACAAACATAAACCTGCCATTTGTTACGGCTACCGAATCGGGACCTAAGCACCTGAATATTGACTTAAGCCGTTCTAAATTTGAGCAGCTGGTAGATGATTTAGTGAAGCGCTCCATCACCCCTTGCCAAAAAGCACTGGATGATGCCGGTTTTACAAATTCCGATATCGATCAGGTTATTTTAGTGGGTGGCTCAACCCGTATTCCAAAAATTCAGGAAGAAGTAAAAGCTTTCTTTGGCAAAGACCCAAGTAAAGGCGTGAATCCTGATGAAGTGGTAGCGGTAGGAGCAGCCATTCAGGGCGGCGTACTTTCCGGTGATGTGGAAGATGTAGTGCTGCTGGATGTAACTCCGCTTACGCTGGGTATTGAAACCATGGGTGGCGTTATGACTCCGCTGATTGAGGCAAACAGTACTATCCCAACCAGTAAATCTCAGGTGTTTTCAACCGCTGCCGATAACCAAAGCAGTGTAGAAATTCATGTTCTGCAGGGTGAGCGCGCCAAAGCACAGGATAACCGAACGCTTGGACGTTTTCACTTAGATGGAATTCCTCCTGCACCGCGTGGTGTGCCACAAATTGAGGTTACTTTTGATATGGATGCCAACGGTGTGCTAAACATTAAGGCCCAAGATAAGGGAACCGGCAAAGAGCAAAGTATTCGAATTGAGTCTTCTTCAGGATTATCTGATGAGGAAATCGAAAAAATGAAGAAAGCAGCTGAAGAGCATGCCGAAGAAGATAAAAAAATAAAAGAGCGCATTGAGAAGCTGAATCAAGCAGACAGCTTAATCTTCTCAACCAAAAAGCAGCTTGATGAATACAGCGATAAAATCTCTGATGAGAATAAGAAAACCATCGAAGAAGCTGTTGAAAATCTTGAAAAGGCACATAAAGAAGAAAAAATCGACGAGCTGGATGCGGCCATTGAAGCCGTAAACAAAGCTTGGTCGGGAGCTTCTGAAGAAATCTACAAGGCTACGCAGGAAGAAGCGGCAGCCGGTGGTGCTGAAGGCGCCGCAGGAGCAGGCGAACAGCAAGCCACTTCGGATGACGCAGACAGCGGCGACGATGCCGTTGATGCCGACTACGAAGTAGTGGAAGACGAAGAAGACGATAAGTAAGCTGAGCTTTCACTTACTGCTAATAAAATTAAAATCCCGCTTTGGTTCGCCAAAGCGGGATTTTTTTATTTGGGGAAATAGTGACTTATAGAATCAAACACAGATTTTGTTTTGATCAGAATTTTGCCTGAAGCCACTCTATACCCGTCCGACCGCTTCAGGAAAATGCTTGATTAGGAACAAAATGCCCCAGCGGTCTGTCGGTTGGAAAAAAGGATGCACTTTCTGATGCCAAGCTAATCTATTTCTCGTCCCCAACCTCCGGTTGGGGATGCCTGCCTGAACCTCCGGTTCAAAATTGTAAAAGATGGAAGGTAGCTGGAATTAACTTTGTGGAACCGGAGGTTCAGGCAGGCATTACGGACGGGAGATTCGTAACGAGGATGGTAAATTCAAGCTCAATCATCGTCTGACCGCTTTGGAAAAGTACCTGATTAGGAATAAAATACCTCAGCGGTCTGCCGATTGAACATGGAATGTCATTCCGATGCCAGGGCAAACTTTTTCATACCAAATCCTGAAAGGGATAAACACCAATAACTGCGGGTGTAGCCTGCGGAACCCGTAGTTTAAAAAAGCTCCATCTGCCACAAGGAGAGGTTTAACGAATTGCCCGGGCAGGTGCAGATATGTTTACACTTGCTCTCCGTGTACCAAGTTCAGTTTTTCATTTAAGCCATAGAGAAACCTGCGGCTGTCTTCAGGATCTTTTTTTCTTACAACTAACGGTACTTTTCGGGGGTAAGCCGCCCGGAACTTAGTATTCAGCGATTTGTAGGTATCATTCCGAAGCTTGCGGCGATAATCATAATTTTCAATTTCCGGCCAAATGATTTGCTCCAGTTCATTAGTCTCCAGAAAGCCGCTGTTTTCAAAAAGTGTAGTTAACAGCTTGATTTCAAATGCATTCAGCTCCAGTGTTGAGGCGAGCTTTTGAAGACTCAGGTTTTCGTCATCCGACTGGTTTTGAAGGGAATTCTTATTGTACCAAAAAGCAATTCCTAACGCAGAAATAAATAACAGGGCTCCTCCAATGTACCAATAAGAAAAACCGGCAGATTGCATCTGTATTTGGGCAAGTAATGTATCTTCCGGGATAGTTTTTATTTGAACAGGCAGCTGCTTAGTATTTGTGAGCAGTTTCACCCCAACCAATACCACTTCATCTTTTTTATTATTGAAGAAATAATTTGAGATCAAAAATTCTTTACCGTCACCGAGTGGCAGTTCAATTAAGTCAAAATCTTTGTGGTTGTTTAAAGAAAAAGGCTTCACAAAAAATATTTCGGAAGACGTTTCGTGTTTATAAAAAGGGATATACCAGAGGTTGCTGCTTTTGCTATAAAATGAAGTGGAAACCGAGTTCGTTCGGCCAAATTGTCTCAATTGGATGGGGCTGAAAAATGACCCTGAATTTTCACTAATCTGACCTACTCTTTTCCATTTTGCATGGGGGAAGGAGTATTTCCATACACCGGAATCAGTTACTCTTTTTGCATGCTTGTCATCGGTGCGGTTGTCTTTAATTTTTCTACCCCCGTAGATATATAGCTCTGAAGTTTCTTTGTAAAATATACCGGTATGCGGGGCTAAACTTGGAGCCGGCGGAGCTTCTAAAGCAGTACTGACTACCGACCATTCATTAATTTCAGTATTAAAATGAGTGATGTAATTTTTGTATTTCCAGAATCCATAGCCGCCAAATGCGTGCAACTCTCCCTCATAGAAAAACGGAAAATGTCCAAACTGATTCTTATGCGGGAAAGAACGGTCTATGCGACGAATGGAAAAATCGTCCGGTATAATTTCATAAACGGTTCCTATCCCATCTGACCATAAAAGAAATGTATTATCGGTGTGATTGTAGGCAAATCCCAGCTTACGTATAGGCTCGGGGAGGGATGAATATTCGGCCAATGCCTTCCATCGGGCCGTAGTTAAATTATAACTCCACAAGCTGTTTTCGAGCAGTACATATACCACTTGTTTAGCCGTGTCTAAATCGGCATAAATAGGATTACCGGACTGAAGGTGAGGCTGCGGTAATGTTGAACCCTGAGAATCAGATAATTGCCTGCCAAATATCTGAACCTGAACCAAAAATAAAAGCATGAAAATTCCTAAAAAAGAGGCATACAAGCTTTTAAACAAGGAAGTTCTGAACCGGTTCATAGAAAATTATTAAATAATAATTATAAGCCTTAAGATCAGAAAAATTAAGTTTTAAGCAAAGCTTTTAAAAGTAAAACCCAGCAGTAAGAATATTAAGTTCATTGACAAAAATAGACAGCTCTTAAAAGCTTCTTTACAAGCCGGATGTTTAGCGAGCATAGTTATTGCAATTATTTCAACCAAGCAAAGCGGAGAAGAATTGCAGGTAATAGAACTGGCAGCATTTTGGCTGCTTGTTATTTCCATATTGCTGTCCGTTTGCACTCATTTTTGGGTTGGGCTAAACTATTTTTCTAAAAAGAAGAGAAGTAGGATGGTGGGTACAAAACAGAGGAGTCATTTTTATTACTCCTCAGCTTGGGTTTTCGGGGTATTTCAATTTTTATTTTTGACGATGGGGTTGGGCATTATCTCATTTAGGGTGCTTTTTTAAGCAAACAAAAAAAGCCGGCAAGCGATTTAGGGCTCTTGCTTGGCTTTTTTGGAACCGGAGGTTCCGGCAGGCATTGCGAACGGGACGTTTGCAATGAGGGGAAAACTTTTTTGGGAAAGCACAAATCCTGCACAAAAAGTGCAGGATTATTTTGTTTACTTCACTCCCGGGACATTTGCAGGTTCTGTATTTTGCCACCAAAATGTGGGCAGTTCCTTCTGCGTTGGGAATACTTCGTTCAGCGTTTCTGCCTCATACATATATCCGTTTTTCATCACGTACTCTAAATCCGCCGTATTACGGATGTTTTCTAACGGATCGGAATTCAGTATAAGTAAATCAGCCAGCTTTCCTTTTTCAATGGTTCCTAAATCGGTATCTAAGCCAATGGCCTCGGCTCCCTGCAGGGTGGCTACATTTAGTATATCGTGTTCAGAAATGCCACCGGTTTGCATGGCCCAAAGCTCCCAATGGTAACCTAAGCCCTGAAGCTGGCCATGGCTTCCCACGCCGGCCCGGCCTCCCGCTTCTACCAAATCTTTCACAAAAACAGCCAGTTCCGGAAATGCATATTCCTCTTTCATAAACCAGCCTGCGCTACGGCGGCGCGTGTGGCTGTCCAGATTCTCGTGAGGCATAAAGCGCTGCAGCTTTGGCTCATCATGGGGACGTTCTAGCGCGTAATAATAATTTTCTGCCCAGGGACCGCCATACGAAACCAGCAGCGTTGGCGTATATACCGTTCGCGAAAACGCCACCAAATCAATCACATCTTTATACAGTGGAAAGACGGGGAATGAATGCTCGTGACCGGGATAGCCGTCAATAACCTGCGTCAGGTTTTCTTTGAAATTTAACGAACCTTCGGTAGTAGGCATCAGCTCCTGCTCTTTGGCAGCTTCAATAATCCACTGCCGCTGTTCACGATTTCCTGCGCCATACATCTTAATGGTTTTAGTATCGTAATAGCTGCTGTAGCGCTTCATAACGTCCCGGGCGTGATCCAGATTTTTAATCTGCTCACTGCTAAATACTCCGGGTCCGGTTGAGTACACGCGTGGTCCCAAAAGTTTGCCTGCTTTTACCAAATCCTGATAAGTCAGTACATCGGTGGTTGCAGTTTGCGGATCGCGAGTCGTAATCACTCCATAAGCCAGATTCGTTAAATACGTCCAAAACTCGCCACGGTGCAGGTTTACGGGGTGACGGAAATGTGCGTGCGTATCCACAAATCCGGGAATGATGGTTTTACCGGATACGTCTTTAATTTCAGCAGCGGATGGAATCTCAAAGCTTCCCCGTACTCCCACTTCCTGAATGCGATTATTGGCAATCAGCACGTCAGCGTTTTTAATAATTTCATCCCCTTTCATGGTAATTACTTTAGCACCGCGAAGCACCAGCGTGCCTTTCGGAATATCCCGATCGGCCATCACGCTAATCCTGATTTCATGCGGCTTGTAGCCCTCATCTTTTTCAGGCTTTTCTTTTTCTTCATCCGCTTTTTCGGAATCATCCTGCAACGTATCGGCAGCTGCTTCCGTTTCCTTCGCCAATTCTTTAGCCGCTTTCACACTATCTTTATGGGCTTTTGCCGCATCCAGATCATACAAAACATGTGCGTTTCCTATCGACCAATGCACGCGATTAGCATCCCAGCCCCAGGCCGGAAATTGTCCGCCAATATCAGTCAGCTTTTGGCTCGGGAATGAGCCGGATGACCCGCCTACCTGTATGCTCGGCCCATCGGCTCCAACTTGAGGCACGGTTACTACAAACAAATCTGTGTTCACTTGCGCCAGAGCCTGATCGCCTTCCGGAGCCATTCGAATCCAGGAAGCTCGTCCGCCACCGCTGCGCGTTACTTTAAGATGTTCTTTTTCATCGGTTCCATCCCAGCGAATAGAAACCAATCCGCTCCATCCCGACAGATAAATGCGATCAGAATTTTTCACAAAATGAGGATTTGAACGTCCGGAAGTGTATGCAATGAAGTTGTTTTTTCCGCCATCCGAATCAATCCAAATCAAATCGCTGGTTCCCTGAAATGCTGACCGCCGCGTTGCGTTTCTAAAATCCTGCGGCTGACCTTTTATCACTACAATGCGGCTTCCGTCATTATTCCAAACCGGCTCCTGAAATACGCCTTCCTCAGTATTCAGCTGCTTCAGCTTCTTGCCGTTCGGTTTTACCTTGTACAGCTTTCCCGTTTCCGGCGTCCACGTTACAAAAGCAATCCACTTTCCATCGGGCGACCATACCGGCTGCGCCTGCGTTTCATCCAAATTCACCAGCTTTTTGGGCGTTCCGTCAGGCAGCTTCATGGTATAAATTTCATTCAGTGCTGTAAACGCTATCTTTTTGCCATCCGGAGAAGGCACCGCATCACGAATTTGAGTGATTTCAAACTGGGGCGTATCCTCGATGGGATAATCAAAATCCAGCTCCGGCCCTAATTCAATAGAACCTTTCACGCGGAAGGGAATTTCGACAGCCTCGCCGCCTTCAATCGGTAATTTCCACATTTTTCCGCCGTACGAAGTAATCACATACTTATTATCCGGGGTGAAGGACATTCCGGGCAGTACGTCGCGCGTAGCCCGCGATTCCTGATCGTCGTGCTGAACGGGATAGGCCAGCCAGCTTTCATCCCCTGTTTTTAAATCTCGCTTCACCAAGCCGGTGTGCTCGTCATGGCGCGTTCCGTACACCAGCCACTTTCCATCACTTGATAAGGTTGGGCGGAATGAAGATCCGTACCGGTTCGACTGCGCACTGATTTTACCTGTTTCTCTATCATAAGTTGCAATCTGATACTGCGGCAAAGAGGCGTTATAATCCCAGCTGCCCGATCGGCGCGAAAACCACACGTAGCGCTCATCCGCGCCAAAAGCTCCTTCCATCATGCGCAAGTTTCTCGGCTCTTTCACCAGCGGAGCTCCCGAACCGCCTTCAATATGATACATCCAGATTTTGTGACTGCCCGGATCATTTTTAGAAGCAATGATATACTTGCCATCCGGCGTCCACTCCGGCGACTGATAGGCATTCTTTTTGCCCTTCGTCAGCTGTTCGGTTTCCTCCGTTTCCACATCATAAATCCACACGCCTTCGCCACCGGATGCATCCGAAATAAACACAATTTTGGAACCATCGGGGCTGAACCGGGGCTGACTGTCGAACTGCATGCCTTTGGTTATTTGGATCGCTTTGCCTCCTTCAATGGGCAGCGTGTAAAGGTCTCCCAGAAAATCGAAAACGATGGATTTTCCATTGGGATGTACATCCAGAGAAATCCAGGAACCTTCGGTGAGGTCAAAAGAAAAAGTTCTACCGGGCTCTAAAGGCAGATCATTAAGCTTTTCTGTTTGGGTTGAATCTGATGGGCTGTCATCATCCTGAGCCAGAACGGGGCCGGAAGAAAATGCGACCATACTGATCATTAACAGTGAAAACAAGAATGTATAGGCAGTATCAATAAGTTTCATAGCGGCTTTTTTATAGTGATTTATACTGATTGTGAATCTAAAAAAACTGCAGGAGTTGCCCAATGCTTTTACAATTAAATACAAGGCCATGCGGAACTTCAGTATTTATAGGAAAACACCTTCCATTGGCTTTCAGAAATGTTATCTTCATCAAAAATTTCATCTATATGACATTTCTCCAAAAACTTAAGCGCTCCGTTGCCGAAACCGGCTCTGTGTTGTGTGTGGGACTTGATCCAAATCTGGATTTACTTCCTCAATCCATAAAAAATCAATTTGATACACCTGAAGAACAGGTTGCCGAATTTTGTAAGCTGGTAATTGACTACACGGCCGAGCATTGTGCGGCATTCAAGCCTAACTTGGCTTTTTTTGAAGCATTAGGCCCCAATGGCTTAACGGTGTTTGAAGAAGTGATTTCTTTCATCCCCGAAAATAAAATTGTGATTGCAGATGCCAAGCGGGGTGATATCAGCTCTACGGCCGAGCATTATAAAAAAGCGTTCTGGGATCGTTTTAACGCAGATGCTATCACCCTAAACCCGCTCATGGGTTTTGAAACCTTAGATGCTTTTGCAAAGGATGAGAGCAAAGGAATTTATGCTCTTACGCTCACCTCAAATCCCGGAGCCGCTGATTTCCTGAAAAAACCTTTTACCGGTTTTGATATGATGAGCCAGTTTATTGCCGATCAGCTTGCTAAAAAGTCGATGGTGAGCAAAACTCATTTGGGCATGGTAATCGGTGCCACACAAGCTGAGGAAGCCGCTTCTGTTTTACAATATCACCCCGAGGGGGCTTTATTAATTCCGGGAATTGGCACTCAGGGCGGTTCCATAGCTGAGCTTGCCAAGGCGTTGAAAAATCACTCCGGCATTCCGCTTATCAACTCCAGCCGCGGCATTATTTATGCAGGAAAAAATGAAAGCGACTGGCCTGAACTGGTAGCCCAAGCCGCAAAAACCACCAAAGAATCTTTAAATATCATCACCAATCAGTATGTCTAAAAAACCGGAAGTAATTGTTTATACCGATGGAGCGTGCAGTGGAAATCCGGGGCCCGGTGGCTGGGGCGCCGTTCTGGTTTGGAATGGAAAGGAAAAGGAAATTTCGGGAAGCGCACCGCACACCACCAATAACCGAATGGAAATGCAGGCGGTAATTGAAGCGCTAAAAGCGTTAAAAAAACCTTGTCTGGTAAAAGTACACAGCGACAGCGCTCTCATCATCAACGCTTTTACCCAAGGCTGGATTAAAGGCTGGCAAAAACGCGGCTGGCGGAAGTCTGACAAAAAGCCGGTTGAAAACAAAGAGCTTTGGCAAGATATGCTGGAAGCCATGAAGCCCCACGATGTAGAGTGGATAAAAGTGAAGGGACATGCCGGAATTGAGCTTAACGAACGCGCCGATCAGCTGGCGGTGGCGGCTTCCCAAAAAGTGCAGCGTTCGTAGCTTTAATGGTATTCTGCACCTTGTATAAAAAATCCATTTTATGAATGAGGCAAGGGATTACAGCCCTTGTCTGGAGTTGAACGCATTTCATCTCATTACGGTGCTTTCAGTCTGTATGAAAAACTCCCTAAAGAGAGGAATAAGGAACCAGATCCAAATCATCAAACTGCCCTAAATCTGCCTTCATTTTTCCGGTGATGGCAATCATGGCGGCATTGTCGGTGCAGTAGCTTATTTTCGGGGAGAATAACTGAATGCCCATTTCTTTAGCCATCTGCTCCGATTTCTCCCGCAGCATAGAGTTTGCAGAAACTCCGCCGGCCAGCAGCACCGTTTTCACTCCGGTTTGAGCTACCGCTCGTCTTAATTTTTTTACCAGTACTTCCGCAATAGCAAATGATACGCTGGCGCAAATATCCGACTTGTGCTTTTCAATCCAGCTTTCGTCCTTATCCTGCAGATAATAAAGAACGCTGGTTTTCAACCCCGAAAAGCTGAAATCCAGTCCCTTTTGTAACAGCGCCTGAGGGAATTTATGAAATGTGGGATCACCTTCTTTTGCGAGCTTATCCATGTGGGGGCCGGCAGGGTAGGGAAGCCCCAGCAGCTTTCCGATTTTATCAAAAGCTTCGCCGGCTGCATCATCACGGGTTTGGCCAATAATCTCGTGGTCGAAAGGTGCTTTTACGTGGACCAGCTGCGTATGCCCGCCCGAAACAGTGAGCGCAATTAGTGGAAATTCGGGCTGATGGTCAATAAAGTTGGCATAAATGTGGGCGTCCATGTGGTTCACTCCAATCAGCGGAATGTTTTGGGAAAGTGCGAGTCCCTTGGCAAAGCAAATTCCCACCAATAACGAGCCAAGCAGGCCCGGCCCTTGGGTTACAGCAATGGCGTCAATTTCCTCCAGAGATAATTCTCCTTCATCCAGTGCCTGCTGTACAGTTTGTGTAATAGTTTGTTGATGAGCACGTGAGGCTAACTCCGGAACCACGCCCCCAAATTGCAGATGAATGGATTGTGAGGCAATAATATTGGACTGAATTCCGGCCGGTGTCAAAACCGCCGCCGAGGTGTCATCACAAGAAGATTCTATAGCTAAAATATTCATGTTTTTAAGATACGGATATTGGCGGTAGATGGTGGACCGGTTTTAGAGATATTTCCTGATTGCGTAGGTCAATCTGATTTTATAGTCATCATAAACAATACTAATTATCAGAGCCAACGCGGCTAAAATTAACACATCCATTCCTAATCCGACTCTGGAATACAGAAACCCGGCAATGGCTCCACCCAAAAAGAAGTTTCCAATTATGTAAATTCGAAGCTTTACGGTAGCTATGATATGGTCTCGTTTAGGATAATATTTTGGAAATAATAAATAAGAAAGTTCTATTCCTAAATCTGTAAAAAGGCCGGTAAGGTGAGTGGTTCTAACCACTGCATCCGATATTTTGGTGACGAATGAATTTTGAAGGCCCATTGCAAAAAGCAGCAAGCATGCAATTAAATTCACATTAGAAATAATAGAGTAGCGATACATCAGCGCAATACCTACTAAAATAACAGCTTCTATTACAGTTGGAACAATAAATGCATTTATTCGCCTGTATTTTCTTAACAACTGAATAAGCGTGCTGGCAAAAAATGAGCCGAACAGAAATGAAAATAAATAGAGAAAGTACACGGTACCTCTCCAAAATTCAAAATCGGCCAGGTCATTTATAAACAGTGCAAAGTGCCCCGTCACATTTGTTGTAAGCTGATGTATGGCTAAAAAACCAACAATATTTACTGCCCCCGCTACAAAAGATAAAAAAGAAGCAATTTGAACATTATGCTTAAATGTTCTGCGCTTGCCTTGATGCTTGAACATACTTTTTTTAGCTCCTTTTTTTGGTGTAATTATTGTTTTTCAAGAATGAGGATAGCTATTCCTGAAACTCCGATGCCCTTTTCTTTTTTTCGGGTATTTCATGTATTGCTTTATTTTAAGCAACAGAAAGATACTGAAAATTAGCGTGATATCCGACTACCGGGCCTCATTATAAAGGGCAAAGTCATCTAAAAAATCAATGGATTATAATGGGGTTTTCTATCGAAAAAACATGAACCAGAGGCTTGTCGGACAATTAGTTCAACCGCTTCGGATTGCGCCGGTCAGGGATGATTTTAAACTACGGGTTCCGCAAGCGGCTCCGGAAGTTATTGGTGTTGAACCCTTGCAGGATTTTGGTTGGGGCCTGCATCGGAAAGAACGCCCTTTGTTCAAACGTCAGACCGCCGGTGCTTTTATTCCTAATCAGATACTTTCCTAAAGCGGTCAGACGAAGGTTGGGACGAGAAGAATCAATCACCCCAGAATGTGGCGTTTCACCATTCGGCCAATAAAGCGGAGCTTTTCTCTGGTGGGGAAGCGGGATAAATTGGATTTTAGCACGCCTTTGGTAAACATGGTTTTTTTGCTGTAATCAATGCGGACATCTACCAAAACGGCTTTTCCCTGATCTGAAAGTTCCAGAGCTGCTTCTATTTTTTCTTTAATTTCAAAATCATTTTTCAGGCTGATATACTCACAACCCGTGGCCATTGCCAGTCCTTCAAAATTCATATTTCCGATTACGGTACCGGTTTTATGCTTCAATGGCACCTGCTGAAATTGCGCAATTTGTCCCAGTTCGCCATCATTAAACACAAACAGCACGGGCGCTACCTCATTATTTACGGCTGTAACCAGCTCAAGTCCCGTCATTTGGGCGGCACCATCTCCCACAATTCCAATTACGGTTTGTTCGGGGTGAGCCATTTTCGTGGCGATGGTAGCGGGAATGCAATAGCCCATGCAGTTAAAGTCGGTAGGCGAAATTAAGTGACTGGGTTTGTAAGTGGTTAAAAGCTCAGCGGCTAAAAAAGTATGTTTTCCGTCATCCAGCACCACGTAAGCGTCTTCATCCAGCTTGTTATTCAGCGCATCAAAAAACCTGCCCGGCGATACTTTATCTTCCTGCTTTTTCACCAGCCATTCGTTGTAATACTTCTGATTCAGAGTGGCAATTTCTTCCTCAATATTCGCATTTCCGTTGGATATACCACGGTCTTTTAGCTGTTCCCAAATTGCTTTTAACACCTCTGCGGCATCCCCCTCAATGGCAATTTCTGAGGTATAATTTTTATCAAATACCTCCTTGTTGATGTCAATATGAATGAGGCCCTTGGGATTTTCCAGACCGTAACTGCCGGTGGCTATTTCCGAAAACCGACAGCCCACGGCCAGCATAGCATCATGATTTTTTAGCGCCATTTGTCCGCTTGGTTTTGAGCTCGCGCCAATAAAACAGCCGGTATATAAAGGGTGATTATTTGGAAACGCGCTTTTGCCCTGTAATGTCAATGCCACGGGCGCCTTCAGCTTTTCGGCTATCTTGATGGTGTACTCCTGAGCGTCCCGGGCTCCCCAGCCTACATACAACATCGGATGTTTGGCATTGCTCAATAACTGCACGGCTTCCTTAATTTTTGAGGCTGATGCTTCCGGCTTTTTCACCGATAAATTATACGCAGGAAGCTTGCCCACATCCTCACTAAACATCATAAGTTCGGCAGGCAGCTCTACGAAAACCGGGCCCGGCTCTCCGCTCACTGCTGTTTGATACGCTTCATAAATGCCAGGTGCTATTTGGGAGTGATCTTCAATCAAATATTGCGCCTTGGTTACTCCCTGCGCAATGACTTTCATGTCAATATGGTGCAGCTGATAATGCTGACCACTGTCTCTGCGAATGCCTCCCGCAATTACCAGCATGGGAATTCCATCCAGATAGGCTTCCCCAATTCCGCTGAGCGCATGGGTGAGTCCGGCTGCTGGAACCACCGTAATGCAGCCGATGGAGTCAGTAGTTCGGGAAATAGCGTCGGCCATAAAAGAAGCGCCGCCTTCGTGCGTAACCAAAACAGGCTTAATTTTCTCTGATTTAGCCATGGCATCATACAGTTCTGTGGTATGCGTTCCGGGTATGCCAAAGGTGTATTTCACCCCAACTTGCTCCAGGGCAAAAACGGCTATTTGTGCTCCATTCATTCTCATTGTTCTATCCGTTTTTAATTAGTTTTTTTCCGGCTAAATGATTTCCGGTAATTCTTCCCGTTAAAATGCAGGATGCCAAGAATGTCCCTTCCAGCGCGCCTTTCCCATGCATTCCGCCTCCTCCGTAACCGGCCGCTTCGCCAACCGCAAACAATCCGTTAATAGGTTTCCCGGTACTGTCCATTACCGCTCCGTTTAAATTGGTTTGAATGCCGCCCAGCGTTTTTCGGGATAAAATATATTCCCTAATGGCTACGAAAGGACGATGTTTAGGGTCATCAATTTTTTGAAAGTTACAGTTACGAACCTTATCACCGGGATAATTCCGTAGGTGCTGAAGGCGCCTTAACTGCTCGTCATTAAAATATTTTTGCCCCCGGTCTATTTGGGCATCATACGCTGAAATGGCTTCTCGCACGTTGGCTAATTTCACGTCTTCGTTGCCTTCCAATGCATTCATTTTTTGCACTAATTCTTCCAGCGTATCGGCTACCATAAAATCAGGGCAGTTCGCCAACATATCGTTTACTAATTCTTTATTTCCGAATAACAGCGTTTTGGCTACCTGTAGATAGTTTTTATTTCTGAATGCCGGATTTGATTCTGCACCGGATATCGCAAATTCCTTGTTTAGGATTTTCATATTCATCACCTGCCACGAGAATTTCTTCTTCTGCTTGCAGATTTCATCTACTAAAAACCGCGTATCAAAAGCTGTTATCAGTGGAATGGGACCGATTCGCTCGCCTGCATAATTTAACCAAAGCGCAGACCTGGGAGGTACTAAGCTCAATCCATCATCTTTTTTTGTGGGTCTGGGGTGATGAATTCCCGCAGCATACGGCCAGGTTTTATCCAAATGCGTTAGGTTGCCATCTGCTTTTTCTACTGCAAAATGAACGGTACCGTCTGCATATTTATGGGCTCCGTTTAAAATTTTTTCGGGAGGACTTCCCCAATCGCTGTGCCAGTTTTTCTTCACCTGTTCAATGTCTCCGCCCAAACCGCCGGTTGCAACCACCGTGTTTTCTGCTTTTACCTTAAAAGCTTTTTCACCACTCTCGTCCATACCGGAAACGCCCACCACTTTTCCGCCTTGCGTCAGTATTTGATCTACTTTATGATGAAAGCGAATTTCCAGATGCGTGCCGGCTTTGGGGTGATTTAGTAAATGGTGTTTAAGACGTTCGGAAAGCTCGTATCCGGTTCCCCAAACCATATGAAACCGTGGCACTGTATTTCCCCTTTTAAACATGCCGCGCTCTACCCAGTGCACCATGGGAAAGAAATCAACGCTTTTATCCTTCAGGTAATGATAAACATGTTCGGTAGTGTGGTTCACGAAAAGCTTAGCCCACTGCTTGGGAAGCACATCTTGGTCACCAAAATCAGCTACGGAGTGCCAGTCCTTCAGCGCAATATCGGGGTGATCTTTGATGCCTCTTTTACGCTGCACCGGTGAGTCTACAAAAAACATCCCGCCAAAAGAAAGTTTGGCCAAACCGCCCATATTATCTTCCGTATCCCTATCCAGCAGCAGTACTTTTTGATTGGCATTCAGCAGCTCGATGGCGGTAGCAATACCCGCAATTCCGGCCCCAACTATAACATGATCGGATTGATATATGTGCATGGTTTTTTTGAGAATTTCCTATCATTAAAAGAACCAATTTGAAGAAAAGCCGGAAGTTTTCAAAATGAAGTTTGGAGTTGGGAATTGGTTGATTGGTTAGTCGTTGATTGGGTGTAATGCTTTTAGAATAAAGCCTGAGTTACGACAGCCTGAGACTATTTCTAACTACGGATTTCGCGCAGTTATTGGCGTTTAACCCTTGTAGGGTTTGGGTCAAAAAAGTTGGGACCGGCATCAGGAGGACGTTCCACGTTCAACCGTCTGACCGCTGATGCTTTTTATTTCTGATCAGGCTCTTTCCGAAAGCGGTCGGACGGTAGATTTTGGGCAGAAAATATCTCTGAATGGGGATTCACATTAATAACCGCGGATGAAGAGCACGC
This sequence comes from uncultured Balneola sp., assembly GCA_964505215.1. Classification (GTDB taxonomy): domain Bacteria; phylum Bacteroidota; class Rhodothermia; order Balneolales; family Balneolaceae; genus Gracilimonas. Next base: position 16,675 of record CAZDGU010000011.1, read on the forward strand.
AGTGCACGTAATCCATGGATAAGAACGAAAATCAACACGTAACCCCAAAGGGGTTCAACTGATTATTACAACAGATATCGCTCATTAAACTCTATCTTATGTCTCTTCAACAGGGCAATATATTCTTCTTTAAATGTCTGTGTCCTGTGATGCAGTCTGTTATATTTTATTTCTGAGCTGCTGGCACACATGCATCTGCACTGGGTGGCAAAAGAAAAACTAAGATCTTATAAGCCGATTGAGAGAAAAATATCTTCTGTGAATTGGCTTATTTACTAACCCAATACAGTTTCGGGATGAACTTCTTCAAAGCCGTGGGGCGGGCGGTCTAAGGCCCATGTTTCAAAAAAGAAATGGCGTTCTGTTTTAAACTTCTTACCGTTTATGCTGAAAAACCGGAAGGCATCGGGCAGCAGCTTTTGGAGAGGAAAAAACATTTCACGATATACGTTCTTTTTAGAAAACATATATAAATCAAAGCCGTCTTTTGCTACTATTTTATAGAGGACCATAAAGTTCTGATCTATGGCTTTGTGCAGGGCCTCCCGATCTAATTCGTCAGAAAGCTGAGCATCTGCATTGAGGGAAGAAATGTCAAAATTGGTGGGGTTTTTATCAGATAACAGCAGGGCTTGTCCTTTTTCCAGCTCATCAATAGCGGCAGAAAGGGAGGCAGCATCTTCGGTTTTTTGAGTGTGAATATGATGCCCGGAAAAAGCCTGCTCCAAAGCGGTTATCAAGCCGCAGTAGGCACTTAAGTTACTCAACCCAAATTGCTGCCGGTTCAAATCAGATCCCGAAAAATAAAAGGTTGAATACACCGGATCGGGCCTCATGAAGTCTGCCAGCAGTTCGTTTTTATCACTGCTTGTATCTGCAGAAGATTCTCCCGCTAATTCGTTCAGCCTGCGGTCGTGATGGAAAATGAGCTTAAAAATATCCGTATTCATATCAAACAGAATAAGTTGAAAATGTGAGATGCGTTTTATTTGGGATGAAGTACAACAGCTACCAACAAAAAACCCCGCACATACATTCTATGTGCGGGGCTTGATTTTAAAAGCTTGTGTTGAGCTTAGATCATAGTTGCAATAACAAGAGCAACTACCGACATCAGCTTAAGCAGAATGTTTAACGAAGGACCGGAAGTATCCTTAAACGGATCACCAACGGTATCGCCCACAACGCCTGCTTTATGCGGCTCAGAGCCTTTTCCGTACTCTACGCCGTCAATTGTTACGCCGTCTTCAATCATTTTCTTGGCGTTATCCCAAGCACCACCTGCGTTAGATTGGAAAAGTGCCATCAGAACACCTGCAGAAGTAACACCGGCCAGCAAGCCGCCCAGCATTTCAGGTCCGCCAATAAAACCGAACAATACAGGCACAACAACCGCTAAAAGACCGGGAACTACCATTTCACGGATAGAGGCTGTAGTTGAAATTTCAACACACTTTTCATACTCAGCTTTACCGTCAGCAGCATTAAAGGTTGTGCGGTCCTCGTCAGACCATTCAGACATTTCCTTGCCATCGTTTTTGTTCATTACAGCAAGTGCAGCTTTCAGTTCAGGGATGTCAGCAAACTGGCGGCGAACTTCTTCAATCATTTTCATGGCAGCACGGCCTACGGCATTCATAGAAAGTGCAGAAAACAAGAAGGGAAGCATGGCACCTACAAAAAGCGCAGCCATTACATAAGGAGAAGTAATATCGATCCCTGTAAGGTTAACTTCGTGTGTTGCATTATATGCGGTGATGAAAGCAGCAAAAAGCGCTAATGCAGTAAGTGCAGCAGAGCCAATGGCAAAACCTTTACCGATAGCGGCCGTGGTGTTACCAACAGCATCCAGCTTGTCGGTACGTTCGCGTACTTCAGGCTCTAACTCAGCCATTTCAGCAATACCGCCGGCGTTGTCAGAAATGGGACCGTATGCATCTACCGCTAACTGAATTCCGGTATTTGCAAGCATGCCCACTGCAGCAATAGCAATTCCGTACAGTCCGGCAAAATGGTAAGCGCCAATAATAGCGGCTGCAATAATCAGGATAGGGATAGCCGTAGAAATCATTCCTACACCTAAACCTGCAATAATATTAGTAGCAGAACCGGTTACCGACTGCTTAACAATAGACCAAACAGGCTTGGTTCCCGTTCCGGTGTAGTGCTCGGTAATTAGTCCGATCATCAGGCCGGCAGCCAAACCAAAAATGGTAGCCCAAAAAACACCCATAGAGGTTAAGTCCTGGCCGTTAAAAGTCCACTCAGCAGGTAGCATCCACCGGATGATAAAGAAGGAAGCAATCAGCATTACAAATGCAGAAGCAAACTCACCGATATTCAGTGCGGTTTGAGGATTTCCGCCTTCTTTCACGCGTACAAAAAAGGTTCCCATAATAGAGGTAACAATACCGGTTCCCGCTAACACTAAAGGAAGCAGAACGGCAGAAAGCCCGTTAAAGCCATCGCTCCATCCGGGAATAGTCATAAAAGCAGCACCTAAAACCATAGTACCGATAATAGAGCCTACGTACGACTCAAATAGGTCGGCACCCATACCGGCTACATCACCTACGTTATCACCCACGTTATCTGCAATAGTAGCAGGGTTTAGGGGGTGATCTTCAGGAATTCCGGCTTCAACTTTACCTACAAGGTCGGCTCCAACATCAGCAGCTTTGGTGTAAATACCACCGCCTACACGGGCAAAAAGAGCAATTGAAGAAGCACCAAACGAAAATCCGGTAACTACGGCAAGCACTTTGTTAACAGCATCAGGATCTTCAAGTCCAAAAAAGGATCCAAAACCGATAAAAAGCAGGCTCAAGCCTAAAACGCCAAGGCCAACTACGCCTAATCCCATTACGGAACCTCCGGCAAATGCTACTTCCAGACCTTTTGCAAGTCCGGTGCGTGCTGCATGTGTAGTTCTTACGTTAGCTTTGGTGGCAACTTTCATTCCAATAAAGCCGGCCAGGCCCGAGCATAGAGCTCCTACAATAAAAGAAAGTGCAACCATCCAGCTCGAGGTGGTAGGATCGGCACTGAAGGCAAGAATAACAGCTACAACAACTACAAAAATAGAGAGTACTTTGTATTCTGCTTTTAAGAAAGCCATAGCACCTTTTGCAATGTGCTGGCTGATGGTTTCCATTTTCTCAGTACCGCTGTCTTGTTTCGATACCCAGGACGATTTAAAAAATGTGTACAAGAGTGCAAGAACCCCTGCCACCGGTATTAAATAGACTATAGTATGCATTGTTTCCCGTTAGGTTAGTTTGAATTCAAAATGCTGTGTTTGTAGTCAGCATGTTATTAGTTAAAATGGTTCATGGTTTTGGCAATGCCTTCGCGTGCAAAAAAAAGACAAGCATCGTGTGCCTTTTGGATGCCTTCTTCCACATATTTTTGGTCAGCATTGCTAAAAGGGGAGAGTACAAAATCTACCTGCCTGCCGCGAGGAAAGTCACTTCCAATACCAAAGCGGAGCCTGGGAAATTCCCGGGAGCCTAATTTATCAATGATGCTTTGGATACCGTTATGCCCGCCCGCACTGCCTTGTGGCCTTAGCCTGATATCACCCACATCTAAATTGAGGTCGTCGTATACAATCAGGCAGTTCTGTATATCAGTTTTATAAACAGCGAGGGCTTTTCCTACTGCTGAGCCGCTTCTGTTCATTAGAGTAGTAGGCTTTATGAGTACGATGTTTCGGCCTCTGTGCCTGCCCTCTGCAACCACAAAAGGCCCGTTGCCCGGGCCAAATGTAATAGAAAGGGTTTCTGCAATTGCATCTACCACTTCAAATCCGATATTGTGGCGTGTCCCGTCATATTCTTGTCCAATATTTCCTAAACCTATTATAATGGACATGGCTATGAAGGGATCACGTTATATAATTTAATACTGAATGTTATTCTTCTGTGTCTTCTTCAGCATCTTCTTCGCCTTCGGCAGCTTCTTCACCTTCAATCGGCTCTTCAGCTTCTTCACCTTCAGCAACAGCTTCTGCAGCTTCGTCTTCAACACCGGATACCAGACTTTCAAGGAAGTCGGCTCCTTTAGGAGGACGAATAGTTACAATAGCCCGGCTTGCTTCATCCAAAGGTGTAATGCCTTCTACATCAACGTCATAAACGTGGAGAGCACCGCCAATTTCAAGGTCTGAAATATCAAGCACAAACTCTGAAGGTATAGCAGAGGGAAGTACTCGAACCAGAACAGAAGTCATAGGTTGGAATACACGTCCACCATCATCAACCACACCTTTTGCATTACCGGTAATGCGTACAGGAATACGGATAGTAACTTCCTGGCCATCTGTTAGTACATAAAAATCGGCATGTACCGGACGGTCTGTAACAGGATCATACTCCGTTTTTTTCAAAAGTGTTTTGTAGGTTTTTCCATCTACAACCAATTCCTGAAGTTTAGTTCGAGGAGTACGAAGAATCTTTTCAAGCTCCAGCTCATCAATTGAAAAGTGAATATTTTCTTCCATTGCCGGACCGTAGAGAACAGCAGGAACTCGTAATTCTTCCCTTAAAGCTTTATTCGCTTTTTTTCCGGTCTCTCTTTTAGTTCCTTCAAGTTTTACAAATTCTGGATTTGCCATAATGCGTTTACCTTAATCATTAATTATCAAACAGTGCACTGATCGTGTCGTTAGTATGAATGCGTTGTATAGCTTCAGCAAAAATATTCGCTATGCTTAACACCTTAATCTTGTCAGACGGCTGGCGAAGCTGAACAGTATCTGTTACTAACAACTCATCTATGGGCGAATCTTCGATTCGCTGATATGCCGGACCCGAGAGTATCGGGTGTGTGCAAATTGCAACAATGCTTAATGCTCCTCTTTCTTTCAAAGCAGCGGCCGCATTAGTCAACGTTCCGGCAGTGTCGATCAAATCATCGACAATTAGCACATTCTTGCCTTCTACCTCACCAATTAAATTCATGATTTCCGATTGATTTGCCTTTGGCCTTCTCTTATCGATAAAAGCAAGGGTGGCGCCTAATTTTTTGGAGTAAGCACGCGCCATTTTCAGGCTGCCTACATCCGGCGCTACTACTGCCAGGTTTTCAATAGGGTTTGAGGTAAAATGGTCTATAAAAGCCCGGCTTGCATATAAATGGTCAAGCGGGATATCAAAAAATCCTTGTATTTGAGCAGCATGTAAATCCATCGTTAATACCCGATCGGCACCGGCTTGCACCAATAAATTGGCCATTAGCTTAGAGCCGATAGAAACTCGCGGCTGATCTTTTCGATCTTGCCTTGCGTACCCAAAATAAGGCACAACGGCTGTTACCCGTTTCACCGAAGCACGTTTAGCCGCATCCAACAGCAGTAATAATTCAATGATATTATCACCGGGCGGGGGGGTAGATTGTATTACAAATATATCTTCCCCCCGAATGCTTTGTTCGTACTTTACGTACTGCTCTCCGTCCGAAAATTTTTTAATAGTTACATCACCTAATGATGTGCCATATTCCTCAGCAATTGCTCTTGCTAAAGCCGGGTTGCTGGTGCCGGAAAAAATCGCCAGGGGAGTGTCCACTTTAAGCGGGCCTTCGGTTTAGGTTATACATACCATGCTTATCAATCATTGAAAACAATTAATAAACAAAAAAGGATGGCTAATTAGTCATCCTTTGCGTGTTGTTGTTGCCCGGGGAGGACTCGAACCCCCACTGACTGGACCAAAACCAGCTGTCCTGCCATTAGACGACCGGGCAATTCATATCAATGACAGAACCCAAAGATAGAAATCACTTTAAACGCAATCAAGAGGTAATCGCTTTTTTTAAAACAAAACATTCTGAACATCTGGAATGTTCGCAATATGAATGTAATTGATGAATAGCGCCCAGTTTCTTACGATATGAACGATCGCTGAGCTCCATTTTATTGTACTTTTTGAGCAGGTTTGAGGGAATTGGCGTCTGTAATTGTTGCCAGGCAGAGCGTGCCGACTGCGCAAGAGCTTGGTGCGCGTATAATTTACCGAGTATAAAAAGTGCCGGAAGAAAAACGGTACCAAATAAAATCTCCATCCTTTGTGAGCTTTTAAGAGGAAGATGGTGCATCCAGGTATGCCACATTTCGGGTGCTTGCGGCGTTAAAAAAGTTTGGAAGGGCTCGTTCAAAATTAAGGAGCTGAGTTGTACCGCTTCCTTAATTCTGTTTTTGGGGTGATTGGCGGGCCGAACGGATTTAAAATTCCATGAAGAATGCAACGGTGAAGTCATACTGCCAAAACCGGCGATTTCTATAGCCAGCTTCAGTCCGGCTTCGGGAGAGTTTCCAACCCACTGCTCAAGAAGGCGGTCGGCTGTTTGGCGCATAGGCTCGCGATTTTGTGATATGCCGAGCCCGTCCCACAAAGAAATAATAAGCGCTTTTTTCCAGGCTTGGGAAGGAAGCAGTTCGGGATCATAAAACTGAAGAAAATCATCAGCCTTCTTTTCAAAGTATTCATGATGGGCTTTCTCAATTTGGCGGTAAAAGGCTTCTTCCGAAATAAAGTGCAGTGCAGAAGTACAAGGCAGGCCGGAGGGTTGCTCAAAATTCTTTAAAAACCGATGCAGTTCCGGAGAAAGATAAGGAAGCAGGTTTAGGGTGAAGGGAGAGCTTCCGTTTTCTGTTTGCACGGGCAGCGGCTCATCTTCGGCAACTACATGTAAAACTATAGAATTATAAGCCGGATCGTAATGATGCCCGTGCGTTTTCCAATACCGGCTTTGGGTGTGAATTTCAACATCACCGTGCCAGGTTATTCCATCAATCTGAATACGCCCTTGCTTAAAATCCGGGCCGTCTGAAACGTTTTGAATACCCGGCCTTAGCAATTCTATGGGCTGCCCTTCGGTGGTTTTTATATTCGTAAAATCGAAAAGCAGATTTTCCCAAATCCATTGCAAAAATGCTTCAGAATGATGGAATGCTGCTTTAGCCATGGCGGGTAATTTCTTCTATTTCCTCAGCCTCACTGAAGCCTAAATCAGCCGTTGCTTCATAAAGATTAGGCACGGTGTCTTCAAAAGTTTTTTTAACACCTTGCGACCATTGGCTCAACCGCTCTTTACGCTCTTCTTTAAGCTTTAGAAGCTGCTCTTCCAGCCACTGTTTGGTTTCTTTGCTTTGCTTGCTTAGCCATCGCCGGTTTGCTTTTCCATTTGCGGGGCTTAACAGCATCCCGGAAATTATCCCGCCGGCAAATACCGTTGCTCCAACAAAAAGGGTTCCTAATACTCGTTTCATTTTCACTCCGCTTTTTTGTTCTTGTTAACACTGTTAAGATACGTATTTGTACGGTGTTTTATTAGAGTTTTTTAGTTAACACTCATACTTTAAATCTGTAACTTTGGCTGAATTTTAAAACAAGCACATGAAAAAGCAGATTATTTTAATGGACCGTGCCCGTTTGCAGCGCACTCTGAAACGCATGGCTATGCAAGTATGGGAACTTGTTGAGGATGAGCAGCATATAATAATTATTGGCCTGAACGAGCGGGGAACTTCAACGGCAAATTTGCTGGCACAGTATTTAAGCCCTCTATTAGAGCAACAGATAAATGTGCATCGTTTTAACGTGGATGAACATGCCTCTAAAAATAATCTCCCGGACTGCAACGGAAAGTTCCTGCTGCTTGTTGACGATGTGCTGTTTTCCGGAAGAACCATGTTCACCGCACTCACAGCTATATGCGCCCGGTACGAGCCGGCATCAGTAGAAATAGCTGCGCTGCTGGACCGCGGGCACCGAAAGTATCCTCTCCGTACGGACATCTACGGGCTTAAAGTGCCTACCAAATTAGGTGAGCATATTGAGGTAATGCTGAACAACGGAGAGCTGCATCAAGCCATATTATTTAAGAACAAATAAAATAACAATTACTTACACATGTCTTTTAAAAAATACACTTTACTTATTGTTTTACTTCTAATTACCAGCAGCCTTTCTGCACAAAGCATATCTATTCCGGATACGCTGAAAGGATGGGACCAAAGCTGGGTAGCCAGCCTCAACGGTTCGCAAGCTGCCTACGAAAACTGGTCGCAAGGTGGGTCTAACTCTATTAGCGGAACGGCCTCATCTATTGTTACTTTGATCTACAAAAAAGACCTGTTCAGTTATGGTTTTCGGGTGAACTTGAAGTATGGCCAGTCTAACACAAAAGGACAGGGAGTGCGTAAAACAAACGATCTTATTCAAATACAAAACAGATTTAATTACTTATTTGATGAGGATGGCGTTTGGTCAGGCTATGGAGTGATAGGGTTCCGCACGCAGTTTGATAAAGGGTATAAATACAGCACCACTGACGGAACGCCGGATGTACTTATATCTGACTTTATGGCGCCCGCCTATATTAACGAAGGCATTGGTGTGGCTTACGATCCTACTCCTGCTTTTACGTTTCAGGCCGGTTTAGGGCTGAAGCAAACCATTGTAACCGACGACAGTCTTTCTACTACCTACGGCCTGGATGCCGGCGAAAACTTTAAGTCGGAAGGTGGTATTACCACAGGTATTAACTTTGAAAAAGAGGTATTTGAAAACATTCTTTATACCAGCAGCTTAGAGACATTCACCAACCTGCTAATTCCCATTTCTGAAACGGATGTAATGTGGTCAAATGAACTGGTGGGACAAATTAACAGAATCGTAAGTGCATCCATTCAGTTCGAGATGCGCTACGACAATGATTTCTCCAGCAAAATACAGCTCAAGCAGGTGCTCTCGGCCGGAGTTTCCATTAACCTGTACTAATGGATAATTCGTCAAAAAAAGCGTTAGATTTTGTACTTTCTCAACTGGAGGAGTGGAAGTCTTCTTTTGGAGCGTGGGAACAAGACCCCACGCTTTTTGTTTCTGACGAGAAAATAACGGAAGTATTTACGGAGCTGAGTCGCCGGCTGAAGGGGAACTACCCTTTTCATCACCCCGTTTATGCCGGGCAAATGTTAAAGCCGCCTCATTCCTTAACCTGGGCAGCATATGCGCTGGCCATGTCTGTGAATCCCAATAACCACGCGCTGGATGGCGGTCCGCCTTCTTCCGAAATGGAGAAAGAAGCGGTAGCTGAACTCGCTCACTTTTTTGGTTATGGAGATACTTTTCTGGGCCACTTAACGGCCGGCGGAACTATCGCAAACTTAGAAGCCCTTTGGATAGCCCGCGAATCTCATCCCGATAAAAAAATCGCATTTTCTGAAAACTCTCATTATACCCACCAACGTATGTGTGGCGTTCTAAGGGTTGAAGGCGTGGAAGTTTCTCTACGACCATCGGGTGCATTTAATCTGGATGCCATCAACCCAAAAGAAATAGGTACTATAGTAGTTACGCTGGGCACTACCGGATTGGGAGAAGTGGAGCCGCTGGAGCAGGTGCTGCCGTGGGCCCAAAAACACGGAATTCGTATTCATATAGATGCTGCTTATGGCGGATTTTTCAGAGCGCTGAAGGATGCGGAGCTGAAAGAAGAGCCCGCCTGGAAACTGATGCAGGAAGCAGACAGCCTGGTGGTAGATCCTCATAAACATGGATTACAGCCGTATGGATGCGGTTGTGTGCTCTTTAAAGATCCGGCTGTGGGAACATTCTATAAGCACGATTCGCCTTATACCTATTTTACTTCCGATGATTTACACCTGGGGGAAATCAGTCTGGAATGTTCGCGAGCCGGAGCAGCTGCCGTGGCTTTTTGGGCTACGCTCCAAATGTTCCCTTTGAAAGAAAATGAAGGCTTTGGGCCGATATTAAAGAAGTGCTTGCAGGCCGCACGTACCATGTATGAGTTAGTTAAAGCCAGCCCAAAACTGAAAGCTTACAAACAACCTGAACTGGATATTTTAGGGTATTTCCCATCGGATGCAAAAACCACTTCAGAAATTTCAGCCGCATCACAAGCCGTGTTTGATGCGGGAATGGACAACCAATGCTTTTATTTATCATTATATAAAGTTTCGGCAGATGCTTTTCACCGGCTTCATCCTGAATATGAGGTAAACACGGAGCAGGTAACTATATTAAGAAGTGTTTTTATGAAGCCGGAACACAAAGACTTTGTAAACGAGCTGGTCCAAAAAATAGAAGATTATTGTTGAGTCTGCTTTTCAAGGAATCATTCCAATAATTTCCTGCATCTCACCCCAAGCCCGTTCATCCTTGTTGCAAAGCTCCGGCTTCGCATTGCTTTAACCGCCGGCAATTACTTTTTATTGATGAACTTCCAATTCTTAACATACTGAACCCAATCGACTTTCCTGTTCATTTTGGCTTGATCCAAAACGAACCAAAAGATCAAGAAAACACAAGATGTTCACCACTCTATACACTGAGAGGTGAGCTGCTTACCAAAGGGTTTGAGCGTTGATCCGGCGACTTCCGGTGTTTAGATTCGTTGTCGGAAATTATATTTAAGATTTAAAATCACGGATTAAGGGGATTACGCGGATGGCACGGATTTGCTTTAATCCTACACATCATATCAATCCTAAAAATCCTAATCCAAAGAAGTGGATGTTCGATCCGGGATTGGACCGGTTTCACCCACTTAATCTTTGCTGCATAATGACAGCCACTACTTAGAAAGTACCATTTTTTGCGTCAACGTTATCTCATTAGTCTGTAATTGATAAAAATACACGCCACTTGAGAGTGCTGATGCATCAAAGCGGGCGGTGTGTAAGCCGGCGCTCTTTATGCCGTCCGTCAGTGTAGCCACTTTTTTACCGAGCACGTTATAAACCGACAGGCTTACATTTGTGGCATTTTTTAGCTCAAAACGGATGGTAGTTTCCGGATTGAATGGATTCGGAAAGTTTTGATGAAGCACAAATTGCTCAGCCAAATCAGCTTCTCTTTCAGTAGAAACAGGCAACTTGATGGTTTGGTTGGTGTTAACCGCTCCCTTTGTATTCGGATCAGTATTCTCCCATGTAAAGTCATCGTATTTAGAACCGGTTCCTGCCAGCGACAGTGAGTTGGTAATAGGCGCCGATTTGCTTTCTTCTGCTCCAATATCCGTGCTTTCAACATTTTGGGCAGGACCTTCGGTGGCCGTAAAGACACCTTCATAGGAAATAAACTGAATAAGCTCACCGTCAATATCCAGGCTCATTCCATCCGGAGAGCCATTTTGGAGCCCGTTTGCAGGTAAATCTACATAATAAAATGAGATGCCGTTTTCAGTATCACCGGCCATAAAATCGGTTCCCGAATAGGTTGCGTACGAAGAGCCGTTGCTTCCGTTATACAGGGTAAGCGTTACGTTAGAAAGGTCTGCAAACTCGGCATTTACGGCAATTTCAACAAATTCATTCTGATCGCCACCATCATTATCGTAATGAAATTCATTAACCCATACACTGCTCGGCGCCGTTCCATCGTTATCGCGCAGGCTGATTTCCAGCGTATCAGGTGGTGCAATAAACGCATGTGCAGGCCCGTCTACATTTTGCAGCGTGAAAAACAGAGTTTCATTCACTTCTTCCTCGGCATCATCAATAAAAGTGAGCGTAAACGACTGGCGTTGGATTGAACCGGCCGGAAAATTCAGAGTGGCGGTAGAAAAGGACTCAAAGTCGGAGCCGGGCGTGGCTGTTCCGCCGGCGTAGGCAACCTCAACGGTGGTGGCCGTATCTGCATTGGGATTTGTAATGGCCACTTCAATATTCACGCTACCGTCGCTTTCCACAAAGTTCAGCACAGAAGCCGAAAAGCTGACGTTGGTTTGGCTGATATCACCTTCAAAATACGCACGTTCCGCCAAAGTAGGATCAATCACAAACGGATTTACTTCATTTCCCTGAATGGCCGCAATGGCGCAGGTGCGGTTATATTCTATGGTTGAAACGGAATCCTTACTGTTCCAGGCTCTGAGATATTCTTTTTGAACCTCGAAAAAGTTGGGATCGGCCGCATCTGCCTGTGTCTTATACATGGTGTAAAAATAGAACGCGGCGCGGGCAATATCGCCCTTCACCGATTCGCGCGGCTCCCAGCTGCGGTTATAAGACGGATGGGGGTGAGATTCGCGAAACTCGCTGTATTCATCAATAACATTTCCATCGGGTACGGCAGTGCTTTGGTCTAATCGCCACCAGTTATCGGTTTCCGCATCCGGGATGTCTATAAAAGGAGCATTTCCGCGCGAGCTGTTGGCCCGCGTGTAGGCAGGAAACAGATGGTGCATATCTGACCTGGCCGGTTCCGATGAAGCACCTTTACTTTGGGGCCAGCTGTGCTCGGCATTAATGTCTTTGCTGTAGGCATCGGTGCTTGGGTCAGCATTGGGATCCAGCGTAATGGTGTAGCCGGTGTAAATGCCGGTTACTTCTCCGCCGTGATTATCAATATCGCCGTATAAAATATCCCGCGCGGGATTGTAGCCAATATTATCGGTAGTGCCATATTCCTGAACCAAAGCGGTAATCAGCGCCTGACCGGTGAGTTCCGGAAAAATAGAGGTGCCCTGTGCCGGACAGCTTTGCGCATATAAGTTTGGAAGGGAAAGAAAAAAATACAAACACAGCAAAGCCGTAATGCGCTTTATAAGCAGAGAAAAGTGAACCATTATTTAGCCTTCAAAAGATTGAGAATTATAAGAATAAGAAAAGTGGTGACGGCATAATTTACGGTTGTGCCGGTAGAAGCTTCCCGAACCGTATTAACAGGAATTACACATCCAAAATATAAGAGAGTTGAACCAAAAGTGTAGGGTAATTAATAAATAAAATTGCTTTATCCTCATTCTCCAACCACCCCCTCGTTGCTAAGCTCCGGCTTAGCAACGCAGTCCACGAAGCTCCGGCTTCGCATGTTCTAACTACCGGAAATTACATTTTAGGTTTAGAATCGTGGATTAAGAAAATTACTCAGAAGGCACGGATTTATTTTAATCCTACACATCTCACCAATCCTAAAAATCCTAATCTAAAGGATGAGATTTGTAACTTGTTCACCTGTATAATCTCATTCCACAAGCCCGAACTGAGAAAATAGTCCGGTTAGCTCCAGCTTAGTTTAGCCATATTGAAATCAAAGATATCCAAAGTTGAAAATAACCATACAATCAAATACACTGTTGCCAACTATTCCAAATAAAAAACTCAACACATGAAGTGGAAAGCATTCTTTCAAAGTTTTATTGGTGCCTTGATTGGAATATTTGTGTTTGAATTCTTTTTTGAAGAATTAGAGCCATTCCAAAGCTATTGGGCCAATTATATAACGGAATTGGCATTGCTCTTTACCTGTATATCGGGAGGGATATTCTTGACAAATACTGTAACGAAAAAGATTTCATTCTTTCAAAAAGAAGAAAATTCCTAAATGCATCAACTGCGGATTAAACCAATTGCTCGTATGGAAATCAGAGGTTTACTGAGTTGAAACTCTCGGCTAATTGTTTTGGTACAGCCTAAAAATATTTTTGGCTGACTTAAAAACTCCGGGAGCGTCTCCTTTAATTCGCCTCAGGGCTCAACAACTCTACATGAAAACGAAACTTTTCGTACTCAAGCGACATGGTGTCGTACAAATCCTTAATAATTTCAAAAACCACTTTTGGTGCACCTATAACTGTGGTTGATAAATAGCCGACTTCAATGTCAACATCATACTGGGCCAGATGCTCTAACAATTCTTGTACTTTCTCACGGGGATCTTCATTTGATGATAAGGGAATAAAAGTTAACTGGGCAATGGTTTTCATACATCAAGCAATTACTTAGTTTAATTGTACCCTCAAAGGTAATATAGAATTATCAAAGGGGCTAAATCCAATTTATAATTAAATATGAAACGTAATCCGGAAGATTAATGAAGTTATTACATGAATTTAAAAAGTTTATTTCGCGTGGAAATGTGATAGAATTGGCTGTAGGCCTGGTAATGGCTACTTATTTTGGCGCCATTGTTAAATCATTTGTAAACGATATTATTATGCCGCCCGTAGGTTACTTAATTGCCGGTGTTGATTTCAGTGAATTAAAGATTAATATAGCCGAACGGGTTACATCCGACGGTACAATAGAGATGGTTGCAATTAATTATGGAACATTTTTAAACACGGTTATTACCTTTTTAATGGTCTCTTTTTCGGTTTTTATTTTGGTGCAATCGTATAACAGGTTTATTAAAAAATGGGAAAAGCAGGCTGAACCGACCCCGCAGAGGCCGACCAAAGAGGAGTTGTTGCTCGCAGAAATCCGCGACCTTTTAAAAAAATAACATCTTGTACATCAACACTTAATTTTCGTTCTTTAAACCAAAATAAAATTCACCCAAAAAAATCATTATGAGTAATAAAAAACTTACTCCCTTTATATCTCCTGAGGATGATCTTCCCCAAATTACCGTCAAGGCCGTGGTGCTTGGCTTTGTATTATCAGCCATACTTGCGGGCGCTAATGCCTATTTAGGCCTTAAAGTGGGGATGACCGTTTCGGCCTCCATCCCGGCGGCCGTTATTTCTATGGCGGTGCTTAAGCTGTTTAAAAACTCAAATATTCTTGAAAATAACATTGTGCAAACGGCCGCATCAGCGGGAGAATCGCTGGCTGCAGGAGTTATATTTACACTTCCGGCGCTTATTTTGCTCAAATACTGGTTAGACTTTCCCTTTGTAGAAACCGCCGCAATTGCCATGTTTGGGGGAATTTTAGGTGTGCTGTTTACCATTCCGCTCCGCCGCGCACTTATTGTAGAAAGTGAGCTCCAGTTTCCCGAAGGTGTAGCAACCGGCGAGGTGCTGAAGGCCGGAACCGAAGGAGGAGCCGGTATCAAAACCATTATTCAGGCCGGGGTTGCAGCCGCATTGTTTAAGCTGAGCCAAACGGGATTGAAGATTTTTGCAGGTTCGGTAGGAGGCTCCGTAAAAGCCGGAAAATCCATTTTTGGCTTCGGGAGTGATCTCTCCGTTGCACTGCTGGCCGTGGGATATATTGTAGGTCTGAATATTGCCGTACTTATTTTTGCGGGGGGATTGATTTCCTGGCTGTTCGGAATTCCAATTTATATGGCCGTAACCAGTCCGGAAGAAATTTCGGCACTGGTGGGAGCCGCTGAGGGCTATGATGCTGCTTTGGCTATTTGGAGCCAGAAAATCCGTTATTTAGGCGTTGGAGCCATGGTGGTGGGTGGCGTTTGGGCACTCATTTCTTTAGCCAAGCCTTTGGTAGATGGAATCAAGTCATCTATGACGGCAGTGAAAGAGCTGAAAAGCTCGGGCGCAGGAGATATTCCCAGAACGGAAATGGATACGCCTATAAACTATGTGTTTTGGGGAATACTTGGACTGGCCATTCCCATTTTTATCGTGTTTATGTATGTGATTGACATCGATCACCTTTCGGTAAGTGCCGGTGCTTACTGGACAGCTATCACCTTTGGAGTGGTGTTTTCCTTATTTGCAGGATTTTTATTCTCATCCGTTGCCGGATATATGGCCGGATTGGTTGGCTCTTCCAATAACCCGATTTCCGGAGTGACCATTGCCACCGTGCTGGCCACTTCCCTCTGTTTGCTGGCTATTCTTGGAAGTCAGGTTGACTTCACCGCCGATATGGAAAAAGCCACCACCGCTGCCGCCGCTGCCATTATTGTAGGCGCTATGATTGCCTGTGCTGCAGCCCTTGCCGGTGATAATCTACAGGATTTAAAAGCCGGACAAATTGTAGGCGCTACTCCCTACAAACAGCAAATTATGCAAATTGTGGGCGTAGTTGCGGCCGCTTTAGTGATTGCTCCCATTATGAGCCTGCTCTTTAACGCCTACGGATTGGGAGGTGTTTTCCCCAGAGAGGGAATGAATCCCGCAGAAATGCTAACCGCTCCCCAAGCCACGCTGATGCAGTCGGTAGCAGAAGGAGTTTTCGCCCAAAACTTAGAATGGGCCATGATTATTATTGGCGGAGTGATTGCCGTTGCTATCATTATTTTGGATGAAATCCTGAAGCGCAAAGGCTCTGAATTCCGAACGCCTGTGCTTGCAGTTGCCGTAGGTATTTACCTGCCGGTTGAGCTTTCCGTGCCCATTTTTATTGGCGGAATGATTGCCTGGGGAGCCGCAAAAGTAGTGAGAAAACGAGCTATTGCATCCGGCGATGAAAGTCCCGAAGAAGCCGAAGAGGAAGCCGAACGTAAAGGCTTACTGTTTTCTTCAGGGTTGATAACGGGTGAGGCACTGATTGGAATTATCTTAGCCATACCTTTTGCACTTTTCGAAAGTACCGATGCTCTGCGCATTATGCCGGAAGGCTTAGGCTGGCTGACAGATCTGCTTGGAGTCGGTGCCGCTATCTTCTTCATAATCTGGCTGTATAAAGTAGCCGTAAAGAAAGACTGATGAAGTAGAGAAGTAGATATGTAGAAATACAGTTAAGCTGTTTGATCCTTTTATTAAATCCTCCGGGGAGCTAAAATCCCGGAGGATTTTTTATTTGTGTCAAGTAAATCTATTCGAGAAGTTGCTCCAAAATTTTCATTCTACCACTGCTAAGTGCTTATAAATCAAATCATTTATATAATAATAAAGTAGGAATGATGATATTCTATTTCTTAGATGAATTGCTGATTTTCGCAGTGCCTCAGCGAAACACTGCATCAAACTCTGCGGAACACTGCGTGAAACCAAAAACCGAACTAAATTTTGGGATAACTTCTCAATCTATTCGCAGCTTTTATGCATCACTTTTGTGGAGCACATTCAAAAAAGAAGAGCGTCAATCCAGTTCAATCACTTCTATACTGCTTAGCGGTCGGCCCAGAAATCGCTCGGCCAGTTCGTGAAAGCGCTGGGGGCGATCGCTGACGCAGCAGTGGAAAGATCCGCCGGCAGTATTGAGCAACTGCAGCTCTTTTAATTTGGCTTTAGCCGTTTCAGCAATAGAATCGGCAGAGTCAATTATTTGAATGCTTTTATCGCTCAACACCCGGGTAATACTCTGTTTAAAAAGCGGATAATGCGTACATCCTAAAATAAGAGATTGGATGCCACTTCCTTCAAATCCCCCCAAATAATGATGCAGCGTTTGAAGGGCAATGTCATTATCCAGCCAGCCTTCTTCAGCCAAAGGAACCAGCAGTGGGCACGCCTGCTGGCTCACTGTTATGGTATCATTAAGCGAGCGGATGGCTTCTACATAAGCCTGTGAGTTTACCGTGGCCAGCGTTCCAATCACCCCGACAGAATGCTGATTGGGTTGAGAAACAGCATGTTCCGCACCGGCTGTAATCACATCTAAAACAGGAATATCTCCGGCAGCCTGAATGATTTCTTTTTTGGCAGAGGCGGAAACGGTATTGCAGGCAATTAAAATCAGCTTCACCCCGCGCTTGAGTAAAAAACGGGTAATTTGAAGAGCATAAGCCCGTACGGTTTCTTCTGATTTTATACCGTAAGGCACGCGCGCCGTATCGCCAAAGTAAAGAATGTTCTCGGTGGGGAGAGCCTGAATTACAGCTTTGGCAACCATGAGGCCGCCAATGCCTGAGTCAAAAATACCGATGGGTGCGTTTTTTAAATCTTGCAAATAAGTGCCGGTTATGGAATTAATTGTTGCAGGAAGGTATTCAATTCTTAAATCTTAATGCAAGGCTTTGTACTTTGTTCCTATGCGCAAACTATTTGTTTTTTCTTTTGGATTGTTATTTTTATTGATTCCTGCTCACCTTTTAGCCCGCCAAAATATAGATACCCTTCAGGCCGACCTTGGCGATATAGTGGTGGTGGGTTATGAAGGAAATCGCAGCGTCTTGGAAACACCGGGAGCGGTCACCCGAATTGAGCCGGCACAAATTTCGGGCTTTGATGAAAGCTCTTTGGTGTATGGGCTGAATGCCGTGCCGGGCGTTCGGATTGAGCAGCGGGCTCCGGGTAGCTATCGCGTTGCCATTCGGGGAAGCTCACTCAGAGCACCCTTTGGCGTTAGAAACGTAAAGATTTTCTGGAACGGCATTCCGTTCACAGAGCCTTCCGGAAATACGCCGCTGAACCTGTTAGATGTAATCAATATGCAGCGGGCTGAAGTGATTCGCGGACCGGCCGGCAGTATATATGGAGCCGGAAATGGAGGCGTGCTGCTGTTGGAAAGCCGCAAATCTAACCAAAATGAAGTGGGAACAGCCGCTTCATTTGGCTCGTATGGCCTTCAGCGGTACACGGCTTTTGCCCAACAAAAATTTAAAGATGGAAATCTGCGCTTTAACTATTCCGATCAGCAGTCGGATGGCTACAGAGAACAATCATTTTTTAACCGACAAACGGCCGAGATTTCCGGTCAGTTTCAGCTGAATCGAAATCAGGTTTTACGCACTTCTCTTTTGTATTCAGATTTGAATTATGGCATTCCGGGTGGCTTAACGCTGCAGCAGTTTCGGGATGATCCGAGTCAGGCCCGGCATGGAAATCCCTTTGCGCTCGGCAGTAAAGAAGCCAATGCAAGCATTAATCAGCAGGCATTTTTGGCGGGAATTTCTCACGATGCTCAAATTTCTGAACACCTTTCAAATTTAACCACGCTCTACGGAACCTTCAGTAATTTTGATAATCCATTTAATCTGGATTATAAGAAAGACAGTCGAAAATCGGGCGGTGGACGCTCCCGTTTTTATTTGGATACGGACATTGGAAGCCTGCATACCCGGTTCACGTTTGGGGGTGAATTTCAGGCTGCTGATTATGCCGCTCGTAATTTCGAAAATGATTCTTCCAAAGTAGGAGCGCTTAATTTTGATGATGAGATTAAGATTAAATCCCTACTTCTGTTTTTAAATACGGAAATGGATTTACCCGGCAATTTCTACTTAACGGCCGGACTCAGCTACAATCGCCTAACTTATAATTTGCACCGACTGGCTACAAACATTTCGGACGATACGGCGGGAATCGCAAAGAAAACTTTTGAGCCGGAAATTATTCCACGCCTGGGGTTAGTAAAGAAAATTTCTCCGGCTCTTTCTCTGCATGGAAGTATCAGCTATGGGTTTTCGCCGCCTACTATTGAAGAATTCCGAACCAACGAGGGAAGTATTGCCATGAATTTGGAAGCCGAGCAGGGAACCAATTTTGAAGCGGGGGTACGGGGTGATATTTCCAAACTCCGGCTGCATTACGATATAACCGGTTTCTATTTCAAGCTGTCAGAAACTATTGTTCAGCAGCCTTCAGACCGAGGCTCAACCGTGATTTTTAGAAATGCCGGAGCTACCGATCAGCTTGGAGCCGAAGCAGCCGTACACTGGACGGTTTTGCAGCAGCCCAAACAGTTTGTAGAGCGCCTCGATTGGGATATCTCGTACACCTATCATCATTTTGAATTCAAAAACTATGCACAGGGCGGCAACGATTATTCAGGAAATAAGCTCACCGGAGTAGCTCCTCATACGCTGGTCACAACGCTGAAAGCCAAAACGGAACCCGGATTTTATGGAACCCTTTCCTACATCTTCACCGATGAAATTCCCCTGAATGATGCCAACACAAAATATGCGGATGCCTACCATTTAATGCAGCTGAAAGCCGGATTCCAAAAAGAGCTCTTCAAAAACACGATATTCGATCTCTTTTTGGGAATGGATAACGCGCTGAATGAAAGCTACAGCTTAGGGAATGACTTGAACGCTTTTGGAGATCGCTACTATCAGCCGGCCGCTCCTCGTAATTGGTTTGGCGGAGCAAAGCTAAAATTCAGGTTTTAAGCTTTTCGAGACAAATGTTTGGTGTCTAAAATAGAATTCACACCAAAAATGAAACGATACAATATCTTCCCAACGTTGTTGCTTATTAATGCGCAGTTCGCTTTATTCAAGGTTGATTTTAACTTACTAAGTAGTATAAAATTAAATAGATATAATGTTAGATAAAAAGAGCAGTAATGCTCATCATGAGAGAAAAAATTTGGCTTGGACGTATGTAGCCCTTGCTGCTGTTGTAGAAATCTTTTGGGTGGTTGGTTTACGTTACTCTTCCAACGTTTTGGAATGGGTAGGAACCACGATAGCCATCATTTTTAGCTTCTACTTTATTATTAAAGCATGTGAGAAAATTCCATCCGGTACGGTGTATGCCGTCTTTACCGGCTCAGGAGCAGCAGCTATTGTACTTGTGGACTATTTTATTTTTGACGCTAACTTTTCACTCACGCAGGTAGCTTTCATCGGCTTAATTATCACCGGAGTAGTGGGCATCAAAATAACCACGGATGAGTCGACCGAAGAACCTCTTCCATCACGCAAAACAGAAACGGGATAACGATGTACTGGATATATTAACGATGTACTGGATATATTTATTTATCGCAAGCTTTGGCGAAATTTTTGGCGTGATGAGCATTAACCTGTTCATCCAAAAGAAAACATTAGGACGCTTAGCTGTGGTTGTACTTACCTTTGGATTTGGCTTTGTGTTTTTGGCATTGGCCATGCAGGGAATTCCGCTAAGTACCGCTTATGCAGTGTGGACGGGAATGGGAGCTGCCGGAGCCGTTTTAATGGGAATTATATTTTTTAAAGAACCCGCCGGCTGGAAACGCCTTTTATTTTTAAGCTTTATTATTGCGGGTGCCGTTGGGTTGAAGTTATTAGAGTAATGGCAGAAATTTTGATGAATTTCTATTCAGCAACAGGCTGTCTTTCATTATACCGAATAACTTTCAGCAATAAATTCATAGAGCTTTTTATGGAATAATATTGCTTGGTAGCAAAAAATAGCGAGCCAATCAGTATTAGCCAGCATCCCAAACCAATTGTGAGATGAATCCATGAAGGGTCACTTCCATAGGCTATCAGTTCTGTAGTGCCGTACCATAAGCCCATAAATATAGGGTAGGCAATGCTCCAAAACACTCTGTTTACTTTTTTGATTTGAGCTTCGGCAAATTCCTGAAATCGGCCTTCTTTAAGAAGTTGCTTATCTTTATATAAAAAGAAATCTGAGGTCTCATTAAATTGTTCTTCAAAGAACTCTTTTAGCATCTTTTGGTCCATAACAAAGAGAGTTAGATTCCGTGTTTTCCTGAATATGTGCTTTTGTTCCGAAATAAACCATTTGAAAAGGCTTCATTTCTAAAACTTCCTTGCCAGCACTACTGTTTTTTTAAAGGTCTTTTTCTTGCCGCTGCTGCTGTTGTAAGCTTCAAAAAGCACAATGTAAATTCCCACCCGATTTTCAGCACCGCTGTCTTTCAATCCGTCCCAAATAATGGAGCCTTCAAAACCGGCGTGTTTGCCATCAGCCAGCTCTCGCACCTCTCGCCCATAGCGATCGAAAATCCGAATGCGAAGCAGATAATCAGATTCATCCAGCTTATAGTTGATGAACAGGAGATCTTCAAAGCCGTCATCATCGGGAGAAAAGGGATTGGGTGAAAAGGAAATTCCGGTTTCTTCGGGAAAGTTATCGGATTGCTGAAAAATGGAATTTTGCTCGCCCGGTGTACCGCCACTTACCCGCGTGCTGGAGCTCCAGTTAGCTTCGTCATTGCCCGGACCATCGGGATCAATTCGCTCCAGCGCCACGCCTTTGGTGGTGTATAAGTTGGGATTTTGCCAGCTTTCATCATAAAAAACGGAGTCGATGGTGACGCCGGAGCTGTCGGACAGATATACGGCATCTCCCGACGAAGCCAGACTTAAATTGGAGCGGTCGGCGCGAATAAAAAAGGTGTCATCTTCATCCTGAAGCTCGAAATACTGTGCCAGCTTGCTTTCTGAAAATAGTACCGTTGCGTTTTCCGCATAAAGCACCGCGTATCCGCCCGCAGGAATCCATTTAAACTGAGTATTGTAGGGAGTTATGGGGCGAACTTTTCCGTGCTCGTCCGCTTCATCATGAATGAAAAATCCTTCCAGAGAAACCGCATATTCTGCGCGATTATAAAACTCTACATACTCACTTTGATCGGGAATATTGTCGTCTTTATCAGCCAGCGGATCAAACAAAATTTCGTTGATTATCACATTTCCGGGAACCAGTGGACGGGAAATCTCTATGGATAAATTTTGAGCCGTATTTCCACTGAAATCTGCCACTTTATCCACAGAAAGCGTGAGTGGTTTTTCTGCTGGAAATTCGGCAGCTTCCAGCTGTATTTTATGTGCATCTTGAGGTGCATAACCAACCACCTGAGTCTCTTCCCCGTTAATTGAAAAGCGTGCGTTTTGAATCTGCACAAATTCCGTAAATATCACATCTACAGAGCCGTTGTTCTGCAATTTTGCAAAAAGCAGCTCCGGCGGAATGTCATCAACCCGAAAAATAGCATTCTGAATTCCGGCGCTGTGTCCATTTTCCGAAGTGCTGCTTCCCCAGTTTGAGGCATCGTTGGAAGCCGAACCGGGATCTTTCCGTTCCAGCGAAACGCCCGGCTCATTCCCGCCCCAGCTTCGGTTATAAAACAGGCTGTCCACTACTTCTTCCTGCGCATTTTTGATAACCACCGCGTCCTCATCATCATTCAAAGATGGAAATCCGGACACATAAACAAGAGCTGAAGCTGCTTTCTTTTTGGCTTGAACCGATGGAGGTTTTTTGTCTGTCAAAACTAAATAGCTGTCTTTTTTGAGCACCGTTCCCTCCGGAATTTTTGCTGTGCCCACGGCATCGGAAAGCGTCCATCCGGTGAGATTAAAGTTCTGTGAAGTGGTATTGAACAGTTCTATAAACTCCTCCGAATTTGCATTTTTTCGCCGGTATAAAATCTCGTTAATAATTACATCCTTGGGCCGGGCCGATGAAAAAACGGTGTACTCCACATCCACGGAGGCAGAAGCCATAATATTCCCAAAAATGTCCTCAAGATTTTGAGCGGTAATCGTATAAGTGGTGCCGCTGATAAGTGGAGCAGAAAGAGCCAGCGTGAGCGCTTCTCCACTGTAATCAGTAATTTTAAGAATGGTTTGAGCCGGAGAAATGGAGTAATTACCGGTTGTTGCAGCTTGGGTTGAATCCAGCCGTTCGCTAAAAAATAACCGGATGGAATCTTTTGCAATAACAAGAGCTTGCTCAAAAACAGGAGGCGTTTTATCCGGGGTGATTTGGTTGGGCAATCCGGCTGTTTCGCCATCAGCCGCCGGCGAGTCTCCCCAGTTTTCTTTATAAATGGAAGTGATTTCTACATCCCGGCGTTCTAATGAAACGCCTTTTCCTCCCCAGTCAGAATAGTAGGTAAGGGAATCAATTAACTGCTCATTTTCATCCCGAATTACGATGGCATCGGTATTATTATTCAGAGAAGAAAACCGCGTTCCAATAGCTGCTATATTTCGGTTAGGAAATAGATTAATCAGCGTGCTGTCGGGCGTAAGTACCACGTATGATTTTGTTGGAAGTACAAATTTTGCATCAAATATTGTACGGCGATTTCCGGTATTATCGTTGAGCGTCCAGCCGGAGAGATCGAAGCTGTAGTCGGTGGGATTGTACAGCTCAATAAACTCTGCCAGAGGTGGTTCCGGATCGTACATAAATTCATTGATAACCACATCTCCGGGAGAGGCGGAACTCACATCAATCAGGAAAAAAGCAGCCGAAAGAGCTGAAGCCGTATTTCCAAAAATATCAGTCTGGTTTTGAATGACTAATTCGTATGCACTGCCCTTTGGCTGACGAGGAATTTTACGTTCATAAAACAGCTGAATGGTATCCGGCGGTAAAAACTGAATGCTTTGTACAGGCGGTGGATTTTGGGAGAAATCGGAGGGCGGTTTCAGAGAATAGTTGCCGATTGAGATGGCAGCATTTTTTTGAACCTGCTCGTTGAAAATCACCTGTAAAGCACTGTCGTTTAGAACCGAAAAATGAGCAATTTCCGGCGGACTTATATCGGGTTGAATGGCATTTTCAGTTCCCGGAGTTGCTTTTTCTGAAGCCGGAGAAGTTCCCCAGTTTGCAGAAGCCGTAGCCGGAAACTGAATGCTGCGGCGTTCCAGCGAAGCTTTTTTACCGCCCCAATTGGAAGTGTAGGTCAGCGAATCAAGCAGAAGTCCGCTTGAATCTCGTAACACAATCGCATCCGTATTATTATTCAGGGCCGAAAACCGACTGCCAATCGCCAAAAAATGAACCGTTGAATCATATTCAAAAATGAGACTGTCGGGCGTTAGCACAAGGTAGGACTCAGGCGAAAGGGCGGCCTCTATATCTGATATCACTTTACGCTTTCCGGTGTTATCATTCAGCGTCCAGTTTTGCAGATTAAAGGTGCTGTCTGTTGCGTTGTAAATTTCTACGAATTCAGAAAAGTGGTCGGGCGGGTCATATAGAAATTCCGTTATAAAAATCTTGCCCGAATCCGGTTGCGCATAATTAATAATGAAAAAATCTCCAACGAGTTCGGGACTGATATTCCCAAACACATCGGTCTGATTTAAAACCCGAAGGCGATACCGAACACCCTCCGGCTTTTTGGGAAATGGAGCCTGAAAACGAACGATAATTGTATCCGAAGCCAAAAACTCTGTCGTTTGGATAGCCGGAGCAGTCACTCCCGATGCCGTCGTAGAAAGTTCAAAATTCTGAATATCTTCTGCCCGCTCTTTCCGAATTCCTTCATCAAAAATAAGCCGCACTTCATCATCAGACAGAACTTCAGTTGCGGTAATTATGGGAGCGTCCGTATCGGGTTGAATTTGATTGGCTTGGCCGGGCGTGGCTAACTTTTCAGCAGGTGAATCTCCCCAGTTTGCTTTAAAAGAAGCGCTGAAATCAAAACTGCGCCGTTCTAAAGAAACCTCTTTACCGCCCCATTTTCTGGTGTACGTCAGAGAATCAATAAGGCTTCCCTCTGCATTTCGGAAAACAATGGCATCCGTGTTGTTATTTAGGACTGAAAATCGGCTGCCGATAACCAACAGCGGAATGTTCGGGAATGAAGCGGCCATGGTGCTATCGGGAGTAATAACAAGATAGGAATTGGGCAGAAGGGCAAAGGCGGTGTCAGAAATGACGCGCCGATTTCCGGTATTGTCATTTAACGTCCAGTTTTGCAGGTTGAGGGCGCTGTCTGTGCGGTTTGAGATTTCTATAAATTCAGAGAAACCCGGAGCCGGATCATACATAAACTCGCTGATAGCCACTTTTCCGGAATCGGGCCGGGCGTAATCAATCCTAAAAAAAGAGGTAGATAAATTAGCGGCCACATTTCCAAAAATATCGGATTGGTTCTCAATCGAGAGCTGATAAGTGGTTCCCTCAGGCTCGCTTTCCAATGCGTTATCAAACCGAAGTCGGATGGTGTCCGGTGCGACAAAAGTAGCGGTTTGCAAGTTGGGAACAGTTCCTGAAAAGGAAGGATCGGCTGAAATTTGGAAGTTGGAGATCAGCTCTGCCGGCGCCGATTTCAATCGCTCTGAGAAAACAACTTCTAAAAGATCATCATCTAATATCGACAAACTTTCTAATACAGGCGGCGAAGTATCCGGAGTAATTTCATTTTTAAAGCCCGGTGTGGCTGAATTTAGTGAGGGAGAATCACCCCAGTTTTCTTTAAAGGTGCCGGAGAAATTCACTGTTCGGCGTTCCAGAGAAATCTCCTTCCCGCCCCAGCTCGACTGATAAGAAAGTGAGTCTATCATTCGCCCATTTTGATTTTTGATGACGATATCATCGCCACTATTATTCAGGGCTGAGAAACGACTTCCCATATCAATAAGCGGAACATTGGGGAAGTTTTGAATTATGGAGCTGTCGGGAGCTAAAACAACGTATTTTCCGGAAGGCAGCACGTAGCTTTTAGAAATAATGGATTTATCGTTTCCGGAATTATCGCTGTAGGTCCAATTTTGCAGATTAAAGGAGCTGTCGGTGTGATTGTAAAGTTCAATAAATTCTGAAAATCCCGGAGCCGGATCGTACATAAACTCGTTGAGGGCTACTTGTCCCGGCTCTGCCGTAAAAATGAGATAGTAGTTGAAATCCACCTCATGGTTAGCGGTGTTTCCAAAAACATCGGTGAGATTATTGACCTCTAATGTCCAGTTTCCATCATATTCCTGGAGCGGATTATCCAGCAGAAGCTCGAGCGAGTCGGCTGTAAATTGGGTGGCAGAAGTGATAGAAGGAATAGGCGGCGGAGCAGCTCCGGTTTCCGGATTTTGGCGAATCGTATAATTCGTGATGGCTTCAGCAGAACTTTGCACCACACGCTCCGATAACGCCAGCACCAGTCGCTGATTACTTGCAACAAAAAGACCATCAATTTGCGGCGGCAGCAGGTCGGGTTGAATCTGATTTTCAAAACCTGGAGTTCCATAATTTGGATGTGGACTTTCACCCCAATTTTCTTTGTAAATGGAAGTAACCGAAGCATCTCGGCGCTCTAAAGCTACCTTCACTCCGCCCCAGTTTTTATTGTATTGGAGAGAATCTGCGATCACTCCGTCGGAATTTATCAAACGAATTTGATCTTCACCGTTATTTAAAGCGGGCAAAGCACTTTGCAAATAGTGAGCAGGACCGTAAAAAGATCGCAACGCAGCTGTATCGATAGAAATAACTGCAAAACTGTCGGGGTGAAGGGTAAAAGCCAAGCTCGAAAGTGAAGTAAACGTATTGTTATCACCAATTTTCCAGTTTTGAAGATTTAAGAATTTGGCGGTGGTGTTTTTCAGCTCCACATACTCCACAGCACCGGCAGGCGGATCTTTTGAAAATTCATTGATGATAATATCGCCGGACTGGAAATAATCATACACAAAAAATGAGAGGGTGGTATCAGCCAGCGTTGTTTCGTTAATGGCGTCTTCTATGTTTTTAACAGTTAAGGAATTTGGTCCGCTTGAAATGGGATTTGCAAAAGAAATGCGTACGGTTTCACTATTTTGTTGAGTGGCAGATTGTGGAGTAATGCCTTGTGGATTTAAAATGAAATCAGCGGGTTGAATCGAGTTGAAATCCACATCGCGCGAAAAAGTAATGTCCAGATCATACTGATTCACCGTGGCTATATCAATGATTTTGACAGGCGAAATATCAATTTTAAAATCATAGAAAAACTTGTCTGAGCGGGTGGATGTGTACGTGTTTTTGAAGCCGAAGTAGGTAGTTGTGGTATAAGTATTATCGGTGCCGGTTCCTTCTAAAGTAAGTGCACCGGCGTAGCCTTCGGCGGCTTCCAGCGTCCAGTTTCCTGCGGCATCGCGCGTAACTTTTATCCGAAAATCTCCGCCTGAGCTGATGTCTGTGCTTCCGGTAATAATCTCTCCGTTTTCTGCACCTGCCGTAATTTTGAACAGGCGAAGCACATCGTTACTGCCATTTTCTCCGGCCAGCAGCTTATAGCCGTTTAAGGAGCCGGTGAGGTCTTGAATGTCGCTCATTAAATAGACTTCAGCCTTGTTGCCGGCCGATGGAGCAAAGCCATCCAGGCGCAGAAAAAATTCCCAATAACCTACCGTGTTGGCAGAAGGTGTGCTTAGATAAGAAATGCCGCTTCCGCCCGCATTTTGCTGAAGCAGGGTATTTCCATCTTCTTCAACAAAAATAAAATCAGCAGTTGTGCCGCTCCAGTTAGATAAGTCGTGATTTGAAAAATCATCCTCAAAGTTAACAGTTTGACTGAACGTCAAAGCCGGAAGCAACCACGATATGAGGATAATGCATGCTCTCATGGCAGAGAGAATTACTTATTAAAACTAAGTAGATTATTATAGAGCAGTAATAAATCTGATAAAAAAAGGGGATAAAAGGATTTTCCACCTTTTATCCCTTGAAGGACATGGGTTTGTTAATCAACCCAAATGTTAGTTCTCTTTTACTTTTGTTAGCTGTATAGTTAGAGCGATGAGACGAGCACTCCTTACATTTTTTTTGTACTTTTTATATGAAAATTTAATTCAATCTTAAGTTGTGTAAAAACAATATATAATATGAAGACTCTTCCTTTTGTAATTGAAAATTTGAATGGCGGGTTCATGAAAGTGGAGGGAGTTCTGCGCGTGGAAGGTGAAAAGCTGGTGTTTGAATATCAAAAAAAGGACGCGGTGGTAGAAGCATACCAGTCAGAATTGAGAACTCAGGAAATACAAATATCCGAATTGGATATGCTGGAGTTTAAGAAAGGATGGTTTAGAGGGAAGCTTATTTTGCACGGAAAAAGAGCAAGTTCCTTTGGAGAACTTCCCGGAAAAGATCTTACCGAACGGGTGTTAATTATAAAGCGAAAACACCGCAACACAGCGGCCAATATCTCATCATCCCTTAACCTGCTGCTGTCCGAACGTAAATTAAAAGAACTGGATGAATAGCGATGAGCATTCCCTATCATTATAAAATGCCGGACTCCGGTTCCAACCAAAAGAAAGAGGTGAAAGGCATTCTCAGCTTTATAGATAATGAGCTTCTGTTTGAATACAAGGTGTACGACCAAGCAGGGCAAAGCATCAGCAACCTGGCAAAATTCTCCATTCAATTATCTCAAATCAGCCAAATTTTATATAAAAAAGGGTTTCTGTGGAGCGGCGGAAAGCTGGTGATAGAAGCAAAACACCAGCCATTTTTTGAGCCGCTTCCGGGCAGCAGACAGGGAATTATAAAGCTGAATATAAATCGGGCTGATAAAGCTGAGACCATTCGGTTTTCAACCAAAATGAATCTTTATATGTCCCGAAATCTTGCAGACTCTACGAAAGAAAAGGATTGAATGATTTCAGATGCAGGGGCACATAATTGTGCCTCTGCTGTGTTCTGTTCAGGTATTTAATTCAGAATCCCTTTTTTTGCCAATAATTCTGCATTTAAAATGGCTCCGCCTGCCGCGCCGCGGATGGTATTATGCGCCATAGCTACAAAGCTCACATCAAATACCTCGGCTTTTCTCAATCGTCCCAAATGCAACTGCATTCCGTTTTCCCAATCTGCATGCAGGCGAGGCTGTGGGTAATATTCGTTTTGATGCAGATTATATAGAGATTTTGGTGATGAAGGAAGATCTAAAGCCGCAATTGGGTTTTTATAATTTTGATAAGCAGCATGCAGCTCATCCAGTTCTTTGGGTGGATTTTGAAGCTTAACGGTAGCAGAAATCATGTGGCCGTTTAGCGAAGGCACGCGCGTGGCGGTAGCGTGTACGGGGAACTTGGGTAAGCTTAATTTTTGATTGGTGAGCGTGCTCAATATTTTATGCGTTTCGGGGCCAACTTTTGGCTCTTCGCCGGAAATAAAAGGCACTACATTACTCAAAATATCGAGACTGGCAACGCCCGGATATCCCGCACCCGAAATGGCCTGCATGGTGGTTAAAATAAGCGCTTCAATTCCGAATAGGTCATGTAGCGGCTTCAGTGAAAGTGACAGAGGAACAGCTACACAATTTGGGTTGGTAACAATCCATCCGTTTCCGTCTTCCGTAAAATTTTGGCTCTTTATAAGTTCGGTGTGATCCGGATTAATTTCGGGTACTAACAGCGGAACCGTGGCATCCTGGCGATAGTTTTTGGCGTTAGAGATAACCGGAATTCCCGCTTCAGCAAAGGCTTTTTCAACATCACCGGCAACGGAAGAGTCTAATCCGGAAAATACAAAATCTACGTTTTTGAACTTATCAGGCGTACAGTTTTTTACCGTTTTGTCTCGGATGTTAGCGGGAAGAACCACATCTTCAATCCAGTTAGCGGCTTCTTTGTATTTCTTTCCGGCCGAACGCTGCGAAGCTCCAAGGGCTTCAATTTCAAACCAGGGATGGTCCTGCAGCAGACGAATAAACTTTTGGCCAACCGCACCGGTTGCTCCTAAAATACCAACTTTCAAATTCATAGAGTGAGTGTTTAAAAGACTAATGTTGAGTGAGGGGCTGAAAATAATGATTCTTTACGCATTATGCGCAACTTTTAACGCTTCATTTTTGAGAGGAATGAAACTCTTAACACAGATTGCCCACAAAGAAACTTTCTTTTCTACGAGGTAGAGTTCTATCTTTGGCGCATGAAATTTCTTTACTCCAAAATGGAAAGTCGCTTCCCGGCATTTTATCCTTGGCTGGTTTTAGCGCTGCTGTTTTTGATATACATTTCCAGTTTTGTAGATCGCCAAATTGTGGCCGTTTTAGGCACCGCTATACGTGATGAGCTTGGCTTCAGCAATACACAAATTGGAGTTTTGTACGGCCCCGCTTTTTCGTTGATTTATGCTATTTGTGGCCTGTTTATGGGATGGTTTGCCGACATTCACTCCCGAAAGCGGATTATGCTAATCGGTTTGCTCATATGGAGCCTGATGACCGTGGCGAGTGGCTTTGCCAGCTCATTCGCGTTCTTAATTTCTGCCCGTTTTTTTGTGGGTGTGAGCCAGTCGGCTTTAGGCCCCGCCGCATATTCATTATTGGCCGATTACTTTCCTCCTGAAAAAAGAGCTCGGGTTTTTTCCGTTTACGCTTCCGGAATTTTTGTGGGCGTGGGGCTTTCTTTTTTAATTGGTGGCTCGGTAGCTGAACTGTATGACTGGAGAACGGCCATGAAAACCGTAGGATGGCCCGGATTGATTTTGGCAACCGTTGGATTTTTATTGATTAAAGAACCGATTCGAAGTTCTAAAAAGGCGCAGGCCTCGGGCGCTCAATTTATTAGCGTGCTGAAATTTATTCTTGCCAAAAAAGCTGTACGCTATCACTTAGTTGGGTTTTCGATGCTTTCGCTCAGCGGCTACACTATTTTGGCTTTTATTGGAACCGTGCTGAACGATACTTTCGAGGCGCCATCGATAATATCTCAATACGGCTGGTTTATGTTTGCAACCGGGGTGAGCGTAAATCTCTCCGGCTGGCTGGCAGATGTATTGGCCCGAAAATGGGGCGCTGAAAAACGTTTTGTAATGGGAATAATAGCCGCCTTGGGCGGGCTCCCGCTGTACTATTTCGGGTTGATGGCAGAAACGGCATTGGCCGCATTTTTGCTCATTGGATGCGCAAATATTATATCTTCTTCTTACAACGGCGTAGCCGCCGCACTCATCCAATACTTTGTACAGCCAAATATGCGAGGTGTGGCCGGCGCGCTATACTTATTTGTGATTAGCATTGTAGGCTTTGGAATTGGTCCGCCCGTAACCGGCTGGCTGATTGATCACGTTTTTACCGGTAATTACGGGCCGTCAAAAGCACTGCTGCTGGTGTTTATTGTGTGTGGTTTTATAGCTGCTTTTTGCTTTTTAAAAGCCATGAAACACTACGCCACAGATGCAGAAGTGGAATGAGATACGGTTTTGGTTTGACCGGGAAGGAAGCTTTTGGAGTGAACCGGATTAGCTCATTAATTTACAAGAAAGAACTCTTTAAGTGATATTGATTGTAGTAATTCAAGAAACAAATTCTTTTGGATGAATAGCAATATCAGGAAATTCACGAAGCAGTTTTTTATCGAAAGTGATTAGCGGGACTTCTAAATCATCAGCTAATGCTACGAACTCGCAATCGTATGCGGAGCAGGAAGAGCCTGAAACAAAACTCATAACCTGTATTGAATTAACTTCAAATTCATGGGCATTCAACAACTGCTCAGCTTCTTCTATGGCCTGCAGAGCAACCGTTAATTCTAAAATTTTTTTCCGAAGATACATTGATACTACATTTCTGAACTCGGAACGCCAGAGAAGTGGAGCAACCCAATTATTATCTTTCTTAAGTACCTTATAAGCCCATTCATCTTTATTGTTTGGCATCCACAAACTGGCAATTATATTAGTGTCAACAACAATCACGGACGGCCTTGTTCAATGGCTTGTTGAATTTCATCTATAGAGAGGGAGCCTTTTGCTTTCTTCTTAAGCTTATTTGCACGCTCAATAAGTTGGTCAGGATCCCGACGATTGCTTTGAACGAGTTTTTTCAAATGAACGATAACTTCACTGTTAATACTTCGGTGATTTAGTTCGGCCTGTTTTTTGAGTTTTTGGTACACGTCCTCTGGGATATCCCGGATGGTAATATTTGTAGCCATGGTAAATGAATTTAATATAGTTTCAATATGAAACTACTTAAAATATGCTACTATTACAAAAAAACTCCAATTTTATCAAAAAGCTCGTATTAAATATGTTAGTCTCAATTACCCATTTACCTCGTTGCTAAGCTCCGGCTTAGCCATGTAGTCTCGGAAGCTTCAAAAAGCTTTTAAGAATGCCTTAATTTCGATTGCTCACTTATTCATTTTGGCTTAATCCCTCGCTCTTTAGCGGGGACGGCACCATGAGCCAAAGTATCAAGAAAACATAAGAGGTTCTGCATCCCGGATATTAAAAAGTGAATTGCTTATCGAAGAGTTTAGCCGTTGCTCTAATCGGAATCCGCTGTTTTGGGTTTGTCTCTATCACATATCGGCTTTTCTATCAAATAAGTGGAAAAGGAGTCTTCATAAATAGAAAGTCCGGCCACCTTAAAGTGAGATAATTGACGGAATATGAAGATGAAAATGTGGCTTTATAAAGCTAAAAATGGACATTTTAAGAGAATCTTCACATAACCTTCACATTACTTTATTTATTTAGACCGGTTATAGACTATGGATCCATAAAGCAAGTTAGTTAAGTGAATTATATGAAGCACTTCCTGCTGGGGAGTATGTTAATGGGAGTTACATTTTCAGCTTTTGCCAAACCCAAACAAGGAGAAATTAGAGGTTGTGTAGTAGAATCATCAGGAGAAGGAATACCTTATGCTCAGGTATATTTAAGCGACAGAAAATGGGCGATAACTGATGGCGATGGCTGCTTTTCAATTAATAATATTCCCGCAAAATCCTATCAAATAAGCGTTAGCAAAATTGGTTTTCAAAACTTCAGTAAAACCCTCAAAATAAAGGAAGAGCAAACGCTGGAGCTTTACATTGTACTTGAAGAAGTGGTGTATGAGGTAAAGCCCATTGTAATTACCGCCTCAAGAACCAAGAGAGAATTGGAGGATGTGAGCGTACCCATAACCGTTATCGACAAAAAAGAAATTACCGGCTCCGGCAGCTTGCGCTTAAGTGATGTTTTGGAGGAGCAAACGGGCATTACCATGGTTTCCAATCATGGCACAGGGGTTCAAATACAAGGTTTTGATCCTGAGTACACTCTAATTCTAATCGACAATCAGCCCGTAATTGGCCGGACCGCGGGTACCTTAGATTTAATGCGGCTTGCCATAGGTGATGTAAAACAAATAGAAATTGTAAAAGGTCCTTCTTCAGCTTTATGGGGGAGTGATGCGTTGGCCGGGGTGATTAACATCATCACAGAAAGGGGAAGCGAGCCGTTTACCTGGAACGCAACCGGCCGTTACGGTTCTAACGAAAGCTACGATGGATCTTCCAATATTTTATTCAAAACGAATAAGTTAAGCGGGCGGTTTTTTGGGAATGTGAACGGCTCTGAAGGGTTTGATTTGAATAAAAATACCATCGCTCCAACGGTTCCCAAATACAATAATTACACGCTAAGCAGTAGCTTAGATTACCGACCAATAAAGCGGATTGGGTTAAGCTTGGGCGGCAGATTCTACAGCGAGGACCAAAGTTACAGAGATCTGTCTGATATTTCGGATGGAGCCAAAGAATTGGATGGCCACGATACTCAGGAAAATTACAGCATCACCCCCGAGCTGAATTTTTACTTTGGCAGTAAGCAGCTTATAGAAGCACACAGTTTTTTCAGTAGATTTAAACATAAAAACAGGCTGAAGTTAGCTGATTCAGGTGGCCCTTATTTTCAAGAGTCCTTCGATCAAACCTTGAATAAGTTTGAAATTAAAAGCTCTACTTTTTGGAGTTCATCCCAAACAACAGTTCTGGGTGCCGGTATGAATGTAGAGGGGTTGAAGGGTGAAATTTTTGCCGATATCCCAAACCATGAAAGCTATTTTATATTTGGACAGCATGAGCTGGAGTTTTCAAAAAAACTATCCTTTACAGGCGGGTTTCGGTTTGATGCACATCAGGAATATAATTCTCAGCTCAGCCCCAAGTTTTCGGCCTTATATAAGCCCAATAAATACGTACATCTTAAAGCTTCTTTAGGCGGCGGTTTCAAAGCACCGGATTTCAGTCAACTTTTTCTCAACTTCACAAATCCCATTGCAGGCTACAGCGTTTTTGGTGCCACAACTGTAGAAAAGGGTATAGAAATGACCCAAAATAGCGGTCAAATTGCCGAGCTTTATGTAGATCCAAATGATATAGAGCCAATAAAAGCCGAGCATTCATTCTCCTATAATGCGGGGATAGATGTATTTCCCATAAATGGGTTACAGCTGAAAATAAACGGGTTTAGAAATAACGTAACCGACCTGATTGAAACACAGCGAATTGCTACCAAAACGAATGGCCAATCTATATTTACCTACGTTAATCTGAATCAGATTTACACCCAGGGTTTAGAGTTTGAGGCTCGTGTTACGCCAAATAATATAAAAGGCTTACGGATAGGAGCAGGCTATCAGCTGCTGGATGCCCGCCGACAAATTACCCGAGAATTTGACAAGGTTGAAAACGGGGTGGTCATCTCCTTATCCGAAAAGGATTATGTGCCCATGTTCAACAGGTCTAAGCATACGGCTAATCTAAAAGTTTATTATACCCTTCAGCGCCTTGGTTTAGATGCCAGCATTAGGCTTCAGCACCGAGGCAAGTACGGCTTTGCCGATTTGAATGCGAATAATAAAATTGACGGTAACGAGTACGCCGAGGCTCACACCATCATAAACACCTCTTTGGCTAAAACATTTCTGGAGCACTTCAAGCTTCAGGTAGGCGTTAATAATATTACAAACTACCAACACGCTCAGTTTTTGCCATCCAACCCCGGCATTACATTTTATACACAACTAAACATCAAGTTATATTAAAAAATAAACAATGAATTCTCACATCAAAACACTGACGCTACTTTTAATTGCAGTCTTTTTATACACCGGCTGTGACTCTACAGGAAGTGATAACGACAAAAGCCTTGTAGGCTTAATACATGAAGATATTCCGGCCAATATAGATCCCAGAATTGAAGGTTTCCCTGAAGACATTCAAGATAATCCTGGTGAGGTTGGGAAATATACTTTTTACAGTTTAAGTAACGACCGTACCGTTCAGGATTCTACCTCCGCAGATTGGGACATCGCCTTTGCATACGGTATGACGGAATTAGAGATTTTGGCCAATTCGGCAAATGGCGGTGGTATTCAGTTAGTTCTGCAGCCGTATGATGAAGTAGAACATGCTCCTGAAGATGGCTATTCAGAATCAACAGGAAGCCTTTCCGGATTTATGGCTAATCCTGAAGGCGAATGGTTCATTTATTCCGGCAGACCCGATCACATAGTAAGGCCAAATAAAAACGCTACGATTGTAATTAAAACTCCTGATGGCAAATATGCTAAGGTTGAAATTGTAACGTATTACAAAGGCAATCCGGATATGGATTCGGAAGAGTTTAAGCAAACAAGCTACGCCGAGCGCAACGACTCTTACTACACGTTCAATTACACGCTGGTAACCGACGGAAGCACCGACTTTACCCACGAAGACGAAACCACTTTCTTTGATTTGGTAACCGGTGATATAGTAGAAGATTCCACTTCTTCGCAATGGAATGTTGGTTTTAATGCAACCAATATTTACGGTAATGTGGCGAATGGCGGAGGCGTACAACTACTTAATATTGAGTTTGATGATGTGGTTGAAGCTCCAATTGAGGGCTATGCTGAAATGCCCAACACAGATTGGTACAAATATACGCTACAGTCGGCGGGTGGCCCCAAGCACGCTATTATTCCGCGTTCGGGCAAAACCATAGTAGTTAAAACACCGGATGATAAGTATGCTAAATTCCGTGTAATCAGCTATTACAAAGGCAATCCTGATATTTCTTCGGATGAATTTATGAATGATTTGGCCGGACGAAAAGATCGCCACTATACCATAGAATACGTTGTACAAGAAGACGGCAGCCGGTTTTTTAAATAGCAGTAATCCCGGTTTATAAAATTTACATGACGTAAAAAAACCCACCCTTTTGGTGGGTTTTTTTATGGCTTATAAATTTATGATTCAAGCACTCGATTGTTAGAATCACAGATTAATCGGATTTGGGATTTCGCGGAAAGCACCGGCCCTAAAGGGGCCTAAAGCAGATAACTGCGGGTGTAGCCTGCGAAACCCGCAGCAGTAAAACCCCATAACGCCTAAAACCCCAACGGGGTTACACTACGTGCTTGAAAAAACTGAAATGCTTAATGAAGAAAAGCCTCAACCAAAAATCCCGGACAGTACAGGTTCAAACATCCATTTGTTGAACTTGGATTCTCAGTCTTAACAAGACTAAAGAAAATCCGCGTCATCTGTGTAATCCCCTTAATCCGTGATTCAAAAACTGAGAATCTATTTCATTATTCAAGTTTTCAGAACAGTCAGCAAGAGACTCATCTGCAGAAAAGGTATCTTTGGTTTATGAAACATGAAGAATCTCTACAAGTTGCCGTAATCGGTGGGGGAGCCGCAGGATTTTTTGCTGCTATTTCGGCCAAATCCCATCACCCCGAAGCCAAAGTAACCATTTATGAAAAGTCGAATAAACTGCTTTCCAAAGTTCGTATTTCAGGAGGCGGGCGGTGCAATGTTACCCATCACTGTTTTGATATTCGGGAGCTTGTAAAGCATTATCCGCGTGGAGAACGTCCGCTCAAAAAAGCATTTGGGGTGTTTTCACCAACCGATACCATCAAGTGGTTTCAGCAGCGCGGGGTTGAGTTGAAAACAGAATCGGATGGACGGATGTTTCCAGTTACGGACGATTCGGAAACCATTATCAGCTGCCTGATGCAAGAAACCAAAAAGCTGGGAATTGGCATCAAAATGAAATCCAATATTAAAAGTCTTCGGCAGATAGAAAATGGCTATGAGATTGGATTCTATCGTGGAGGGAGAATTACGGCGGATAAAGTGATTGTAGCTACGGGAGGAGGTCCGCGCCTGAAAGGTTTCGATTGGCTGAGCGAGTTGAAGCATAATATTGAGGAGCCGGTGCCTTCGTTGTTTACGTTTAATATGCCAAACGAGTCTATCAAAAAGCTGATGGGCGTGGTGGCGAATTCGGTGTCGGTAAAGATTATGGGGTCGAAATTACAAAGTAGCGGCCCGCTTTTGATTACGCACTGGGGAATGAGTGGTCCGGCCATACTAAAACTTTCTGCTTTTGGCGCGAGAGAGCTGAGTGATAAGGATTACCAATTCAAAGCGCTGGTAAACTGGACGGGTGAGCGAACCGAGCAGGAGGTGCGAAACATGCTGAAGAAAGCAGAAGATGAGCATGGAAAGAAAAAAATCCCAAATGTAAATCCCTTTGAGCTGCCCGGAAGATTATGGGAATTTTTGCTTAATAAATTGGAACTGGGGGATGATATGATTTGGCAGAATATGGGAAAGAAAAACATCAATCGGCTGGTGCATTTACTTACTAATGATGAATACCAAGTAGAAGGAAAAACGACCTTTAAAGAAGAATTTGTAACCTGTGGCGGCATCAGTCTTCGTGATGTGGATATGACAACGATGGAAAGTCGGAAATCTCCAAATCTATATTTTGCAGGAGAGGTATTGGATATTGACGGCGTAACGGGCGGCTTCAACTTTCAGGCCGCATGGACTACCGGCTTTATTGCAGGCAGGCTTGAATAAGGGCATGAATTTCTATGCTCTTCATCTTGTTTTGCCCTGATTTTACTCTCGTTGCTAAGCTCCGGCTTAGCAATGCAGTCCGCGAAGCTCCAGCTTCGCATTGGCTAAAACGTTGGTTTCTCTTTTGTTTTCGGTTGATTGTAATGTGACGGGAAGCCGGAGCTTCCGGGACTGCATCACGAAGGTGGACCTTCGTGACGAGATAAAAACCTCATATTTTGAATCGCTGATTTTCGCAGATTTGGGGATTGCGCGGATGGGATATTTATGTTTTAACCGGCTGCCAATTTGGCTCGCAAAAATCCGCGCCATCTGTGTAATCCACTTAATCTGCGATTCAAAAAACTTAGAATGGATTATTGCTTTCACCCAAAAAAATGATACAAATCATTTAAGCTTTTATTTGCCAATGCAAAAGCGCGAGAAAATAGAGTCCAAAACGTCTTCGTTGGTGATTTCTCCGGTGATGGTTCCCAAATCGTTAAGAGCGGCTCGTAAGTCGATGGAGAGGAAGTCGCCGGTCATGTCCATAGCTAATCCCCGCAAGGCTGATTGGACGTGTTCTTTCGATTTTTGAAGTGCATCGCGATGGCGGGATGAGGTAACCAGCAGGCTGGAGGCGTCATAGTGTTTGTTTTCTAAAGCACGGTCTTTTAGCAAATGCTTCAGCTCGTTGATTTTCTCACCTTCCAAAGCCGATATCTTTAAATCAAACTCGGTTCGCCATTCTTCATCGGCTTCAATATCTGCTTTGGTACCGATAAGAATAAAGGGCGTTTCTTTGGCGCGGGTTTGAAAGTCAGCTATTTCAGCGCGTTCCGTATCCGTAAACGGCTCCGACAAATCCTTCAAATAAATCACTAAATCAGCTTGTTCAAAGGCTTTTTGGGAACGCTTTACGCCTTCTGCTTCAATAAGGTCTGCCGTTTCCCGAAGTCCGGCCGTGTCAATAAGCTTGAAAAGCATTCCATCGTAGCTCCAGTCGGCATCGATGGTATCTCGGGTGGTGCCTGCAATGTCGGTAACAATAGCGCGATCGGTTCCCACCAAGGTATTCAGTAGAGTTGATTTTCCGGCATTTGGTCGGCCTATGAGCACAGTTTTTATGCCATCTTTAACCAGCCGACCGGTTTCGTAGGTTTGCAGTAAATCGGTTATTTCAGCATCCAAAGCTTCCAGCAATTCCTGTAGCTGCTCTTTGTTGGCAAACTCAACGTCTTCCTCAATAAAATCGAGCTCCAGCTCAACCATAGCGGTGGCGTCTATAATCTGCTGGCGGAATTTTCGAATATGTTCACCAAGTCGTCCTTCCAGCTGTTGGTGTGCTGCATCCAGCGCTTTGGAGCTTTTGGCGTGAATGAGATCAGCTACGGCTTCGGCCTGATCGAGGTCCAGCTTGCCGTTTAAAAAAGCCCGTTCCGTAAATTCTCCCGGCTCGGCTGATTTCACCCCGAGCCCCAAAATAGTTTCTAACACAGCCTGAGTAACCAGCACCCCGCCGTGGCACGAAATTTCAGCGGTTTCTTCGCCCGTGTATGAGCGTGGGGATTGAAAAAGTGTAACCAAAACCTCATCAACCGGTAAGCCGTTTTTTTTCATAATCTTCCCAAAATGAACGGTATGCGATTTTTGTGCCGTCAAGTCTTTGCCTTCAAAAGCCTGATTTACGGTGGCAATCGCATCTTTTCCTGAAACGCGAATAACGGCAATGCCGCCTTCTCCTACAGGAGTGGCAATGGCGGCGATTGGTGGTTTTTGTGTAACTTCACTCATAACAATTCAACAAAAAATTCATCCCAAAAGTTAAGGGATAAATATACGCATCTATTTATCTCCTTTTGAGCTCTTCTTTCACTCCAAAACTGCCAGGGTGTGCGGCTGTTTTAGGGTTGAAATAAAAAAAGCTCCTCTCGAATTGGGAGGAGCTTTTAAAGTTCTGAGGAGTAGGTTTAGCGGACGTCGCCCATTAGTTTTTTCATAGGTTTGGCGAGCAGCAGTAAGAGTACGCCGGCTCCAATGGTTGTGGCAACAATAATCATGTATTGATTGGGCATATCGGCCAGGGCTTCTGCACTGCCGCCACTTGCGGTTCCGGCAATTAAGCCTGCCAGCAAGTTGCCCAGAGAAGTGGCTAAAAACCAGATTCCCATCATTTGTCCGGAGAATTTCTTAGGGGCCAGTTTGGTAATCAGGCTCAACCCGACAGGACTTAAACTCAATTCGCCAAAGGTGTG
Organism: uncultured Balneola sp.; assembly: GCA_964505215.1. Lineage (GTDB taxonomy): Bacteria > Bacteroidota > Rhodothermia > Balneolales > Balneolaceae > Gracilimonas. The sequence goes on from CAZDGU010000011.1 coordinate 56,564, forward strand.
GAACATATAAGTGAAAATTAACCAGGTTGGAGCAGCAAGATTTCCGGCGGCTGCAATTTTTGTAGCGAAATACATCACCAAAAAGCCCACGCCTAACAATATAAGTCCCATTGCAAATTTAATGGGTGAACTTGGGTCTAAGTTTCGTTTGGCTAACCAAACCCACATGGCACCAAAAATAGGCGCAAAAATGATAATAAATATAGAGTTGATGGATTGAAACCAGGCAGCGGGCATTTCCCAGCCAAACACGCTTCTGTCCGTAAACCGCTCTGCAAATAAGTTTAAGGTGGAGCCGGCTTGCTCAAAACCTGACCAGAAAACAGCTGCGAAGGTAAAGATAATGCCTATAGCTACTACCTTTTTCTTTTCGGTTTCATCCAATCCGCCAAATAAAGCTACATAGGCAAGATATCCAAAGCCTACAATAGCAATAATTACACCCGAAGCACCTGCAATGGTGGGGGCATCAATTGGAATGATGCCTGCAAAGGCTAAGGCTAAAAATGCAACACTCACCCCAAGAGCAACTTTTGCTTTCGTACTTACTGATTTTAATTTTCGGGCTTCATCATCACTTTTAGGAGCTTCAAATTCACCGTATCCATCTAAATTGTGGCTGGTAAGTTTATACTGGATGAGCCCTAAAACCATCCCAAAACCGGCAATTCCAAAACCTAAATGCCAGTCTGCTTTGGCTAAAAGCCCGGTAATAATGGGTGCTATTAATGCGCCAATATTAATTCCCATATAGAAAAGTGAAAAACCGGCATCTCTTTTACTGCTGTCTTCATCTTCATATAAATCACCGACAATAGCACTGATATTCGGCTTCAGCAGGCCGGTACCAAGTACAACAAGTATAAGTCCTACAAAAAATGAGTTAGTGTCAAAGGTGGTAACGGTTGGCCCCGAGTCGATGCCAAATAGTTTTAAAATGCCGGGAAGTCCCATGGTAAAGTGGCCCAATGCGATGATAATACCGCCGTACCATACCGACTTTTTTAACCCAAACAATCGATCTGCCACCCAGCCGCCGGGCAGTGCCAGTAGATAAACCCCCATGGTATATAAACCATAAATTGCGCCGGAAATTCTATCATCAAAGCCAAAGCCGCCATCCACAACGGGCGCCGTCATAAAAATAATCAGGAGCGCACGCATTCCGTAGTAACTGAATCTCTCCCACATTTCCGTAAAAAACAGGGTTGATAAGCCTTTTGGGTGCCCAAAAAAAGTACCCTTATCATTGTTTGCGCCGTTTGCCATAATTTAGATAGGTTGGTTAAACATTAAGTTTAAAATATCAAAGCGAGTGATTATACCTAAACCCTCACTTGAGTGCAAGAATACGGGCAAAAAAGTGAGATGGCCAAAAACAGCATCGTCAGAGCAGAGGCAATCATGTATTTCAGCTTGGTGTGGACATTTATTTGTTAAAAAGAATCAGGCATTATTTGCGGATGCAACTATCAATCGGCATAACAAAAAAATGATTACCTTCTTTTGTTCAAAAATTGTAATGTGCTGCTGTGTCAATGCAGAAATTCAGGCACATTTTTAATAATTAATGTCGTTTTTAATGAATGAATTTGTAGAAATTTCCGAATATATCATGCGCTTGGGGGCTGCGTTTTTGTTAGGGGGTATTATTGGTTTTGAGCGGCAATGGCGGCAAAAGAGTGCGGGCTTGCGAACCAATACTTTGGTGGCTATTGGCGCGGCATCGTACGTGCTGTTATCTGTAGATTTGTACAGCCTTTCGGGAGGAGATCCGGGAAGAATTACGGCTCAGATAGTTACCGGAATTGGTTTTATAGGAGCCGGCGTGATTATGAAAGACGGTTTTAATGTGCGAGGATTGAATACCGCCGCTACCATTTGGTGTTCTGCCGCAGTTGGAACACTGTCCGGAATGGGCTTTTTTGAGGAAGCTCTTCTTACTTCCACAGCCGTTGTTTTAACTCATCTGATATTAAGGCCTGTAAGCATCAGGTTAGGGAAACTTTCGTCCTATAAAAAAGATGAAATCCGAGAAACCTATTATCAAGTTTCTATACAATGCTCTTTAGAAAGAGAGTCGGCCATTCGCTTGCGTTTGCTAAGATATATTGAAACTAACGATCAGCTTTTTCTGCGATCCATTAATAGAGACGTTGTGGAGAAAAACCCGGATGAAATCAGTATAAAGGTTGAAGTGGCTACTATAGGCAAACAGGAAAGCTTATTGGAAAATTTAGTTGCTATTTTAACAGTAGAACTGGAAGTGACACGAGCAGGCTGGGAGCTGGTTGGGCAGGAAGCCGAGTTTTAGGCTGTTACACTATCTACTTTGGGTTGATTTGCCAACTGTGATACGGCCAAATAAATCTCAGCCATTTTTAAATGGGAGATGGTTTTGGCAGATCATACAGTCTCAAACTCATCAAAATTTAAACAGACGAGAGCTGTGTATTTCAACCCCAAGAAGTGATTGAATTCAACCCTCGAACTGCCGACCTTTACGCAAATACTAAAACAGGATATGCATGAAGAATATTAGGATAGAACATCTATATCGGGATATTGAAGCGTCGATAAATCAGCTGAAAAAAGATCCTTCAGCCGTGTTGAAATCCAGAGCCGTGGTGGATGATGCGCTCACCAAAGATGAAGCTTTTTATGGTATCAATACCGGATTTGGAGCGTTAGCTTCCAAGCGAATTGGCGACGGTCAGCTAAAGCAGCTGCAGCGTAATTTGGTACTTTCTCATGCCGTGGGAACCGGAGATTTAGTGCCCAAAGATATTTCCCGACTCATGCTTCAGCTAAAAGTGCACGCATTGGGAATTGGGTTTTCAGGAATTTCTAAAACCACTTTTCAGCGGCTGTTATTTTTTGTTGAACACGACCTCATTCCCGTGATTCCCGAAAAAGGAAGCGTAGGGGCTTCGGGTGATTTAGCTCCGCTGGCGCACATGTCGCTGCCGCTACTTGGTTTCGGATCGTTTTGGAATGAAGACGGAACGGATACAATTCCGGCCGAAAAAGTTCTGAAAAAGCACAATATTGAAGCTATTGAACTTCAGCCCAAAGACGGACTTTCACTGATTAACGGAACGCAGCTGATGAGCGGGTACGGAGCTTTTGTGCTTGAGAAAGCGTTAAAGCTGCTAAAAATGGCAGACCTGCTGGGCGCTATGAGTTTGGAAGCGTTGCAGGGAAGCATCAAGCCGTTTGATGCACGCATTCATGAAATTCGCCCGCATTCGGGACAGCAGCTTGTAGCCCAAAACGTACGGAATTTACTTGCAGAGAGTGAGATTTTAGAATCGCACCGAAACTGCGGGAAAGTGCAGGATCCATATTCGTTACGCTGTATTCCACAGGTACACGGTGCCAGTCGCGATGCGATTGCACACTGTATTTCCACGGTTCAAACCGAAATCAATTCTGTGACCGATAACCCGCTGGTATTCCCCAATGGCGACATTATTTCGGGCGGAAATTTCCACGGGCAACCGTTGGCTTTGGTACTGGATTATGCAGCCATTGCGCTGGCAGAACTGGCCAGCATTTCGGAACGAAGAACTTACTTGTTGCTGAAAGGTCATGATGGATTGCCTACGCTGCTGATGGAAGAAACCGGTATCAATTCAGGCTTTATGATACCGCAGTACACAGCTGCCGCTTTGGTGTCAGAAAATAAGGTGCTCGCTCATCCCGCTTCGGTAGATTCCATTCCCACCAGCCTTGGGCAGGAAGACCATGTAAGCATGGGAAGCGTTGGAGCGCTAAAGCTGCTCAATGTATTCAAAAATGTAGAGCAGGTGCTGGCTATTGAGCTGTTTACAGCCGCGCAGGCCTTAGATTTTCGAAAGCCGCTGAAGCCGGGCAAAGGAGTGGAAGAAGCGCATCAATACATCCGAACTCAAATTCCGCATGCCGAAGAAGATCACTTTTTTAAAGATGAAATTAACCGCGCCGTTGAGTTGATAAGGGATGACCGGCTGTCGGGTATTTCAGGTATTCAATAAATGAAACAAAAGAAGATGCAATTCGTGAAGAGGCTATGGAATATATATTACTGATAGCGGGTTTATTGTTGATGATTGTGGGACTGATTGGCGCTTTTTTGCCGGTAGCTCCCGGACTTCCTTTCTCTTATGGCGGATTGCTAATTCTGCAGTTTCTGTACGCTCCCTTTTCAATAAGCTTTCTATTGGTTTGGGCCGTAATTGCGGTGGTAGTCGGGTTTGTGTTAGATAATGTGATTCCCGCCTGGAGCACCAAAAAGTTTGGTGGCTCTGCTTATGGCATAACCGGCTCAGTAATAGGATTGATAGCCGGATTATTCTTTGCTCCGCTTGGCATTATACTTGGTCCGTTATTAGGCGCATTTGTCGGGGAGCTGATTGCAGGTAATAAATCAGATAAAGCGTTAAAATCTGCAATTGGGGCGTTTATTGGCTTTTTAGCATCCACCGGTTTAAAGGTGATGGCTGCCGCAGTGATGACTTATTACTTTGTTAGCGAAGCTTTTCTGCACATTTAATTAAGCTTTTGGCTTATCTGCTATTCCAAAATATATTCAGGACTCAACCTGGTTCCAGATGCTCGCAGGCTGTGTGAAAATCAAGATTTGTGAATAGACTCATTAATTTATTAGGGAAAAATCCTTGGAGGATTTGCTAAAATAACCAGTTTCTCCTAGCAAACTTAATCCTTCTTTTTTAGCATAATACTTTTCACACAGGCTGCTCTGTTCCGGAATGTTCTATTGAGGCTTCGCCTCATACTCTCAATTAGTTCATTCCGGCATCTTGTATATTTTAATAGCTTGAGGCAGAGCTGCGGAGCGAGGATAAGCGTTGTAGCGAAACGAGGGTAAAAGAAGGAAACAGCTTTAGCCAAGAAATTTCCATAATTTTGTAACCAATTTGTATCGAGCAGTATCAAACACAGTAGGTTAACTTAAACTTACGGAGCCAGATCACATGCTAAAATCTCTAAAAACCAATGCAGGAATTAAAAAGTATAAGTTCGTGAATGCGGATGCTTATGCCAATATTTCTGATGCGGATATTATTAACCGGGTGCTGTCCGGGCAAAAGCAGCTGTTCGAAGTGTTAATGAGAAGATACAATCAGCGCTTATACAGGGTGCAGCGCTCTTACCTTTCGGATGAGGAATCCATAAAGGACACGCTGCAAACTACCTATATTAAAGTGTATGAAAACCTGAACTCATTCCGTGGAGATTCACTTTTTTCTACATGGATTACACGTATTGCCATAAATGAAGCACTAAAATACCTCAACAAGAAAAAACGTATTTCAAAACTTCATCTGATAGAGGAGAAGCGATTAATGAATGAAGATAAAAAGGAAAAGTTTGATACGCCGGAAGAAGAGACCATACAAAACGATTATAAAAAACTGTTGGAAAATGTAGTGGAAAAACTGCCTCCCAAATATCGTTGTGTATATATTATGAGAGAAATTGAAGATATGGACACCAGAGAAACGGCTGAGTGTTTAAATATCACCGAATCGAATGTAAAAGTTCGGCTGTATCGGGCTAAGCAAATGATTAGCGAAATGCTGAATCACAACCTCTCTGACGTAGAAATATTCGACTTTCTGGGACCGCGATGCGATGTAGTTGTTTATTCTGTAATGAAGCAGATTGAGAGTTTGGAATAAAAGTTCTGTAAGCGAGTGATTTTCTATTCGATAGGAACAAAGTGAGAGATGGTTGGTTTTGCTTCCTAAATATTTAATGTACTTCAGATAATCTGATTAGTCTTATTAAGCCAAAAAAACTTTATTACTTGAAGTTTTGCTGTTTTGTGTTAGATTATTTATAAGGATTAATTAATGGAGTGCATTATGAAAAGGATTACTTTAGTTGCGTTTTTAATCGTATTTCTGACATCCGCTATAAGTTATGCGCAAACAGAAGAGGGAGCTTATCTGAATATTGATTATTTAAAAGTGGACATTTCACAAAATGAAAACTTTGAGATGCTCTCGAAATCGACCTGGATACCGGTTTTAGAAGAAGAGCTTAAAAAAGATGGATTTACCGGCGGTTTTTTATACAGGGTGAAGTATCCCGGCGGAAACTCAAATACCTATAACTATGCCTTTATGCGAACTTATAAAAGCATCGATCAGGCATTGGCCTCTCAAAAGGAGCAAATGCAGGCTTTAGCTAAAAATGGAAAAGCCGTAAAGCAGCTACAAAGCATGGGTGAGCTTCAGTATTCTGAATTATGGAAAACAGAAGCCGGAATCATGGATTCGGCCAACGCCGGAATAAGTACGTTTTTGGTGATGAACTTTATGCGGGTGAAGCCGGGTATGGAAAGTCAGTATTTAGCACTGGAAAACGATATTGCGCGCCCTTTGCATATAGAAAGAATTAACAGAGGGATGATGCACAACTGGAGAACCTTTTCCATTATTATGCCATCCGGTATTGGCTACAATTATAACTTTGTTACGGCAGATTTTTATGATGATGTAAACAATATACAGTATGAGTTTTCGAATGATATTCTAAAAGCCGTGATGCCCGGAGCCAACTACACTAAAACCATGAACGCCATATATAACACCCGCGATATTATGCGCAGTGAGCTTTGGGAACTTGTTTACTATGTGAATTAGCAAAGCCATTCAATCTGAATGCATGGAGTGTTGCAACTTCAATGTTCAAACGATAATAATTGTTTATAGTACTCGTTGCGGTGCTCCGCGCCGCAATGCCCACCGGAGGCTCTGCTTCCTACTATAAATCAGCGAGGCTATTCAAAAGAAAAACATTCTAACCATAGAATTGCATATCCTTTACCGGTTAAGTTGCACTGATGAGTACGTAGAAATATCTAAAATTGACGTCTGAAAAGAGAACAAGTAGTATGAGGCAGAGTCTCGATAAGAGCATCCCGGCGCAGAGCACCGCAACGAGAGTAAAAATGCGAGAGATAGGGGTAGAAGTAAACTTGCTTTATGCTGTTGTAACGTTGATGTTTACACATTATCTTTAGCCATATCATCTACCCTAAATAAAACACCATGAGCAACACTTCTACCTTAACCGCCGAACATTCGGTATGGCAGCAACTGAGAGATAATATTTGTGAAACGGAAGCCTGGCTGCGCAATTCCATGAAAAGTTTTTTAGAGGAGCACGGAATTACTCAACAGCAGCTGCTAATTCTCCGTATCCTGAAAGGTGCGAATAATGAGCCGCTTTCTACCAAACAAATTCAAGCCAAAATGCCCGATCGGAAATCGGACACCTCAAGATTGGTTGATCGCCTGGTAAACAAAAACCTGGTAAGAAAACGCCAAGACCCAAATGATGGAAGGCTAATTCAGGTATTTATCAACTACGAAGGATTGCGCCTGATTGCCAAAGTGGATGACCGCCTTCATCATCTGGATCAAGAATTCGGAAATCTGACTGAAGAAGAGGGGGAGCGACTAAACGAGTTGTTGGAAAAAGCTCGTTCTTAAGCTTTAACAGTCGTTGTGGCGCTCCGCGCCGCAATGCCCACGGGAGGCTCCGCCTCCTACTATAAAAGATAGTCGCAGAAATCAACTCATATAATATACCTGCAACTTACTTTTTGCTGTGCACACAGAAAGCTCCTAAATCTACCTACTTATGATTTCTAAAAAAGAAGCCTGTGGAGGGAATAGGTAGTATGAGGCGGAGGCATCCCGGCGCAGAGCACCGGGACGAGAATAAGGGTTTAAAACCCTTGGAGAGTTTACTGAGACCTGATGTTTTGCTATCTATTTCTCCACAACAACCCAGCCTTCTTCTTCAACCATGCGCTTGGCGTACTTCCATTTTATCTCCTTGGTCTCACCGCTGCTCATGTTCTGTACGGTAACGAAGTCGTTACGGCCGGGCTCTTCAGCAACTTCAACCGGCTGACGTTTTACGTTACCGCCCTGAGGTCTTTGTCCTTCACTTTGCTGGGGCTGAGCCGGAGCTTTAAGTCCCATTCCGGTAGAATCGGCATGTTCGGTTTCCATAGAAGCTGTATCAAATCGCGACTTTTGTTCCTGAGCCTGCTGTAGCTTGGCATCCTCGGCCTGTACCTCGGGTACGGCTTTCCAAATCAGTGAAATAGCTTCTCTATTAATGCTATCCAGCAGCATTTTAAACATATCAAAGGCTTCACGCTTATATTCTAAAAGAGGATCTTTCTGTGCAAAAGAACGAAGCCCGATTCCCTCTTTAACAGAATCCAGTTCGCGAAGATGTTCCATCCATTTCTGATCAATAATAGAAAGAATAGCACTTTTTTCGAGCGACCGAGCCACTTCACGTCCTTCATTTTCAAGAGCAGCTTCTACATCTACCACAATACGCATACGGCGGATTCCATCCGTAAATACCACCTGTACTTTATCCGGGCGGTTTTCTGGATTGGCTTCGTTAATACGCTTCATCACTTCGTAAAGCGGTTTCGCCATGCGCTCTTCCTTGGTTGCATAAGCTTCCAGCGCTTTGTCAATAATATGATCGGTGAGTTCCCGCTCGTTCATTTTGCGCCATTCCACATCATCAAACTCAACATCAACGGCTAAGTGACGCATGGCCGACTCGTGCAGGCCTTCATAATCGCCGGCGGCTACATGCTCTTCTACCAGAGTTTCCACCAGATCATCCAGCATATCCATAATATCTGTTCGGAGTTGCTCTCCGGAAAGCGCGTGCTTACGGCGGGCATAAATCACATTACGCTGATTATTCAAAACATCATCATACTCCAGCTGTCGCTTACGGATGCTAAAGTTATTTTGTTCAACCTTACTTTGGGCACGTTCCAGAGATTTGGTAATCCATGAGTGCGTGATCACCTCGCCTTCTTCAAAGCTGAGCTTATCCATCACGTTTGCCACCCGGTCCGACATAAACAGCGCCATCAGGTCATCTTCCAGCGAAACATAAAACTGAGATTCACCCGGATCACCCTGTCGGCCTGCTCGTCCGCGAAGCTGTAAGTCAATTCGGCGCGATTCGTGTCGTTCAGTACCCAAAATAGCCAGTCCGCCACGTTCTTTAACGCCTTTGGCCAGCTTAATATCCGTACCACGTCCGGCCATGTTGGTAGCCACCGTAACGGCGCCAATTTCACCGGCTTGTTTTACAATTTCACTTTCCCGAGCGTGCTGTTTGGCGTTCAATACGTTATGAGGAATATTCGCACGTCGCAACATACGGCTCACGGTTTCAGAAACATCCACGCTGGTGGTACCCACCAAAACAGGCTGACCTTTCTCGTGATATTCCTGAATTTTTTGAATGGTAGCGTTGAATTTCTCACGTTTGGTTTTGAAAACCAGATCCTCCTTATCATCACGTGCAATAGGCTTATTGGTAGGAATTACCACTACATCCAGATCATAAATTTCGTTGAACTCACCTTCTTCCGTTTCAGCCGTTCCGGTCATACCGGCCAGCTTGTTATACATACGGAAATAATTCTGCAGGGTGATGGTAGCATAGGTTTGGGTTGATGCTTCCACCTTCACCTGCTCCTTCGCCTCAATGGCCTGATGCAATCCGTCAGAATACCGGCGTCCGGAAAGAACACGCCCGGTGTGCTCATCCACAATATTTACTTTGCCGTTTTGAACAATGTATTCCTCTTCGCGCTCAAAATTGGTGTACGCTTTCAGTAGCTGGTTTACGGTGTGAATGCGATCACCCCGCTCGGCAAACAGTCGGTGCAGATCATTAAAGCGCAGCTCTCGTTCCTGGCGGATTTCCTGCTTGGCTTCTGCTATTTTTCTCTCCTTATAATCATCGCTGAATTCATCATTATTTTTGATTTCTTCCAGCTTTTCCTTTTCAAGTTCTTCAATCTCTTTTTCAATGACCGCTGTTTCTTCTCCCAAGTCAGGAATTACGAAAAACTCTTCGTCTTCTCCCTTTTTGGTGATGAACTCACGGCCTTTCTCCGTCATTTCAATGGAGTTCATTTTTTGATCTACCGCATAGAAAAGATATTCATCTACAACCGGCATATTTTTGGCATTGTCCTGTAGAAAATGGGATTCCGTACTCTGGATCAGCTTCTGTATTTTTGGTTCTTGCTGAAGCTTTTTGAGCTGCGTGTTTTTTGGGAAACCGCGAACAGCACGGAACAGAGCAAGTCCGGCCTCTTCTTCCTCGCCTTTATCCAGCAGCTCTTTTCCTTCTTTAACCAGATTTGCTACCAGCTTTTTCTGAGCATTCACCAGCGATTCTACCCGTGGTTTCATCTCCACATATTTATCAGACTGGTTGCCCTGGGGTACCGGTCCCGAAATAATAAGCGGCGTTCGGGCTTCATCAATTAAAATTGAATCTACCTCATCAATAATCGTGTAGTGATGATCACGCTGTACCAGTTGTTCCTGCTCAATCACCATGTTATCACGCAAATAATCGAAACCAAACTCGTTGTTTGTTCCATAGGTAATGTCGGCTTTGTATGCCTGGCGGCGCTGATCGGTGCTGGGCTTGTAATGATCTATACAATCTACTTTTAAACCGTGGAAATTAAAGATGGGCTCGTTCCATTCCGCATCACGTTTGGCCAGATAATCGTTCACGGTAATTACGTGCACGCCTTTGCCCGCCAGTGCATTCAAATAGGCTGGGAAAATAGCTACAAGCGTTTTACCTTCACCGGTTTTCATTTCAGCCACTTTGCCCTGATGCAGCACAATGGCACCTACCAGCTGAACATCATAAGGAACCATGTTCCAGGTCGTTTCATTACCGCCCACTTTCCAGGACTGCCCGACAAATCGTCGGCAAGTATCTTTCAGGACGGCAAAAGCTTCGGGCAGAATGTCATTAAGAACATCCTCAATAATGTCGAGCTCCTGCTGTTCCAGCTCATCCAGGTGTTCTGCCATTTCCCGGTGCTCGGCAGGTGTAAGCCCTTCGATGTCGTCCAGGTTATGCTTCAGTTCTTTTATCTGAGCTACCACATCGGCGGTAGCATCCTTAATTTTTTGCTTGAACTCTTCCGTTTTAGCCTTCAGCTCATCATCGCTGAGCTGCTTTATTTGGTCCTCGTAGCTCTTGATTTCATCTACGATAGGCTGAATTTTTTTAATATCCTTTTCACTTTTAGAACCAAAAACTTTGGTAATAACCTTGCCGATTTTATCTAACATAATACTAATCTGATACTCTGATAATTTTATCTGAACCCCTTAAGTTAACTGTATCTGAAGGGCCGTTCAACTGTTGGAAGCTTATAGAGACAAATATCTTGCCAAATTTTATTTTGGCAGAGATTAACCTGCATTATTTGCAAAATTTTTAGTGTTAAAGGCTTATAAAGCCGGATTATAGTTCGAGCTTTTAAACGATCAGTCATTTTAACTCTTTGGTGAATTGTATGCCGGAGCGAGAACGAGCTGGAGATTCGCTAATTGTATTCAGCAGGTAACAATGAGCTACTTTTAATAACGGAACATTATACAGTTTATCGTACTTTAGTATGAGAAGGCTCTGCACAGCCTTTTGTGAGATTGAAAGAAACTGCATATATCAAACTAAGGTCGAATTTTGTTTAATCGAGCGCTTTACGAAAAGCAGGTGGCTGCGTCGTGGCTAAGCCACCACTTTTATTTTTTTGAAGAATTGCCCTCCACCAATAGCTATGCCAAGCAAATGAATGGAGATAAAGTAAGGCACGGAAGCTTGATCTTGACGGATTATCAAACGGGTGGAAGAGGACAATATGATAGGAAATGGAGGGTTGAACCGGGACAAAACCTTACCTTCAGCCTAATTTTTGAACCGCAAAAAACCGATCGATTTAATCTGCTTACCTTAGCCTGTGTGCTTGCCATTTCGGAGGTGCTGAATGAAGAGCTCGGCATAAATACCAGGCTAAAGTGGCCCAACGATATTCTGCTCAACCAAAAAAAAATATGCGGGATTCTGACCGAAACACAATTCTCAGGAAATAAGCTGGAGCAGGTTGTAGTGGGCATCGGGCTGAATGTAAATCAGTTGAATTTTCCCGGTGAATTAAAAAGTAAAGCAACGTCTCTAAGAAAAGAATGTGGAAAAGAGCTTTCCAGAGAAACGCTGCTGGCCGCTATTGTTCAACGCATAGAATATCGGTACCGGCAGTGGAATCAGTACAACCGGGAATTGGTGAAGGAAATTAACCGGGCGCTCATCGGTTTTGGTGAATGGATACAGCTGGAAGTAAATGATGAAGTGCTGGAAGGAGAGTATAAGTTTCTTGGGGTGAATGAAACCGGGATTTTAATTGCACTCAATAAAAAACTCGATATTATCAGCTTTTCTCATGAGCAGGTTCGGGTTCAGTTTTAACCATCAAAAATTTAAGCAAATAAAAAAGCCCGCTTGAAAATCATTCAAGCGGGCTTTTTAGTTAAACGAATGGGAACTGTTAAGCGCTTATTTTCTCAGCAGCTTCAGCCACATAATCTTTGATAGCTTCAAAAGCTTTCAGTGTTTTTTCGATATGGGCATCGGTGTGAGCCGCTGTTGGAATTAAGCGAATAAGAACCGTTCCTCGCGGTACTACAGGATAAGCCACGCCGCTTACAAATACGCCGTGCTCTTCGCGTAGTTTACGCATAATGTCCTGGCAAAGATCGGTACTTCCTTTAGTTAAAACAGGAGTAACGGGACTTTCGGAAGGCAACACGGTGTATCCAATTTCACGCAGGCCATTGCGTAGCTTAAGCGTGTTGTTCCACAGTGTTTCTCTCCACTCAGGGTGGTCCTTAATCATCTGCAGGCGTTTGCGGGCAGTTACTACCATTGGAAGCGGCAGTGACTTCGCAAAAACCTGACTTCTGGAGTTGGCTTTCAGAAATTCGATTACTCTTTTGTCAGATGCAATAAAGGCACCGATTAAAGCAAACGATTTGGCAAAAGTACCAAAGTAAATATCAATTCCGTCCTGGATGCCAAGATGAGTTCCGGTTCCGGAGCCGTCTTCACCCATAGTTCCGATGCCGTGAGCATCATCTACCATAAGGCGGAAAGGAACTTCTTTTTTGAGTTCTACCATTTCCTTAAGAGTTCCTAAGTCTCCGGTCATTCCAAAAACACCTTCTGTAACTACCAGAATAGAGCCGTTCTCTTTTAAGTTCTTTTGCGCACGATAAAGCTGCTTTTTGAAGCTATCCAGATCGTTGTGCTTAAAAACAAATTTTTGAGCCATGGCAAGCTGCTTTCCATCTACAATACAGGCGTGGCTAAGCTCGTCATAAATAAGAATGTCGTTCCGGTCAACCAGTGCGTGAATAGCACTCATAATGCCCTGATAGCCGTAGTTAAGCAGCTGGCAATCTTCTTTTTTAACAAAAGCGGCCAGTTCCTGCTCCAGCTTTTCGTGTTCGGTGCTGTTTCCGGTCATCAGGCGGGCGCCCATGGGGGCACTCAGGCTGTACTTTTCGGTAGCGGCAATATCTACTTTCTTGATTTCTTCGTTACTGCCAATACCCAGATAGTCGTTAATACTCCAAACGACCATGTCTTTTCCATTGAATTTCATTTCCGGCCCTAAAGGTCCTTCTAATTTTGGGAAGGTGTAATATCCATAACCATCGGAGGTAAAGGGGCCAAGCGGGCTTGGTCGGCCCTCAAGCTTTTCAAATAAATCCATAAAATGCGCTGAAATTTTCGCTAAAATTGTGATTGGTAAGTCCCATTTAAGGGCATATAAAAGTGTGCCTAAGGTACGCAAATATCATTTGAACTCAAAAATGGCCTGCACAATGTTTACTGAAGGAATCTTCTGAAGCTTTTATACGCCATCAGTTAATTTTTTGTGAACTTAAAAGCCGAAGGATGATGAAGTAAGGAGCGGATTATTTTAAATTCGGTTTCACTACAAACAATCCGTTTTCAATGTCACTGAGCACGATCAGGCCACTCTCAAAAAATGGATAATTGCTCCACGTGCCGGTAAATTCAGCGGCATCGGTTTGGGGCTGAGTGTCGAACCGGGCCACGCGTTTCAGGTTAGCGTTTTGAACGTCTGAGATATCTAAAATTTGTAATCCGGAATTATAGTTAGCTTCGTAGGCATAGTTGCCTTTTATATACAAGTTGTGATCTATAGAGTAGGTGTCGTGCTCATAATATCCGGTAAAAACAGGATTTTCTAAGTCTTGCACATCCCAAATGTAGGTTTTAGTGCCACGCCCCAGATTTCGTTCATCCAGCTCATCATTCATAATAAAATAATCCTGATTTTCAGTCAGCCAGCCCTGATGCGAATACTGCATATCAGCTTGACGCTCATAGCCAATAGTCTTGATATTTTCTTTATCACTCACATCCGCAATAAGTACGTTGCCTTCGGCAGAATTAAAGCAAATTTCTTTTCCCTTATATTTGGCGTCAGGACCGTTGTAGATTACGCATTGTGCGTCGTGGATGTAACCCGGAGCAATTCGGAAATGTTTGGGAGAAGCATCTGAATAACAGCCGGCATATTCCGGATTTTTAGGATTTTGAATGTCGATGATATGCAGGCCCGTTGCTTTTCTGCTTCCACACTTTTCGGCCTGTAATACACCGGCGGCGTAGGCAAATCCGGTTTCTTCATTTATAATGATGTTGTGTGAAGGGCCGAATTTATCATAAAGAGCATCGTGTTGCAGCTCCAGAACGGTTCCTTCATAATTACGTAATTTGGTTAAATCTGCCACCTGCATTCCGTGAGGCTGCGCATCACTGACTACAAAAGCGTGATTCCGGTACACTTTCACATCTCGCCAGGTACTGCCCTCAGTCAAAGATTTTGAACGGACGGTAGTTCCAATGCCAACGTTGCACGCCGGAAACTGACTCAGTGGAAGCAGCTTATATTTACTGCTCAAATCAGATTGCGGCATGCGGGCAACTACTGTGGGATTTTCAGCATCCGAAATATCCACAAAAGCCATGCCGTTGGTTAAGCCAACTAAAGCAAATTCTTTGCCGGTTTGCGGATCCGTCCATCCCCAAATATCATTCACAAAAACGCCGGCAGAATCTCCGCTGAGCTCAAAAACAGAAAGTTGAGAATATAAATCTACATTTTCGCACGGATAATCTGCTGCTTTTCCATCCTTGCAAGGAAAGGGTGCGTTCGACTTGCTTTTAGCATTAAAAAGGTTGCAAGAGCTGAGCAGAAATCCACCGGTTATGAGTAGAATGAGCGTAAGGTATCGGTTAGCCATGGTATTGAGCCTAAAAGGGTTATGCAATTATTTAATATAATTCTCTGCTATAGAAAATGAAAATAGCAGGAAGCTTTTGAAGGATATTTCGTTTATTTTTGGTCAACTTTTAAAAAGAGGGATTTTTATGTTTTTGTTTATGCGTTACATAGCCAAGCTGTTAAAAGCGCTGGCTTCCGAAGCCTCTCCGGGGCAAATTGCAGGAGGTATTATTTTGGGGATGATAATCGGACTCACTCCGCTTTCCTCGCTCCATAATTTGTTTATCGTAGTGCTCATTTTAGTGCTGAAGGTAAATATCGGAATGGCACTGCTTTCATTTACCATTTTCAGCGGAATTGCTTATTTGGCAGATCCGCTGTTTCATGCATTCGGTACCCGGCTGCTGGAGCTGGATAGTTTGCAAAATATGTGGACGGCCATGTATAATATAGAATGGATTGCGCTGACGGAATTTTATAACACCGTGGTGATGGGAAGTTTGGTGATTGCTCTTTTGCTGTGCATTCCGGCATATTTTTTAGCAAAATGGGGCGTATTGCAATATCGCGAACGCGTACATGCCCGCGTGCAAAAACTGAAGATTGTGAAAGCACTAAAAGGCACAAAATTGTATTCGGTATATCAAACGGTAAATAAGGTGAGAGGCTAAGCGATGAGAATTTGGGGCATTATTACGGTTTTAATTTTAGCAGGACTTGGATTTTTCGTCACCTTCTTTTTTACGGATGCGTGGATTCAGAAGCAGATTGAATATCAGGGAAGCGTAGCCAACGGAGCCAAAGTTGAGTTTGATGGATTTGGCGTCAGCTTATTTACTTTAGGGGTGAAATGGGATCGGCTTCAGGTGGCCAATAAAAATAACACCATGCAAAATACGATTGAAACCGGGCCGGTGGAATTTGGAATGGAGCTTTGGCCGCTGATTATCAAAAATAAAGTAATTGTTGATAACGTAAAGCTGACCGGCTTTCAAATGAATACAGAGCGCGAAACGGATGGATTTTTTGAGGTTCCGGAAAAGGAAAAAAACAAAGAGCCGGGTTTTATCAGTGAGGTGATAACGCAGGTGAGTGATGAGGCAAAAAGAAATGCCACTATGAAAATAACGGAAGTTGCAGATAATATAAATGTGGACAGCCTGATGGCTAAAGTCCAAATAGAATCACCCCAAAAAATGGAAGCGCTAAAGGGAGATTTAGAACAGAATTACCAAAAATGGGACAGCACCTTTGCACATACCGATGTGCGTGAAGAGACGAGGGAAATTAAGCAGCAGGTTGAAAACATCAACCTAAAAGAAATTAAAAAGCCCAAGGAGGCCATAAAAGCGCTGGACGATATTAAGCAGCTGAAGAAAAAAGTAGAAGGGTTGAAGATCAAAGCGGAAAATTTGAAAAATGAATTTCAGGAAGATGCGGAGTCTTCAAAAAATAAAGTAGGTCGGATTGATAACTGGATAAAAGACGACATCCAAAAGGCGTTGCAGTTAGCACAAATACCTGATTTAGATGCCCAAAGTATTGGCAAGGCGCTGTTTGGAGAAAATCTGCTGGGCGATTATGCCGCTTATCTGGAATACATAGCCATGGCGCGAATGTACGGCAGCCGTTTTATGGGTGATGAGGAAGAGGAACCGGCTATTCCCCGATACGAAGGCGTGGATTATAGCTTTTCGGATAAATACGACGGACCGGGATTTTGGTTCAAAAATATTGAGCTTTCTGGAATTACCAATTCGGGACTTCAGCTTTCGGGCGTGTTGACGAACTTAAGCAGCGATCAGCGGAAGGCGGGTGAGCCTACGGAATTTATGCTGAGTGGAGAGGATGAGCAGCAGGTTTCGCTGAGCCTGAATGGTGAATTTAACTACATGGAAGAAAAGCCTCATGAGCAATTCAAGCTAAGTTACGAGGGTTTTTCGGTGAAGCACGCTAGGCTTTCCGGCTCTGATTTATTGCCGTACGAGCTTCAGTCCGGAAAAGGAGCCGTGAGCGCTGAGTTGAATATTATTGACAAGCGGATTGACAGTCGGGTTGATTATAATGTAAGTGGAATCAGCTTTGATTTTGAATCAGCCGGTGCGCCTAAAAATCGGGTTGAATCGCTTATCCGGGATGCTATTGGCAACGCAGATAATATTGAAATTGCAGCGCTGATTGATAATAAATCAGGACCGCTAAATGTGAAACTGCGCTCGAATGTGGATGATTTATTTTTGAATGCTCTTAAGCAAACGGTTTCGAAAGAAATTGAAGATGCCCGGAATAAAATTGAGGCAAAAGTGCGTGGTGAAGTGGAAAACAAAAAAGCTGAATTGGAAAAATTCAGGGCTGAAAAAGAGGCTGCTCTGCGCGAAAAATATGCGAAAATTGAAGCGACTGTCAACGAGCAGTTAGAGGCCGTTGAAGAGAAAAAAGAGGAGCTGGAAAAGAAAAAGAAAGAGTTAGAAAGCGCCGTTAAGGATAAAGTAAAAGACAAAATTGGCATAGATTTTTAATTTTCCACTAACTCTCACTCTCGTTCCACAATCTCTCATTCCACAACCTCCGGTTGGGAATGCCTGCTTGAACCTCCGGTTCAAAAGTGTTTTAGATTGCAGAGTTGCCGATATGAGCTGTTTGGAACCGGAGGTTCCCGGATGCATCACGAACGAGACGTTGGTGATGAGGATATTTATCTCTTAAACCTCATTCAAGGCTTCGTTAAGTTCTTGCAGGCTCTTTTTGGCATCTCCGAAAAACATCTGATTTTTTTCATCATAAAACAACGGATTATCAATACCGGCGTAGCCAAAGCTCAGGCTTCGTTTGAACACAACGGTTCGTTTAGCTTCATCCACATTTAGGATGGGCATGCCGTAAATGGGACTTCCGGGCTCCGTTTTAGCCACCGGATTTACCACATCATTAGCGCCAATAACCAGAACCACATCCGTGGTTTTAAACTCCGGGTTTATTTGATCCATGTCCAGCAATTGGTCGTACGGCACATCGGCCTCAGCAAGCAATACGTTCATGTGTCCGGGCATGCGTCCGGCTACGGGGTGAATGCCATATTTGACCTGAACGCCACGCTTTTCCAGCTTTTGGGCTACTTCCTTTAATACGTGCTGCGCCTGAGCTACGGCCAATCCATATCCCGGCACAATTACCACTTTAGAAGCGTAAGCAACCTGAATAGCTAAATCATCAGCAGAAGTTTCGCGGACTGTTTTATCGCCTGAATCGCCGGTGGCAGAACTTTCAGAATCACCCCCAAAAGACCCGAAAATCACGTTGATAAGCGAGCGGTTCATGGCTTTACACATAATATTGGTGAGAATAAGCCCGGCCGCACCTACCAAAGCACCCGAAACAATGAGCAGGCTGTTGCCCAGCACAAATCCGGCCATAGAAGCCGCAATGCCCGAATAGGAGTTCAGCAAAGAAATAACCACGGGCATATCTGCCCCGCCAATAGGAATTACAGAAGTGATGCCAATGAGGAGGGAAAGTCCTAAAATCACCCAGAAAACCGTTTGTCCGGTGGGATCGAAAGTGAAAACCCCAACCAGCGCAAGCACGGCAATCATAGAACCGATGTTGATGAAATTGAGTCCTGGAAAGGTGATGGCATTGCCCGAAATAAATCCTTTGAGTTTTCCAAAGGCCACAAAGCTTCCGGTAAAAGTAAGCGAACCGATAAAAATGGATAAACCGGTAGTAACCAAACTGTCGGGCGTCATGGTTGTGGGATCTGCATAGCGTGAAAATTCACCCCATGCAACTAAAGCCGAAGCGCCTCCGCCAAAGCCGTTAAATACGGCAACAAGCTCGGGCATGGCCGTCATAGCTACTTTTTTGGCAAGAACGGCGCCTATCAACCCGCCAATTAATACACCGGCGATAATCCACTCCAGGCTCACAATTTGATGATCAAACAGCGTAACTACAATTCCGATGAACATTCCCAAAGCCGCAAACTGATTTCCTTTCCGTGCCGTAGCCGGACTGTTTAGCAGCTTGATGCCGCGAATAAAAAAGAAAGCGGCTATCAGGTATATAATCTGGATGGCATCGATGGGTAAATTGGGTAAAAAATTTGATATAGATGGCAACATTATTCGTCCTCTTTTTTCTTGAACATCTCCAGCATGCGGTCGGTTACCATGAAGCCGCCAACCACGTTAATGGTGGCAAACACAATGGCCACAAACCCAATAAACTGGCTGATTTGGGTGTCGGCGCCCGAATGTCCGGCCACAATAAGTGCTCCCACAATTGTAATGCCCGAAATGGCATTGGCACCACTCATAAGCGGCGTGTGCAGCGTGGGCGGAACTTTAGAAATGAGTTCGAAGCCAATAAGGCAGGCCAGAACAAAAATGAACAAAGAAAATATGAGTGTTGACATAGCGGTTGGTTTGTTGTTATTGGCTAAAGGCTGCGCGTCAAATTGTTGAATACATCAAAAAAGCGACCGGGCCAAATAGCCATTTCCCATTAGCCATTTTTCAGCATCGGGCTGATAATTTCGCCCTGATGCGTAATGGTAGTTTTTAGCAGAATTTCGTCTTCAAAATTGAAATTTGGTTTGCCTTCATCCAGCAGTAAATTCAATAAAGCATACATATTTTTTGAGTACAACTTACTGGCGTGCAGCGACAGCTGGCTGGGTAAATTATTGGGTCCTACAATTTGAACCCCGTTCTTTTCAACAACTTTTCCATGTTCAGTCAGCTCGCAGTTACCGCCGTTTTCGGAAGCGATATCTACAATTACCGAACCCGGTTGCATATCGGCCACCATTTCTTTGGTGATGAGCAGCGGGGCAGGTCGTCCCGGAATAAGAGCCGTTGTTACAATAATATCCGATTTTTTGGCATGTTGGTGAATGACCTCGCGCTGGCGTTCCTGCTTATTTTTATCCAGCTCTTTTGCATATCCACCTTCAGTTTGGGTTTCTTCATCGCCCAGTTCCACTTCCACGAATTTAGCTCCTAAACTTTCAACCTGCTCTTTTACTTCGGGGCGAATGTCAAAAGCTTCTACCACCGAACCCAGCCGGCGCAGCGTTGCAATGGCTTGAAGTCCGGCCACGCCTGCGCCTAAAACCAGTGCTTTAGAAGGCGGAATAGTTCCGGCGGCGGTCATCATCATGGGCAAATATTTATCCAGCTGATTGGCTGCAATAAGGGCGGCTTTGTAGCCGGCTATGGAACTCATGGAAGAAAGGGCGTCCATATTTTGGGCTCGGGAGATACGCGGAACGGCATCCATTCCCAGAGCGGAAATGCCTTGTTCTTGGAGCAGTTTCACCAAATCAGGATGCTGCAGCGCCCATAAGAAACAAACTAAGACAGCGCCTTTTTTGAGCTTTTTAAGTTCTTCTTCAGTCGGCGTTTGGATGGTGAGTAAAATATCAGATTGGGAAAGAATGTCATCACGACTTTTACCCGTTTCAGCCCCACTTTCTTTATACAGCTGATTTGGAAAGTTTGCATTCACACCTGCATCCGGTTCAACCCAAACTTCCAGCTCTTTATCGACAAGCAAAGCCGTTATTTCCGGTGTAAGTGCTACCCTTCGTTCAAATTCAGCGGTTTCTTTTAAAACTCCGACAATCACGTGTATCCTCCGTTTAAATATTCTCGGTAACATAATAAAATCCAATCATATCACAAATAAGAGTGGGAGCGCTTTTTTAATAAATCATATAATTTTCAGAAAAATTTTGTATTAAATTACACCACATTTTGAGAGGATACGGGTTCTTTGAATAAGTGAATTCTATTGATTGTATAGAGAATTAGAAGTCGTGATAACGAGATAAAGCCGTATATTTAGGAAGATAAAAATTTAAAAAGAAGCCATTATGGAAGACATTGCAGGTAAAACATTTGAAGTAGTAATTGTGGGAAGCGGTCCCGCCGGATTAACCGCTGCGCTATATGCAGCACGGGCGGATTTAAATCCTATTGTATTTGAAGGACCCGAGCCGGGCGGCCAGCTGATGACAACCACCGATGTAGAGAATTTTCCGGGATATCCCGAAGGCGTGATGGGGCCAAAAATGATGCAGGATTTCCGTGAGCAGGCTACTCGATTTGGGGCCGACTGCCGCTACGGTTTTGTAACGGATATTGATTTCAGTAAGCGTCCCTATAAAGTAACTGTTGATGAGAAAACGGAAGTTTTTGCAAAGTCTATTATTGCCTCAACCGGCGCATCTGCTAAATGGCTGCATCTGGAAAGCGAGCAAAAGCTGCGTGGGAAAGGTGTTTCTGCCTGTGCTACTTGCGACGGCGCATTCTTTCGCGATCAGCACGTAGTTGTGGTAGGCGGCGGAGATACGGCCATGGAAGAAGCTACTTTCCTTACCAAGTTTGCCAGCAAGGTAACTGTCATTCACCGCCGGGATGAACTGCGAGCTTCTAAAGCTATGCAAACCCGCGCATTCAACAATGATAAAATTGAATTTATGTGGGACAGCGAACTGGTTGAAGTGCTGGGAGACCAGGTGGTAGAAGGGGTGAAAGTTAAAAACAGAAATACCGAAGAAGTGACGGAGCTGGATGATGTAACCGGCGTATTTGTTGCCATCGGCCACAAGCCCAATACCGACTTATTTAAGGGTGTGGTTGAAATGGATGATGTGGGCTACATCAAAACAAAAGGACAATCTACCGCAACCGATCTGCCCGGCCTTTTTGCCAGCGGAGACGCTATGGATGCTGTATATCGCCAGGCGGTAACAGCAGCAGGAACCGGCTGTAAAGCCGCCCTTGATGCCGAACGCTTTTTAAGCGAAGCCGAAGTCGGCGAAAAAGCTATTGCCGAAGAGCATTGGAAATAGGTTATTTGGAGATAGAGAGACTAAGTACGCACCTGATTACTTAGTCTCTCAATTACTCAGGCTTTACATCACTTCTATTTGCCTACTGTTTTTTCTTCTTTCTCTTCTTCAACATCAGTGGTTTTTTTCTTGGATTTAGATTCAGAATCCTCTTCACTTTCATCCTCTTCCTCATCTTTGATATCAATAAATTCGGCATCTACTGAATATTCATCTTCATCGGTAACCTCGCGCTCTACAATTACCTGATAATCGTTGATGAACATGGCGAACATGCCCAATGCAGAAATGACCGGCGCCATCACGGTTGCTACGGTAACTCCGCCCACGCCCAGCGTTAAGTTGGTTTGAAATTTAATTTCACCCTCTTTGTTTTTAATAATCAGCTTGCGGGCGCTTCCTTCTTTAATCAGTTTTCTGATTTGTTTAATAACCTCATTCACCCCGCCCTGAATCTCTTGGTAGATGGTTTTGGCTTTCGTTTTGGCTTCGTCTTTTTTCATGATATGTGCGATTTATGGAAATTTTTTTGTAAGGAATGGTTTTCTCACCGCTCTTACTACGTAAAGATATAACAAAAGATTCAGGTATTAATTATGCTATCAAGAGTTTACTGCGCGTCCACCGTGGGTGTTGACGCAAAAGTTATAGACGTGGAAACCCACCACACCAATGGGATGGTTAAGTTTTTTATGGTAGGTCTGCCTGATAGAGCGGTAAAAGAGTCGCGCGATCGGGTGGAAGCAGCCATTCGGAATACCGGTTCGTACTATCCGCTGGGGAGAATTACAGCAAACCTGGCTCCGGCCGATCTCCCCAAAGAGGGAAACGGGTTTGATTTACCACTGGCCATCGGCATTTTGAATATGTCGGGACAAATTCACACCGATAAATTAGAAGACACCGTGCTGATGGGTGAATTAGCGCTGGATGGGAAAATCAGGCCGGTAAAAGGCATTCTTCCGGTAGCGGTTGAGGCTCAGAAAAAAGGCTTTAAATATCTGGTAGTTCCTAAAGAAAATGGGGGAGAGGCAGCCGTAGTTGAGGGGATTGAAGTGTTTCCATTCGAGCATCTGAATCAGGTGAAAGACTGGCTGGAGAATCGCGGAAGTATGAACCCGCTGAGAAGTAACGTGCAGGAATATTTTCAGCAAAATGGAAAGCATAATCCGCTGGATTTCAGTGATGTACGAGGACAGGAAAATGTGAAACGTGCGCTGGAAATTGCGGCCGCCGGCGGACATAATGTGATTATGGTAGGCCCACCCGGTTCCGGTAAAACCATGATGGCGCGGCGAATTCCCACTATTTTGCCTCCGCTTACCTTAGATGAAGCTTTAGAAACAACGAAAGTACATTCGGTATCAGGGATTTTAAAATCAGGAAAAGCGCTGATTACACAGCGTCAGTTTCGGTCTCCGCATCACACCGTTTCGGATGTGGCGCTGGTGGGTGGCGGTAGTATTCCCATGCCGGGCGAAATCTCCATGGCGCATAATGGGGTGTTATTTTTGGATGAGCTGCCGGAGTTTAAACGAAGCGCACTGGAGGTAATGCGCCAGCCGCTGGAGGATGGAGAAGTTTCAATTTCCCGGGCGCGAATGAGCGTAACTTATCCCAGCCGGGTGATGCTGGTGGCTTCCATGAATCCCTCGCCTTCGGGAGATTGGTACAATCCACAGGAGATGAATGGGACCACTTCCATGCAAATGCAGCGATATTTGAGCAAAATCAGCGGCCCGCTGTTAGATCGGATTGATTTGCATATTGAAGTGCATAAGGTGAGTTATGAGGAGCTGTCCGGCAAGGCAAAAGGGGAATCATCTGATGATATCAGGGAGCGCGTGGTGGTGGCTCGCGAAATTCAATCCAAGCGTTTTATGGGAATGAAAGGCGTGTACTGCAACGCTCAAATGAGCACGCGAATGGTTCGGAAAGTATGCAAGCTGGACGATGCCGGCTCTTCCATCCTGAAAAAAGCGATTACTTCGCTGGGACTTTCAGCCCGTGCCTACGATCGCATTCTAAAAGTATCACGAACCATTGCCGACTTAGATCATTCCGAAGATATTAAATCAAATCACGTAGCGGAAGCCATTCAGTACCGCAGTTTAGACCGGGAGGGCTGGTTAGGCTGATGAAAAGACGGCAAATTTTAAACAAGAGATTGAAGCATTTAAACTAAAAGAAAACAAAATGAGAGAAGCTTTATCATCAGGAAAAACAATGCATTAATTACATAATGCTCAGGAATAGAAGAAACAAAAAAGGTCAATACAGCTTTAAATAATAAAAAACACAGTCATGAAAAACAGAGAAGCATACTGGCAGGGCGGACTTATATTCAGCCTTCCATTTTTAATCATTTTGATTTATTTGTTGGTGGTTTTATGATCCCGGATTAGGGACTGCAGGAACTGAATTACTACAACAAATAACCGGCTATGGTATATTTGAAAGAATATCCCAAGCGGAGGCTTTTACTGAAAGACATTATACTATGTGGGCTTGAGTTAAGTTTCTGGGATGCTTTGATACCGCTTCGGTATTAGGTTTTCCCATAAAAGGGATAAGTTCTTTATTAGATCGTATATCATTCTTTAAACACAATTTTCACAACTTTAAATTGAGCAAATCCAATCCATGATTCGATGAAAGAGTGGTGGCAGTCAATAGTACACAAAGAAAAGGAGAGGAGTTGGCTAAGCAGTAGAACCAGAAAAGATAAGCCAATTATTCACTAAAGTGTTATTGATCGAGCCGAAAAAATTAAAGAGTATACTCTCACTGTATTTTAAGTGTCGATCATGAGATTGAGGTGGGTGGAAGTAATGATTGGAATGATTCCCAGAGTTAGCCATCAATTGCTAACACATGGGAGCTATTTTCGGTTTTTCCCTGCAAATGATCCCAAAAATAAAGTCATTTTACATGAATCGCCGAAAGTCTTTTTCATGGAGCCATACCTTGGGCGATTATTTAGCGCCTTATGGTCCGGCAATTGTTTAGACGCTAATCTAGCAGGTTAATTACTTACCGATATAATTATTGATGAATTTATAGTAATTCTTATTGTAAGAATAGACAGAATCAATAGTTGGATCTAAATATTTATAATGGTTTACAAAACCATACTGGTCAATGACAAAAGTTATTGGGTTTAAAACTGGTATATTATTGAACAAATCAGATTTTTCATTAAAATACTTAATATTATAATCTTGAAGTCCAATTAATTTTGATTCACCAACAGTCTTATATATGATAACTGCATTGTCTTTTACAGCCTTTCTAGAATTCTTAAGGTTTTTGATCTCATCTTTTAAACAAATAGCGCACCCTTGTTCATCAAGATATACGAAATATAAAGGGTTCCCTTTTATGTATATATCCTCCTCAACTAAATACTCTTTGAATTGATCACTCAAACTCATGGGACCATTTATACTGGTTTTTTCTCCTGAAAAATCCATGAATATATATATTAAAAATCCATTTAATATTATTAACGATACGATTATAAAATTTTTATGCATTACAATGTGATTTTATCAATGCTTGTATTTGGCATGGTAAGATTAAGAATGTATAGACTACCATTATCTACACTTAATTCAATAGCTTTTGAGCTTACTTTGATAGAATTTTTGTAGTGTCCATTTTCAGAATCATAAAAATCGACAAATTTGTCTTCCCCTTTCTTCACTAAGATGCATATTAAACCATTCAAAGAAGCCAGGCTAATAGTATAAAATTCTGCTGTAGGTGAATACTTATAGGATTTTGAATTGTTACCAACATCAAATGTTAAATAATTTGTAATACTGCTATAAGAGTCAACATGATCAACGGAATACACTTTTTCCCCTTCTTTTGAAAACCTAATAATAACTGGTTCAGCAAAACCAGAATAAAATATTTGACCATTTTTATTAGCAGTAATTTTCCCTTCATAAATTAAAGGGCTTAAATCTTCATCTTTTTCATAAAATTCTCTTATAAGAGTATCTTTTTCGGCATCAACAATACTTATTACATTGTCGCCAGACAAGATAGACAGAACTATTATTCTATTTAAATCTAAGGCAACAAAACGATGAGCATTAAACTTTTTACCTACAAAAGATTTTTTAAAGTCACCATCCAAGCTAAATTCACTTAATCTTGCGCTATTCTCATCACTCACTAGTATTGAATTCCCAACTATCTGAATATCTGACATATCTTCAAATTCACCTGGACCACTTCCCTCTCTACCTGCTATTTTATTTAGCAGGACTTTTTTAGTCTCAGTTTCAAAATGCCCTTTGTATATGCCATAATCTTTAAAATCGGTTACATATATAGCATTATTGTCAACGTCAAAAAAACCAGGACTTAGTAATTTTTCGCCGAGATCAAAAGTCTCAATATCCACAGATATCAATTCCCTCTTTTCTGGATTAATATCATCTACTTGTAAGAAGCTTAATTTTTCTTCTTTGTTACAAGACACAAATATAAAAAGAATGGCTAAAGAAATTATTAAACGCATAGAAATATTTTTTTATTTAAAAATAGGGGTGAAAAGATCACCCCTATTCTATTTGTCGTTTATTATTGATTGTCAAAATCACAAGAAACATATTCTCCTGTATTAATATTCTCAAGCAAGCCGCAATAAGATCTATCACCACCACAGTTTGCTCCTAAACAATCAGTACAACCAGAACAGGAAACAGGCATATCTGCTAAGGCATTTGTACTAAATTGTAATCCCACATTACTACCTATAAATGTGATGTTTACCATTGCTAAAAAGAATGTAAATACTGCAGTCGCTAAGATTTTTTTTAATTTATTCATGGTACTCTCGTATTTAATTAAAATTAAACCTTTGCATAAGTAAAAGAAATTATTAACATAAGAATAAAATAATTTTGGCGAAGTTTCAAAGTTCAGGGGGATTAATTAGTTAAACTGCTCTGATTAATAACCTTTAAATTGGCCCCACAGAAAAACCATTACCATCAGGAGCAAAATGGACGTTACTTTTATACCTTAATTTATAGCTCCTACTTTATTCTTGCTATATCTATACACAAGAGTTATAAAGTCATAGAATGTTGCAAAAAAGTTTCAGTTTCTTTTAATAGTTAAATATAAGTGCTGAGGAAGGTTTTAAATTTGTTTCACTGGTTTTTCCCACCTAATTACAATGCCTATAAGGAGGGTGTTTCATTTCATAGAAGAGCACCTGACTGTTTGTTTTAGCTTCTAAGCAGATATCTAAGAATTTTCTAAGCTAACCTGAAATAAATGATAAGCTAAGCTTAGAATCGTTATTCTCATTTCAATTCGAAGAAAATTGGAATGATTTTCATAACCACTGCCGGCTCTTCCATCCTGAAAAAAGCGATTACTTCGCTGGGACTTTCAGCCCGTGCCTATGATCGCATTCTAAAAGTATCACGAACCATTGCCGACTTAGATCATTCCGAAGCTATTAAATCAAATCACGTAGCGGAAGCCATTCAGTACCGTAGTTTAGACCGGGAGGGTTGGTTAGGATAATAAACGGCAAACAAGAATTAGATATTCAAGCTAAAGAGAAAAGCCGGAGAGATAAATTTCACATTGAAAGATGCTACGATAAATAGTTTGTGTGAATAGAGGAAACATAAAAGGTCAATACAGCTTTAAAGAGGAAAAAGTAATTATGAAAGATAGAGAAGCATACTGGCAGGGCGGACTTATATTCAGCCTTCCATTTTTAATCATTTTGATTTATTTGTTGGTGGTTTTATAAATAAATAAAGGTTGACACCCATGCTGAAATTGAATAAGCTTTCTGCCCGAAATCATTCAATTTAATCACGCATTTTGTCCACTTTTGTTGATGTAGCCTTACCGGCGGCCGTCCGTAAACAATTTACTTATCATGTAGGCCCGGGGTCTGAAGAAGAGATAGAAGCAGGCCGGCGCGTATGGGTTCCATTTCGGAATTATTACGCCATTGGGGTGATTGTTCGGAAGCATCATCAAACCCCGCAGTTCAAAACCCGTCCCGTTCGAAAAGTGCTGGATCAAACGCCCGTGCTTTCTCAGGAACTGCTGGATTTAACCCAATGGATTTCCAAATTCTACTATGGGAGCTGGGGTGAGACCATACAGGCCGCACTTCCGGCCGGGCTTAACTTCATTTCTCGCAAATACCTCAATATTTCTGAAGAAGCAGAAACAGCTAACTTTTCTGATCAGGAAAAAGAGGTGATAGAAAATATTCAGGCCGAAAAAATGACGCTGAAAGAGGCTCAAAATCGCTGGAAGGGAACCGGATTAAATAAAGTGCTTTCTAAGCTGCTAAAGAAGAAAGTGATAGAAATTTGGGAAGAGCCGGATGCCAAAGTTACCGTAGCTACCGAAAAGGAATGGAATTGGGCGAAGGGAAAAAGTGAAAAAGCAGCCACTTCTTTTTTGGAAAGCGATGACGCTAATCTGAGCTATAAATGGATAATAGCCTTACAGAAACTGGTCGAAAAAGGATTGCCGCTTCGCGAGTCAAAACTAAAAGATGAGGAAGTATTTACATCCTACACCTTAAAAAAGCTGCAGGATGAAGAGTGGATTGAATTTCAGGAAGTGGAAAAGAAATCGAATATTGAACATCTGGAATTTGAACCGGCTTCCATTAAAAGGCTGAATGAAGATCAGCAGGCTGCATTTGAGAAAGTGAGTGCCTCGCTGAGCCAGGAGGAATTTGCTAACTATTTACTTTTTGGGATTACGGGAAGCGGCAAAACGGAAGTTTATATTCACGCCTTAAAACAGGTGATTGAAAATGGAAAGGGCGGCATTGTTTTGGTGCCGGAAATTGCGTTAACGCCTCAAACGGTATCCCGGTTCTATCGAATTTTTGGGGATGAGGTGGCCGTACTGCACAGCCGAATGGCAGGCCGCGAACGCTTGCGAGCCTGGAAAGATTTGGCTTCCGGTAAGAAAAACATAGCCATTGGTCCGCGCTCTGCAATATTTGCTCCGGTACAGAAATTGGGGCTCATTATTTTGGATGAAGAACATGACAGCTCATACAAGCAAATGAACCCTTCCCCCCGATACCACGCGCGCGAAACGGCCATTATGCGCGCAAAAATGAATGAAGCTGTTGTCATTATGGGCTCGGCCACGCCCAGCATGCAGGCGCTTAATATGGCGGCAAAGAGTAAATGCACGCTGCTTGAGCTGAATAAAAGACATGCCAACGCCATGCTTCCTGAGGTACACGTGCTGGATTTAAAACAGTATAAAAACGCCATGCGCAAAGAGCTGGCCGTTCCGCTGTTTATGGCTATTGAAGAAGCGCTCGAGAAAAAGGAACAAATTATTTTACTCTACAACCGGCGCGGTTATGCCAATTATTTGCAGTGCGAGGATTGTGGACACATTCCCCAAAGTCCTGAAAGCTCGGTGAGCCTGACTTTTCATAAGCGCAAAAATATGCTGATGGATCATTATACCGGCTATGCGCGCCGAAAAGATACGCAATGTGAAAACTGTGGCTCGGCTAACCTGAAAGTTCAGGGCTCGGGAACGCAAAATATTGAAGAGCAGCTGAAAGAATTGTTTCCCGAAGCAAAAGTGAGTCGGTTCGACCGCGACACCACTACCGGGAAAGGAGCGCACGAAAGAATTTTGACTGAATTTGGAGAAGGAAAGGCCGACATATTAATTGGCACGCAGCTGGTAGCCAAAGGGCTCGACTTCCCAAATGTAACCGTAGTTGGGGTGATTAATACCGACACGGAATTAGCATTCCCTTCCTTTCAAGCCACCGAGCGGATGTATCAGCTTTTGAGTCAGGTTTCGGGACGTTCGGGGCGAGGGGAGAAGCCGGGGAAAGTATTTTTACAAACCTACCAGCCGGATAATTTTGCGCTTCAGTTTGCGAAAGAGCACAATCACAAGGGATTTGCGCGCAAAGAAATGGAATTCCGAAAGCCGCTTTATTATCCGCCATACTCCCGACTCATTCGGTTTGAGTGTAAAGCTGCCAGAGAAGAAAAAGTGAATGCCGCCGCCCATGCTCTGCGCTCGTCAGCTGAGCGCGTGATGCCCGAACTTCCCATTTTGGGTCCGTCTCCGGCATCTATCCCATGGATGCATAAGAAGTTTATTTGGGAAGTGACGCTGAAAATTCAACCCGAAAGAGGAGCCCGATATATTGAAGCGCTAATTGATAAAATATTAAGCGTTTATAAGGCAGAATCCGGAAAAAATTCAGCTTCCGTTAGGGTGAATGTGAACGTGGATGCCATCAATTAAAAGTAAATCTGCTTTCTTAGTGTAAAAAACTTGCAAAAGCCCGTACAAAATTGGTATTTAGGGACTTACTCACACCATCCACAAAATAGACGGAAATATGGGAGAAGAGCGCGTTAGACTGGCCGACAGTAACGAACAAGTGCAAAAATTTATGAAGCAGGTGCTTCGTGACTTAAGAGCACTTAAAACCATGCTGGACGATGACTGGTTTGAAACTGATACCATTCGGATTGGAGCCGAGCAGGAGCTGTGCATGGTAGATCCGCATAGGAAGATATTTCCCAAATCTATGGAAGTGCTGGAAGCTCTGGGCGAAGGCAATTATACCACAGAATTTGCTCGGTTTAATCTCGAGATAAACATGGATCCGCTTGAGTTTAAGGGAGATTGCTTGTCTCAAATGGAATTTAATCTGCACAAAGAAGCGGAATACGTGCGGGAAACGGTACGCGAAATGGGTGGTGATATTTTGCTGACCGGCATTTTGCCCACCATCCGGAAAATGGATGTGGATATGAAAAACCTCACCCCGCTGCAACGATACGAGGCTTTATGCGAAGCAATTAACAGGCTGAGGGGAAAAGAATTTGAGCTCCGTATTCAAGGAATGGACGAAATGTTAATGAAGTTCGACTCGCCACTGCTTGAGGCCTGCAATACCGGTTTTCAGGTGCACTTGCAGGTAACGCCCGATGAGTTTGTGAACAAATATAATATTGCCCAGGCGGTTACCGCACCGGTGCTGGCGGCGGCAGTGAATTCGCCCATTCTTTTTGGAAAACGCCTGTGGGCTGAAACCCGCATAGCACTCTTTCATCAATCGGTTGATACGCGTCAGGTTGGGGAGCATTTGCGTGATTCGAGTCCGCGCGTAACCTTTGGAAATGAGTGGCTGAAAGACAGTATTCTTGATATTTATAAGGAAGACATTTCCCGCTATCGCGTAATGCTGAGTGCTGAAGTGGAAGAACAGGTTGAGGAGCTGATGAAGGAAGGAAAGGCTCCCGATTTGATGGCTTTGAGAGTGCACAATTCGTCGGTGTATCGCTGGAATCGCCCTTGTTATGGAGTTGGTAACGGCAAGCCACATTTAAGAATTGAAAACAGAGTATTCCCATCGGGGCCAACCATAGTGGATGAGGTGGCAAATGCTGCATTTTGGCTGGGACTGCTGAACGGTTTTGAAGATACTTATGCTGATATAACCAAGGAAATGGATTTTGATGATGCACGCATGAACTTTTTTGCCGCTTCCAAAATGGGTTTAGATACTAAATTCACCTGGACAGGCGACCGCAAAATAGCCGCTGTGGACTTAATTAAAGATGAACTGCTGCCTATTGCCCGGCATGGATTAGAAAAAGCAGGTATAAATATTTCAGATATTGATACGTATCTGGATGTAATTGAAGGCCGGGTTGATTCGGCTCAAACCGGCTCGCACTGGGTGGTGAAATCGTATGGGAAGCTCATTAAAGAAGCTAATAAAGAGCAGACGCTTTCGGCCATTACTCATGCCATGGTCAAGAATCAGAAAAAAGGAGAACCTGTTCATAAATGGGGGCTGGCTCGCATAGAAGATATGGAGCATTGGAAGCCATCTAAATTGATGGTAGAAGAGTTCATGACTACGGATCTCTTCACGGTTCGGAAAGATGATATTCTGGAATTTGTAGCTCACTTATTAGACTGGAGAAAAATTCGATACTTGCCGGTAGAAGATGACCAAAAGCACCTAACTGGGCTGATTACCATGCGCCAGCTGATGCGTGAGCACGCTAAGAATGCCGAAAATGCGGAAGACACCGGAACAAAACCGGTCTCAGAAATTATGATTCAAAATCCTATTACTATTCATCCCGAAGCTTCTATTATGGAAGCATTGGCCATCATGAAAGAGCAGGAGATAGGATGCCTGCCCGTTGTAAAAAACAGCCGTTTGGTAGGAATTATTACGGAAGGAAACTTTATGAACATCACGGTTCGGCTGCTAAAAACACTTGAAAATAAGAAAGAATAAACATTGGTTGATACAAAAGAAGTAAGTGTGAATGAAAACTATGACAAAGAACATATTGAGCGGGTAATTTGGAGCCATACGCAAAAAGAAGGGCCGGTTGTGGTTGTTTTTGCGGCCATTCATGG
Source organism: uncultured Balneola sp. (assembly GCA_964505215.1). GTDB lineage: Bacteria > Bacteroidota > Rhodothermia > Balneolales > Balneolaceae > Gracilimonas. The sequence continues at coordinate 89,071 of CAZDGU010000011.1, forward strand.
AAATGAGCTGGCCGGTTTACATGCCGGGAGGCGATTGGCAGAACGGCTTTCAACCCAAAGAGAAGCATTAAAAGGTTCCATTTATATAGTTAGCGGTAATAGGAAAGCCATACGCGAGGGCGTTCGGTTTATTGATCGTGATTTGAATCGGTTGTGGAATGAGGTCAGCAGAAACGCGAGCCCTAAAACAGAGCCGGTGAGCCAAGAGTGGGAAGAAGCCGAAGAAATTCTGGCTACCATTAATCAGGTGCTGGAAACGCACTCGCAGGCTGATGATATTTCGTTTATAGATTTACATACCACATCCGTAGAAAGCTGTGCGTTTATTTTGTTTAATGATACGCTTGAAAATCGCACATCTGCCGCGCACTTTCCGGCGCCGCAAATATTGGGGATTGAAGAAACCATTCACGGAACGCTGATGAGCTACATCAACGATTTGGGATATTCAGCCATCGGGTTTGAGGCCGGTCGCCACGAAGACACTGATTCTATTGAGCGTACCGAAGCTTTTCTGTATCTGTATCTGCATTACAGAGGTTTTTACACGCTAAAAGATTCGGAAATAGAAACTCATCGCCGGGTGATGAGAAGTGCGAGCAAGATTCCGGAGCGTTATTATGAAATTACCTATCGCCATTATGTAGAAGATGCCACGGAATTTTCTATGAAAAAGGGATATCTGAATTTTGACAAAATACGAAAGGGAGAAAAGCTGGCTTCTTATAAAGGAGAGCCCGTTTATGCTCCTAAAAACGGGCTGATTTTTATGCCTTTATATCAGGCAAAAGGAAACGACGGGTTTTTTATTTTACAGGCCCGTTCGGCTGTATGGCTGCAAATTTCGGCGGTATTACGAGATTCTTTTTTGAATCGTTATCTTCACGTGCTGCCGGGCGTCAGTATGGAAGGAGATTCGGTATATGTGGTGAATTTGAAAGTAGCCCGATTTTTTGTGAAAGAGATCTTTCACTTGTTTGGCTTTCGCGTTATCAAAAAAGATCAACACACCCTTATTTGTTATAAGCGTGAGGCGTGATGTATTACAACTCACGTCCAAATCGGTTAATAAGCTAAGACAAGGGGGTGTAACCACTTGTCGAAATTAGCCGCACACGACATTATATTTTGTGCTCTTTTTACTGGTAACGATGCTAACGTCATCATAAAAAAACCTTGAATGCAGACGGCCACAATGCGTATGTTTACGCTCTGTTTTTGGCAGGTAACGCTATTACTTACACGATTGTATGAAAAACGACTATGAATTTATTGACGGCACGCGGCTTTCATCCGTAATTGAGGCCCTTATTTTTGCCAGCGAAAAACCTATATCCGGTTCAAAAATCCGTGAAATTATTGTGGATAATGAGGAGCAGATAGAAATTACTGAAGAAACGGTTTCCGATTTTGTGGACAAACTAAACCGCCGGTATGATGAAAACGGTCTGAGTTTTCGTATTCAGGCTTTAGGCGGTGGTTATACATTTGTTACTGAGAAAAAATATCACTACTGGCTGAGTGTTTTTCAGCACGAAAATGCGTACCGGAAATTATCTCAATCAGCTATCGAATCGTTGGCTATTGTGGCGTACCGCCAGCCCATTACCAAGCCGGAAGTTGACCAAATCAGAGGCGTGGATTCGGGTTATATATTACGCCAGCTGTTAGAAAAAGCACTGATTGAAGTATCCGGTCGAGCTGACAGTCCCGGAAAGCCATTGTTGTATCGAACTACTAAACACTTTTTACGTCATTTTGGTATTAATACGGTAGATGAGCTCCCGAAACCGCGCGAAATTGATGAGATTTTGAAAGACGATGATATGGCTGAACACCGCCAGTTATTAATGGAGCGGCAGCTAATGATTGAAGAGTGGGAAGGCTCGGATGAGGAAACCACCAAAGAGGATGTTGCCGATGAGCTGTTGAATGAATTTCAACAGAAAAAAGAATCGGGAGAATACACAGAAGAAGCAGATGCCGATGAAAGTGACGACACCGAATTAAAAAATGAACATGAGGAAGCAGAAAAGGACGAAGAAGAATGAGTAATCATAGAAGAGGAAAGAAACCATATCGGAAAAAACGCAATCAAGCCGATAATAAAAAGGCGGCTACGGTAGATCAAAATTACAGTAAAGATGAAGAAATAAGGCTGAATAAATTTATAGCCCATGCCGGTTTTTGCTCACGGCGGGAAGCCGATACCTACATCGCAGATGGGCAGGTCCAGGTAAACGGGCAGGTAACCACAGAGCTCGGCACAAAAGTACGGCGAAAAGATACCGTTATGGTGGCCGGGCAAAATTTGAGTTTAGAGCCTTTTGTGTATCTGCTGCTAAATAAATCGGAGAATGTAATTACAACTACCGATGACGAAAAAGGTCGTACTACTGTAATGGATCAAATTGAAGATGCTACCGGCGCTCGCGTATATCCGGTGGGACGATTAGACCGAAATACAACCGGCTTGCTTGTTTTAACAAACGACGGTGATTTAGCGCACCGGCTGATGCATCCGAGTTATAAAGTACGTAAAACGTATCAGGTTACAACAGAGCGGCCACTTTCTGAAAGCCAGCTGGAAGAATTTCTGGAAGGAGTTGAGCTGGAAGATGGCTTGGCAAAAGGATATAATATTACGCAGTTCGTGGACGATCCTCAGTCGTTCGAAATGTCGGTGTTTGAGGGGCGAAATCGTCTCATCCGCCGAATGGTGGAATTTCACGGAACGGAAGTAACCAAATTGAAAAGGATAGAATATGCCGGCCTGACGCTGAAAAATGTTTCGATGGGGCGGTGGAGATATCTTCGCCAAAATGAAGTTAATTCCCTCCGGAAGCTCGTTAAACTTGAAACATTAGATTTTAATAAGCCCAGAGACTAAAAGATTTATGGAAATATCAAGTATTTCAGTTTCATCGGGGAAGGTTTCTTCAACGGAAGGTTTGCCTATACGGTATGATCTGTATTCACCCATTTCAAGAACAGGCCGAAGTTTTCCCGTCATTATTTTCTTGCATGGTTTTAAAGGATTTAAGGACTGGGGTCCATTTCCTGATGTATGTGAGGAGCTGGCACGAGCCGGTTATGGAGTAGTAGCTATGAATTTTTCGCTTAATGGAATAGGCGATGATAAAACGGAGTTCACAGAACCGGAACTGTTTGAACGCGAAACTCTATCCCAAGATTTAGACGATATTGGCAGCGTGATAGAAGCCCTTCAAACCGGAGAAATATCTGACAATCACTCTAACCTGAATACCGATTTAATAGGTTTGGTTGGGCATTCCCGGGGCGGACAAACAGCTATTTCCGCAGCGGTTGAGTATGAATCGGTGCAGTGTTTGGTGACATGGTCGGCCGTGGCCGATTACAGGGAGCGCTGGACTGAGAAAATGAAAAAAGACTGGGATGAGCAAGGCTATACAGAAATTAAAAACAGTCGCACCGGGCAAGTTATGAAGCTGGGTAAAGCGGTTTATGAAGACTCGATTAACAACGCAGGCCGGGTAATAGCTATAGAGCGGGTAAAAGATTTACGTATTCCGGTATTATTTATTCACGGGCATGATGATGAAACGGTAGATCCCATAAACTCCGAGAAGCTGCATATTGCATGTAAAACTCGCGATAAAGAACTGCGTATGGTGGCAAATGGCACGCATACGTATGGCGGTTCTCATCCTTTTGAAGAAGCCGATTTTCCTGCGCCGCTGGCTGATGTGGTGGAATGGACTCAAGGCTGGTTTGTTGAATATTTAAGATAATCATTCACTGTTTTAAACTTTTTTACACACCGGATTGCCAAATAACTTGATTAGCAGGTAAACTAACCTCACATTTAGCAATCTTATATCACTTAATACAAAAAAGGCAATTTATGAACTACGGAAAATTTAATTTTATAAAACTCGGCGTGCTGCTGTTGAGTTTTACCTTTGTACTTGGGGGTTGTAAAAGTGCAGAAAAAGCAGCCAGCGCTTCCCAAAAAACGGCTCAAACTAAACGTGGCGGCCCGGGCAGCGATGATGGCATTAAAAAATACAGCGAAGTTATTACCAAAGATGCTAAAACGGATGAAGGCTTATTTGATGTCCATCAGGTGGATGATAAGTACTACTATGAAATTCCGGATGAGCTGTTGGGAAGAGAAATGCTGCTGGTTAGCCGAATAGCTAAAACAATAGATAAGCTGGGTTATGGCGGCGAAAAGCTAAACACTCAAATTGTACGCTGGGAGAAAAAGCAGGATAATATTTTGCTGCGCCACGTATCATTCGAGAACGTAGCCGAAGAAGGTAAGCCGATTTATGAAGCGGTTAAAAACTCTAACTTTGAGCCCATTATTGCTTCATTCAGTATTGAGGCTATTAATAAAGATTCTTCAGGCTCGGTGGTAGAAATTACCGATTTATTTACCACCGATATCCCCTCTTTAGGTTTAAGAAGCCGAACACGCAGCCAGTATCAGGTGCGCAGGGTAGATGGCGATAGAACATTTATTGAGTTTATTCACAGTTATCCTGAAAATATTGAGGCGCGCAATGTATTAACGTATGATGCCAATCAGCCGCCTTCAAACTCTTCTACAGGAACTATTTCTCTGGAAATAAACCACAGTATGGTGTTGTTGCCTACAGAAACGGCACGCCCCAGAAATTATGACGAACGCGTTGGATTTTTCAGCGTTCAGAAAACAGAATATACTGCCGATGCCCAGAAGGCAAAGAACATTCAGCACATCACCCGCTGGAAATTAGTACCTAAAGACAAAGCAGCCTATTTACGAGGCGAGCTGGTTGAGCCGGAAGAGCAAATTGTATATTACGTAGATCCTGCAACTCCCGAAAAGTGGAGAAAATATCTTATACAGGGTGTAAACGATTGGCAGAAGGCTTTTGAAGCTGCCGGTTTCAAAAATGCTATTGTAGGTAAAGAAGCTCCTACGCCGGAAGAAGATCCTGAATTCAGCCCGGAAGATGTACGGTATTCCGTAATTCGTTATTTCGCATCTCCGGTGCAAAACGCATACGGGCCGCATGTACACGATCCGCGCTCAGGCCAAATTCTGGAAAGTGATATTGGCTGGTACCATAACGTGATGAACCTGCTTCGAAACTGGTTCTTCATTCAAACCGCTGCTGCTAATGAAGATGCACGCGGTGTAGAATTTGATGATGAAATTATGGGAGAGCTGATTCGATTTGTAGCGGCTCACGAAGTAGGCCACACCTTAGGTTTTCCACATAACTGGGGCTCAAGCTACGGATATACGGTTGATCAGTTGCGCGATCCTGAGTTTACATCTAAAAACGGAACGGCACCTTCCATTATGGATTATGCCCGATTCAACTACGTAGCTCAGCCCGGCGACGGTGTTACCAATTTTTATCCGGCTGTTGGCGAGTACGACAAATGGGCGGCAAAATGGGGTTACACCTGGTTCCCGGATGATATGAGTGATGAGGAAATTGAAGCTGAGCTGAATGCATGGACTTTAGAAAGAGCAGGAGATCCTGTTTACTTTTATGGACGCCAAACAGGCAGTAAAATTGATCCTCGTTCTCAAAACGAAGACCTTACAAACGATGCCATGAGAGCCGGTGAGTTAGGCTTGGCTAACCTTCAGGTTATCACCAAAAACCTGATTGAGTGGACAGAGCGCGAAGGCGAGAATTATGAAGATCTCAATGAGCTGTACAATAATATTGTTGGCCAGTGGAACCGATATATGGGCCACGCTCTGAGTAACATTGGCGGTGTGTACGAAAATCATAAAACCTACGAGCAAGAAGGCGCCGTGTACGAGCCGGTTCCCGAAGCAACTCAGCGCGAAGCTATGAAGTTTCTTCAAAAGCATGCCTTTAGTTCACCAACATGGATTTTTAATGATGACATTTTAAGCCGTGTTAACCAGGGCTCAGCTGTCGACAATTACCGCAGTTCTCAGCAGCGTATTTTAGCAAATTTGGTTGATCCGCAGCGCTTGGCTCGCATTATTGAGTTTGAGCGCCGTTCCACCGGCGATACGTACACCGCATTTGAAATGATGGATGACGTACGAAACGGAATTTTCAGTGAAGTTCGTGCCAACCAAAATATTGACGTGCACCGCAGAAACCTGCAGCGTGCGTATATTGAGGAAATGGAAGCGTTAATGACGGACGATCTCCCCAGCGTTCCGGCATCATTCCGTGCGTTCTTAGGCTGGACCTCGGTGAAGGTAAGCCAGTCTGATATTCGACCAATTGTTCGGAATGAGCTGAACATCCTTAATCGTGATATCAGCAGCGCACTTAGAAGCGGTGGTTTTAACCGCGCAACCCGAGTTCACCTTGAGGATGCCCAGGTGCGAATTAAAGATATCTTAGAAGGCGACAATAAGTAATCGTTGCTTTCTTCTGCACATTCAAAGCTCTCAGGTGTACATCTGAGAGCTTTTTTTATGCCGTTATCAATTTATTCTTTGATTTCACACTATGTTAAAGAGCAAAAGCGAGAAAGAGTTCGGGACGTCTTCAACCCCGGTAAAATGGAACGGTTAGTGAACGAATAACCTTCGGTGATAAAGGCATTTAATCCGAATTATTTTTAAAAAAGGAAACGCCAGTTAGTTGCAAAAAATGTCAGTGCCCCGAAAATAATTTTAGGGGTAAAGAGATTGCGAAAGGTCTTATGTGTAGGAGCGTTCATACTTCAGTGCAGTCTAAAGAGTATGCAGCCTCTGTAGTACGATGCCGGCTACGCTTTGAAGCGTAACATTTTTGCAACCATCAACTCCATAAAACTTAATTAGAATTAATTTTTCGATGAAGAAGAGTATTAATATTGATAACGTTACTGTTAATGTATTTGAGAATGCTGAGTCAGGATCGGAATATGTTGCCAATCTGATTCAGCAAAAAATAGATAAAAACAACCGTTCGTACACTTCCACTGTATTGGGATTAGCCACCGGAAGTACGCCCAAAAAATTATATAAGAAGCTGATTAAAGCCCATCAGGAAAATGGCCTGAGCTTTAGCCGGGTAATTACTTTTAATTTAGACGAATATTATCCAATAAGCCGTTTTGATGAAAGCTCTTACCATACGTTTATGGACAGGCAGCTGTTTTCGAAGGTGGATATTGACCCCGAGCGCACTTTTATTCCGGATGGTGAAATTAGCAGGGAGGAAGTAGCCGCCTATTGTGAGGCTTATGAAGATGAAATTAAAAAAGCAGGCGGAATAGATGTACAGCTACTGGGTGTTGGGATGAACGGCCATATAGGCTTTAATGAACCCGGAACTTCCATAGATACCCGTACGCGACTCATAGATTTGCATGAAATTACACGAGAAGGTGCAAAGGATGATTTTGGAGGTATAGAATATGTACCTAAAGAAGCAATTACAGTGGGTATTGAAACCATTTTAGACAGTAAAGAAATAGTATGTATGGCCTGGGGTAAGCACAAAGCAGAAGCCATAGCAGCATTTATGAAAGGGGAGATAACAACTGAAAATCCGGTTAGCTATTTGCGCACCCACTCCAACGTAAAATTGGTTTTAGACAAAGATGCTGCTTCTCTAATTGAAGATTATTAATGATTTCCATCAAACCAAAAACCCAATACCTGTTATGAAAAACCTATATGCTGTTTTAACGCTATTACTTTTAACTCCGGCGCTGCTTTTTGCTCAACCCGATACTCCGGTAGAAGAGTGGACCGGCAGAACGGTGTTATTTATTGGTGCACATCCTGATGATGACGGCGGCTCGCACGGAACCATGGCTACTTTGCAGGCTAATGGAAATGAAGTTTATGTGATGCTGCTAACAACAGGAAATGTAGGAACCGGCGATCCAACCATGACCCGAGATCGCCTGGCAAAAATAAGACGTCAGGAAGAAGTGGATGCGCTTAAAGAATTAGGAATTCCCGAAGATCATTACATCAACTTGGGATATACCGATGGCATGCTGGAGTTTGCTGATAAGGAAGAAGTGGTAAAACAAATGGTTTGGTGGATTCGGAAGCTAAAGCCGGAAACGTTAATTGCCTTTGATCCCGGCTACGGTTATCAGCAGTGGCACAAAACGGATCACAGAGCTGCCGCTTATTTAGCCGTTGACGCTGCCCGTGCCGCTGAGTGGAGACTGATTTTTCCCAGCCAAATTATAAATGAAGGCTTAGAACGCCATTCCGTAACCGACTACTTATTCTTCAGCACCACCGGCGATAATGACAACACTTGGGTAGATATCTCTGATTACGCCGAGAACAAAGTTCGTTCACTTTCTAAATATGTTAGCCAGTTTACCTCTGCTTTTGATAACTATACCGGCCCGGATTTAGAAAGCCTGCCCGGGAATGAAGGAAAGGAGTTTGAGGAAAGACTGAGAAAACGAGTGTTTGAAAGAAGTACCTACAAGGGAAAACCCGCAGAAAGCTTCAGATATTATAAAGGAAATCCGGATGGAGCCGGAAGCCGTAGAAACTGATCAGAACGGTTATAAGAAAGAGCCTGCTTTTAAAACTCGAACGTGAGCTTTTTGAGTTTTGTAATCCACTTACCATTTAGCAGGAGCTGCTTATACATGATTTTACCCAAACCACGGGTTGTAATAGCCTGTGGTTTGGTTATCTTTGGGGCTTACCTGAAAGGGCTGTTTTTGTGCATAAAATAAATGGTGCATTTGGCCATAGTATCAGGGCTAATTGTAAATTTTAATGTTAGCTTTTTGTTTCTACTTGCGTTTCATAAAGAAAAAGATAAAAGAGAGCTTAAGCTAAGCGATCAGGAACAAGTTGCACGTATTCGAAAAGGAGATACCAAAGCTTTTGAGGTTTTATTCTTTGAATTTCATGAACCTTTAAGCCGTTTTGCGCATTCGATTACCAAGTCGCGGGAGTTTTCGAGAGATGCTGTGCAAGACGTATTTCTAAAAATATGGCGCAATCGCGAAGAATGGGAAATACGCCAATCGCTGAAAGTATATTTATACCAGGCCGTGAGAAATCAATCGCTGAATTTGCTTGAAAAGCAAAAAACACGCCTGCGCATAACCGGAAATTATCAGGAAGAGAGACAAAGCCATGCTGTTTTTGATATTCAGGAAGAACCTGATGAACAGCTGACCGAAGAAGAAAAAAGCATAGTACTTAAAATTTGGGAAATTGTAGAGCGCATGCCCGACAAGCGCCGCCTGGTGTTTGAGCTGCACAGAAAGCACGGCTTCAGTTATAAAGAGATTGCAAGCATATTGGGAGTGACACGAAAAACGGTAGAAAACCATATTGGGCAGGCACTAAAGCAGATTAGAGAAGAATTAAAATAAAATTCCCGAAAAGAATAGGGGATATCATTTTGAGGCCTGTCTTATAAGTAGTAACCACAAAAAGCACCAACATTGGATATAGAATTACTTACAAAATATTTAGCAGGTGAGTCTTCTCAGGAAGAAGCGCGCCGGGTTGAGGAATGGGCTGCGGCGCATCCGAAAAATAATGCCAAGCTCCAAGAACTTGCCGAGGTGTGGAGTTTATCCGCTAAGACAAATCTGCCTGCCCACCTGTTTAATGCAGATGTTGACTGGGCCGTACTGCAAAATAGAATTGAGGATGACTACCATCACACCAAAATGCGCTCCGGAAAGCGTGGAGGCGTATTTGGGATAAAAACCGTTTGGAGCGCCGTGGTACGAGTGGCTGCTATATTTGTGTTAGCAGGTTTAGCCGGCTTATATATTTATAAAGCCAATTATGTGCCGAAGAATGAGGATGCAGCCGCTCTAACTTTGAAAGAAATCGTGATGCCTAAAGGAAAAAGAGGCGGCGTTACGCTGTCTGACGGCACACGAGTGTTTTTGAATGCGGACAGTAAATTGTTATTGCCCGAAGTATTTAGCGACAACATGCGGAAGGTTGAGCTGGAAGGAGAAGCCTATTTTGATGTAACAAAAAATCCCAACAAACCTTTTATCATTAAAACAAAAGGTGCTGTTGTGCAAGTGTTAGGTACTTCTTTTGTGATTAGAAGCTATGCCGAAGACGAAACGGTGCAAACGGTAGTTGAGCACGGTGTTGTTTCGCTCAGGTCTGAAAGCAAACCGATAGAAGAAGCCGTGATTTTAACCCAGGGGAAACTGGGCCGCCTGAATCTCAAAAACAATCGCCTCGTAACCGAAGAGGTAGAAAATTTAAACGAATATATAAGTTGGAAAGATGGCTTTTTAGTATTCAATAACGCCACTATGAAAGAAGTGGCAAAAAGCCTGGAGCGCAAATATGATGTGCGCATAACCTTTGACTCCAACCAAATAAAAGACCTTCGGCTAACGGCCGAGTTTAAAACCAAAGCGATGGATTATGTGCTGAAAACCATTTCTGCATCGCTGGATTTAGATTACAAAATTAACGAAAAACGCATCATCTTTTTTGCTGATTCTTAACAGAGCACAGCTAAGATTTTTTTGAACAGCAAATTGGAAGCGCTTTTTATTAATAGTTAATAAAGTTAACAGAAACATAAATAAGTTACAGAGGACACGGATGAGAAAGTCAGTTACAAAAATGACCAGAATATTATTCTGTTATGTACTGATAGGAGTGATTGGGCTTCATTTTGGAAATACTTCCAATGCGAAGGCACAACTAATTACTTCTCTGACAAACGAAGTACAAAGCATAGATCAATATTATAGCGTTCGGGTATATGCAAACAGTATAGCCGAGCTGAAAAGTAAAATCAGTATTGATCAAAAAAATGCGTCTTTACTTTCAATATTGAAGGACATTTCAAAAAAATCGAAGTTAGGTATTGCCTTCAACTCAGATTTAGAGGTGTTAAATACCACAAAAACAGTTAGCCTGAAAGAGGTAGCAGTCAGTGATGCACTCCAGTATGTGCTGATGGGCACCGGCTACGAGGCGGCTATATCAAAAACCAGAGAAATACTTCTCATCAAAAAAGATGGAGTAAATACCAATCAGGCTCAGGTAGATAAGGTAATTCGCGGTGTTGTAAGAGATGCTGAATCCGGAGAAACCCTGCCGGCCGTAAACGTATTTGTGAAAGGCACCAGCATTGGTACCAGTACAAATATTGACGGGACGTTTGAACTTACCGTGCCCGATGATGCAGAAACGCTTGTTTTCCGTTTTGTAGGCTATAAGAATTTAGAAGTAGCTATCGGAAACGAAACTTATTTTGAGGTTAATCTTGAATTTGACCTTGTAGCTTTTGAAGATGTAGTTGTTGTGGGTTATGGAACCCAGCAAAAGACTGAAATAACAGGGTCTATAAGTTCAGTAAAGGCTGAAGAATTAAAAAACGTCCCCGCTTCTAGTTTTGAAAATGCTTTGCAAGGTAAAATGGCCGGAGTTAGTGTAGCAACCTCAACAGGAGAGCCAGGTTCATCTCCTCAAATTAAAATTAGGGGTACAGGTTCTATCTCTGCAGGTAATAGTCCGTTGATAGTAGTTGATGGGTTGCCTCTTACAGATAATTCACATTTGACTGGAGGATTAGAGAGCCGAAGAGATGCTTTTCAGCCCCCAAAATCTAACTCCATGTCCTCAATAAATCCTCAAAACATTGAATCAATCGAAGTCCTTAAAGATGCTTCTGCTACTGCCATTTATGGCTCTCGCGGATCAAATGGGGTTATTCTGATTACTACAAAGACAGGGGAATCAGGAGCTTTACAAGTGAATTTTAGTGCTTATGGAGGTGTCTCCGCTGCAATGAATAAACCAGGATTGATGAACGCCAAGGAGCTTATTGAATATACTCAGGATGCTCGTAATAATAATTTAAGGCAAGATTACCCAGGTTTAAATTTTGACCCTAAATCAAATGCTGGTCGTGTTGATCCAAATACTGGTGAACCGCTTGGTAATTTCTATTTACTACCTGAAAAGTATGTAAACTGGGATGGAACAGATACCGACTGGATAGACTTGGTCCTTAGCAGTGCAACACTTCAAAATTATGACCTTTCGTTGAGTGGTGGTTCTGAAAATATTCGTTATTCCATTTCGGGCGGATATCTTAATCAAAATGGTATTGTAAAAGGAACATCTTTTGACAGATACAGTCTCAGAGCAAATATAATAGCGGATGTAGCTGATCCAGTAAAAGTAGGTGTTAACTTGAAGGGTGCATTCAACAAGCATGAAAGATTGCCAACCAATGCTCCATATTTTGCGAAACCGCCTGGGATTATCTACTCCGCAATGTTTGCATCACCAGTAGTGAAGCCAAGAAATGCTGACGGTACCCCGAACCAATTAGATGGTCAAGCGTATCTGGGAGGGGGTACAACAAGTGCTAGTAATCCACTTGCAATAATGGATGCAGTTGATGAAACCTTAAAAAACAATAGGTTTTTCGGTAATTTTTTCGGCACCTATGATATAATGGAGAACTTAGAGTTTAAAACATTAGTTGGTTTTGATATTGGTAACTTCCAACGATCGTTTTATCGCGGTAATGGTCTTCTTTATAGAGAAGAAAAAGAGCCGAATACTTACGCAGAATCTAGCGCTGCACAAGCATTTAATTGGCTTTGGGAAAATACTTTGCAATATTCTAATGTTTTTGAGGATCACTCAATTAGTGCGCTGATAGGATACACAGCTCAAAAACAGGAGGATGAGCGTAATAGCGTCTTTGCTAAGAATTTTCCAGATGATCAAGTGAAAACTGTAGGAGGAGGCGTAGTGACGGGTGGAGACCAAATGAAAGAGGAATGGTCACTAGTTTCTACGTTGGCGAGATTAAATTATGCCTATAAGAATCGCTACTTATTTACTGGAACCGTTCGTTCTGATCGTTCCTCTCGATTTGGTTCTAAAAACCAAACAGGCATATTTCCATCAGGTTCAATAGGATGGAGGTTGACTGAGGAGCCATTTATGGCTTCGCAATCGTTATTCAATGAATTGAAGATACGCGCAAGTTATGGGATCACAGGTAACTTTAGTATTCCTAACTATGGTTCTGTTAGTTTGCTTGAAGAAGCAAATTACATCTTAAACAATGCGGAGGTAAGTGGCCTTGGACAAGAGACAATTGGTGATGAGGAACTAAGCTGGGAAACAACATATTCTATAGATATTGGCTTAGACTTTGCTTTGTTAGACGATCGTATTTATGGTGCGTTTGATTACTATGATAGTCAAACTAAAGACTTGTTACTTTTTGTTACAGTACCTGCAGTTACAGGGTTTAATAAGGCTTTAACTAATATAGGAGAAGTTTCAAATAAAGGATTTGAATTCCAAGTAACTTCACGAAACACTGTAGGTGAATTCAAATGGGCAACAGATCTTAATTTTGCTACTAACAAAAATAGAGTGGAAGCTTTAGGTCCCAACGGTGATCCGATCTTAAGCTCTGGAGGTGCTGGACAACGTCATATCACACGAATAGGAGATGAGATTGGTAGCTATTATGGTTATGTAGTTGATGGGATTTATCAGTCTCAAGAAGAGATTGATAATGCTGCAATAGATACTCAAGTAGGCGTTGGCGGTGCGAGACCTGGCGACTTTCGTTTTAAAGATATTAATGGAGATGGCAAAATTACTCCTGAAGATAGAACGGTCATTGGTAGCTATCATCCTGATTTTACGTATGGTATTACCAATAGGTTCAACTATAAAGGCATTGATTTAAGTGTTTTTATACAAGGAGTACAAGGCCGGGAAATTCTCAACTTAACGGCACGCCATTTGAAAAGCGGTGGAGCGATTGCCAATGCTTATTCAGTACTAAACAATCGTTGGCGCTCTCCTCAAAACCCAGGGAACGGAAAGCATCCTAGAGCTGATCGTGATACAGGGCCACATGGAAATAACAACCGTCCTTCTTCTTATCAAGTTGAAGATGGTTCTTATCTTAGAATAAAAAGAGTAACATTAGGATATACCTTACCAGAAGATATTATTGGAAATTATGTCCAAAGTGTTAGACTATATGGCTCCGTTGATAATTTAGCAATATTCACAGACTATTTAGGATGGAATCCAGAGGTGAGCTTACAAGCTAATAGTAGTCTAACCCCAGGGGAAGACTATGGCGCTTATCCTCTATCAAGAACAATTCAGTTTGGGATTGATATATCCTTTTAAACATATTAATTAAACACTAGGTGACAAAAATGAAAAAATTAATAGTAATATTATTATCGTCCTTTATACTGATATCTTGTGGTGACGACTTTACCTTGTTAGCTCCCCTCTCACAGAGGAATGTGGACAATTTTTATAAGACTGATTCAGACTTTGAAGTAGCTATAAATGGGCTTTATGATGCTCTTCAATCGGATGGAACTTATAATAACAACTATATTTTACTATTTGAGATGCGAGCTGATAATAGTGAAAATGGTGGTGGTGCAAGTGGTTTGGCAAATGATCTTGAAAGGATTGACAAATTTGAAGAGATTCCAACAAACAAGCAATCGGAGCGAGCGTGGTCATCCTCGTATAAGGGGATTGCTCGAGCTAACCAAATTCTTGATAAAATTGATGGAGTCGAAATCTCAAAAAAGACATCCGAACGTATCATAGGGGAGGCTCTATTTATACGATCATTACTTTATTATAATTTAGCAGTTGCATTTGGAAATATACCCCTTCAGTTAGAACCTGTGACTTCCAGTGAAGTAGTGATAAATCAAGTAAATTCTACAACAGTATATGAACAAATATCTATAGATCTAGAACAGGCAGCTAGTTTGTTGCCAAAAGAATATGATGGGAACAAAGTAGGCAAAGCCACCTCTTATGCTGCTTTAACGTTGCTTGGAAAAGTTTACCTTACAAATGGACAAAAGCAAGAAGCAGAAGTTACACTAAGAAAGGTTCTTGGTAAATACGAACTTGTAGATGATTATGAAGATATTTGGGGGGTTGAAAACGAAAATAATAAAGAATCTATATTTGAAATTCAGTTTAAATCTGGAGGAATCGGTGAGGGAAGTCGATTTACAGATATCTACACTCCACTAGGTAAAGGTGGTGGGGTTGGAGGAGGTAATGCTCCACAAGATATAACCAATGATATTATCGACGCTTTTGACCAAAATAATGATAAACGATTCAAAGCAACATTTGAGTTAGATCCTGATACTCAAAAACCAGAATACGTAAAAAAGTTTGCAAGTATACCATTTGGTCCTTTTGATGCGGATAATAACTGGATTGAATTTCGATATGCTGATGTATTATTGATGCTATCCGAAGCCATAGGTGAGACCCCAGAATCTTACGGATATATTAATCAAGTTCGACAGCGTGCGGGACTTGGGCCGATCGATTCTTCTACACCGGGTTCATTTGAGGAGAAGCTTTTAAAGGAAAGGCGTCTCGAGTTTGCTTTTGAAAACAAACGATGGCCAGATCTTAAGCGGTTTGGGGTCGCAAAGCAGGTGATGTCAAATCATTTGAATTTACCTGAATCTCGCATAACGTTACTCTACCCAATTCCAGAGCAGGAAATTTACGTAAAGCCAGATCAAATGAAGCAAAATCCAGAACATCAATAAAGTGTTTAATCTTTGAAAGGAATTGCGTTAAAATACAAACACATTATATCTAAAAGTTGATATATTATTATGAGTAATAGTTATATAAGTAAATGGGTTTTTATAAGCTTTGTCTTTGTTTTACTATTTAATTCATGTAATGAAAAAAATGGTAATTATAAAGATGAATCTCAATCTGAAAGCAATGTCAATATAGTTTGGATTATGTCTGACGATCACTCTTATCAAACATTGAGTGCATATGATGATAGGTTTACTCAGACACCTAATATGGACAAAATAGCAGAAGACGGCATTAAATTTACCAACAGTTTTGTTGCAAATTCATTATGTGCACCCAGTCGGGCTACGCTACAAACGGGCAAACATTCCAATAATCACGGTGTAGTGGAAATAGGTTATATTTTTGATGGTGGTCAACAAACTTTTCCAAAATTACTTCAGGAAGCAGGCTATCAGACTGCCCTCATTGGGAAATGGCATCTTAAAGCTGAGCCAACAGGCTATGATTATTCTGAGAGATTAGTCGGTCAAGGTGATTACTATAATACTGACTTTATACTTAATGGCGATACAACAAAATCGAATGGGTATGTAACAAATGTTATAACTGATAAAGCAATTAATTGGTTAGAGCATAGAGATAAAGAGAAACCCTTTTCACTTCAAATTCATCATAAAGCGGCACACCGTGCATGGTGGCCAGATACATCTAAATTAAATATCGACCATGAGGAATTTCAGGTTTTTAATACATTTCCGAGTGAAAGTAAGGACAAATTAAATAATAATAAAATGCATGATGTGCCTGAGACCTTTTATGATGATTATGAGGGACGTAAAGCAGCTGCAGCTCAAAAGATGAATATTTATAGAGATATGAATCTAGTATCAGACTTAAAAATGTTTGATAAAGAGGATGTAAATGATCGTAATAGTTGGTTTGGTATTGCTCTTGATTCACAACTAAATGATGAGCAAAGAAAGGTATGGGATGCTTATTACAACCCAATCTTAAAAAAGTTTAAAAAGAACCGTAATAAAATGAGCGATGAGCAAGTAGCCCGATGGAAATATGAAAGATATATGCAGGACTACCTGAAGACTGTTGACTCAATGGATGATAATGTAGGTCGCGTTATTGATTACTTGAAGAAGAATAATCTATACGATAACACGCTGATTGTTTATGTTTCAGATCAAGGGATGTATATGGGGGAGCATGGCTGGTTTGATAAGCGATTTATGTATGAGGAATCAATGCGTACACCATTTTTAATGAAACTACCAAAAGGGATAGACCATCGCCAAAAGGTAAGTGAAATGGTGCAGAATATTGACTGGGCTCCAACTATTCTGGATATTGCTGGAGTGGACATTCCTGAAGATATGGATGGGATGTCTTTACTACCATTAGTGCAGAATGAGGTTCCCGATTGGCGTGATGCTCTTTACTATCATTTTTATGCCTATCCCGCTAGCCATATGGTTAAAAGACATTATGGTATTCGTACCAAACGTTATAAGCTTATTCATTTTTATGAAGATATTGATGAGTGGGAGCTTTATGATTTAAATGAGGACCCTATGGAGCTTAATAATCTTCTGTACAAGCAATCTGGTTATGATGAATTACGAGATAGTTTGAAAGAAAGGCTTTACGAATTACAAGTACAATATGGAGATACAGTTCTTAACACCTATTATATGAGTTCACGTCCAAATGAAGTGAAACAAAAATATAAGAAATACTATAAGGAAGAATAAAAGTTTATATCTTTAAATAACTCTCTACATAAATAAGTTGCAAGCATTTTTAGGAATATAAACTTGATATAGCTGACTTGTAAAGCACCTCCATTGGCTAACAATTAGGGGTGCTTCATAACTGATCTAGGTACTTCCCCAATTAGTGTGTCTGGGAGTCTTACTTCTGTAGGCTGAGAACATAGTTATTTTTGAATGAGTTGGTACCCGGCTCTGGTGGAACAGGGTTGTTTCGTATTTAAGTTTAGGCACTTTCCTTTGGTGGCACCGCTTGCCTATCGCTACGTATTCCAACAGGGTAATCACCGCTTTTTATCCGGCATCGAATTACGGGCTTTTAACACTTTTCGAAAGTCTTTATGGTACTTCTCAGAAAAGTGTGTCTTTAGGTAGCTTAAAAAAGTCTTCTTGTGTAGGTTTGGCGGCGTCCAAACCTACACAAAACTAAAAATACAAGAAGACCAATGATTATCTCAAAACTCAACGAAGTACTTAAGTTCACCCTTAATGCGATGATGAAGCACGAGCGGGAGGTGCATTTGGAAGAGGCTGAATCCAACAAAGGCAATGGCTATCGTCCGGGCAAAGTGGTACTGTCCATAAAAGTCTATGGCCACGGGAAACTCTTAGAGCTTCGTATTCCCCGTGATCGCAACGGGGAATTTTATCCTAAAGTGTTAGCATGGCTACGCAGTCTACAAGCAGAGACCGATAAATTTGTTAGTGCCTTATACGGGCAGAAGATTACCCAAAGCCAGGTAGGTGAGGTGTTCTTAGCACCTGTATAGTCGCCAATATGTCAGCTTCCCTAAAATTCGTCCGGTCTAAAGTGGAAAAACTCTTACTTTTGACCTATGAAAAAATCACGATTTACCGAATCCCAAATTATCTCCATTCTTT
>CAZDGU010000012.1:0-102966 GCA_964505215.1 uncultured Balneola sp.
GTCTAAGTTAACGGTATTTGTTGTTACTTAGACAGAGTTTGATTTACACTCTCTGCTTTACCGTTGCACCCAATTTTCTGTCTTAATTTCAGAGATTCTGCCGAATTCTTTCACATTTTCAGTGACCATAATTAATTTGTTAGCAATTGCCGTTGAGCCAATTAAGAGATCAAAGTCGCTTATCATAATTCCTTTCATTCTCAAACGCACTTTTCCTTAGCGTAAATTTGGACTGAATTGAAAATTGGAAGTATTTTGACTTGTTCCGTGAACTTATCGATGATTATATAATTCCTTTTTGGGTTGGTACTATTTTCTGCACCAAATGCCAGTTCTGCAAGAGTAATTTCCGAAATGGCGCAATCCTCTAAATTAATTTCTTGAAACTTTTCAATCAGATTAAATTTTCCACGAAAGAAGTGGATGCAGATATTCGTGTCTAAAAGATATTTCATCCCAAACTCGGATTATTTCGTTTCTCAACCCTGGAAGATTTTATTTCTTTGATTATCTCATCGGAAGATTTGTCGTCTTCCCAAGCGCCGTAGATTGATTTTATATCAAATGCTTTCTTTGATTCTGTCTCTATGGATTTTGTCAATTTGATAATTAAATTCTTTTTGGAGTCATTATCCAAATTTTTCAGATAACCGAAATACTTATCTAACGTTTTATTTGATATAGTTAAACTTCCCATTCTATTATTTTTCATCCAATTTACTTAAATCTTAGTACAATTTTTTGTGTTGGTTTCAACATTAGTAAATCACCAACACTATTTACGTTTGCCTAATTCATGCACAACCTGTGCTGCTTTTATCACAAAAACAGCATAAGTAAAATGAAGAAAACGGAAGTGATTTCAAAGTTGATGCTCACATTCTGGTAATAATAAAGAGCAAAGAAGGGCTAAATACCCGGATTGGTCGCCAGAAAGGGTGGATTAAGGAAGGAAAGACCGTTCATAGTTGAAAGGAATTTGTTGCAGGTGATGAATCCGGCTTTCAGACAGCTTTTAAACCTTTTCAAACACAGCTCAATTTTTGCTGAGTTCAATTAATTTCATAACCGTTTTCCAATTTCGGGTTGTTGCACCTACTTTCAGTTTCTTTTCGAAGAAATTATTGGTCAATTTAGTTTTATGATATTTTCCTTCACAGAAAATGAACACATCTTTCCGGTCAATTATAAATTTATCAGGTTCGTAAATATAGGTTTCGGCGTGTTCCCTGTTTTCTTCGCTTGGCTTTTCTTTCAGAAAGGTTAAATGTAACTTATTTATGTCCGTATCGGTTTTGTAAAAAGGGTTTCGGGTAGCTGATTCTGACAGCTCCTCTGAGGTCCGAACAATCACCGGGACATCAAAGCCAAACGTTTCGGTAATGGCTTTTGCTATTCTGTTTTCCAATTCTTGACTTTCGGCTTGGGATTTAAAAATAACGTTGCCACTTTGAATGTAGGTTGCAACATCTGTGCAGCCTAATTCCCTGAATATTAGCTTCAAATCTGCCATCAGGATTCTTCGTTTCCCACCAACGTTTATACCCCTTAAAACTGCGATTTTGTTGGTCATTTGTCGTGATTCTTATGATTTTAACTCTCGCCGGAGGAAGTTATGTCCTCTTTTTTATCCGTTATTCTATTTAAAATCGGTGTGACTATTGTTCCTAAAACATTAAGTATTGAGAAAACCCCTAATAGTCTAAAATAGAATTCAGACTCATCAAATTCGGTTATTATCGACTTGATTAACATCAGCGCGACTAATGAAATGAACACCATTGTAGCGATTAATGAATACGTAATATTCTTCGACTTGGGCCTGATTAGAAGCAAGAGCGAAGCATGAGCTGTTGCCACGGACAGAATGAGAAAAATGACCATGGTTTTCCAAATATCTTCCAAGTCAACTAATTCCCAAACGGCTCCCAAGGTAACCAAGAAGCCAATTATAGATATGAGCATCCCGGTAATTGAAAATACTTTTAGGCCGGCTCGATTTTGATTTGCCGCACTGCAAAGTCCTGTCAGGCTATAGCTCCCGATTGCTAAAGTCGTTAAAAGCAATCGAGCTTCCGTTTCACCAAAATCGCCAACAAGAAAAATGAATATTCCTATTGCTGCACCTATGGAAAGCGCAATGACCAGCGTTCTAAGAAAGTACTTCTTGAAATCGGGGGTATTCATTTGTTTCGAATGTTGGCAGCGGTCAAGTATAAGCGTAGTGCGGGATTACGAAGCACTAAACTGCCAGATTGAACCGGTCTTTGATTTATAGTTTTACGTTTCAAATTTGCACTTAACCCGTTATTGCTAATACACAATGTTGTGCGGTCGTACTTTTTATTTTTCAGTCCGTTCAGCGTTGGCAAAAGTGTATGGCATTAAGCTTTGGAATTTAAATTCTGTTTCTTTGTTAAATATTCATTTAGTTTTTTGTATTCCAATTGTTTCATATAGTTTTCCATATAATTATAATCGGGTTCGTTTTGGTCGTTTACTGGAAGCATTATTTTTTGTCTTTTTAATCTCGCAGTTCCCATTTTGTAACCGTATCCATATTTTCCCTTTTGTCTTGTTATTTGTTGCGAAATAAAAATCCCAACGTGTTTATTTGAACTCTTTAGTCTTAATTTTCTACAGTCATTTGAAAATAAAGCATTGTAAGGATGATAAAATGAATATCCAACAGAACCATTCCTATTTACTGACAAACAGCCCGATTCTTTAGTAGGATTGTCATTACCAACAAAATGACCAATTCCATTGTTATTTGCAGTTGCAGAAATGTATGGTGTATTACCCTTTATCCTTTCAGAACCATAAATATCTTTGCCTGATAATATTTCTGCAATATCTTCAATGAAAAATTCGCCCCATTCCTTTTCTTTAAGCTGTTGAACAGTTTGAAAGTCTTTTAATGTTTTAATTCGTTGGCTTATATAGTTGTCGTATTCTTGAAACTTTTCCTGTTCTTTTTGCTTCATAAAGGCTTCCATAAAATCAAAATCGGGTTCGCCTTTTGTATTTGTAGGAAGCATCAAAATTTCATTCTTTAAATGTGTTGTATTTCGTTTGAAACCAAAATTATATTTGCTCCTTACAGTATCTGCTATTGTGGTAATAAAAGTTGCATTGTATTTATTTAGGTTATTATTTCTGCCAACTTTAACCGTTGTTGAACCTACAAAATCTTCTGATTTGTAAACTGAATATCCTACTGAACCTTCTCCATCACAAATAAATGCAAGACAATTTCCTTTCGTAATTAATTTCTCATCTGCTTTTACGAAATTCATTACACCATTATTTCTATTTGTTGCACCAACATATGGTGTTGATCCTTTTTGAAGTCCTGAGACTTTTGAGCATTTACAATTTTCAATTTTGAAAATTGAAGAAAGTTTAAATTGTTTCCACTCTCTATTTGTTAATTTTAGATTCATATTATTCTTCATTTTCAAATAGGTAACTTTTACCTTGCATAATCATATTAAACTCAAAAGTGAGATATTCTGCAATGGTGTTTTCAAAATCTTCTGCCTTTGGTATTTCATCATTGAAATAATAGAATGAGTGTAACCATTCATCATCGGGTTCTATGGTGGTTTTTACCATAAATTTGGTTTCGGCCGGAGCATCGTGTAACCAACAATTTAGTAAATGGGCTTTTCGCTCTTTGGCACGTTCCGTTTCTACTAACCCTACGTGTTTATGAACTGTAAATCCGTCATCTTCGTAATTAATGAATTTGCAGAATTTCTTTTCAGAATGTGCTTTGTGAGCTGTAAAAATGGCAATACAAGGATTTGTTCCAACTCCGTAAAACGTTTCTTTATTGAGTGTGATTACTCCTTCTAACGTGTGTTTTGTAAGAATGCGTTTTTTTACTTCTTTATCGACTTTGGATTTTCCAACCATTGTAGATTGGGGAACAATAATTACGCATCTTCCATTGTCCGCCATGCCGTCCAATAAATGTTCGATAAAATGTATTTCAGATAAATGTGCTGTGTCTTTTCCTTTAGCTTGGGAATAGGGTGGGTTTATAAAACCAACTGTATAATTGTTGGCTCGCATTGATTTTATATCTCGTTTTAGAAAATCATTTTTTATCAAGTTACTTTTTCCATCGCCTCGCAAAATCATATTTGTCGTAGCAATAGAAAACATATCTTCTCTGATTTCTATTCCGTGTATTCTATCTCTTTTTATGGTTTCGACTTCTTCGGGCTTGGCTTGTTCTAACATTTTGTGCATTGCAGCAATCAAAAACCCTCCTGTACCACAGCAAGGGTCAAAAACAATATCAGTAGGTTTTAAGTCTGCTAAATCACAAAAAATATCGGTGATGTGACTTGGTGTAAGCACAACGCCTAAAGTTTGACCGTCTCCACCGCTATAACGAATAAACTCGCCATAAAAACGTCCCAAAACGTCTTCGGTAGAATTGGCAACGACACTTGCGTACACATTTTTTTTCAAAAACTCAGTAAAGTATTTAAGAGGTGTTTTTTCCAAACGGTCATCAATTTGATTTAGTAGTGTTCTGTTTTTTATAATGTCAAATTGAGCTAGAACCTGTTCTTTTTTGGTTTCTGGTTTTACTTCCACACGTGTCATATGTGTAGAAAGTGCGTCAAAGATAATTTTACCGTCTGTTTTTAAGTTGTCGCCTTTTAGTTGGTCAGCAATTTTAGAATCTTCTCGAAGTGCCAAAAGTATTGCCGCAACAACAAGTGGTTTTTCTGAATCTCCTAATTGTCCGTAATTTCTCAATGCTTCGTGAAGTTCAGCCGATTTCTTTAAAACTTCTTCAAGTTCTAAAGTTTCTGCTGGTGTTTCTTCAAGAACTTGTTCTCTGTAATATTTATCAATATTTGAAGCCGAAAAATTTTCAAAGTTTTCAACTGGTTTTAAAGGTTTGTAACCGTTTTTATCAATGAAAATTGGCCGGATTACATGGTGTTTTTCGTCTCCCGAACAACCAAACGCAAATACTTTTTTGAAAGTAGTGTTTTCAATAATATGTTTTCCGTAGTGGAAAGCTCCGTTTTCCGCAAAATTCTTTAGTGATTTAACGTCAACCGCATATTCTGTTTGTTCTTCACTAACATAGTTTACTTGCTTATCCAAATCGGCTTTGTCCTCTATGACAATAATAAAGTCATTAGATATTCCAACGAATTCTGGAAATCCAACTCGTCCTGTTCCTTTTTTGGAAGCTGTTTTTAAAGCGTCATTAATTTCTTTAATGCTACTTCCATCGGCACTGTATTTTATTTTAGCCCTGTCTAACAGTTTGCTAATAAAAATATCGAGGTTCTTTTCTTTTTTACTCACTTTAATTCCGTTTTGTCGATTAGTAAGTCCTTTGCTGAAACTTGCAGGATATCAGCAATTTGGTATAAATCTACTAAACTTGGTTGTCTGACGTTTCGAGCGTACTCGTTAATCGTGGTATAACTCTTTCCTGTTTTCTTGGAAAGCCAAGTTTGAGATATTCCTTTGTCTTTTAGAACTTCTTTAATTCGGTTCATTTGAAACCTAATTTATTTAATTTGGATCAAATATAGTAAAAACTCACTATTATTCAGTTGATTTATTCGCTGTATTTTCGTGAGGTGGGAAAGGGCAAGTCTTTTGGTTTTTTAGCTTTACAAAACCAAATGTGCTTGACCGAGCGTTGGTTTTTTTCAGTATGCCGCAAAACATCAGCATCATACCAACACTATTCACAACCTCTGTTTCGTACGTTAGCTTTACTCCTGTTGTCACAAGATTAACGAAAATAAAAATGAAGAAATCATAAGTAATTTCAAAGCTCGTCCTCCTCCCAAAAATTAATCTCGCAGAAAAATCACCCCAAAAAAACAAGATTTGATAAGTATTAACCATTATTCGGCATTTATGGTGGAGTTTAGAATGATATCTTAAGCCAAGGAAAATTTTAGTAATTAAGGAGTATGAAAATGAAGAAGACGATATTAAATATTTCAGGAATGGGCTGCAGTGGTTGTGTGAACTCCGTAGAATCGGCCTTAATGGATTTGGATGGAGTGGAAGCCGCCAGCGTAAAACTGGAAGATGGAATGGCGGAAGTTAGCTTCGATGAAACCAAACTTCAACTTTCTGATTTTGAAAAAGCGGTAGAAGATGCCGGTTTTACCGTGGCGGGAGTGCGCTCCTAAGAGCGGTTCCACAGATCGGCGGGTGATTCGATCACACCGCTGTTTTTAATTATGGAATGCAGAGGGAGAAGTGCTCACTTCATGCATTCAGTAAAAGAGTTATCAAATCAATTTTTAGTGAGTAGCAATAATGAATAAAATCACGCTTCAAATAGATGGAATGCACTGTACGGGCTGTGTGAATGCAGTGGATAAGCAGCTCGAAAATATTGAGGGTGTTGCCGATGCGCAGGTCAATTTGGCCACCGATTCGGCTCTGGTAGAGTACGAAGGTGAAATGGATATGCAGGTATTTGCCGATGCCATTTCCAAAGCCGGATTTACGCTGGTTAGCAACGGAGAAGACGATCAGGAAAGTAAGGCCGAGCAGGTGGAAGAGCGGGAGCGTAAAAAGTACGAAACCGCCAAGCAAAATATGATTTGGTCGTGGGTGCCCACCATTCTTATGCTGGCGTGGATGTTGCCCATGTGGATTACCGGCTATATGTTTTTAGGCGCCGTAGGCATGGAGATGGGAATGATTATTCTATCCGCATTTACCATTTTTGTGCCGGGTTGGGAAACCATGAAAAGCGCGTGGAATTCCACCAAAAATCTAAACCCGAATATGGACGTGCTGATTGCCATGGGAGCACTTGCGGCACTTTCTACGGGATTTGTGGCGCTGCTGCATAATCTCGGGCTGGCACCTAATTTCCACAGCTTTGCGATGATTGGAGGCATGATTATGGCCTTCCACCTAACGGGGCGTTATATCGAAACGAAAGCCAAAGGAAGTGCTTCTGAATCTATCCGAAAGCTGATGACTTTGGGAGCAAAGGATGCTTCTGTTATACGAAATGGGGAAGAAGTTAAAATCTCCGTGAAAGATTTGAAAGCCGGCGATGTGATGCTGGTACGTCCCGGCGAAAAAATTCCCACCGATGGAGAGGTGATTGAAGGAAGCAGTTCGGTGGATGAATCTATTGCCACGGGTGAGTCTATGCCGGTGGAGAAATCTGTCGGAGACGAGGTAATTGGCGCCACCGTAAACACCAACAGCGTGCTGAAGGTGAAGGCGACAAAAGTGGGCAGTCAGACTTTCTTAAATCAGGTTATAAAAATGGTGGAAGAAGCGCAGGGAAGTAAAATTCCCATTCAGGATTTTGCCGATCAGGTAACCAAAGTATTTGTGCCGGCCGTGTTGGTGCTGGCCCTGGCATCGTTGAGTGCGTGGCTGCTGTTTCCTGAGTATTTAGGCGGAATTGTGGAATGGGCTGCCGGATATTTGCCGTGGGTAAATCCTGAGCTCGGTTCTACAGCCATGGCTTTTTACGTGATGATTGCCGTACTGGTGATTGCGTGTCCTTGTGCGCTCGGCCTCGCAACGCCCACCGCACTGATGGTAGGCTCAGGATTGGGAGCTGAAAACGGCATTCTCATCCGAAAGGGAGAAGCCATTCAGCGCATGAAAGACGTGGATGTTATGATATTTGACAAAACCGGAACTATTACCAAAGGCGAGCCGCAGGTTACCGATATAATTTCTTTTGGTGATGAGAAAAAAGAAGAGGTGCTTGCGTATGCGGCATCGGTAGAATACAGCTCGGAGCATCCGCTGGCACAAGCGGTTGTGCGCTATGCGGAAGGCCGGAATCACTCCATAAAAAAATCCAAAGGATTTGAAAGTATTACCGGTAAAGGCGTAAAGGCGACGGTTGATGGAATGGAAGTTGGGATTGGAACGGCCGGATTGATGGAAGATTTAGGAGTGAAGGTTTCTGAGGAAGCATCAGCCCAAAAAACGAGCCTGGAAGAGCAGGCCAAAACCGCCGTTTATGTAAGCAGAGATACAAAACTGATAGGCGTATTAGGCATTGCCGATGAGGTGAAAGAAGACAGCAAAGAAGCTATCTCAACCCTGAAAAAATCGGGAATGAAAACCATTATGATAACCGGCGATAATTACAAAACGGCGCGCGTTATTGCCGATAGCGTGGGCATTGATGAAGTAATTGCGGAGGTGATGCCCAACGAAAAATCGGATGAGGTGAAAAAGCTTCAGCAGTCCGGAAAAGTGGTTGCTATGGTGGGCGATGGCATTAATGATGCCCCCGCGCTTACCCTCGCTGATGTGGGAATTGCCATTGGAACGGGGACCGATGTGGCCATAGAATCGGGTGATATTGTATTGGTGAAGGGAGATCTTTCGGCCGTGATTCGGGCTATTAATCTGAGCAAGAAAACCTTCACCAAAATTAAGCAAAACTTGTTCTGGGCCTTTTTCTATAACCTGATTATGATTCCTCTGGCGCTTATGGGCTTTTTGCATCCGCTGCTGGCCGAAGCTGCCATGGCGTTTAGCTCTATCAACGTGGTATTTAATTCCAGAAGATTGACTAAAGCTAAACTGGATTGATGAACTTTTGCATCAGAATGGGCAGAGAAGCTGACATCGGTTCACCCCAAAAAATGAACCTGAAAAACAGTTTAAATTTCATGGCTCAAATGAAACAAAGTTGCTAAAAGTAGGTTATCTTTTACCCGTCATTTTTAAAAACAAGTAACCGATATGAGCAATAATAAGATTTTAGTAGCCGGACTTTTAATCACCGCAGGCGTAGCGATATTTTTATTTTGGCCGGGTAATTCGTCCTCTAATTTACTGGCAAGCGGCACCGAAGTGGTGATGTATAAAAACGAAGGCTGCCAATGCTGCACGGCCTGGGGCAGCCACATGATGGAGGGAGATTTTTACGTAAAAGAAGTAGCCACTCCGGTATTAGCACAGGTGAAGCACGACAAAGGTATTAGCAGAAATTTATCCTCTTGCCATACAGCTATTGTAGAAGGTTATGTGGTAGAAGGCCACGTTCCGCGCGCCGAAGTTGAGCGCATGCTGAAAGAAAAGCCGGATGCTATTGGCTTGGCCGTTCCGGAAATGCCCTTTGGCTCGCCGGGAATGGAAACGCCGGGACGAGCTCCTGAAAGCTACGATGTGCTGTTAGTACACAAAGACGGCTCCACCAGCGTGTATGCCTCTTACTAAGCAGCTTGCCTGCTTTTGGTGAGTGTTTGAGCGGGGTTCGTTATGGTGAAAAGGAACAAAAAGCCTCAAAACACCTTTAATAAAATGAACCTTAACAAAAATAAATACTCATGAAACGAACTATAGGCGGAATTCTCACAGCGGGTGGACTCTTAGGAGTTATTTATTTCGGATACCAATATTTTCAAGATTCCGAATCGTTTGAGGCTTTTGGTGCCGATGTAGCTATTAGCACCGGCGATTATACCCCCATTATAATTTCTGCAGTGGTAATGATAGCAGGCATTGTAATTGCCAAACTGAATGTAAAATAAGCTAACAGCTACCACACGATTTAGATACAATTTCCCCGATTGATTTTAGTCATTCGGGGTTTTTTATTTGATATTTACCCTCGTCCTCCAACCTCCGGTTCATAACGAGAGTGAATTACATTTCTACAACTCGCACAATTTTTCACTGATTTCCCAGAGTTTGGCGGCAGCTTCTTCGCTGCGGGCTGCTTTGCTTGGGGCGGCCGGCTTTTTGTTTTTAAAATAAGCTCCATTTACGGAATCTACCTCTTCGGAGGAAGCTAAATAAATCGAAGTCTCTGCTCCTGTTTCTGACGAGATCATAAATAATTTACCGATTGAGTAAGCCAGACGAACTAACCGGCTTCCGCTTTGCCCAAAATTAGAAGCTACCACTCCGGGATGAAGACAGTTTACTGTAACGTTGTTTCAGCCAGGCGCCGTGCAAGCTCTTTGGTGAATAAAATGTTGTATAATTTAGAATTACCGTAGGCTTTAAACGCATTGAAATCATTTTTCAGCTGTACGTTTTTGGGATTGAAAGAGCCGGCGCGGTGCGCTTCAGAAGCAACATTAATAATGCGGGCATAATCGGAGGCATTCACTTTATCTAACAGTAAATGGGTAAATAAAAAGTAGCCCAGATGATTGACAGCAAAGGTTTTTTCCAGTCCGTCTATGGTTTCTTCTTTTTCAGAAGGGATGAACCCGTGATTGTTAATAAGCACATCAATTTGCTCGTAGTCTGCAATTATTTGCTCAGCGGCTTTGTGGATGTCGGATTGAATGGCAAAATCGCACAACACAATATCAATGCCGGCGCCGTGGGTTTGAGCCATAATTTCCTGTCGGGCAGCTTGGGCTTTTTCTTCATTCCGGCAAACCATTACCAGATATGCGCCCTTTTGGGCCAGCGCCTTTGCCGTTTCGAAACCGATGCCCGAGTTAGCACCGGTAATTACACATAATTTGTTATTCATAGCGTCAGTTTTATTCCTAAGAGGTGTATCGTACAAAAGCAGTAAAAAGTTTCGCGGGGTGATGGCATGCGGATAATTGAAGAGCGTAAAAATGTTTACCAAAGCTTCAAATTCCGTATCTTTACAAAAATTTTTAATGCAGCTATGATACAAGAATATTTAAACTCTATTGACAAATTTGTGGTAGTTGGAGATCGGGTGCTCATTAAGCCGCGAGATATGGAAACGCACACCCGAAGCGGACTGGTGCTACCGGCTTCCGTTAAAGAAAAGGAAGAAATACAAAGCGGTTATGTACTCAAAACCGGTCCGGGTTATCCTATTCCAAATCATGATGTGGAAGAGGCCTGGAAAGACACCACCGATACCAAATATATCGGAATGCAGGCAGAGGAAGGAGACCTTGCCATTTTCCTGAAAAATCAAGCCTATGAAATTGAATTTGAAACCGAGAAATATATCATCGTTCCGCACGCGGCTATATTATTATTTATCAGGGACGACAGCTAAATAAATGTCAAAAAGCAATACTACGAATACGCAAGAACACACTACACAAGAACAATCGGAAACCGAAAATCACAAGCATTCCGTAATAGATGATGTGCAGGGAATTATCATTGGCTCGCTGATGGCGGCTTTTGGAATTTCTATTTTCTCTCACATGAATTTCCTGATTGGGGGAACCGCCGGTGCTGCTTTTCTGACTCAATATGCCACAGAATGGTCATTTGGGCCTATTTTCTTCATTATCAATCTGCCGTTTTATGTGCTGGCGGTAAAAAAGCTGGGCTGGGATTTTACCATCAAAACATTTTTAGCCGTTACGGGCGTCTCTTTTTTAACCGAATTCATTCCCAAAGTATTTGAGTTTGGAGAAATCAATCCGTGGTTTGCAGCAATATTTGGGGGATTTCTGATTGGCAGCGGCCTGCTGATGCTCTTCCGTCACAAAGCAAGCCTGGGAGGGTTGAACATCCTGTCTATTTATGTGCAAGAATATTTTCAAATCAGTGCCGGGAAGTTCCAGATGGTTGCAGATACGCTCATTATTTTAGCCGCCTTTTTTATTGTTGATTGGAAAGCACTCGCCTTTTCGGTGCTGGCAGCTGTGGCGTTAAACATCATTTTAGCCATCAACCACAAACCCGGCCGCTATCGCGGAATGAGCTAAGGTTTCAGTGAACAGGGAGCAGTTTACAGTGATCAGGATTTGTTAGTAAGCCGGTATTGGACATGGAATTGCAGTACTGCCCATGTCCACTAACACCTTCCGCATGTGTGGCGAGCTGCACATGGCACCTTCCTCAAGGAAGGACTTTTTTCTTGCTCGTTTTTGACAGTGATGACTGTAGCTTATTTCTGAACTTATTTTCATCTAAAATGTAAGTCTCTCCTCGAGGAGAGTGCAAATCATTCAACTTTATGTTGAATGATTTGCGAGAGGTGTTGGCGGAGGATGATTGAAATATTATTTCTGCTCACACATCTCGTAGGTTTGTACCCCAAACCGCTTCAAACAGATCCTTCACTCCGCGTTATCCTCGCTCCCAACGACCTCGTTGGGAGCGCTGTAAAGAACCACCCAGTTCATGAAATATCGCCAAGGTACGGGCTGATGAAGTTTACGAGCACATTTCCGAGATTGCTTCGGCGGTTGATGTGGCAAGCGTGGTTATTCCCGTTTCCGCTTCGCAAAGGAATACGTCTGCGAGGAGTATTATTCTTTGGGCTGAAAAGCTCAAAGACTACACGACGCGGCAGTCTCGTGGATGTGTTTGGGTTTTTAGTACATCTCATTGCCTCTCTGCGGTCGGACATTGCCTTTTATATCCACTCGTCAGGAAAACGGACACCTGTCAGCATTGCCGGATAGTACTGTTTGTTATTAGGAATGAATTTTTAAAAATTTTTCGTTATTTCTTTCATACATCAATTAATAAACCTCAGGCTTATGAAACGACGGGAGTTTTTAGTGAAATCAGCATTAATGGGAGCCTCTGCTTTATTTCCGGTTCATAAGGTGTTTGGGTCGATTTCTGAAGGCAATTTTGCAACCGTGCGAAGAAATGTAGGCACTTTTGTGGCCAAAGGCGGAACCATCGGCTGGCTGGTGAATAAAGAGGCTGTGGTTATTATAGACGCACAATTTCCGGATACTGCCGCAGAATGCGTGGCCGGACTTGAGGAAAGAACAGATCTGAACTTCGATATGCTGATTAACACGCACCATCACGGCGATCACACCGGCGGTAATCCGGTTTTTCAGCCCAAGGTAAAGCATATTGTAGCACACGAAAATGTGCCCGGCTTAATGAAAAATGCTTCTGATAAAAGTGATGACGAGCTGGCTCTGCCCGACACTGTGTATAAGAAAAGCTGGAAAAAAGATGTGGGAGATGAAACTGTTCATTTGAACTATTACGGCCCGGCTCACACCGGCGGCGATTCCGTTGTTTATTTTGAAAAAGCCAGGGTTGCTCACATGGGCGATTTGATGTTTAATCGGGCACATCCGTACATAGATCGGCCTGCAGGAGCTTCCATCTCAAACTGGATACAGGTTCTGGAAAACACCGCAAATGATTTACCGGCAGACACAAAGTATATTTTTGGGCACGGCAGTTCGGAGTTTGGTATAACGGGAACAAGGGATGATTTAGCCGTGATGAAAGCTTTTTTAGAGGCTTTGCTTAATTTCACTCAAAAAGGAATTGATGCGGGCAAACCGAAAGAAGAGCTTATAAAGAAGGAAGCTCTGGAAGGCTTCGAAGCTTTTAACGCTCCCGGCTGGCGGCTTCCCCTGAGTGCCAATATTGAAGTTGCCTATGCAGAACTGACGGAGAGGGATGGATAAATCAGCGCAAGAAAATAAAACGGAAAGGAATTCGGAGGCGAAGCGCCGCTGCCCATATTGCGGACAATTAGCCGAATTAATTTGGGTGCACGGGCATGGGCAATGTGCCCGCTGTGGCATTAATACCCATGAGTGCTGTAGCGGGGAAAGATGCTGGCGATGAATGCGTAAAAAGGTTTGATAACACTCCAACAAATAACTGGCTTCAACCCACCTAAAAACCCAAAAACCCGAACACTCTAACACCCGAACACTCAAAAACCTTAACACCCTAACACCCTAATAATCATACTGCCAGCGTATATCTACACCCTGCCGGCTGTCATCGCCCTGGGTGATAATTAAATCCAGATTTTCTTTAAGCAGATATTCCAGCACAAACAAGGTTTTTGCATCAGAGCCACCCAGGCGATTTATAATAGCAAAAAACGTTTTTTGGTTTACATACCAGCCCGTTTTTATGGAAGTGCCGCCCGATCGGTTGTTGTCAATTTGCACCACATCTATGCCCAGCTGCTGGGTTGCTAAGGTTTCAAATTCATCCAAAAGTACGCCAACCAACAGGTCGGTGGGCGATGCTCCGCCTTGTCCGCTAATAGCTTGCTGCCACGAGTCTAAAGCATAGCACGGTTTGTTAAATAAAGTGTAGCAAATAATATCCTGCTGCTCCATGGTAGGTTCACTTTCAAACCTGAAGTTTGGATCCTGAGCCGATCCTTCAATAATATAAAACAAGGTGATGAGCGAGCCCTGTTTTTGGGAAGTTTGAGGAATGTAGCTGGTTTTAATATAGATTTCAGGATTCACCATGGGACCGCTAAAGGTGAAGCGGCCTTCATCAATATTAAATTGTTTACCGAGTGGACGAACAAAGCCATCATTCGCCGTAAGGGCGCCGAACAGCTGAAGGTCTTTACGAACGGGTTTTTGAGCTTCCAGATTTCCCGATAAAGAAACTTCCATATCCAGATAGCGTCTGTTTCGAATTTGGAAATTTCGTTCTATTTCAAATTCCATGTCAATAGCCAGAGAGTCGTACAGGCTAAAAGAGGTGGTTTCTTCTTCTTCCAGCTCTACATTTTCTACCGATTTTTCCCCAAAATTTTGCAGATAAATAAAGCCGTTTTTCACGGTTAATTTACCGGAGGCTTTGGGGCGATAAGGCTCTCCTGTCAGGGCGGCATCCATGTCAATTGTAAGGTTGTAATCGGCGGTGTTGGCTAACTTAAAACGGGTAGCATCTGCCTTTATATCAATTCCGACGGGAGAGAGGCCATCCGTTTTAATCATTCCATTTGCCGTTAGTTTTCCGCTGCCGCTTTCCATGGAAAAGTGATCTAACGATAATCCTTTTTCGCTCAGGTTAAGTTCTGAGCTTATATTTTTAAGCTTGATTCCGGCTATCGGAACTTCCACTTCTGCCTTTGTCAGCGTTAGCTTGCCTTGGGGCGTCAGTTCACTTTTAACACCTGAAAGGTCAATATTTGCATTTAAAAGCCCTTTAATATTTTTCAAATAGTGTTTATCTAAAAAGTCATTTGCTATCGAAATATTAAAATCATCGGTAAGAATTTGTACTTCAATAGAATCGGTTTCCTCCGGCATATTCAGCTCAAAAGTTCTGAAATCCATAGAAATCGGAACGCTTGCATCAATAGAAGCCGCGCGCTGCTGCTGTACGTTTAATCCCGCTTTCAGTGTTATATTTTTTTGTTGATGATGGTAGGAAAAGTCGGCAAATGCCGTATCAACTTTTATGCCGGAAAGCACCGGATCTTTCAGTTCAAAATTTCCTTCAAAATCAGGCTCACCGGCGGTGCCGCTTAAGCTTCCGTTAAAGGTAAAAATGCCCTTGGTGTTCTTAATTTCGAAAGCATTTAAAATACTTTGAAGTTCACTTAATGCGATAGGTTTAATTTCAAACCGCCCCTCTACTTTTTCTTCAAAAAAAGCATCGTCTATAGTACCGGGATCATTTGTGGTAAATGGGACATCCACAAAGCCCGAAACTTTACTTTCGTCTTCAATAATCAGATCCAGCGTGGCCTTCAACCTGCCGGAAGAAAGCCCAAAGTCGAGGTCTAAGGTGTCCACATCGGTTCCCTTGTAGCTAAGGTGATTGATGGTTATGGCGCCATTTCCGGATAGAGAATCGGGCGTGTTTGAAAGCGCTAAATTGCCCGATAGTACGCCATCTACAAAGCGCTCATCAAAAATGATTTCTTGAATCACCCCAAAATTAAAATCCCGGCCGTTTATACGCCCGTGCTGGCGGAGTGAATCGGCATAAGGCACGCTGAGCTCAAAAAAGGTTCCATCTTCTGCCCGAAGTTCTAAGGTATCAGTTTGAAGAACCGAATTTTGGTAAGACACCTCGAACGGCCTCTGAAGCAGCAGTGTACTTACCGGCGTTTGATAGTTAAATTGATTCCAAATCAGGCTTCCGCTCAGCGTATCGAGACCAACCCGGTAATTTCCGGACTGCGTGATGCTTCCCGCTCCGTCACTTTCAATATTCAGAACAAAGTTGCCGAGCATTGAGTCGGGCGTTGCGGTTCCGTGGGTTTGAAAGTGGAGATCTTGCAGTTTAAACTGTGTGTAAGCCGGTTTAGTAATGTCAAGGGCAAGATCGTACGCATACTCTTCCCCGATGGTAATGGTGTTTTTGCCCACAATAGATTTTGCAGAAAAAAGGGAGTCGTAGGCAACATCATGCAGTTCAATATTTCCATCAAACTGAAGCTTTTTGGCATTGGTATCGGTTACATTTCCTGTGATAGTGCCGGTGCCGCTTAGCTTTTTGGCATCTATAAAATCGGCAATGGGCTGAAGGTTTTTGAGCTGTACATCTACGGTTAGCCTGTTCGTTGGGTCGGTGCGATCAGAAATATTCCGGCGGGCTGAAAAGGTACCGTCAGCTACTTCACTCTTAAGTTTTACCTGTGGAATGATAAGCGTATTGTTGTGCAAGTTTGCGGTTAGGCTGAGCTTATCTAAGGCAGCTCCGTTCAGGTAGCTCGAATCTGCCGAAACCTGAGTTTGAACCTGAATATCTCCACCTGCTGAATACCGGCCCGAGCCTTTTGCTGCTAAATTAATCCGGGTAGGAAAATCTTCCATTCCAACTACTTCTGCAGCGTTAAACTGCTGTGTATTCAGCTGAAAGGCGAAGGACAATTGGTCTTCTAATAAGTTTGAAACGGTTGCTGAAATAGCCAAAGAATCATCAATCAGCTTCACAAGCCCCTGACTTGTAATGGAATTCCGGCTGATGTCACCTTCAAAATTCAAATCAGAAATGGCCTGGCCTCCAATGAAAGCGGTGTCCACTTCAGAGTAAAGACGAATGCTTAAAGCAGAATCGGGGTGCTGAGGTTTGATCCGGACTGCAGGCGGTATATGAATAGAATATGACCACGGCTTATGTTCGGGAAGTTCAAAACCGGTTCCCTCCACAAACGTACTTAAGCTGATATTTCCATCTAAATCCGGATTTTGGAACCATAATCCCGGGTTTATATTTTTGAATTGAACCGGAATTTCCCAGTCGGGTTGCTCATCAAACAGCCCCAAAATTACCGGATTGGCAATAATTTCATTCTGACCTTGAGTGAGCTGGAAATTAGCGCGGAGCTCATTATTAGAAAGCGTTCCGCTGCCAAATAGCTTTTCAGCTCCGTACTGCTCATAACGGATGCCGGCCAGCGTAAATCCCCAGGTGCCATCGGTTTCAGCTATATTTTGGTTCAGCCGTCCTTCAAAAGTAGCCTGTAGCGACTGAATGCTGGCATCCAGTGAGTCGTGAGTCAGATAGCCGAGGTCTATATTTTCGGCCTGTACACCAAATTTTAACAGGGTGGGAGCGTCAGAAAAAGAAAAATCTGAAATGGCAAAAAAGTTATCAAAGCCTTTGCTTTCAGCTGAAAGCTCAACATGCAGAGAATCCATAGTACCGCCGGCTTTTAGGGTGAGCTGCAGTTCCTCTTCGGGCAGTTCCTCACTTAGGTAGGGTTGAAGGTCTTTGAGAGAAAAAGGAACAGCTTTGACCTCTGCCTTCAGCGCGGTGTCTTTGAGATTCGCAACGCCGTTGGCTTTCAGCAGCGAGCGGCTGCTTTCTATTAACAATCGGTTCAGGGTGATTTCTTTGTCGTGAAAAGCCCCCGAAGTTTCAACAGCAATGGCAGTCGGCAAGCGTCCTTCTTTAAGTTTGAAAGAAAGGGAAGAAAGTGATGCCGAAATTTCATTCGCATAGCTAAAGCCGGCTTGTGCCTGAAGCTGATTAATGCGAAGGGTAGAGTCAGGCAAATATAATGCGGATTGAATATAAACGGAGCTGTTTTCCAGAATAATTTGCTCCAGGTTTATGCCAAAGCTTCCGGGTGCTTCCTCGGGATGAGGCTGCTCCGGCTCTTTCACCAGTTTTTGCACGTTAAATGTGCTGTCTGTTGTTTCTATTATGGAAGCTTGGAGACCATAAATACTAACTTTTGAGGCACTGAATGAACCTGATAAAAGGCTCCAGATATTGTACTGCACTTCAACAGAATCTATGAAGGCAGTGGTTGTGTTTTCTTGCTGAAGGCGGAGTTCGTTGATGGAGAAATGCTTCCATAAATCGCCGTTAATTTCACCCAGCGTTAAGGTAGCATTCAGCTGTTGATTGGCAATTTCGGCTGCTTTTTCTTTGGCAAAATTGTGAACCACAGAAGTTTTAAGGGAAAGCCGTGCAAGTAAAATAAGCAAGGAAATGGCAAGTAAAGTCCACCCAAAGGCTTTTAAAATCCGTATAGCGATATGTGGCTTTTCCTTACTCATGCGCGTTAAAATGCCTGCCCAATACTGATGTGAAGCCCCCAGTAGTTCCAGTTGCTTCCATAATTAGTTCCGTTGTAAATGTTTAAATCTTCTTTGGTAGGATTTATTTTATAGGCCAAATCTAACCTGACCGGGCCAATGGGCGACTGATACCGGAAGCCCCCGCCAACTCCAAGCTGAATAGGTCTGTGTCCTATTTGATCGAGGGCACTCCAAACTTGACCGCCGTCTAAAAAGGCAGCCATGCCAAAACCTTTAATCAACTGATTCAGCTTAAACCTGAGCTCCGTATTAAAGCTGAAGGTGGCTCTTCCGCCGGTTGGCACATAATGATCAAACTTTCCATTTTGGGTAAAAATAGGGCGCTTAGGTCCTAATTCCTGACGGTTCCACCCGCGTACGGAACTGGTGCCTCCGTTAAAAACACGAACTTCTGAAGGTAAAGAGTCTTGTTTGGAGTAATAAATTCCGGTGAGCTGCACGCGCTTTGCAAAGGTAATGTTATCGGTAATAGCGGTGAAGCGCCGTACATCTATACCCGTTTTTTGATAGCTGTAGGTAGATTCTCCAAATAAACCGGAAAGCCGCCAAAAAGGCTGTACAGACCATCCATCTTCTCCCCGGCTGTAGCTTTCGGAATACACACCGGTCACACCAAAAGTGGAAATGTTATAAGTTAAAATATCGCCGGGAAGGCTTTGGTCGGCACTTTTTTCAATCTCTTTGTTTTGGTAATAATCATAAGATATAGAACCCGTTAAATCCTCACTGTAATGATATACAAAACTGTTAGAAAAGCCCCCTCTTAAAATTTCGTAGGAGGGCTCCAGTTTGTGCTCTATAAATGGAGAAAGAACCAGAGATGATTTAGTGTTGAACAAGTAGGGAAACAGATAGTCGGTGCTTAGGCGCTGCTCTATGGCCGAGGCATTGGCAGATACGGTAAAACGTTCTCCACGGCCTCTTACATTCCGGTGTGTCCATGAAGCCCGCCCTCTGAAAAATTTATAAAATTCGGCCCACACATTATTTACACGGGTGAAGTTTCCGACACCAAACTGGAGCTGAACAGACCTCAGTGGGTTTTCTTTCACCCGAAACCTGATGTCCAGGGTAGAATCTTTGGGCTGCTCCGGAACAGAAATCAGGGCAAACCTAAACATATGATGGCTAAAAACTTCCCTTTGGGCATCTCTTAACTTTTTCTGCCCAAAGCGATCTCCGCTGCTTATTCCGGCCTCCTTTTTAATGTATTCGGCGCTCATCTTTTCGTTTCCCTCTACGGTAATGGAGCCAAAGCGGGCACGCGGACCGGCGGTAGCTTCAATATATACATCTGCTTTTTTAGAAACGCTGTCAATCTCGGCCCGCACCGCTCCCTTTGCGTACGGATAGCCGGTATCTCTGAGAACTTCCTCGATGCGGCTTTCTACTTCCGTTTGTTTTACAGTTTCGTAACGCTTGTGTTTCTTATAGGGAAGTTTCTTTTTGATTTTTTGGAAGTCCTTGGCGTTATAAATAATGAGGCTGTCTTTTGGAGGAGCATCAACTATAAAATGAACACTTTCAATAATAATAGGTCTTCGTTCCGTAATGCTGAAAATGACTTTCTTTTTCCAGTCCGAAATTTTCTCTACTCTATAACTCACGCTTACCTCATCAAAGCCGCGGCGCCGGTAAAAATTTTGAATCCGAATTACATCTCGCTTCAGGTCGTTTTGGTTTAGCTTCATGCCTCGTCTCTTCCAGAATACCAATTTCTTCAGAAAGGAGGGCGATTCACTTAAAACGGCATCCTTCAGTACCATGCCGCTAAACGTGCTATTACCCTCATACTTAACCTTCCAAATTCTGCCGGTATAATCTGTATCTTGTGCAGCAACAGAAAAGCTTGCCACAAAAAGAATGGCGGCACAAAATAATAAGGCGACTAAGCGTGGTAAGTTATGTTTCAAGAAAGTGTGTGTTCTGATTTTAAAAGATGCAGATAAGTATAACAGAATGTTTACTATCTTTGAAATGTTTGTTTGCCAACTTTTAAGTAAAATGTCTGCGCTTGGGAGTATTTCTCACGAGCGTTAACGAGCCGTTGGGTTAGTAAATCTGTTTAACTTCTAAATTCAAGCTTACTATTATAATATGTATAAGTATATCACCTATATTTTTGTTTCTCTTCTTCTTGTTTCCTGTAAAAGCTCGGAAGAGTTCAGTGGTTTTTCTTATGATCCGCCTAATTCGACCGACACCTCCGGCAGAGAAATTGAACTTCAGCCCCGAAGAACCATTGGTGTAGATTCGCCTAAAGTTTGGGTAAGTAATGAATTTGAAGGCGCCCGCGTGAATGATTTTTACGCCGTTGGCGATTCTGTTTTTGAAGTGTTAATTGAGCCTGAAAATGCTCCTGTTAATAACAGTCCGTGGTACGCATTTAAGATATGGAGTGATACACTGCGCATGGCTACCATTCGGCTGAATTATAACGATGGCTCGCATCGCTATCTGCCTAAAGTAAACAGCTGGGTAAAAGCCGACCAAAGCTGGAAACAGCAAATGCAGCTGCCCGTTCGTTACGATACAGCTACCGGAATGGCTGAGTTCGAAATAATGCTGGCTCCCGATCCTATTATAATTAGCGGGCAGCCCATGCACACTTCTTCGCATCTAATGCAGGAATTAGAGAGCAGAGAAATTATCACACATCCTTTTGTTGAAGTTAAAGAAGCCGGACAGTCTAAGCTTGGACGACCTATTTGGGAGCTTCAAATTACAGAAATTGCACCGGGCAAAAAAGCACCGGTTTTAGGTCTTATTGCACGGCAGCATCCGCCTGAGATTACCGGATATATGGCCGCTCTGCTGTTTTTGGAAGAGCTGACGGCCGACCATGAATTAGCCCGAGAGTTCAGGAATACCTTTGTTATTCGGGCTATCCCAATGGTTAATCCCGATGGGGTTGATTTAGGCCACTGGCGCCACAACGCTGCAGGTATTGATTTGAACCGGGATTGGGAAAGCTTCAATCAGCCCGAAACCCAAACCGTGCGAGATAC
Organism: uncultured Balneola sp.; assembly: GCA_964505215.1. Lineage (GTDB taxonomy): Bacteria > Bacteroidota > Rhodothermia > Balneolales > Balneolaceae > Gracilimonas. Next base: position 21,215 of record CAZDGU010000012.1, read on the forward strand.
ATGGTTGCCTATTAAAACGAATGCGCTGCGCACCATGTTTTATGCCATCGACTTTCACTCTACCAACGAAAATATCTTCTACCCAATTGATGAAGAAGTGAAAACCACACCAGATAATGTAACCCAAAGATGGGCCGAGCAAGTAATTGCAGATAATCCGGAGGCAAATATAAGAGTAGAGGAGTTTGACACCTCATCACCTATTGCCAAAAACTGGATTTATCACACCTTTGGGAGTGATGCGGTAACCTACGAAGTGAACGACCGAATTGAGCCTGCAATGTTAGACTCTGTTTCACGCTCTGCTGCTCGCTCTCTGATGCAGCTATTGTTGGACGAATGGCATAAAACAGCGCTTGAAAACTAACGCGCGGTTGTTCATATTCTGTTCAAATATAGAAATTAACAGGGGATGTTTATGAATAACTCACATGTATTGCTGGAGGGCATTTACAACTGGAAATTGCGCCTGGTGCTCAGCGCTTTATTAAGTATAATGGGGCTGGGCATTCTTATTAGCATGTTGTTAGGTTTAATTACAGAGCTTACTGTATTAGATAAATCTATTGTGGGCATTGCCATTTTTATGGTGGGCACACCGGTTTATCTCATCATCAGTAAGTTGGGGAAGGTGGATGAGTACACCATTGCCGGCTTTTTAAATGAGCAGCTTCAGGAAGTGAACGGTGAAGCGGAGGTGCTGGTAAAAGCTGAAGATAAAATGGATGAACACGAAAAGACGCGCCGCCGGCAGCTGGAAGAGTTTTTTACAAAAAATCCGCTGCATAACTTTCTACCGGATAAACCGGTAAAGCAAGCCTATGTGCTTTTTTTGATTTCAATAATTGCCAGCTTTGCTATCTGGTACTTAGATAACATCAGCTGGCTTTAAAAGATGTTCAGGATTATTCTGAAGCTGGAGAGAAATCCTGGTTGAATGGATTTTTATCCGAAATTGCGATATTTACAGCGTCATAGTCAGATGCTTGATGGCACTGATTGCAGGTTTGAATCAATGTGTTGAATTGTGCTTCAAACTGCTCCGGACTTTGGGAATCTATGGCATCTTCCATGCGCTCAATTTGTGGCAAAAGCATCGATTCCATCAATTGGCTCAGGTTGATTTCGTCGTGCGTAAAATTTCCCTCAGCAATCATTTCTGAGATTTCTTCAATTTCGTGGGAGTAAATATCGGCAAGCTCCCAGTTTTGCGCCTTACCCGATAAATACAGCTTCTGACTATACTGCTGTAAAAACGACATGTGATAAATCAAAGGAACCGCTTCATCGGCTCCGTATTGTTCGGGCTGAGATGCGGAAGATCGCTGCTCAGATTCGCAAGCGACTCCCAACAGAAAAATGCCGGTAATAGTTAAAATTGAGAATACTTTACTAAGTGAATGCATAACAAGATATTGAATGATTATTTTACCCAAAGTTATACCGAATACTCTTAGATTCAAACTATGAAAAACTTTTTCTTAATATTTCTGCTGCCTTTATTTTTACTGAACTGCAACAACCCTAAAGTAATAGACGATTTGGGAGATGCTTCTTTCGAGCTCGTCAATCAGGATAATATTCCTGTTACTTTTCCGGATGATTTTAAGGGGAAATATGTAGTCATAGGATTTATTTACACGCACTGCCCGGATGTTTGCTCGCTCATTTCCCAGAACCTGGTTAACATTCAAAAAAGAATGGAATATCCTGATGATGTGCACTTCGTAGCCGCCACTTTTGACCCCGAGCGCGACACGCCTTCCGTATTATCAAATTATGGGGAAGCTTTTGGAGTGGGTAAAAACTTTACTTTTTTAACCGGAGATTCTACCCAGGTTTTTGCCCTGATGGACAGCGTGCGTGTGCGAAGTCAGATTTCATTTGAGCCGGAAACAGATGCAGATAAAAAGCTGTACTTCATCAATCACTCCGACAAAATTATGGTGCTAGATAAAAAATCGAGAGTAATATTTGAATACGCCGGCAGCCTGCCGATGATTCCCAATCTGGTAATTGAAGACCTAAACAAAATACGATGACAAAAATTTACACGGTTTTGGTAATGGCAAGCCTGCTGCTAACCGTGGGTTGCAGCCAAAAAGAAACCCAAAAACCCTCAGCCGAACTGCAGACTCAGCAGCGGGCTGAATACGTCCGGCCGGCCGCAGAAGGCGGAAATACTGCCGCATACTTTACCTATCAGAATCAGCTGGATGTTGCTGATACGCTGCTTTCCATTCAAGCAGAAAGTGTGGGAATGGCTCAGGTACACGAAACTTACGAAACCGAAGACGGAATGATGGGGATGAGGGAAATCAAACAGCTCGTCGTTCAGCCCCAAAAACAGGCAATATTTAAGCAAGGTGGCATGCATATTATGCTTATGAACGTCGGCAGCAGCTTACAGCTGGGAGATTCTTTAGCCATCAGGTTAGAATGGGCTGAAGCCGGTGCGGTTACAATAAAGCTACCCGTTAATTAACACCCTCTTCTTCAAAGTTTTAGCCAACCTTAACTAAAGGAATAGCAGATACCTCATAAACCGGCAGAAAAGTCATTCAATGCTGTACACCCCTTTGTTTTTAATAAGAGAGATTAAAAAATCGAAAAACCACTTAAGGTATTGCCGCTAAATACCGATAAGGAAATTGATCCTTTAATGTTGAACCGGATGTTTTGTGCGGTGTAGTAACTGCGGAGGCTCAGAGATACTCAATAACGGCGGTAATGCCCCCGCCCGGATATTCCTTTAAAGCCTCGGCGCTATTTGCGATTCCGCTTACCGAAACGTGATGTTCTCCTTTTGGAGTAGAGGTGCGATCTACCTGAAGCGATTTAAATGCAAAGGAATTATCCGAAGTATTTGAAGTGCCACTATGCTGAGAGATTTGAATATCAACATCTGTGCCGGGAGCAGCGATTAATGAAAACTCTCCGGCATTCACAATAGGATTATTCACCGTTGATTTACTGAATGCGATGGTAGGAGCTTTTACAGAAGTGAAACCCGCTCCGCTTATAATCTCAACTTTGGCTTGCATGATTGCAGTCTTCTGGGCGTGAAGCGAAAAGCCGAAACCGGTGGCTAAGAAAATCAATATGTGGATGACTGCTAATCTCATGGAGCTTTATTACTTTATCTCGCTACTAAGTTATTAAAAGTTTCTAACATTAAGAAATTCTAATATTCTAAAATAAAGCCGATTTTGGTTTATGGTTGAGAAAAATGGCTTTTAAGCGTCTTTAAAGAACGTTATTTACAAACATTAGAATTAAAATTATTTAATGTTAGATATAAATGTAAGGCTGGATTGAGATTGAAATCTGCTTCTTGGGTTTGATTTTCTCGCGTGTAAAAAATTGATTTTAAAGGCAATACGGCAATAAAAAGACAAGTGTAACTTTGGAGGTAGGGAGAAGCTCATTCTTAGGTAAAAAAAAACGGACTTGTGCCGGTAAAGTCTGTTAATTAGAGGCAGGTTTGGGATTTCTGAGAGTGAGGAGAGAGATTATAAAGTTTGAAATTTGTCTGTTACACAAGCTGCGCTATATAGAATAGAAATGCAGGAGCCCGGCCTCATTGGTAGTAAGAGAAGAAATTCTACAGATTAAAGAAGCGTTTTATTTTTAACCATTTTGCTCGTTTTCTAAGCGCATCGAGCTGTTCTTCGGTTAAATTGAAATCAGCGGGATTTTGTTCTAACTCTTGTAATGATTGAATGGGGCTAAGCACGCCCAGTTTATCCAAAAAAAGGCCGAGATGAGTGCGCAGATATTTTCTTCTGTTTCGGTATAAAATATCCAGAATGTCTTCCCATTTTTCAGGTTTAACAGAGCACTCAATACCTAAGCCGATGGCATCGGATGTGTCGGAGCTGTTGAGGAACATTTCTAATTGTAGCTCGAGATTATCGGGAAGCGGCTCGGGGCGAAGCAGCTTTGGGCCGGAATGATTTTTATAGCCTCTGGGGAAAAAGCTTTTCCAAAGATTGCCGGTAGCCGGGTCGTGATAAAACACTTCAAAGGTTTCCATATTCTTGCGAATGGGAACCATTTCTTTCGTGCGCTCTAACTGTTGTTGATTATCTATGATATACATAATTCTAAGGCTGTAATGCTGCTTACCTGAAAAATAATAGAAAGTTCCTTATCGGTGCATTGGTCACATTTGATAAGTAATAAATGCGCGAATCTTGATGAATTAAGAAGGGGTGAGTGAAATTTTATCTAAAATAAATACATCCAAATATTGGATAAATAGAAAGGGACGTTATTGCTAACGTCCCTTTTTGGTTGTCGGGATGACAGGATTTGAACCTGCGACCTCTCGGCCCCCAGCCGAGCGCGCTACCGGGCTACGCCACATCCCGTAAAAGAAGACTCCAAAGATACGGGCTTTAAGAACGGTGTTCAATGTTATTTTATAGATAAATTATCGCAAAATTTAATTGGGTTTTTGGTTTCTCGCTGAGTTCCGCAGAGTTTGACGCAGTGTTTCGCTGAAGCATTGCGAAAATCAGCGATTCATCTCGAGATTCCGCGTGAAATTGAATGAAGTCATTTCTACTTAATTAGAATATAAACGATTTATTTATAGACATTTAGCAGTTGTAGAATGGAAATTTCAGGGTAACTTCTCTGTTTTATTAAACTAATGTCCCAAATATTGGAGCGGTTTAAAACTTAACCAACTTGCACTAAGAAATCATTACTTCAGGCTTTCCAACCCGTCTTCTAATAACTTCACGGCAGCTTCCAATTCACTCATTCCGGCGGCGTAGCTGAGGCGTACTCCGTTGGGTTCGCCAAAGGCATCGCCGGGGACCAACGCCAGCCCGAATTCATCCAGAAGGTACAGGCAAAGGTCGGTGGAAGTTGAGATGATGGAGCCATCGGGTTTTTGAGAATCGAAATAATGAGAAACATCCGGGAATACATAAAAGGCACCGCCGGGACTAAAGCAGTTCACCCCTTCGATAGCATTAAGAGCATTCACCATAAAATCTCTGCGTTCTTTAAAAGACTCCCTCATTTTAATAACAGCATCCAAACTGCCTGTGTATGCTGCCTCGCCTGCTTTTTGTGAGATAGAAGAAGGGGCCGAGGTTTCCTGGCTTTGTATTTTGGCCACCGCTTGTGCCACTTCTTTTGAGGCAGCCAGATAGCCTAATCGCCAGCCGGTCATTGCAAATCCTTTAGAAAATCCATTAATCACAACTACGCGGTCTTTTAAATCAGGAGCTGCGTTCAGGATGCTCACGTGCTCATCATCAAACACGATGTACTCATAAATTTCATCCGAGATCACATAAACATCCGGATACTTTCGAAGAACCTCAGCCAAACCTTCAAGCTCTTCTAAAGAATATTGAGAACCGGTGGGGTTTGAAGGTGAACATAGAATCAGAGCTTTGGTTTTGTCGGTAATGGATTCTTCAAGAAGCTTTGGGGTGATCTTGAAGCCATTTTGAAAGGAAGTACGAACAGTTACCGGTGTACCATCGGCCAGGCGTGTCATTTCGGGGTAAGAAACCCAGTACGGTGCGGGAATAATGACCTCATCGCCTGGGTCAACCAGTGCCAGCAGGCTGAATCCAACCGATTGCTTGGCTCCATTTGAGCAGACAATTTGAGAAGGATCGTAATCCAGGTTGTTATCGCGCTTTAGCTTTTCGCTGATAGCCTCACGCAGCTCCGGCATTCCCGTGTTCATGGTATAGCCATGAAAGCCTTCATTAATAGCCTTAATGGCTGCATCACAAATGTGCTTAGGAGTTTTAAAATCCGGTTCTCCGGCACTTAAGGAGATAATGGATTTACCCTGGCGTTGCAATTGTTTTGCGCGGCCGGTTACTTTTAAGGTAGCGGAGGGTTGAACGTTTTGAGCGCGTTTAGAAATCATAGTGCTGACGAAATTTGGAGATTGAATGAAATGAGAGTGTGAATATAATGGGGTTTCCTTCAGAAAAGAAGCCGTTTTATTATGCGTTGTCCTTAAATTTTAGAGTAAGAGCTTCAGCTACATTTTTGGGAACGAAGGAGCTTAAGTCGCCTCCCCAATAGGCTACTTCTTTTACAATAGAAGCTGAAATAAAGGTAAACTCTTCATCCGGCATTAGAAAAATAGTGTCAATATTTGGGGCCAGACGTTTGTTGGTAAGCGCCATGCGGAATTCATATTCAAAATCAGAAATTTGGCGCACGCCGCGTACCAGCGTATTGGCATTCATTTTTTGGGCGTGATCGACCAATAATCCGGTAAATTGATTGACTACTATATTTTTATTCCAGCCGTTATTGGCTATGCATTCTTTAATAAGTTCAACCCGCTCTTCGCCGGAAAAGACCGCACTTTTATTTTTGTTAACGGCAACAGTTACCACTACCTGATCAAACAAGTTGGTGGCACGTTCTAAAATATCTAAATGCCCGTTGGTGATGGGATCGAATGAGCCGGGATACAGAGCTATGGTTTTCATAAAAAATTATTTAAGATTTTTCCGGTTTGTTTTGAAAAATGCTGACAACGGTTCGCCCATACGTTTTGGAAAGCACGAAGTGGGGGTGATTGCTGAAGTCTTTGTATTTATCGTGTTCCAGAAAAAGCCAGCCTTCTTCCGTAAGCCAGTTTTCCTGAAAAATTAAATCAACAATTTCGTCCATCAGTGGATAATCATAAGGCGGATCACAAAAAATAAAGTGATGGGGTATGGGCACACCGGTTAAAAACTGCTGCACATCAGAACAAACTATTCGCATTTGTTCGCTGACACCTAATTGCTGCGCAGACTTTTCAATCAATTTGGTGTTATCGGATTCTATTTCTACGGAGGTTACGCGTTTGGCTCCACGGGAGATGGCTTCAAACCCTAAATTACCCGAACCGGCAAATAAATCTAAAATAAGGGTGCCTTCGAAAAAAAATCGTGCATCAAGCCAATTAAAAATACTTTCTTTAACTCTATCGGCAGTGGGGCGGATGTCAGTATCATCCGGTACATTAAAATGTTTGCCTTTTAGCTTTCCGGTTATAATCCGCATAGCGCAGAAACTTTAATGGGTTAACGTGTTAAATTTGTGTGGTTAATTTAACCATTAAAACGGAGCAAATTGAACTCCCGAATTATTAAAAATCTAAGCTTAGAAGAATGGCGGGAAAAGCCGCAGCCAGGTCAAAGCCATAGGTTTTCTCTTCGGCTTGTACACCAATGGTTTCCAGAGAGTTGAGCGTGGTTATTTCGGCAGAATCATCCCAAAAACCCTGAAGTGATTGCTTAATTTTGTGAGGCTGATGTCCAAAAAGATAAATGGTTTCATGGAGGCCGCGCATCCAGCTGGAATTTTTTGCGTGCTGCAACCAGTGGTAGGGAAGGTCTTCGGACTGATCGAATGAGATATACGTAGCGGCTCTGAATTTACCTAGTAAAAAGGAAGTCACTGAGATTAAATTGCTGTGGCAGCCAATCATTAAAAAAGAGCCGCCGGGCTTAGCAAAAGCAGACCATTTCTGAGCCATTTCAAAATCGCTGCTGAAATCGGTTGTGGCAACCTGGGTTGTCAGCCGGTCGAAGCCTTCCATCAGATTACGCCGCCTCACAGTTAAGAACTTGTACTCATTATTATGCAGGCTGTGCCAGGTTGGTTCGATGTGCGCTCGGTCTACACCTTTCATCAGAATGGCTAAATGATCTTCACGCTCATCGGCATTATCGTACACTACTTTTGGGAAAACCGTCCAGCATTCGTGGGAGGGATGGGTAAGAGCTCGCACCGAACGGATGTTATGGTCGGTTCTAAACTGCTCAAAAGTAGAAAGTAAGTGAGGGAAATGTATTTCGTGCTGACGTGTAATAGCATCAATCACGTTGAAATTAAAATCAAAAGAGCCTATACGAAAAAGGTGTTTGCTATTTTTGGGATCATTAATAGAATAGAAAAGGCGATCCGAAAAAAAACAAACACCTAAATTTGCAGACTGCTCATCCATTAATTCCAGTTTGGGGCATTTCGCATCGTAGTACGTTCCAGACTTCCGATAGCATCGTCAGTGTCAGGGTCTTCCAGTAAGTAAATTTGAGGACGAAGCGTATCGTTCAGCGTATAAATAAACTTAGAGTGAGGAGGACGTGGAGAAAACACCAGCGAATCGGCATTAAATGGATTGTTACCGAACGAGCTTCCAAAAAGCGTATCGGCCATTGCAATCATCATTGAGTCCGTTTTTAGGAATTTTACAAGGCTGTCAAGTCCGCCTTCAGTAGGAGGAAACTGTTCGTTTTTGGTTTGGTATTGGATTAGGGCATCTTTAGTGTCTAACAGGCGCTGGCGTACCTTCTCGGTCATAGCTTCCCTTTCCTTTACTTCTTGGTAGGGAGTTACCAGAGAGTCATACAGCCAGTACGAAAGGCCAATGATAATGATTCCTAATACAACGGTCAATATTTTATTACGCAATTCAATGTCCATGTGAAAAGCAAATGAGTTAATTAATTATATGTTTTGCAAAAAAAATAGGAAAAAGAAAATACACGCACACCCATAGATATGCAACTTTATACCGCATCGAAAATAGGAATTCATAATTCTCTTAGTACTTGTATTTTTAGGGCGCTAATTTTTAATGTCAAAACCCATTTTAATTGAACCGCCAAATTCTTCGATTGGCCATTCCTAACATCATCAGTAACCTATCTGTGCCGCTGTTAGGAGCTATAGACACGGCAGTTGTAGGGCGATTAGAACACGTTTACTACTTAGGGGCCATAGCTGTAGGCAGTATTATTTTTGATTTTATTTTCTGGGGATTCGGATTTCTGCGCATGGGAACCACCGGATTAGTAGCCCAGGCCTATGGAGCACAAAAAGAAAAAGAAACCCGGGTGATCCTGTTTCGTGTGCTTTTAGTAGCCACGGTGGGCAGTTTATTTATACTGCTTATTCAATATCCGCTGATAGAGCTTTCGTTATATATTGTAAATGCCTCTCCAGAAGTAGAAGAATACACGCGGCTGTATTATCACATTCGCATTTTTGCCGCACCCGCAACCATGGCTTTATTTGGACTGAACGGATGGTTTCTGGGTATGCAAAACTCTACCTACCCTATGATTATCACCATCTTCCTGAATGTGCTCAATATTATACTGAACCTGACTTTTGTGTTTCGCTTTGGGATGACCGTAGATGGAGTGGCTGCGGGAAGCCTGATTGCCAGTTACTTGGGGCTCGGTTTGGCCATATTTTTATACAAGCGTAGATATGGAGGATTGAAGTTCAACATCAGCTGGCCGGAACTTATGGAGCCCGAAGAGCTCAAAAAGTTCTTTTCGGTGAACCGTGATATTGTTATTCGTACGCTTTGTGTGATTTTTTCTTATGCTTTTTTTACGGCAAAATCGGCCGAAATGGGCGATGTGATTTTAGCTGCCAACACTATTTTACTGCAAATGTGGTACATCAGCTCGTACGGCACCGATGGTTTTGCGTATGCGGCCGAGAGTTTAGTGGGGCGATTTAAAGGTGCCGATGATCAAAAAAATCTCAAAAAAGCCGTAACGGCCAATATGCTGTGGGGCTTAGGTTTGGGAACTTTAGGCACGCTAACCTACGCTCTGTTTGATACGGAAATTATTGCGCTTTTTACAGATAAAGAACCGGTAATTGCCGTGGCCATGACGGTAGTTATCTGGCTGATTGCAGCCCCTTTGGTTAACAGCGTTTGTTTTATTTGGGATGGAGTATATATAGGTGCCACCGCTACCGGAGCCATGCGGAATTCCATGCTGATTGCCACTGTATTAGTGTTTATTCCGGTTTATTTTATCAGTGAACCGTTTGTGGGCATACATGCGTTATGGATGGCGATGACGGCCTTTATGGCAGCGCGCGGTGTGGTACTTACCCTGTATGCGCCCTCACGAATTTTTAACACAAAGCTTTTTGGATGATAGAAGCCTTCAAAAAAATAGCGAACATTACCTGGACGGCCATTCAGGCATTTTTAGATGATAATGGATTTCAGTTCAGTGCGGCAGTTTCATTTTATACGCTATTTTCGCTGGCACCCATTACGCTTATTTTGGCACATTTAGCCGGTATATTTTTTGGGGATGCAGAAGCACTTAACAAGCTTACCGATTTTCTGGCTCAAGCCATTGGTGAGGAAAGCGCACAAGGCGTGGTGCTGCTAACGCAAACTATTCAAACCAATACCCAAAATGTGATAGCATTTGGAGTAAGTATTCTGTTTTTATTCATTTCGGCCACTACTATTTTCATACAGTTCAAAAATTCATTCAACCGCATATTTCACGTCATTGCCAGGCCGGATGTGGGATTGCTGAAGCTAATCCGAGACCGCGTGTTGGCATTTGTAATGATATTAACGCTGGGTTTAGTGCTGGCTGCCTCGCTGGTGTTAGACTCGCTGATGGCCTCGCTGCTGCAAGTATTGCTATCCAATTTTGAAACCGTTCAGCTGTTCACCGTGGCTCTGGGCAGTAATTTGATAGTTTTATTGACCGTATTTTTGGCCGTGTGGATGCTCTATTATTTACTTCCGGATGTTAGATTAAAGCGAAAACCACTTATATATGGCAGCATGGTCACCACCATTTTATTGGTGCTGGGTAAATTCGGTGTGGCTTTACTTATTGGCAACAGTTCCTTAAATAATCTTTCCGGCGCGTCATCATCCATCATTATTTTAATGTTGTGGGTGTACTATTCCGGCATAATTATCTTTTTTGGCATGGAGCTGATAAAAGCACTGGCTGAGCTGGGTGAAGGCGAAATCGTGCCCGGAAAGTTTGCCCGGTTATCATAGCTATGAACTTTGAGTGCCGTTTGTAGCTGCATAATTTTTTTGGAATGATGCCCTTCATCATTTTTCAGTAACATAGAAGGTCGGATATTTCCCAAGCAGGCTTTGAACAAATTTCGATATATATGTTCATCAATTTCACCCCGAAACCGTAAGTAACAAGGCAGGAAATGAAAGAAATATTATTAATGCGCCATGCTAAGTCGAGCTGGAGTGATGCCGGTTTGAAAGATTTTGACCGCCCGTTAAATAAAAGAGGATTGAAAGATGCTCCGCGCATGGGGAAGTATATTCGGGAAATTCAGTGCCGCCCGGATGCTATTATTTCTTCCACGGCAGAGCGAGCCCGGCAAACAGCACTGTTAAGCGCAAAGGCGGCAAAGCTGGAAGAAAATATTATCAGCTGGAATGAGCAGTTTTATTATGGTACGGCAGCTGATTATTTGGCTGCCGTTCAGTCGGCTTCGGAAGATTGGGAGCGCATTATGCTGGTGGGGCACAATCCCAGGATGGAACAGATGGTGAGCCTGCTTTCGGGTGCTGAAGCGGAGCCGGTTAGAATGCCTACCGCAGCGCTGGTATGTTTAGAGTGCGCCGTTGATTACTGGGAAAACATCAAGCCCGGCAGCTGTCGGATAAAATGGATGATGGTGCCCAAAATATTGAAAAAGCTGGGTTGAAAACGCAGGTTCTGTGCATAGAGTTGACAACTTATTAAGGAAAAACTCTCCAAAAGTTCAAAGCCCCTTGGAGAGTTTGCCGGAACAGGCCGGCTCCTCTAATAAATTTAATCCTGCTTTTTTATGATGACTTTCGCACAGGCTTTTTGGAGCAAAATAGTTGAAAATAAGCCGGGAAAGATTAGCGGTGGAAATTGCCACAATTTTATAACGATTTGTTATATTGGCGCAGCAGCAAACTAAACTTTAATTCCACAGCAGATGCAATACAAACAAAATTTCTTTTACCTCTGTAAAGTGCCTTTAAGTGCTGAAGGACCTGAGCATGTTGAAATTATAACCCGAGCCGAAGACAGTGAAGATTTTCCCCGGGTTTTTAAAGAGTTTGAAGAACTGCGTTCACACGCATTTAATAAAGACAAAATTTACAGCGTAGTGCGCGCCGATGTTATTTACGAATTAGTACGCACCGGAACCGAAAAAGAGGCAAAGGAGGAGGCTTACGAGGAAGCAGAACAAGAAATAGTAACCAACCTGCAACACCGCGTAATGCAAGACGGTGACGCCAACGCCAAAGGAATTTTAAAAGAAGTGTACGGACTGGAAAATTAGTATCTCTTTTTCAATAAACTAAATTCCCAAAACCCCGCAGGCTAAAACCTGCGGGGTTTTTTTATTGACAGAATCAATCAGATTGATTGTAAATCTCTTATCATAAAGAGGGTTATAAAGGAACTTATCGGTGCTGTTATTGTTGTAATTAATAGAAGATTGAACAAACCAATTACCACCCATTACGGGCGTAACAACACTAAAAAAACAGAGATCATGAATGTAAATATTGGGATTTCGAAAGAGGACAGAGAAAAAGTTGCCGAAGGATTGTCTAAAGTATTAGCCGATTCGTATTTGCTGTATTTAAAAACGCACAACTATCACTGGAATGTTACCGGTGAGCTGTTTCATGCACTGCACGAGCAGTTTGAGGAGCAGTACAGCGAGCTTGCCCCTGCCATTGATGAAATAGCAGAGCGCATTCGCATAATAGGCTTTCCTGCACCGGGCACGTTTAAAGAGTTCAGTAAAATTACTTCTATAAAAGAAGAAACAGATCACCCCGATGCTATGGAAATGGTGAAAAGGCTTAAAGAAGCGAATGAGCAGGTAATTGATACCGTACGCGATGCTATGGAAATAGCTGACAGCGTGGGAGATGAAGCCACTATTGATTTACTGGCCGGACGACTCACGGTTCACTCCAAAACCGCATGGATCTTGGGAAGTCATTTGGAACAATAGTTTAACAGAACACCTATACAAAGATGTAAACAGGCTGAGAGAAGAATCGATTGGTTATCTCAGCCTGCTTAATTCTAAAAAAAATATATAAATTATGAATGATTTAACGCTGAAAGGAACCTGGAATGAGGCAAAGGGAAAGCTCAAACAAAAGTACTCGGAGCTGACGGATGATGATTTAGCCTTTTCGGAAGGCAAAGAGGATGAGTTGTTAGGGCGCCTGCAGCAAAAGCTGGGCAAAACCAAAGATGAAATTAAAAAAGAAATAGCCGAGCTTTAATAACAGGCAAGGCTTAAGTAGTAGCTTAAGGGAAGGTGTACAGCCTTCCTTTTTTGTTTGTTGAAGGTTTTTTAAAAAGTTGTCCAAATGGTATCAGCATTATTATATCCGCAAAGCAGTTGTAATATTAGAAAATACTATTCAGAAATTGGCCTTCAATCATTGAAAATGAATGATAATTCGCCTATTCTATAAACTTGATAAAACAAATTTTAAATTAATTGTTATATGGAAAATTTTAGTATTACTCCTGAAGATATCATGAATTTTGCAACTACCTTCGGCATCAAGTTACTTGCTGCCGCTGCCACTTTGGTGATTGGATTATGGATTGTAAAGTTTATTGTAAGGGGGGCAGATAAAGTATTACAAAAAAGCAGCGTAGAGGCAGAGCTGGTTTCTTTTTTAAGAAGCATGATTTCAATACTGCTGAAAGTACTGGTGTATATCACGGCATTGGGGATGCTGGGCATTGAAATGACCTCCTTCATAGCCATTTTAGGTGCTGCTGGTTTGGCCGTGGGTTTAGCCCTTCAGGGAAGCTTAGCCAACTTTGCAGGTGGCGTGCTCATTTTGTTTTTCAAGCCTTTTAGAGTGGGTGACTATATTGATACAGGTAGTAACGCCGGAACGGTAAAAACCATTGATATTTTACACACGCGTATTCATACCCCTAACAATCAGGTTATAGTAATACCGAACGGTGATTTGGCCAATAATGCTATCACTAACTTTTCTACTATGGACACTCGCCGTGTGGTGCTTCCGGTGGGAATTGGTTACACCTCGGATGTAAAAAAAGCACGGGAAGTAATTTTACGAGTTTTGAATGAAGACGAACGGATGCTAAAAGAACCGGAGCCCGTGGTAGTGCTTACAAATCTGGGCGACAGCTCCCTGGATTTATCAGTCAGAGCCTGGACAAAAACTTCAGATTACTGGAACTTTTATTGGGAAAATCTCGAAAAAATAAAAGAAGAGCTGGATAAAGCAGGAATAGAAATACCTTTCCCACAGCGCGATATTCACATTATTAAAGAAGGTGAATAAGAACCTGTTTTTGAAATAGTTTTTTAGTTGATTAACCCTCCGAGAATGCAGCATTTCCGGAGGGTTTTTTGTGATAAGAGGTGGGGGGGAGCTGTCAGCTATCAGAATTCAGGTTTCAGTGAACAGTGATCAGGATTGGTTAACAGGTTTGAATTACAGTGTTGTCTATATCTACTAACACCTTCCGCATTTGTAGCGGGCTGCACATGGCACCTTCCTCAAGGAAGGAATTTTTTCTTGCTTGTTTTTTGACTGTGATGATTATAGCCTGCTTCTGAACTTATTTTCATCCGAAATGTAAGTCTCTCCTTGAGGAGAGGGTAAATCGCTCAGCACCTCGCTGAATGATTTGCGAGAGGGGTTGGCGGTGAAGTATGGAATGTTATTGCCACTCAATTTGAACTGTGATGTTTGTGATTTAGTGTGATTGATGTGATGGGTTTAGGGCGTTAATCAGGAAGTCCCGTTAACAAATAACCAATTCCAAAAAACTATTTCCCAATAAATCGTCCATTCCCGAGTACTCGGGAGTCGTTCGGTCTTTCGCAAATCAAATTATTCCTTTGAACTCGCTCCCAACGGCCCTGTTGGGAGTGCTATAAAGAACCACCCGGTTCAAAAATGAACATATCGCCAAGGTGGACGTTGATGGTGTCGGCTGCCACATTTTACGAGATTGCTTCGGCGTTTTACAGGATAAACGTAGTTCCGCAAAATGGCGCCTCGCAAAAGTTTTCATTTACTCAGAACGGTGAGTTTTTCCGATCTTTTAGAATCCCTTTCATTCCGGTTTAAAAAGCAGGGATTTTATAAAAACAGTCAATTTGATAAACTTTCGGTTTCCATTGCCAAAGATTAGGCAGATATATTATCTTAACTGGTCTAATAAAGAAGGCATTAAGCCGTAAAATTAAAATGTCCCACGAGGAAAGGAAGGTTACTG
The DNA here is from genome assembly GCA_964505215.1 of uncultured Balneola sp. Classification (GTDB taxonomy): domain Bacteria; phylum Bacteroidota; class Rhodothermia; order Balneolales; family Balneolaceae; genus Gracilimonas. Next base: position 36,292 of record CAZDGU010000012.1, read on the forward strand.
TGGAGAACCTGGAGCAAAACAAACCCGAAGTAAACGAAGAGCTTACCGAAACCCAACAAGAACTTGCAGCTGATAAGGCAGAAGCTTCGCCTAAGGAAGAATCTGTTGCCGAAGCTGAATCAACTGAGCCAGAAAAAGAGGCTGAAGCCGCAGAAAGCGATTCAGAACCTGAAGAGGCGGAGCAGGCTGAGGAAGTGCAGCTAGAGGCAGAAACAGAGAAGAAAACGGAGGCCGAAGAATCTGCAAAAGAAGAGGATGAGTCTGTTGATGCGGATGAGCCTAAGGAAGCGGCCGAGAGTGAAGAGCAGGAACAGGCTGCTGAAGCAGATCAACCCCGGGAAAATGCTGAGGGTGAAGAAGCTGAAGAAGATCCGGATGCTGAGGAATTCTATGCTCAAATAACAGAACGTGCCAAAGAATTAGTGGTGCAAACCGACTGGGCTTTTGTGACTACAGAGCTGGCTAATTTAGCTCAAAATTTGGCGGAAGGACCGGAGTCTGTAACGGAGAAAACGAAGCAGCTGATTGAAGAATTTCAGGAATTGCGAGCGAATTTTGAAGAGAAGAAGCAGGCTTATTATGAGGAGCAAAATCGCAGAAAGGAAGAAAATTTAGCCAGGAAAAAAGAGCTGCTCAAGTCTCTGGCCGATATTATAAATGAAGAGCAGTGGACGGCTACAAAAGAGGTAGGTAAAATAAGAGGGCAGTGGGAATCCATTAAACTGCTTCCGCAGGGCGAGGCCGAAACGCTGGATAAGCGCTACAAAGAGCTGATGGATGAATTTGAAGATCATAAAGTAGATCGGCTTGTAAAGAAACTTCAAAAAGAAGAAGAGAACTTAGAGCTTAAGCTGCTTTTATTAGACAAAATGGATGCCCTAACCAAGAAGCTGGAAGAGGAGTCGCCCGATTTTGAGGAGCTGGAAGATCAGTTTAATAAGCTTATTTCGCAGTGGAGAAAAGTGGGTCGTGTTCCTTCCGAAAAAAATCAGGCATTGTGGGATCGATTTAATGCCGTGCAGGATACTTTCAACGAAGTGCGTTTTAAGTTTGATGAAGCCTACCGCAAGGTAATTGAGAAGGCTCTTTCCAAAAAGAAAAAGCTGGTTAAGCAGGCCGAGGCGCTGGTAGATCAAGAAAATATTGCGAAAGCAGCCCGTAAGGTGAATAAGCTGCATAAGGCGTGGAAGAGTGCCGGAAATCTCCCTCAGAAAGATGAAAATGAGATGTGGGACTTATTCAAAGCGGCTACCGATAAGTTCAACGAAATGAAGTCGAATAATATTGATAAGCTTCGGGAGCAGGAGGAGAAAAATCTGGCGAAAAAGCACGAGCTGATTAAAAAAGCTGAAGAAGCCAAAGATACTGACGACTTTGAGAAAGGGCATCAAACCATGCAAAGCCTGATGAGTCAGTGGAAAAATGTTGGTCCGGTGCCACGCAAACAATCTTCTAAAATTTGGAAGAAGTTTAAAGGAGCCATGGACACGTTTTACGACCGCAGGCGTGAGGCTTTTAAAGGCGAGCGGAAAGATCAAAAAGAAAACCTGGAGAAAAAGCAGGAAATTCTGCAGCAATTAAAAGAATTAGGTACTCATGAAGATCCGGCGCTGGCTGTACAGGAGGCCAAGGAGCTGCAGCAGGCTTTTAAGGATATCGGATACGTGCCCATAAAAATGAAAAACAAAATATGGAAGCAGTATCGTGAGGCCTGCGATGTTATTTATGAGCGATACCGTGCACTCGGCTCCGATCTTGGATTGGAGAAAAAACTGGCCAATCAGGGAATTGACCCGGAAACGCGTAAGGAAATCATAAAATTCCAAAAGGAAAGAAGTAAGCTCAAAAAGGAAGTGTCTAAGCTGGAAAGCGAAATGATTCAATTCCAGGAAGCTAAAACTTACTTTAAGCCTACCAACCGCGGTAATGCGCTGCTGGACGAGCTTCAGGAAAAAATTGATAAGGCCGAGCAGGTTATTGATGAAAATGAAGAACGGATTTGGGAGCTGGATAAAAATATTGATCGGCTAAAAAGAAGTGGGGAGGCTGATGACGACGAGGAGGAATAATAACGTGGTGTGAACCGCTTTGTTATTCTGCTTCTTAAACCAATTGCCGTGCTTTCAATTGGTAATGAGATCCACCTTATTTAGAAATTTGTAACATCAAGCAAGTTTCGGCTCAAATATATATAATGGGGAGCAACGAGATTGAGGTTAGTAACTGAACAACTTGGAAAGCATAATACATATTAAATTTTGGGGAGTCAGAGGCTCTACACCTTGTCCTAATGCACAAAACATGCGTTATGGGGGCAACACAACCTGCGTGCAAATTCAGGTTCCGAAAGAACAGCGCTTACTAATACTGGATTCCGGAACCGGTTTCAGAAACCTGGGTAATGAACTGGAGCGAAATGGAAAGCCGGTAGAGGGGCGTGTTTTTATAACCCATCCGCATTGGGATCATTTACAGGGATTTCCATTTTTCAAACCGTTTTATGATGCTAAAAATTGTTTTCATGTTTATATGCCGCCTCAGGGGAAATTGGGATGCGATGAAATTATTGAAGGCCACATGTCGAGCACCTTTTTCCCCGTTTCCGTAGATATGCTTCAGGCAAGCTTAACGCCTGTCACGATTGAACCGGGCCTGCATTCGTTTGAGAATTATTCGATAGAATATATGGTGGCGAGCCATGCGGTGCCAACGGCAATCTATAAACTTCATATAGGCAGCCGTGTTATTGTTTTCGCTCCCGATAATGAGCTCAGAAAAGATGATTCACCATCCCAAAAGCAGTTTGAAGCTGATTTTAGAGCTTTTATACGCGGAGCAGATGTTCTGATTCATGACGCGCACTTTAATAGAGATGAACATCAATGCCGCATTGGCTGGGGACATTCTGCCTGGGAAGATGTGGTAGAAATTGCCAGGCAGGAAGGCGTGAAAAGACTGTATTTAACGCATCACAGTCCCGACAGTAATGATAATAAACTGGCTGAGATTGATAGTGTGCTGAAAGAACAGTACGCGAAAGATTTTGAGCAACTGCATTTAGCCGTAGAAGGCGAGCAGGTAGAGCTGCCTGTTTAAAAAATTCTGTTTTTTGAACCGGGTGGTTCTTTACGGCACTCCCAACGGGGTCGTTGGGAGCGAGCTTTAGCGATGGGATGGTTTTTGGGAATTGGTTATTTGTTATTAGAGCTTCTTTTAAAACTTGATTGCCGTTATCATCCATCAGACCGCAACAAAACGTATTCCGTCAGCCTAATCATATCCAGCGGTCAGACGGGAAAAGCACCTTTGCGAGGCCGTGTCCTGCATAACTACGCCCACAATGCCAACCGCCGAAGCAATCTGGGGAAATGTGGACGTTGTGTTCATCAACGCCCGCCTTGGCAATGTGTTCGTTTTGAACCGGGTTTGGCCGGGATTTTGTAGATTTACAGGATTGTTGAAAAAACCAGTCATTCCCAAACTAGCGCAAGCGTCCGCTTGTGCGCTATTTGAAACGAATTGGGATGCAAACCAATGAAGATGTGTGAGCGGAAATTAACATTTCAATCATCCATCGCTAACACCTCTCGCAAATCATTCAGCGAGGTGCTGAATGATTTGCCCTCTCCTCAAGGAGAGACTTGCATTTGGGCATGGATAAGTTTGAAAATTTGCTAAAGCTATTACTGCTAAAAACAGGCAAGAAAAAAGTCCTTCCTCGAGGAAGGTGCCATTTGTAGCTCGCTACAAATGCGGAAGGTGTTCGTGGATATAGACAACACTGTAATTCAAACCCGCCAACCATTCCTGATCACTGTAAACTGCTCCCTGCTCCCTGTTCACTGAAACCTGAATTCTGATAGCTGATAGCTCAAATCCCCATCCACAACGCTCGCAGGTGCCGATGGCACGCTGCGAGGCTGCTTCAAAAGAGTTTAGAAGTAATAGCGGATTCCCACGCCGCCATTTCCGTTAAAGTCGGTGTTTGGGGTGAGGTCTAAAATAGGAGCTATTTCAGCGAAAATATCTATTCGGGAATTAGGGACGATGTAATTCAAACCCAAAGGAATTCTGACGCCAAGCCGAGCATCGGGATCACTCAAAATAACGCGGGCTCCAATTCCGTAATAAAAGGCAAGGTCGCCGTCTTCCACGCCGTTTAACCAGGAATGCAGCAGGTAGTCGCCATGCAGGTGAATGGCATCGTGCGAGCCGGCGAACGACCATGCGGCGCCAATATCAAAAGCAGAGCGGTCGTTATTCCAAACTTTGACAGAAACTCCGGTAGGTTCACCTAATATCACACCTAAACCAAAGTCGCCGCCATTACCGCGAGCTTGTGCGTGGGCCGTTTGCGGACTGCCCATTATTAATATTCCGGTTAGAAAAGTCAGTAACGTACATGTTTTTATTAAGTTCATAAATAAAGTTTATTATTGTTAGTTATGGTTGTTTAAATCGAGGTTTGGCCAAAAATGTTTCATATTAAAATACTTTGCTAACTGAATGCTTAAAATACTGCAAAAGTTCAATGTTTGTAAGCTTTGTGCTGGGTGAACTTTGAGCGTCGAAAAAGTTCAGGTTTTACTTTTTTAGGAAGTTGTTTTTTTTCTGATTGAGTGCCGGATTGAAGTGAGCTTAATTCAGCTCCCGGAAAAGCGTTTTTTGAAATTTTAACTACGCAGATTTATTTGATTAAAGACAAAGCGGCAAATTGGTAGGCATGGATGTTTCGCGCACAGGCAGTGCATCAACTTGTTGTTCATGATTAGCTGAGATTTTAAAAGCGAGCATATTAATTTTATAAAAAATGGCCGATTTTCAGTATCATTACAGCCCTCTTTACCATAAGAGAATTAATTTAGAGGCAGTTTGTTTTTATGTGAATATTTCATGAACCCAAGCATGATTGCAGCAAAACAAAAACAGCCCGCCCCTATAGAGGTCTCTATAAATTTTGCTATCTTTAATGCCCTTTTAAAATTCTGTTAGTTAGTTTTTATGAAAAATATGCGGCTTGGCTTAACTATTCTATTCATCTCATTTTTTGTTACCGGCTTGCAGGCGCAAGATTTGTTTGAACGTAAAACCGTTACGGTAAGTAATTTGGGTGTGTCGTTCACGAATGTAGGCACCATCGGTAATCCCACAATCAGTAATGTGCCTTCGGGGCCGCCCAGTTTAGAGTATCCCAAAAACTCGGGGAATGAACACCTGTTTGAAGCCGGAATTTGGCTGGGAGCTAAAGTAGGTGGTCAAACACGTGTGTCCACCTCAGCAGTTACGAACTCAGCAGGTTATAGAACAGGGGCAGCCGGCTTTGAGTTTACTGATAATGGCCTTCCCTTTAACGTGCGCTCTTCCTTCGAAAACTCTGAACATTATTCAACCATTGCAGTTAGCCAGGAAGATTTAATTACCGAATTTTCTGATAAAAAGAAGAGGGCGGGAAACGTGCCTATTTCAGGTCACGATAATCCGCTGTATGCAAATGTAGTTATGGAAAGCTATAACTGGAGTTTCGGCTTTGCAGAAGCGCTCACCATTATTAAGTATGAAATTACCAATGATGGGCAGGACGACTGGAAAGACTTTTATTTCGGAATTTACTCCGATATGGTGGTTCGAAATGTAAACACCACGCTGGAGGGCGGATCCAGCTTTTTTAATAAAGGCGGAATGGGATGGCTCGACAGCTTAAATGCGCTGTATGCTTTTGACCGTGCCTCGGCTGATGACAAGCAAAATACGTACTCGGCAACCGTTATTTTAGGGTCTGAGTATAGAGGTATGGAATTTCACCCCAGAAGAGCCGATGAGGTAACGGCTGCCGGTTACGATGTGCCTATGTTGCATCCAAACTTCTGGCTTTTTGGAAGTGGGGCGGGAGATTTCACGCGCCCTAACGATGACTTAGAACGCTACGACAGAATGTCCACTCTCTGGCCGATTGAGCAGCATAGAAGCAGGCTCAGAGAAGATGGCACCAAAAATGCCGGAAATTTTCTGCAGCTGAATACATTAGGACCTTTCCCCGAAATTAAAGCCGGTGAAACGGTAACCTTGTATGTTTCCTTTGTGACGGCTTTTATGACAGAGAATTACATAAATATAGATCCCTCATCAATTCCTGAGGGAGATGCCGATCAGCTGGATAATGAAGAGTCGCGCGGGAATTTAGTGGAAAACATTGGCTGGGCTTATCGCTTGTTTGACGGGCAGGAAAATCCGGACGGAAGCAGGGAGCGGTTTCTGGTGCCCGAGCCGCCTACTACGCCTAATATGAGGGTGGAGCTGGAGGCCGGTGCAGCTGTGGTTTATTGGGATGATGTGTCAGAGTCTTCGGTAGATCCGGTTACAGGAGTTGAAGATTTTGCAGGTTACAAGCTATACCGTACGCAGCTTGGTGATGATATTAAAGGCAGTATCAGCTCGGGTGCAAAAGTACTGCGAGAGTGGGACCTGAAAGGAGATGGTATTGGTTTTGAAACCGGTTTTGATGAAGTGAAATTAGATGAACCGGTAAGCTTTCCCGATGACCCCATAACCTACACCTACCGTTATGAAATATCGGGTATGCTGAGCGGCTGGCAATATTTATTTTCTGTTTCTGCATTTGATCAAGGGGATGAACGCACGCCGCCTTTAGAAACCAGCGTAAACGCCAACGCTGTGCGCGTATTTCCGGGAACGCCGGCTAACGAGAATTTTAGCAGCAATAAAAAAGAATATCAGGTAGGCGTATATCCCAATCCGTACAGAATAAATGCGGCCTGGGACGGAAGTACGCCATTCACCCGTAAAATGATGTTTTACAATCTGCCCGAGCGTGCTGAAGTGAGAATATACACGCTGGCCGGAGAAATTGTAGCTAAGCTTGACCATGATGCCGCTACTTATTCCGGCGACATCCGATGGTTTAGGGATTTTAGCAGCGATAACCGACTGATGCCCGGCGGAGAACATGCATGGGATTTGTTGACCGAGTCGAACCAGAATTTAACCACCGGACTGTATTTATATACGGTTCACGATAAAAAAACAGGAGAGGTACAGCAGGGTAAATTTGCTGTTATTAAATAATCTACTTCTTTAACTAAAACCAATCATATATCTATGAAACACTTATACATACTTTTGTCTTTTGTTGTAGTGTCTTTACTGTTTGCTGAGACGGCTTTTGCCCAGCAGGAAGTAACGATACGAGAATTGAATACGTACCCGACAACGGTTACTGACCAATCAGACTTACCAAGCCACCCGCTGAATGGCCAAGAAGTAACCTTTGACGCCGTGGTAGTTGCCTATCCAAAAAACTCCGGCCTTGCAACGCCTGATAAAGGAGAGTTTGAAGCAGAACCCGGCCGAATTCACCTTTTTGTAACCGACGTGAATGCCATAAATGACGGCCGTGAGGGCATGTCTATGCAACTTGTGGTAGAGGGCGCCGAGCGAACTACGCTGGAATCGTTAGATCGCGGCGATGTAATTAGCATAGTTGGAAACCTGACTTTTTATGGAGGAAGTGAGAGCCAGTTCAATGCTACAAATGTAACCTATTTGGGTGCAGTATCTATTCCGGGCAGTCCTTACACAAATTTAGCTCCGCTGTTAGAGCCTATGGAAATTGATCTTTCGCAAGTAAACCAGCCGTTAGGTGAAGGACATACCTGGGTTCCCGAAGCATACTCTAAATACATTCATACCTACGTTAAGTTTACAGGGTTAGAGATTATTAACCGATTGGAAGGTGCTGATGGAAATCGACCTTGGTTCCAGATGTCGGATGGTAACACAGCGCTGCTAAGCACCGATATCTCACTCAGATACCGTAACGACCGTGGTACCTATGCTTTCAAAGTAGAGACCGATCAGGGAAGTGGCACTCAAGACACGGTGTTGTCCTTAAATTATAATTATCGCCGAATAGATGAAGAAGATCCAAATGCATTAGACGGCGTATTTAGCGCTCCGGCCCCCGGTTCTGTAGTAGATGTTTCCGGATTTTTAGTAATAGATGACTTTGATCCGGAAGGAACTGTTGATGCTGACCCTAATAACGTTACGTTCCGTATCGCTCCCTGGGAAGATGGCATTCGCTGGACGCAAGATGGAACGGACACTACTTACCGAATTACAACCGGAATTCCCAATGATCTTGAGGTTAGAGGTTATGCTCCAATCCTTGACCAGTTTACCGTTACGCCCGACTCCGGCGTAAGCAGCACGGATGACGTAACAGTTAGCGTGGATGTGCTAAAAGCAGAAAATGACTACACGGTTAAAAATGTAGATATTATTTACTCTACTTATGCCTATACCGAAGATGCCGGTACGGTTGATACCGTTGCTATGACAGGCTCCGGTACTACTTATACCCATACGTTTAGAAGCCTGCCTGAGTTTACTAACGTAGAATTTGAAGTAGTTGCCTATACAGAAACTCCTGACGGTGTTTTAACCCGCGCAAGGCAAAGCGGAAGTTATCAGGTAGTGAGCTCTACGCAGACTGCGCCGGTAGTTTTCTCACCCACTGCAGACGCAACCTACGAAAATAGCGTGATGGTAGAGTTAAGCTCAAACACCCCGGATGCCGCTATTTATTACACCTTAGATGGTTCTGATCCGGTTGCGGGCACTTCAGCTGAATATACCACTCCGCTAACGCTTACTGAAAATACCACGATAAAAGCCATTGCGACTGTTACCGGAATGAGCGACAGCCCTGTCAATACCCGCAATTATGTAGTAGCTCAGGCTGCTATTGAAACGGCTACTTTAGCAGGAATAAGAGCAGGTACTGCAGGAGATGTTCATCAGTACACCGGAGAAGCTGTAGTTACCTTTGCCCGTCCTTCTAACGGCAGAAATCAGAAATTCCTGATGGATGCATCCGGAGGCCTTCTGATTGATGATTATGATGGAATTATAACTTCCACCTATGAAATTGGTGACGTTATGAGCGGTGTAACTGGTGAAGTGAGTGTGTACAATGGTCTTACACAGTTTTTACCTTCTATAGATCCCGGCGCTCCCACAAAAACAGCGGAAGTAACCCCGGTTAAGCTAACACTCGCGGAATTAGATATTTCTCAGCACGAGTCTATGCTGGTAGAAATTGAAGGCGTATCTTTTGAAGAAACCGGTACGTTTACTGCAAGTGAAAACTACTCGCTAACCGATGCCTCTCTAAGTGGCGGCACAACCGTTGCATTCCGTACTAACTTTGGCGAAGCCGATTATATTGGCGAAGCCATTCCGGAAGGCTCCTTTAAGCTTACCGCGCTGGTTGGCAGATATTACAGCACGCTGCAATTAACAGCGCGCAATAAAGCGGATATGGAAATGGGTGTTTCTAACGAGCTGGAAAGCCCGGAAGAGTTTGCGCTGCTGCAAAACTATCCCAACCCGTTTAACCCAACTACCACCATAAAATACTCCGTAGCCGACGTTGCCAACGTGAAGCTGCAGGTATTTGATATACTGGGCAGAAACGTAGCAACCCTGGTTAACGATGTGAAAACCCCCGGTGCTTATACCGTTAACTTTAACGCGGCCAGTTTAAGTAGCGGTACCTACTTCTACCGAATTGAAGCCGGTGATTTTACTTCCATCAGAAAAATGATGCTGATTAAGTAAAATGTCATAATCTGTATAATTAAATGAGAGGTGAGCTCCGGCTCACTTCTCATCTTTTATTTATTTCAAACATGCGCCTACTCCTACTTTCATTACTTATTCTTTTAAACTTCCTGGTGGCTTCCTGCGATAGCGGACTACAAGGAAATTTAAATGAAAACATTCCCCCAACCACTTCATTAACTCTGAACGAAATAAACCTTCCGGAAGGAGAGAGGTTGGTGAGTCAGGTAAATATTTCCTGGTGGGGTGATGACCCCGATGGCTTTATTGCCGGTTATGAATTTTTTATGGGAGATCCGGATACGGTTTCGGATAATGACTGGGTATTTACCCAAAAAACGGACAGCACCTTTATACTGCCCATACCTGAGGGTGAAATTGATGCCGATGTGCAATTTACCGTACGCGCCATTGATAACGATGATGCCCGGGATGAAGACCCGCCATCACTTATTTTTCCTATTCGAAATACAAAACCTGAAATTCGGTTTAACTTCAACGAAACTCCGCCGGATACTACCTACCGCATAGCCAGCTTTGGCTTCACCCCATCTGACCCGGATGGTGATGCCAACTTAAACAGAATGGAAATTGCGCTGAACGATACCAGCAGCGAAGACAGCTGGCAGCCGCTTTCTTTGGAGGTGTCTTTAATCACCCTGAAGATAAATGATGCCGCGCCCACGCCGTATGCCGATGTACTGGTTGGGCGAAGTGCGGTAGAATCTGATATAAGCTTTGATAATGTGATTCCGGATGGGGAAAACACACTTTATGTTAGAGCCATAGATAATGCAGCTGAAACTAGCGATGTGATTACCAAAACCTGGTACGTGAAAAAGCAGACATCCAATATTCTATTTTTGAATGATTATTGGGGGGCCGAGAATACAAGTACCACCAATGACAGGCGAGATTTACACTTGAGTCTTTTAAGAAGCGACAGTGTAAACATAACCAACGTAGATTATATAGATATTTCAGACGGCAGGGTAGTGGGCGGATCCAGAGTTCAGCTTTCTTCTGCTTTCCATCACCGTAGTTTAGCTGCTCCTACTTTAAACCTGATGTTTGCCCAGTGGGATTACATTTACTGGATTTCAGACGACTTGAACCGGAACATCGGTTATGCCCAGCAGATGACCACCGACTTCTTTGACCAAGGCGGTAAAATGTTTATTAACATTCCCATTAAGTATTTAGCTGATCGTCATCCACTACTTCAGTTTTTACCGTTTAAAGGGGTGCAGCAGGCTTCCTATCCCCAACCTAACCGAAGCCCGCAATTTATGATAGGGCAATGTTCGGAAGTCACAGCCACCAACGATATTAGCTATACCCCCTATTTACGGTTTAGGAATGTCCAGTTTCCAACCAATTCTATCATTCCCTTCGACAATTCCATTAAGCTTTTTGAAGCCGATTACAATTTGTTTTTACGCAATCCAAATGAAAGTACCGGTTACGAAGGCGATGAGCTTATCGCAGCCATGAACAACAACGAATCCATATTGTATTTTGGCTTTGATCTGAATGAGTTTACCCGAGATGGTATCACACCCGTTTGCAAAGATGAGAATGGAGACGAATACCCCGCAAGTGACCTTGAAGGACTGATGAAATTTTTGATTAAAGACACATTAGGTTTTGAACAATGATATATTTTAAAAAAGCCTGTTTAGCATTATTCGTAACCCTTGCTGTTGGCACTTCAGCGCTATTTGCTCAGGATACCGGCTCGCTTTCGGGGGTGGTAACAGATAAGGATGATAAAAGCCCGCTTATTGGGGTAAACGTAATTATACGGGGAACCTCTTTCGGGACGGCTACCAACCTGGATGGCGAATATACCGTAAATAAAATACGTCCCGGAGAATATGATATTGAGTTCCGCTATGTAGGCTACGAGCGTATTTTGGTAACCGGCATAAACATTAAAGCCGGCGAAACCACCGACTTAGATGTGGAGATGGGCATGCAAGCCATTTCCTCTGACGAAGAAGTAACTGTGATAGGTGAAAAGCCCATTTTTGATGTGGAGCAGTCTTCCACCTCAACCCGTGTAAGCCGCGAGCAAATAGAAGCGGCTCCGGTGCAAAAAGTAGAAGATATTGTGGGAAGCACGGCAGGTGTTGTAAAAGACCCAACCGGGCTGTATATACGAGGCGGCCGTGCCAACGAAACCGGTTATGTGGTAGATGGTGTTTCGGCACAGGATCCGCTGGCAGGAACGGGCTTTGGGTTAGATTTGGGAGCAAATGCTTACTCCAATGTAGAAGTAACCACCGGCGGGGTTGATGTAGAACACGGAAACTTAACCTCCGGTGTGGTTTCGGTACAAACCCGAGATGGAGGAGATAAGTATAGCGGAAGTTTTGCCCACAAGCGTGATAACCCCGGAAGAATGACCGCCGCAGATGCCAACTTTTTCTCTGACACGTATGAACTGTCGCTGGGCGGCCCTATGCCCATTACCAAAAATCTGCTTCCTGCATTAGGAATCAACATTCCCGGAAATTTGTATTTTTATATGACCGGGCAGGCTGCTTTCTCGAACGAGTTCACTAAAAACAGCGCCGATCAGGTAAAAACCTCTTTAATTGACGATACGTTTTGGTCGCCCCGGCAAGATAACCGCTGGAATGGCATGTTTAAGCTGACCTACAAAATTAAGCCGGGCATGAGGCTTGAAGGTGCTTATCAGCGTTCGTTAACCGTGAACCAGAATACGCGAATGCTCCAGATTATTGGAGATAATGCGCAAATTCGCCCGGGTTATCAGTTCTTTTTTGAGCAAAATTTAGACAACGCAAACACTTACGCCCACGACAGTAAGCTGGCCTACATAAAATGGACGCACGCGCTTTCCGGAAAGTCTTATTACGATGTGCAGTTCAGCCGTTTATTCACGCGCCTGCGGGCAGATGCCAACGGCCGGAACTGGAGGCCTGCCTCGGTAGATGGGGAGTTTGATGCGGGCAGTATAGTCACCTATCCTGTTACTCCTTTTGAGGGCGGCGATGATTTTACATACGTACTTCCCGGCCCGGGCTTGGCTAACAACGGGGGAATTGCCTCCCTTTGGCACGACCACTTTGCAGAAGAATATACCCTTCGCTCCAACTTCACCACCTTTTTTGCATCCGAAACCAACCGATTGCGATTAGGCCTGGAAATGAAGTTCATGGAATATCAGTGGATTGATATTACGCGCCCATGGGTAGGAGCTCCCATTCAAATTGAAGACGGTTCGTTTGCAGAAAGTTCACGCCTTGGCGCCAGTTCGGATATCTGGAACGTGAGTCCGTCGCGCGGTGCTATTTACCTGAGCGATCAAATTCGCTATCAGGGACTGATTGCAAACCTGGGGCTTCGGTATGAGTACTGGTTCCCCGGCGGCTATGTAGATAAATACGTAGATGATCCGCTTGCACCCATTCCAAACTCGGTGCGCGAGCAGTACAAAGAAGATACCTACAGTTTATTTGGCAACCGTTTCAAAATGCGTTTGCTGCCTCGTATAAACGTCTCGTTCCCGGTTCGCGAAAATATGGTGATGTATTTCAACTACAGCCACAAAACGAAACTTCCTCACCCCACGTACATTTATGCAGGGTTGAACCCATACTATCAGGATCGATCTTTCCTATCCGATCTGGGTAACCCAAACTTAAATCCTGAAGTGGATATTTCTTATGAGCTTGGTTTCAGATATCAGCTCAGCTCAAACGATGCTTTAAATATAAATGCGTTTTGGAGTGATAAGTATGACTTTATTACTGCCGAGCGAATTATTGTACCCGATGCTTCCGGCCGGGAAACCGAGCGCACGTTTAGAGTAAACGGAGATTTTGCCCGGGTGCGAGGTTTGGAAGTTACCTACATAAAAAGATACAGCCACTTTTTGCAGGGTAATTTAAGTGCTACTTATTCGCGTGCAGAAGGGTTGAGTTCTACCTCAAACGATGCGCTGACCGACATTATATCCGGCGGACAGGATATTGGAAATAACATTGAAACTCCGCTGGCCTGGGACCGCCCGTTTGACATAAAAGGAAGCCTGATTTTTACCTGGGACCGAGACCGTGGCCTGTTCGATACAGGTGCTCTGAATAATATTCGGGCCTACCTTTCCGGTACATACAGAAGCGGACAGCGCTACACACCCATGATCTACAAAGGGCAGGAAAGAAATCCGGTTACCGGGGTTGAAGACTGGCGTCCTATTTATGAGCGAAATCCGGATCCCAACAAAAGGTATTCTGAAATAGGCGAGCCCTGGATGATGTTTGACCTGACCTTCCAAAAATGGTTTGAAGTTAAAGGAACGCGCATAGAAGCTTCTCTTGAAATCACCAACTTATTTAACAATAAAAACCCGGCCATTATAAATCCCGTAACCGGTAAAGGATACAAAAGCAGTTATCCGGCCGACCCAACAACATTAAGAGGGAATTCGGCTTACGATGTGCCGTCAAATGTGAGAGATCCCCGCTATAGAGACCCTCGCGATAACAACGTTCCGGCCTACTTAAATCCTGCAAACTATCTTGAGCAGCGACACATTATGTTTGGTTTAGCCATTAATTTCTGAGCGATATAACATGCAGTTAAACAACAATATTATTAAGACGTTTTTTAAAAAAGTACTTCCAATAGCAGTAATCTTAATGGTTGGCTTACCACAATTAGGCGCAGCTCAGGGAGGTATATTTCCAAGCCTGGGCGGTTCGCGTACCGGTACATCGGGTTTTCAGTTTTTGAAAATTAATGTAGATGCGCGCTCATCGGCCATGGCGGGGTCAAACGTGGCGGATGCAAAAGACGGTTCAGCCCTTTACTTTAACCCTGCACTGGCTGCGCAAATGAATACCTCTCAGGTATATTTAGCACACACCGCCTATTTTGCCGACATCTCTCACAACTATGCCAGCTATACTCACCGAACCGGAGAGTTTGCCTTTGGCGGCTCGCTGATGTATCTGGATTCCGGAGAAATGGACGAAACCAACGAATTTAACCCTTTTGGAACCGGCCGTACATTCCGGGCCGTAAACATGGCAGCGGGAATCTCCTTTGCCCAGCAGCTTTCGGAGCTGTTCAGTTACGGAATCACCGCAAAATATATTGAAGAGAAAATTGAGGAAGTGCAGCTGCAATCGGTAGTCTTCGATCTTGGCTTTTACTACGAAGTGGGTGAAACCGGCCTTCGATTTGCCGTTGGGTTGAATAACTTCGGTTTAGATGCCACGCCATCGGGCGAAACTACTCGCCAAACTCAAAACGGCTTGGTTACAGAAAAAGATTTTGAAGACGTTTCGGCTCCGTCCCTGTTCCAAATTGGAGCTGCCTACGATGCCTACGAAAACGAAAACATTAAAGTATTAGTAACCGGCCAGTTAACCAATCCCAGCGATAACGCAGAGCGCTTTAGTCTGGGTTCAGAACTGATTTACCTGGACCGCTTTTTTGTACGAACAGGATATGAATTTGGCGTAGATGAGGCAAAGTTGCCCTCTGCCGGAATCGGTGTGTTAATTCCGCTTTTAGGAAATAACGTAGCCATAGACTACGGATTTTCAACCAGAGAAAGATTGGGAAGCCTTCACCGTTTTGCATTAAAGTTTAATTTATGATGATGAGCAGAAGTATTATGAGAAAAACGACAATCATACTCAGCGCCAGCCTCTTGGCGGTTCTTACACTCTCCGGTTGCGAGCAGTTTTTAGGCTCTAAAGGTGATGATATAACCGACGAAATTTTTGAAGCCGGCAAGAAAGATCCGGGCGTTACGGTAGATCAGGTTGCTTATGCGGCTCTTTTACCTTTTTGGGGTGAGTTTGATAAACCAACCGACGTATTTGTGGGATATGATGAACTGGTGTATGTAACCGATGCCAAAGGATTGCATGTTTTAGACCGTGCCGGCCGACGGTACACAACCATTGATATGGGAGATATTGGAAAATATGGCGCTACCTCTGTTACTCAAGATCGGTTACTTAATGTATATATAACCGCCCGGTACGATACAGTTATTACAGAGGTAGATTCTACTACGGTATGGAACCTCTCCGCGGTGTATAAAATTAAAAACGCAAACGGCGCAGGAGCGGTACAGGTAACAGATACACTGGTACATCCATTTCTGGATAATAGCCGTTCAAGCACAACTACAAAGCATTTCCGTTTAGACCGTTCAAGAGCAGATAACGAAGAATTGGTAGAACTAACCAGTGTAGCTGTATTGGGAGACAATGATATCTACATTTCCCGAAAAGGACCTCGAAATAACACCGGCCAGGCTATGGCCCCGGACAACACCGTGTTGCTGTTTACGGAAGATGTCGTTACCGGTAAAATGAGGAATACCACTCAATTGCGTTCTCTGCATCCTACCAATCCGTCATTTATGAGCGGAATTTCTATCAATGATATTACGACTTTAGCAGGCCCGCCACAGCGCGAAAGGGTGACTGAAGACCTTCACTTTATTATTACGCAAGGCGCCCCGCAAAGAAATATTCCATTTCGTACCCTGTGGATTAACGGAGTAGAAACCATTGACGGATTGGAGTATCGCCCAAATGCTACCTTACTGCAAAAAGATACCGCGCGTGCAGAGTCTTTCTTGTATGATGAAGACAAATTCAAAAACCCAACCGGTATTGCATTTTCAGCCGATGCTCGCGGTCATGTTTTTGTGGTAGATGCAGGAACAGACAGCCTGTATATGTTTCAGTCGAATGGGTATGAAGGAGTGAATCCGCCCCCGGGCTCTGCAGAAACAAAAGCCATCAATGTTTCTTTTGGCGGTACAGGCTCCGGCCCTCGCCAGTTTAATAACCCAAGCGGTGTCGCCTACTTTGATAAAATTGTATATGTAGCCGATACCGACAACAATCGTATAGCACGTTACAGGCTCACAACCGACTTCGAGTAACGGATTGCTTGTTTTTCAAAACCCGCAATTCGTCCGACCGCTGAAATAAGATTAGGCTTTCTGAACACGCCTTGAAGCGGTCTGACGATTTTTAACGGCAGCAAGGTTCAGTGAACAGGGAGCAGTTTGCAGTGATCAGGATTGGTTGGCGGGTTTGAATTACAGTGTTGCCCAAGTCCGCTAACGCCTCGAACTCGCTCCCAACGACCCCGTTGGGAGTGCTCTAAAGAACCACCCGGTTCAAAACAAAAATGTTACCAAGGCGGGCGTTGATGAGGTTAGCTGCCACATTTTCCGAGATTGCTTCGGCGATTGGTATTGTGGGTGTAGTTATGCAGGACACCGCCTCGCAAAAGTTTCCGTCTGACCGCTGGATATGATTAGGCTGCTTGAATACGTTTTGAAGCGGTCTGACGGATGGTAACGCAACCAAGTTTTAAAAGAAGCTCTAAAAACCAATAGCCAATTTCCAGAAACCACACCATCACCCCAAACCGGTTAAAAAATCAAAATATTTTAGGCAGAATTTCGGCTTTCAGCTAATGTTATTAGAGAGGCATGAGGTATAAGCTAAATTTCAGATATTTTTGGATGAAATGTAAATATTGTAAAAAAGAAAGCATGCAGTTCTTATCTTTGGCCATCCCAAAACCCCAAACAAAAACAATAAAAATGCTACGATATATATCTACAATTTTCCTGGCGCTGATGGTGGCAAGCTCTGCTCTTGCTCAATCTGCGATTACGGGAGAAATAACCGATAAAAGTACCGGTGAACCCATTATTGGAGCCAACCTAATACTGTTAGGAACGGCGAAAGGAGATGCAACCGACCTTGACGGAACATACCGCATAGAAAGTGTACAGCCCGGCACGTACACCCTGCGTGTATCAAGCGTTGGATTCATCACCATACTGAGAGAGATAACGGTAGAAAGCAGCGATCTTGAGCTGAATTTTGAGATGGAGCTGACCTCCGAATCACTTACTTCACTTGAGGTATTTGCATCGCGATCTGACCAAACAACACCGGTTGCGTTCTCAGATGTAAGCCAGGAAGATATTAGAGTACAATTAGGCTCACGAGACCTGCCATTGGTGCTAAATGTAACGCCATCGGTCTATTCTACCGACCAGGGCGGTGGTGCAGGTGATGCGCGCATTAACGTACGTGGATTCAGCCAGCGAAATGTTGCCGTAATGGTAAACGGTGTACCTATTAATGATATGGAAAACGGCTGGGTGTACTGGTCTAACTGGGATGGAGTAGGTGACGCCGCTCGTTCTATTCAGGTTCAGCGCGGTATTTCTAACGTAAACTTAGCCGTGCCATCGGTTGGCGGTACATTGAATATTATTACCGACCCAAGCAGCAACGAAGCCGGCGGAATGGTGAAGTTTGAAAACGGAAGCGGAAATTTCAACAAAACAACCCTAATGCTGAACTCCGGTCTGATAAATGACAAATTTGCATTCAGTGCCGTGGGCGTTCGCAAAGAAGGTGTTGGATTGGTTGAAGGAACCTGGACCGATGCATGGGCCTATCACTTAGCTGCTTCGTATCAGGTAAATGATAAAAACCGATTAGACCTTTTTGCTTTTGGTGCACCGCAGCGCCACGGACAGCGTTTATATGCACAAAATATCGGTACGTTCGACCGATCGTACGCATTAGATTTGGATGGCTACGATCCCGCAGCAGCCGATCAGTTTCCTGAAAAAGGAATGTTTTTTAACCAAAACGTAGCCGGCGTAAGCTCTTCGTACACTGGAAAGCAGTATTTAGGCGGCGGCTGGTTAGGTGGAATTGCAAATCGCCACAGTGCTAACTTCATTAATGAGCGCGAAAACTTTTATCACAAGCCTCAGGTAAACCTAAACTGGTACAGCGAGCTGAGTGATAAACTTACTATCACCAACGTACTTTATTTTTCAGGTGGCCAGGGTGGCGGAACCGGTACGTTTGGAAGCAGTCCGGTACGCGATTTTTCAAACGGCGCTTATCGCATTCTTTGGGATGAAACCATTGCCCGAAACGTAGCCAATGGAGATACCTCTGTTACCATTCTGCGAAACAGCCGTAATAACCAATGGACCGTAGGGGATATCCTGAAAGCGACTTACAAGGCCAGCGATAATGTAGAAATCCAGGCCGGCGTTGACTGGAGAACCGCAGAAATTGAGCACTATAGAGAAGTGCGAGATTTATTAGGCGGACATTTCTTCATTGATAACTCCGATGACTTCAACCCAAATAAAAAAGTTGGGTTAGGTGATAAAGTAGCTTACGATTTTGTAAATACCGTAAACTGGTTAGGCGGCTATTTACAGGGAGAGTACACAAAAGACCGCTTTAGCACGTACGCAACGGCCGGAATTTCTACGGTAAAATACTCTCATGACAACCACTTTACCGACGACCCGGCTAAAACCGGGTTACAGCCTATTAAGCGCGAAAGTGATAATTTGGTAGGCTACCAGGCAAAAGTGGGAGCTATTTATGATGTAACCAACACCTTTAGCGTGTATGCTAATGTTGGAGCTATTTCTAAAGTGCCAATTTTTGATAACGTGATTAACGACGGAAACGGCGCTATGAACGAAGACCCTAAAAATGAGAAGTTTTTCTTCTACGAGGGTGGTGTGAGATATCGTGACGCCGGTGGCAAGTTTGGTGTAAACGCTAACTACTACCTGACCGACCGACAAGATCGCTCGTTTACGCGCTCCATCACACAGCTGGATGGTACCGAGGGAATTATCAACATTTCCGGATTAGATCAAATACACAGTGGTGTGGAGCTGGAAACCTCTTACCAGCCAACAGAATGGGTTCGCTTAGACGTAGCCGCTTCTCATAACCTGTGGAAATATCAAAATGATGTATCCGCAACCTATCAGCCCGACGAAGGCTCAAGTAATGTGCAAAATATTAACCTGTATGTGAAAGACTTAAAAGTTGGTAACGCACCGCAAACGCAGTTTGCCTACACGCTTTCACTGATGCCATCCGATAACTTTGATGTCGCTTTGGTGGGAACTTCCTACATGCGCCACTACTCAGATTTTGACCCGCTGAGCAGAGATGATCCGGCCGACAGAGCACAAACCTGGAAAGTGCCGGATTACAGTGTATTTAACATGCACATGAATTATGATCTTCCGGGAGTATTTAAAGGCAGTACGTTATTCCTGAATATTTTTAACGTATTTAATGCCACTTACATCCAGGATGCTCTTGATAACAGCCAGTATAACAGCTTCGATCAAGATCATGATGCTGATGATGCAGAAGTTTTCTTTGGGCTTCCCCGAAGGTATAATTTTGGTGTGAGAATCAACTTCTGATTTTTACCCAAAAGTTTTGGCAGTAACAAAAACCTATGGTTTGCTTACTTTGCCAATACCCTTTTAAATAATAGTATCAGCAAAAGCAGCTCGATTTTCGAGCTGCTTTTTTAATATCTTTAATTATGCGAAAATCACTGTTTTACTTTCTACTTTTATTCACCTTAACGGGATGCGTTCAGCAACAAGCAGGTACCGACAATAAAGTGCTGCTAATTTCTTTTGATGGCTTTCGGTACGACTATCTCTCCAAAGCACCCACCCCAAATTTTGATAAATTAGCGGAGCAGGGCGTGCTTAGCGATGGACTCATTCCCATATTTCCTTCCAAAACATTTCCCAATCATTACGCCATTGCCACCGGCTTATACCCCGAAAATAACGGCTTTGTAGGCAACAGCATGTACGATCCGGAAATGGATGCTTATTTCGCTATTCGAGATCGGGATGCTGTAGAAAACCCCGACTGGTATGAAGGCGAACCGATTTGGAACACAGTGGAGAAGGCGGGTAAAAAAGCCGGAACTATGTTTTGGGTTGGCTCGGAAGCACCCATACAAAACATGCGCCCCAGCCATTGGAAAATATTTGACGACTCCGTACCCGACTCTGCCCGCATAGATACGGTGCTGAAGTGGATGAGTGCCGGCTCGGGTAATGATGTGGATTTTGCCACGCTCTATTACAGTTTTGTAGATACGCAGGGGCATCGCTTTGGCCCAAATTCACCCCGGGTGAAAGAAGCTATCCAAAGAGCAGATGACCTGATGGGCTATATTCTGGAAGAACTGGAGCGGCTGAAGCTTGCCAACCAAACCAATATTATTGTAGTCTCAGATCACGGAATGTCAGAAATTTCAAGAGAGCGTATTGTTGTTTTGGATGATTACATCAACCCCGATTTGCTGCAAATTATCTCCACAAGTCCTGCGCTAATGGCAAATGTGAAGGATGATAAGCTGGAAGAAGTATATCAGGCGCTGAAGGAGAATGAGGAAAATTTCAGAGTGTATAAAAAGGAAGATATACCGGAGCGATTTCATTTGAAAAATCACCGAAGAATTCTTGACCTGCTGTTGCTGGCAGATTTAGGCTATACCATAAATACAAAATCCTTTTTTGAAGCTCGTCCAAATTACCCATCAGGAGGCACACATGGTTTTGATAATAAAGAGCAAGAAATGTATGGACTGTTTATAGCATCCGGACCGGGATTTAAGGAAAACTATCAGGCCCGGTCGTTTGAGAATATTCATATTTATTCGCTGATGGCTCATTTAATGGGAATTGAGCCTGCTCAAAATGATGGTAACATAGACAGCGTATCCGTATTTTTGAAAGAGCAATAAAAAGTTCAGGAAAAAACGCTTTCAGAGCCTTATTAAGATTGCATCTGTCAAAAAGTGAGGGGATATTCCAACCCCATTTCAGTTAATTACATTAATACCAATTTATTAAAACATGTCATACATAGTTACTGAACCCTGCATTCAGTGTAAATATACAAATTGCGCAGCCGTTTGCCCTGTAGATGCTTTTCGTGAAGGGCCAAATTTTCTGGTAATCGATCCTTTTGAATGTATAGATTGTGATGCCTGCGTTTCAGAATGTCCGGTTGAGGCCATTTATCCTGATGATGAAGTACCTGAAAAGTGGGAAGAGTATATTGAAATTAATGAGCGCTTGTCGGAAGAGTGGGAAGACCGCATCATTAACGAAACCTTAGATGCCCTGCCTGATGCTGATGAGTGGGCAACGGTAGAAGACAAAAAAGATAAGCTGATAGAAGCCTGGTAATTAGCATTAGCAGGTTACGCGCACCGGCCAATTTTATCAAATTAAATGCAACGTAACCTTACTTTATAGTGCCTGAACATGATGCCAAACTGAGCGTAAATCAATCCCCAAAAATAATGGGGATTTTAAATGCTACGCCCGATTCCTTTGCTGATGGCGGAAAATACATCAATAAAAGCAAAGCGATGGACCGCATCTATTTTATGCTCAAAAACGGTGCGGATATTATAGATATTGGGGGCGAATCTACCCGGCCGGGCTCCGACGGAGTTTCGGTTCAGGAAGAAATGGATCGGGTAATTCCTTTGTTAGAATCGGCGATTACTTCGTTTAAAGATGCTGTATTTTCTATAGATACCACCAAGTACGAAGTGGCTGAAAAAGCACTGGAAACCGGTGCCCATATTATAAATGATATAAGCGGACTTCAGGCCGATCCGCGCCTTGCCGACCTTTGCGCAGAACATGACGCCACGCTGGTGCTGATGCATTCGAAGGGAAAACCCAAAGTGATGCAGCAAAATCCTATCTACGAACATGTTGTGGATGAGGTAGCGAATTTTTTTGAACAGCAGATTGCAAAAGCCAAAAAAAGAGGGGTTCATCGTATTATTTTAGATCCGGGCATTGGCTTTGGCAAAACAACGGAGCATAATCTTCGGCTCATAAATAACCTCAGTACATTCGAGAAATTCGGATTTCCTGTTTTAGTGGGCGCTTCCCGTAAATCGTTAATTGGTACATTGTTAGGTGATCGTCCGGTTGATGATCGGCTTATCGGAACGGTGGCTCTGCACTACCACGCGCTAATGAAAGGTGCTCAAATTTTACGCGTACATGATGTTAAGGAAGCTTCCGATTCTATTCGTATATTCAACGCGTTGATATCACAATCTTAACCTAAACAGACGGTTTTGTTTCCCATAGGCTTTCTCGAGTTCGGCTTAAAAGACTTTGCCGAAACGCTTATTATTGCCCTTGTGCTGGTGTATTTATACCGGTGGGTTAAGGGTACGTTTGCCATTCAGGCCGCGCTGGGAATTTTGTTTGTGATTATAATCAACGTGGTAATTGGCTTGTTAGGTTTTACAACCCTGAATACCATTCTGAGCCAGATTTTAGACGTTGGAATTATAGCGCTCATAATTCTCTTTCAACCCGAAATTCGAAAACTGCTGTACCGGTTGGGAACCAATACCAGCCTCGATCGCTTTTTCTCCACCTCAAACTCCGACCGCACTATTGACGAGGTAATTCAGGCGGTGAAAGAAATGTCGAAGAATAAAATTGGGGCGCTTATAGTATTTGCACGAACTTCATCTCTGCAAGATTTGGTAGATGCGGGTGTAAATATTGACGCTGAAATTAAAAGCGAACTGCTGATTACCATCTTCAGAAAAGAAACGCCCCTGCACGACGGCGCCGTAGTTATTCGCGGAAACCGCATTGTAGCCGCCAGCTGTTACTTGCCGATCTCTCAAAACCCGAATATTTCTACTTCTTTCGGAACCCGACACCGGGCGGCAGTGGGTATCAGTGAATCTAATAACGTGTTCGTGATTGTGGTGTCTGAAGAAACTGGCCGAATTTCCATTGCCCGAAACGGAGCACTCACCAGCGGTTTGACCATCCAAAAACTGCGGGCTGAAATGGAAGAATCCTTTGGCGATCAGAAGTTTGAGGACGACGTAGCCTTCAGCAGCTCCAAAGCCGACATGAACCTGAATTAGCCAAAAGGGAACTTACTTTTCTTGGGGTGATGAAAGAGTTTTCGGAATGAATAGGGAAGCCATAAAATCACTATCTGCTACTTTTCTAAAAACAGTCGTATCAATTCTTTAGCCGCTTTATAAGAAGAAATATGGTTTTCCTGAACTTTAAGCTGATATTCTTCTAACCGCCGGGCAAGTTCCTCATTCCTATAAAAAGCCTGATGAAGTTCGTAATTGATGCTTTCCTTTAGCCAGTAATTGGCCTGTTCTTTCCGCTGCTGTTCAAAATACCCTTTGGTTTTGGTGTGATGGACAAAAGCTTCAACAATCTCCCAAACCTTATCAATGCCTTTGTTGTGAAAGGCTGAACAAGTAGCCACTTTGGGTATCCAGCCTGAGGGGGTGGGTGGAAACAAGTGTAAGGCTCTTTTATATTCAGATTTAGCCGCTCTGGCCGCTCGCTCATTCCCCGAATCTGCTTTGTTGATGACAATAGAATCGGCCATTTCCATAATACCACGCTTAATCCCCTGAAGCTCATCGCCGGCTCCGGCAAGCATTAGCAGTAAAAAGAAATCAACCATAGAATGCACCGCCGTTTCTGATTGACCCACGCCCACGGTTTCTATAAAAATGGTGTTGAATCCGGCGGCTTCGCACAGCGTAATCGTTTCGCGCGTGCTGCGGGCCACACCACCCAGAGAGCCGGAAGTGGGCGTTGGCCGAATATAGGCATTGGAATGATTGGAGAGCGTTTCCATGCGCGTTTTATCGCCCAAAATACTGCCGCGTGTTTTAGAACTGCTGGGATCTACCGCCAGTACTGCAAGCGAGCGCTGTTCTTCTTCAAGAATATAATTTCCAAGCGCTTCAATAAACGTGCTTTTCCCCACGCCGGGAACGCCGGTAATGCCAATACGCACCGATTTTCCGGAATGAGGAAGGCAGGCTTCTATAATTTCCTGAGCCAGTTCCTGATCATCACTCCGCGTACTTTCAACCAGCGTAATAGCCCGGCTTAAAAGCATTCGGTTACCGGAGAGAATACCGTCTATAAATTCTTCGGAAGAGGGAAGATTTCTACCCATTGCCGCTGTCGGTATAATTTTGAGTGAGCAGATCGAGTAACTGTTTGGCCGCTTTTGGAATGACCGTTCCCGGCCCAAATATGGCGGTTACGCCGGCATCATATAAAAAGTCATAATCCTGTTGCGGAATTACGCCACCGGCAATGACCAAAATATCATCTCGCCCGTGTTTTTGAAGCTCTTCAATGACTTCCGGAACCAGCGATTTGTGGCTTCCGGCCAGGCTGGAAACGCCTATAATATGCACGTCATTTTCAACGGCCTGCCGCGCTGCTTCTTCCGGAGTTTGAAACAGAGGGCCGATGTCCACATCAAAGCCTAAATCGGCAAAACCGGTAGATATTACTTTGGCGCCACGGTCGTGTCCGTCCTGACCAACTTTTGCTACCATAATACGCGGGCGGCGGCCATCTAATTCAGCAAAAGCATCGGCTGCTTTTAGCGCGGCATTAAAAGCGTCATTGTTTTTCAGTTCGGATGAATACACGCCGGATATTGATTTTATAGTTGCTTTGTACCGTCCAAACGCCTCTTCCATGGCATCAGATATTTCACCAAGAGTAGCACGTTCGCGGGCGGCATCTACTGCCAAAGCTAATAAATTTCCATCACCCGATTTTGCACAGGCAGTCAGTTTTTCCAAAGCCTGCTGAACCGCATCGGAATTACGCTCTTCTTTCATTTTATTGAGGCGCTGAATCTGCGATTTCCGCACTTTTACGTTATCTACTTCCAGCACGTCAATCTCCGAAGACTCTTCCGTCACGTATTTATTCACGCCCACAATGGTATCTTTTCCGGAGTCGATGCGCGCCTGTTTTCGGGCAGCTGCTTCTTCAATCCGCATTTTGGGAATGCCGGTTTCTATGGCTTTGGCCATTCCACCCAGTTCTTCCACTTCACCAATCAGCGACCACGCTCTGCGGGCAATTTGGTCGGTCAGATATTCCACATAATAGGAGCCGGCCCATGGGTCCACAGCTTTTGTGATTCCGGTTTCTTCCTGCAAAAACAGCTGCGTATTTCGGGCAATTCGAGCCGAGAAATCGGTGGGGAGCGCAATGGCTTCATCCAGCGCATTGGTGTGCAAAGATTGCGTATGGCCCAACGCCGCCGCCATGGCTTCTACCGTGGTACGGGCTACATTATTATACGGATCTTGTTCAGTGAGGCTCCAGCCGGAAGTTTGAGAATGCGTGCGGAGTGAAAGTGATTTTGGGTTTTTTGGGTTGAAGGACTTCACAATTTTAGCCCAAAGCAGACGCGCTGCACGCATCTTGGCAATTTCCATAAAATGATTCATCCCAATGCCCCAGAAAAAGGAAATGCGCGGAGCAAAAACATCCACGTCCATGCCCGCTTCAATACCGGTTCGTAAATATTCAAGGCCGTTGGCTAAAGTGTAAGCCAGCTCGATATCTGCTGTGGCGCCGGCTTCCTGCATGTGATATCCGCTCACGGAAATAGAGTTGAAGCGAGGCATATTTTGAGAGGTAAACTCAAAAATATCACCCACAATTTTCATAGAAGGCTCGGGCGGATAGATGTAGGTATTTCGCACCATAAACTCTTTTAAAATATCATTTTGGATGGTGCCTGATAGACCTTTAAGCTCAATTCCCTGCTCTTCTGCCGCTACAATATAAAAGGCCATAATGGGAATTACGGCTCCGTTCATGGTCATAGAAACGGACATTTTATCCAGCGGTATTTGGTCGAACAGTACTTTCATATCTTCCACTGAGTCGATGGCTACGCCGGCTTTGCCCACATCGCCGGAAACGCGCGGATGGTCTGAGTCGTAGCCGCGATGAGTGGCTAAATCAAAAGCCACGGATAATCCCTTTTGCCCGGCTTTCAGATTCCGGCGATAAAAAGCATTCGATTCTTCAGCTGTCGAAAAGCCTGCATACTGGCGGATGGTCCACGGACGTACGGCATACATGGTAGAATACGGCCCGCGTAAATAAGGGGGAATTCCGGCGGCATATTCGAGATGCTCCAGATTTTCTATATCCTTTTGGGTGAACCGCGGCTTGATGGAAATTTTCTCCGGAGTTTCCCAATCCGATTTATCGGGTGAGGGAGATGCTACAGTTTCTTCGAAATCTAAGTCTATGGTTGAAAAATCTTTTTTCA
Organism: uncultured Balneola sp.; assembly: GCA_964505215.1. Lineage (GTDB taxonomy): Bacteria > Bacteroidota > Rhodothermia > Balneolales > Balneolaceae > Gracilimonas. The sequence continues at coordinate 62,961 of CAZDGU010000012.1, forward strand.
TGATGCAGCTCCTTTTTGGAGTTCAGCTTCCAAATTTAACGGTCGTATTTTTTCAATTTCTATGAATGAATCGTGGCCCGGAGAATCTTTTGTGTTCTCCTGATTTTCTAAAGAAACAGCTTCTTGTTCTTCGGGCTGATATTTATTCACCCCAACCAACAGCTTCTCTTTTTTGCGATATGCTTCTACTTTGTCCTGCCGTGCTTCTGCAATTAACTGCTGTATAAATCCTGATTTCAAACATTCAAAAAGTCCGCCTTTTTCCTCAATTTTCTGAAATTGTTTCCAGCTGTTTTGGGCAATGGAATCGGTGAGGGCTTCAATATAATAGGAACCGGCTCCGGGATCGGCTACGTTGCCGAGGTAAGATTCTTCCTGCAGAATAAGCTGAATATTGCGCGCTATGCGAGAAGCAAAGTTAGAATAATCCGCAAAATGGCGATCGAATCGGTGAACCGTGAGGGCATTGCATCCGCCTAAAATGGCTGAAATAGCTTCGGTGGTAGTGCGCAGTAAATTATTGTGAGCATCCGTTTTGGCTTTATTCCAGCCCGCCGTTTCTGCAGAAATAAATGGGTTTTTAACCGCAGTGCCGTACTCTTTCGTAACCTGTTCCCAAAGCAGCTTGAACGCTCGAAGTTTAGCGATTTCTAAAAAGTAATACGGTCCGCTGCTGAAGTTAAAGGAAAGCCGACCGGCCAACTCTGCCTTCATTCCCAAAAACTCATTTCCGGCGGCCAGCATAAAAGCCAGCTGCTGAACAATAGTAGCACCTGCATTTGCGTAGGGCGAGCCTTCAACCCCAAAAAAATGAAAAGGAAAATCGCTTTCAGTAATGAGATTGGAAAGTGAATCTTTCTCGCGCAACATTCCCGTTTGTACGGCGCGCGAAAATGGACAAAAGGTGAAGTAAACGTTGAGCTTATCGACATCTATTTTCCTCTGTTCGCAAATTTCTTGCAGCCATCTGGCTATTTTTGGGGTTGAAAGTGAATGCCCAAACAGGAGGGTGATATATTCAAACTGAATGTCGTTAAGCAGTTTTTCCAGATCTGATTTAGACTGAATGACGGCAGCGTGAGCCGTAAATTTCAGTCCGGAAGCTCCTTCGTTCAGTGCTTTTAAAGCCAGCTTATTAGCCTCGCTGATGTTGCTAACTTCAACCGATTGCATAATAGCCCAGCCGGTTGAGCTGCTGAGTGGAGCCGGTACGTGATTTAATTTCTTAAGCTGCTCAGTACGGTAAAACGGAAGCGGCTGTACACCTTCTCCAGAATTCCATTGTAAAACTTGTTTATAATCCTTTCCTTTTAAATCTTTTTCGATAAGCGCTTCCCATTCGGCCGTAGATACGGGGGGAAACTCACTAAAATGAAGGGCAGATTTGAAATCTATATTTTCCAAAAGAAACACCAAGTTTGTTTTACATTAACAGTATATCAAAAATAACGAGCTCAGAAGTTCTTTACTAACCGGATATAAAATTTATGGTTTTAATTGGTAAAAAAGCGCTTACAATTTGTATATTCAAACTCACATTCACTCTTAATTTTTATACAGTAAAATAAATGGAACAAACGGAGCAAATGATTCCCCCATTAACACAACTCACCGAAGATGAGCAGATGCTGAAAGAAGCTGCTGCTGATTTTGCGGAGGCTTCAATAAAGCCGCTGGTTGAGGAAATGGATGAGAATGCAAAGCTTGATGAAAACCTTATTCAGCAGTTTTTTGAAATGGGACTGATGGGCATTGATGTGCCCGAGCAGTATGGCGGCGGCGGCGGCACGTTTATGATGTCGATTTTAGCCATCGAGCAAATTTCCAGGGTTGATGCTTCAGCCGGTGTTTTTATGGATGTGCAAAATACATTGGTAAATAATGCTTTTGTGAATTTTGGCTCAGAGGCCGTAAAAACGAAATATTTACCTCAGCTGGCCTCCGAGAAAGTGGGAGCCTATTGTTTGTCTGAAGCCGGTTCGGGAAGTGATGCATTTGCTCTCAAAACTACAGCTAAAGAAGACGGTGACCATTACGTGCTGAACGGCTCCAAGCTGTGGATTACCAATGCCAACGAAGCCGATATCTTTTTGGTGATGGCCACGGTTGACCCAAGCGCGGGATATAAAGGAATTACCGCTTTTGTAGTAGAGCGAGGCATGGATGGTTTTTCTATTTCCAAGAAAGAAAATAAGCTGGGAATCAGAGCCAGTTCAACATGTGAGGTTTTGCTGGATGATTGCCGCATACCTAAAGAAAATATTGTAGGCGAAGTTGGAAAAGGCTATAAAGTAGCTATGGAAACCTTGAATGAGGGCCGAATTGGCATTGGCGCCCAAATGGTAGGAATTGCCCAAGGCGCTTTTGACGCAGCTTTGGCTTACGTGCAGGAACGCAAGCAGTTTGGAAAAGCCATTGCAGAGTTTCAGGGCGTTCAGTTTCAGCTGGCGCGCATGGCCACAGATATTGAAACTGCACGACTGCTGGTATATAATGCCGCCCGTATGAAATTAAACGGCGAGAATTTTTTGAAAGAAGCCGCTATGGCAAAATATTATTCCTCTGAAGTGGCTGAGCGGGTAAGTTCGCAAGCCGTAGATTTATTCGGCGGATATGGATATGTTAAAGAATATCCCGTAGAAAAATATTATCGAGATTCAAAAATCGGTAAAATCTACGAGGGTACAACGAACATGCAGCTAAGCACTATAGCTAAGTTGCTACTTCGATGAGTGAGTGAGAAAAGGGGGCTTCGGCCCCCTTTTATTTTTGACTGTGATGTCTGTGATTTTTGTGATTAGCTTGATGGTTTTTGGTCTTTAGTTAGGTACATCTCATCTTTTTTACATCTTGTGTTTTTAATAGCTTATAAACACCGTATGCGCTGTTTGATTGTTGCTAATCCTATAAATCCACTAAATTCTGGCCAATCCCGGTTCGTAAACGAACATATCACCAAGGCGGGCGTTGATGAGGTCAACTGCCACATTTCCCGAGATTGCTTCGGCGGTTGATATTGTTGGCGTAGTTATGTAGGCACAGTGCCTCGCAAAAGTTTCCGTCTGACCGCTGGGTATGATTAGGCTGACGGAATACGTTTTGTTGCGGTCTGACGGATGAGAGATGGGATAGATCAGGCTCACATCACTTTAACTCATTCCATCACCCGGCTCTCCGGTTTAAAGTATGGCGCGCCTGTTTAAGCTGAGCCGAATGATGGAATGGCCTGTTTAAACCGCACTCACTAACACCTTCCGCATTTGTAGCGAGCTACAAATGGCACCTTCCTCGAGGAAGGACTTCTCCTTGTTCGTTTTCGATAGTGATGACTATAGCCTACTTCTGAACTTATTTTCATCCAAAATGTAAGTCTCTCCTCGAGGAGAGTGTAACTCATTCAGCACCTCGCTGAATGAATTACGAGAGGTGTTGGTGATGGATGCACAAATGTTGTACCGATCAGGATGTGTTTTAAGTGCTGATCAAGTACATCCATCAGTTCTGCGGCTTTAAACTTAAAATAACTCACCGGCTGACCGCTGAAGCCTGATAGCTGACAGCTAAAACCACCCACCCAAAATTATTTTACGGTCTGACCGGCTTAAGCCTGAAAAAGCCGTTTAAGAATAGTCGTTCATTTAGCTCTTTTTGAGAAATGGCACATCTAAAACCAATTTCGTAGGATTGAGCATCGCCTAATACTCCCACTCTCCAGTACACTTTTGAAGTATTTAACCAAGAGGCAAAACTTCCGCCCCGAATAATGCGAATATCATTGTTTTCAAAGTCATGCAGCTCCTTCGGATTCTCATAAAACTGATAGTATGAGCCAATCCACTCGTAAACATTTCCACTCATATCAAACAAACCGATTTGGTTTGGCTTTTTAGTACCTACCGGCTGGGAGTGAGGTTGGGTATTTTCCTTTGTATGAGCAAATATTGAAAGAGAATCGGGGTGATCAGTTCCTGCAAAACGCTGTTTCAGACCCCGGGCGCGGGCAGCATATTCCCATTCATTTTCGGTAGGGAGGCGCCATCCAAAAAATCGGCAAAAATCGCGGGCTTGTTGCCAATCTACACGCACTACGGCTCTGTTTCCACGGCCATGTCTGTCAAATTGAGGAAGGTCTCGCCCAACATGCAGGGCATAATTGTCATATTCGGCAAAAGTAACTTCATACCTGCCGATATAAAAATCACCCAAATAAATGGAATGTATGGGTAAAGCATCGGTGTTTGTGCTGTCAATAACATCTCCCATTAGAAAAGTGCCGCCTTTAACTCTTACCATTTCGGGCTTGGCAAAAGGAAAATCATTTTTAAGCGTACGGCACCCCGCGCAGGCAAAAAGGAATATAACAACTAATAAATAGGGTATTTTGGCATTCATGATACTAAATTAATAGTAATGAAAATTATAATAAACTTTTTGGAATGATGTCTATAAAATGTGAGTTCTATGGATGCTACAATCAAGCGATATGCGCAAAATGCAATTTAATACAGAAAAATGGATCAGAAGTTAGACCCTAAAGTTTTACAGCAGATAAAACAGTGCAGTAAAGATGAAGCCTCATTTTCGAAATTAGAAGAAATTTGCGAGGAATTACATGGACGTTACCGGGGGGTTGAAAAACAGCTCTCTTTAGTAGAACAGGCTATAAAACATGATTATGATTCCATATTAATTACCGAGCTGGATTTAGAAGAACCCGGCCCAAAGATTGTGTATGTAAATGAAGGATTTACAAGGATGACGGGCTACACAAAAGAAGAGGTGATAGGGAAAACGCCGCGAATTCTTCAGGGCGAAAAAACGGACCGGAAAGTGTTAGACAGGCTCAAAAAAAGGCTGATTGAAGGGCAGGCTTTTTTCGGGCATACAGTAAATTACAAAAAAGACGGTACCGAGTTTGTAAACCAGTGGGATATTCATCCGCTAACAGACAGCATGGGTAAAATTACGCACTGGGTTTCTTATCAGCGTGATATTACCGACCGTAAAGAGTCGAGCAAGCTGGTATTTGATTCAAGTCTTGATTTTGATAACCTGATTGAAGAGTCTAAAAAAACATTTATAGATCTGGATGTGCAAGGTAATATCATGTCTGCTAACAGCGGCTTCAAAAATACGATTGGCTATGATGCCGATGAGCTGAAAAGTGTGAAGATCTGGGATTTAATGCATACCGACCATCAGGATGAAGCCGGTAGTTTATTTAGTGATTTTGAAGCAAAAGAGATAGATGACAGGCCGTATTTATGGACGTTTATTCAAAAAAATGGAAATCCGGTTGAGCTGGAAGCTCATGTAAACTACTTCATCAGCAACGATGATACTGTGATTCGCATTGAGTTTGATAATATCACCCTGCGTAACCGGATTATTGAAACGCTAAATAAGAAAAAAAGCCTGTTTCAAAATCTGGTGGGTAAAAAAGAAGAATTTACGCTCCGTTTTGTTCGAAAAGAAGACGAGACGATTACCTGTAAATTTGCATCAGATAACTTTGTGCATATAACCGGATTTGAGGTAGATGTGCTGCTGCAGGGTGGCATGCAGGAAGTAGTACATGCCGAATGTTTAACAAAAATAGAAGACGCCCTGGAAAAGGCCTTTAGTGGAGAACGCTCCAGCATTAAATGTAAATACAACACTAAAGAAGGCAACTTGGTATCGGTGCTGCAGTCGTTTAAGCCCATATATAACAAATCGAATGAGCAAATTGAGAGCGTTAAAAGTGTGGCACTGGTCGAGCTTAGTGCGCAAGAATAAACAATAGAGGGAAAAGAGTAAGTTTTTAAGCTTTATCAGAAGTTGGCTTACTCTTATATTCGGTTTAAAAATGGATATAAAAGAGTTAGGAAATCGAATAGTAAAGGAATTCAGCCTGTTAGAAGACTGGCAGCAACGCTATAAGTATATAATTAGGTTAGGAGAAAAGCTTGAGCCGCTGCCGGAAGAATATAAAATTGATGAAAATCTGGTAAAAGGATGCCAAAGTCAGGTTTGGTTACGGGCTGAATTTGAAGATGGAAAAGTTATATTTAAAGCCGACAGTGACGCGGCTATTACCAAAGGCTTAGTAGCATTAATGGTTCGGTATTACTCGGGGCAAGAGCCGGAAATAATTCTTAATAATAAACCCGAATTTATTGACGAAATAGGAATGGCTCAGCACTTATCTCCTACGCGCGCAAATGGGCTGGCTTCTATGATTAAACAAATGAAGATTTACGCTATGGCTTTTAAAAGCCAAAATACGTTATCGTAATCTAATTTTTGGCTCGCAAATAATTAGTTACATTCTGTTCCTAACCGGGATTTAACATGGCACTAAGCACAAAGTTCTCACTTACGGGTATTTCTGATATAGCTCTTGGCAAAGACCTTAGAGCTGAGGAAGAAGTTATAGAAAAGAATTCGGGTTTAACCGTACTGAATTCTGTTTCCTTTTTCCTGGCGGGAGTTTCACTTCTTTTCTTAGTAGCATTTCAGCTTAATGATTCGGTATCCATTACCTGGTTTTTCTTATCTGAAACCGTAGCCTTTTTGCTTATTCCATTATTGGCACGTCAGGGCTTTGTGAAGTCTGCCAAAGTATTACTCATTGCCTATGCAGATGTCGGCATTATTATACTGAGTGCCGTTTTTGGTGGAGATGCTATGATACAGGCCTTTTTTATTCCGGCTATGGGACTGTCTATATTATTGTTTGATCAAGACGAGCTTCGCTTCCGAAATGTGGGTATAGTCCTTTCTATCTTGTCTTATTTCATTTTAGACTATATCATTTTTGAGCGCATTTATATTTCTGAGGATGGCTTTTCTCTGGTGAAATGGAGCGTGCTTACCGGTTCTTTTGTTACTACCTGGCTTATTTTTAATACCTTTTCTCAGTTCAAAGAAAAAGCGGAAAGCCGAACCCTACAGCTGCTTCAAAAAGAGCAAGAGCTAAACAAAGAGTTGAGCCTGAAGCAGGAAAAGCTGTCAAATTATATAGCCCGGCTCGAAAAGGCTTCAACAGAGCTGGCAGAAAGTACCAAGGCTAAATCTGAGTTTTTGGCTACCATGAGCCACGAAATCAGAACGCCTATGAATGCCATTTTAGGCATGACCCATCTTTTGAAAGAAGACAATCCCCGCGAAGACCAACTTGAGTCGATAAATATATTAGACTTTTCCGGTAAAACGCTGCTTTCTTTAATAGATGATGTGCTGGATTTCTCTAAAATTGAAGCCGGTAAAGTTGAGTTCGAAAAAACTGAATTTGAGCTGAATAAGCTTGTAGATGTAATAATGGAGAGCTTTAAAATAACGGCAAAAAACCGTGGAATAGGCTTAAGCGCAAATATAGAAGAAGGTGTTCCAAATGTATTAATTGGTGACCCGGCGAGGTTAACCCAAATTTTAAATAACTTATGCAGCAATGCGCTTAAGTTTACAGAAGAAGGAGAGGTGGGGCTAACGGTTAGTGCTTTAGAAGATCAGGGTAACTCAATACGTTTGCAGTTTGCCATTTCTGATACCGGAATAGGCATAAGTCAAGAACGCTTAGATTATATTTTTGAAAGCTTTACCCAAGCCAGCCAAAATACAAAAAGGCTGTTTGGCGGAACCGGCTTGGGCTTGTCTATCAGCAAGCAGCTTATTGAACTGCAGGGTGGCAGAATTTATGTAGATAGTGAAATAAATAAAGGCAGTACTTTTTTCGTAGAGCTGAGTTTTCGTAAGGGAAGCCCTGAAGCTGAGCAGAAATCTTTAAACAGTAATGAACTTGCGGCAAAATCAGTAGCGGGCTTAAACGTACTGTTGGCTGAAGATAACGTGGTTAATCAAAAGCTGATGCAACGATTTTTAGAGCGCTGGGGCGTGGATATGAAAATTGTTGAAAACGGAAAAGAAGCCGTTGAAGCTGTACGAACAGGTAATTTTGATGTAATACTTATGGATCTCCAAATGCCCGGAATGGATGGATACGAGGCCACAGAATCTATCCGAAGCCTGGAAGATTCTCGCAAGCGCAACATCCCCATTATTGCATTAACGGCTGCGGCATTAAATGAAGTTCGTGAAAAAGTGTACGCTTCCGGGATGAGTGATTTTGTTACCAAGCCATTCAATCCGGCCGAGTTGGTACAAAAGCTTCGCCACATTAAAAACTCGTAACGGCCTTTTTCACTTAGCTACTCTCTATCTATGTCGGCTTTGCCCTTTCGAACGCAGTGAATGAGACCGGCTGCGTATTCTCTGTCGTTTCTCGGGATTGCAAAACTTTGCTCGAAGATCAAAAAAGAACCACTCCGTATCAGGGAATGGTTCTTAGTTATCGGGGTACAAATGAAAGTGTTTGACGGTTATTTTAGAGCGCTGTGTGGCCCCATCAATTCTTTCTTTTCAAAATGAATACTTAGTGTTGGTACCGGTTTATCTTGAAGGCTAATTTCACCATCAATTTGTAAAGTAAGTACGTTAATCAGCTCTTTTCGAAGAGCTGTATTAGGTGCGTCATCATCACAGTAGTACTGCAGCAGCTTTCCGCTCTCATCTTGGATTTCAAGAGTAGCAAAGCCATCATTACCATTAACCAATTTCAATGATAGCAGGCAGTCATTATGGTCGTTATAAACTGTTTTTAAATGCTCAGTATAATCCAGTATTTCATTAAGAAGCATGCCCAGCGGAATGGCTTGATTAACATTTAAGAACAGCTCTTTCAGGTCTGATTCTGACGCTAAATGGAATGAACACTGATTGGCATGCAGATTTTTATCGTTAATTACATTTAAAATATATTGCTTAAAGTTTACGTGCGATAAGCTTTCATTTTGGTATAGCAGCTCATGAATTTTAGCAATAGTTGAAATGCGCGACTGTGTGGTGTGTAAATGCTTGGTAAGCTGAAGATCTGTATTGTCTAATATTTCCAGTTCAAGCAGACCTGATATGATAGCCAGATTATTCTTTACGCGGTGATGAACTTCACTCAAGAGCGTTTCTTTTTCTACCAGTGATTTTTCAATAGTTTTTCGGGCTTCTACCTGCTCGGTTACATCAATCGCTTCAACAAATATGCCGTACACATTATCATTTTTATCGTGTATGGGTTTATACACAAAATTCAGGTAATGGATTGTTTTAGCCTCATTCGGAGCATTTTGAAAATAGATTTCCTTCTCACTGTAATAGCAAGCCGTATCATTTTCATAGCAGTCATTCAGTAGCTTTATAAAGCCCTGTTCTGCAAGTTCGGGAAGGGCCTCACAAACAGTGCGGCCAACCAAATCTCTTTCACCTACCATCACTTTATGCTTATCATTTACAAAAGTAAATGTATGGTCTGTTCCCTCCAGCAGAGCAATGGCCGAAGGTGATTCTTCGAACAAGCTTTCCATTTGCGCACGTGCCTTCTTCTCTATTTCTAATAAGCCGAGCACTTCATTTTCAAGTGCTTTACGTTCAGAAATGTCAACATACATGCCATAAATAGCGATGACCTCCCCATCTACTATTACCGGGATACCGCTAAGCAGAATAGGTATTTCTTCTCCGGCTTTATTCATTCGCCGGGTTTCCGTTTGATAACTTTCTCCCTTAAAAAGTAGTTGTGCCAGCTGCTCGCTGTGTTCAATCATCTCCGGAGGCGTGATGGTATTTAGCAGCTTTTTGCCAAGAATTTCATCTTCCGTGTAGCCAAAGATTTTTTTGAATCCATCATTAATTTTCTGAATGTGTCCTTCCGTATCTATCCGTACAATGCCAATCGGAGAGTTATCAAAAAGCTGATTTAATAAGGTTTGTTTCTTTTTGATTTCTAAGTCTGCTGTTTTACGGGCGGTTATATCAAGGTGTGACCCGGAAAGACGCACCGGGATGCCTTCTTTATCAAACTCCGTAAATTTTGCTGCTGCTAAAATCCATTTATATGAGCCGTCTTTGGTTCGCATGCGAAGCTCAACTTCGTACTGATCTCGTTCTATGAGATAGCGATCCAGTTCCTTTTGGGGAATATCCACATCAGCGGGATGAAGAAGGCTTGAGAAAAAGTCTCGAGTAAACTCAATTTCCTTGTCAGAATATCCTAACATCCGGTACCAACGCTCATTGAAGTACGTTTCTCCGGTAACAAGGTCCAGTTCCCACAGGCCAATATTGGCTCCCTCAACGGCCAGCTCATTAAAAGTTTGGGTGCGCTGCAGCTCTTTGTGCACCAGCTGTTTTTCATGTTTAATTTCAACCACATCATTCCGGTTTAAACCGCCGCCTACAATAAAATGCTTTCCATTTTGCTCAAAGCTGCTGCCGGTAATCAGGTAATGGACGGTGTGGCCATCTTTAGCAATACAGCGGGCTTCTAAGCTAACTTTTTGTCCAAGAAAATCACCGTTTAACGCATTTTCCACGAGATTTAAGTCCCCCGGATGAACAAACTCAAGTACATTCATTCGGGCTATTTCATCATGTGTGTACCCCAAATCCTGCTCCAGCATGTTGTTCCATCTAATTAACTTTCCGTCTAAATTAAACACGAAAAAGGCATTGGGCAGGCTTGATATGGCTGAGTCAGTAAACTCTTTTTCCTCCAAGAGCTGCTGCTGCATCATTTTTTTGGATGAAATATCTTTAAAAGCCCAGCTGGTTAGTGTTTCCCCAAATTCATTTCTAAATAATGTTACGTTTAGCTCAATAGGTATAGAATTCTCGGCCGTTGTTGTGAGTTCAAATTCACCTAAATAACTTCCGGATCTATTTATTTTTCTTTGCAGTTCTTCTGTACTTGAAACAACCGGCAAATGCCGGGTAAGATTAGAGGATAGCAAGCCATCCAACGTTGTTTCAAGCAGGCTGCAGGCAATATGGTTAGCTTCTATGATGGAGTGGTTTTCGTCAGTAACTACAATGCCATACAAGCTGTTTTCAAAATGATGCCTAAATTTATCTTGTGTTTCTTTAAGGTATCGGTGCTGTTGAACTTGCGTGCTGATGTCTTCATAAATAAGAACCGCGCCACCTTCATTTTCTAAAGAGTTTACCGTAACTCTGAAGGCTGTACTTCCAATTTCAGCCGGGTGGTATTCTGTTATAAACGAGGTTTTTTCTTCATTCAGTACTTCTTTTATACCTAAAAGAAGACTCAGTGCAAAGTCGTTTCCTTCGGCTAAAGCAGGCTGTAAACTATCTAACATTGAGCTGTTTAGAGGCGGGTGGCTCCAGTTTTGCTGATGCTGTTGCCGATATAATTTCCACTCTTCATTATGCGCCGTGATGTGTCCGTATTCATCTAAAATAGCAACATGAGCATGTAAGGAATTCAGGATTGCAGCGGTTAAGGGGCTCAATGCTGTTTTGCTAAGTGTACTCGTATTGTTATCCATCTAAAAAACCTTATTACTATTACTACTATTACTACTATTATTACTCTTGCTATTTATTCACTCCGACCTGTGGTGGAGAAGCGACTCAAATGTATGAACCGTATACGAGAACTGAATGACGTGAAAAGCCTAAATTTCAGGTATAGGTAAAAAAGCGTATTTACCTACAGCCGTCTCACTTTTTAATTTAAGATTGGATAAGTTTTCAAAAAATTCTTTGGCGAACAAAAAGGGAATTATTACAAAATATGACGAGCTTTTATCAGTCAGGGAAATCGTAATAAGTATCACCTTTTAATAAAACAGTAACGGCATGGGTTAGCTCAATTTCGCTGGGAGTGGTAGAAATAATGCCTGAGGCTCCGGCTTTAATCAGCGGCTTCATGAGGTTTTTATAGGAATAATGATCTAAAACTAAAATAGGGGTGTCCGGTATTGCATTACTTAGAAGTTCAATATTTTCAGGAGTATTCCCCAGCCCTGAGGAGGTGTTTAAATCAACAATTACAAGTTCCGTGTTGTTGAATGCAGGGAGAGAGGAAGTTGCAAATACTTGTGTGGGATTAATGAAGCTCACCTCAGCATCAAAAAAAGATACCAACATATCTGCTATAACAGCATTCGTTTTATTCTGTTTTCCTATAAATGATACCGTAAGCATAACCCGAGCCAATCGTGAGCGTTCCTTAATGTTATAATACTTTTAAAATAATGGCTTGGCTATTCGTTGTTTTACCTAAATTTGTATAGGTAATTTTACCTAACTGCTTTTTGAGAAAATCAGAAAAAAAGGGGAGGCAAACTTTATTAAAACCATTAGAAAGTTTTAAAGTTAACAGCCCTATTGGTCATTTAGGTTATTTTTGAGGGCATACTTTACAAGTCCGGCGGTGTTTTTGGCTCCGGTTTTTTGTAATAAGCTGCGGCGATGTGCATCAACGGTTCGCACGCTGATAAAGAGCTTATCTGCAATTTCCTGATTGGTATGTTCATCTACTATAAGCTGCAACACTTCCAGCTCGCGATCTGTAATATTTACATTTTCCGGCTGGGTGGGTTTAGAAACGGTAGGGTGTACCAGCTCTTGCAGAATAGATTGGGTGGCATCACTACTAAAATAGTGTTTACCGTCAATAAGTGCATATATGGCCTCTAAAAGCTCTTCTTTGCCCGAGCTTTTGAGTATATAACCGGAAGCACCGGCTTTTATCATTTTACGAATGTGCTGGTCTTCGCTTAGCATAGTAAGTGCTAATATTTTTATTTCCGGCTGCTGTTTTTTTATGATTTCGGTTGCTTCAATCCCGTTCATATTTGGCATGGTAATATCCATGATGAGAACGTCGGGATTATGTTTTTTTGAAAAAGTGACTGCTTCTTTTCCATTCTCTGCCTCAAACGCAACATCAAAGCCGGGCTCATCTTCTATAAGTACCCGTATGCCATCTCGTACAATCTGATGGTCATCTACAATTGCAATCCGAATATTTGCCATATATTAAGCATTAAGTAAGTTACTGATAGGGACCGTTATATGTATGAATGTGCCTTTATTTATTTTAGAGTCAAATTCAAAACTTCCCCCTAAAGCTCCGGTCCTTGTTTTTATGGTCCGCAGCCCCAAACCGGCACTAAACTCCGGCGAGTCAGCGTCAAAGCCTTTTCCATTATCATCAATAGTAAGCAGTAAATCAAGCCCGTCTTTAATGAGCTGAACGTTGATTTGGGTGGCTTCTGCGTATTTTATAGCATTTGAGAGCGCTTCTTGTGCAATGCGAAAGAGATTTAATTTAATGGCTTGCGGCAGTTCAAGATCACCAATATTTTGGTAATAGGAGATATTGGCATTATGGTCGTCTTGGTAGGTGCTTACTAACGTTTCAATTGCTAATGCTAAGCCATAGTCATCTACTACGCGAGGCATTAGGTTGCGTGAAATTTGTCCGGTTTCAACAACGGCTTGTTTTAATAAGTTCAGCCCTTTTTTGAATTGTTCCTGTCGGCGCTGTTCCAACTGTTCAATACTGTTTTTAACGGCATCCAGGTTCATATTAGCGGCTGCCAGGTATTGGCCAAGTCCGTCATGGAGCTCTTGGGCAATTCGGGCACGTTCTTTATTTTCACCCTCAACCAAAGAAGCCAACACCATTTCTTCGGCCTTCTTTTGCTTGGTAATATCGCTGATAAGCACCAGCCGGCGCTTCTGCCCATAATATTTTATAGCCGCACCGGTTACACGAACGTCAATAATGCGGCCTGATTTTGTTTTATGTTTAGATTCGTGGGCGTCTGAAAGAGGAAGTGTTTTGTTCTTATTAATAGTTTGTTGAGCCGTGTCTTTTTCAGTATCTGATTGCAGGTCTATCAAACTCATGGCATAAAGCTCTTTTCTGTTGTAGCCATATTGCTTAACCATGGCATTATTAACTTCAATAATCTGTAAATCTTCAGGATTATAAATTAGCATGGGCTGAGGATTATCCTGAAATAAGAGGCGGTAATTATGCTCAGATTCAGCCAGCTGTTTTTCAGCTTTAATTTGCGCTGTTACGTCAATAATAGATGAAATAAGCAGGTTTTGGTCAAATATTGGAATAGTTTTAATATTTATAACGCGCTTTTCGCCCGATTGAGTAGCTATTCTGATTCCATTCCACTGCATCCGTTTAGGCTTTCCGGAAATAATATCCGCATTAACCATATTTCTTACCCGTTCCCGGTATTTTTCATCAGGGATAAGGAGTTTAAAAAAGGAATCAGAATCAGTGAGCATGCTTTCAGGCCAGCCACAAATTTCTGAAAATGAACGATTAATAAGTACACTTTCACGTGAGTCAATCTTGTTAACGGCAATGCCCACCGGCAGGTGCTCGATTGTGGCTTGAAACAGCTTTTTTTGTTCCTGAAGGCTTTGTTCAAACTTTTTGATTTGGGTAATGTCACTTACTATAGAAGAGGAATGAACCGGAGTGCCACTTTCATCAAACTGTATTTCAGTAATTAAATGTAGATACATAACCTCTGATGAGCTTGTGATAAACCGAAATACATCATCAATTTTGCCGGTTTCATTAGCTTCTTTTCGAACGCGGGCATATCGCTCTTTGTCTTCGGGGTGAAGGAAGTTCAGAATGGCTTCAACCGAAGGTTTAATTTCTTCTTTTTTATAACCTATCATGTTATAAATATTATCTGACCAGACCATTTCTCCGGTTTTCAAGTCTCTTTCTACGTGGCCAATTTGGCCAATGCGTTCAGCTCGTTTAAATCGTTCATTAACTGCCTTCAGCTCCTGTTCATTTTTACGCAGCTCGGTAGTGTCAATACCAATGGCAAAACTGCGGTGGTCTGATATTTTCACCTTCATCCAGGAAGTGGACAGAATCTCGCCATGTTCATCTTGAAAGGTAAAATCTTGCCAGTTTTTATATCCGCCCTCAAAAAATTGAATAGCCCGTTCGAGGTCTTTTTCCTCATATATAAGCTGTTCAAAAATGGAAGTGTTTGTCAACTGTTGTTTGCCCTCAGCCTGCGCTCCAATAAGTTCTTTAAAGTAGGCATTAGAACGCTTCACCAAGTTCTGTTCATCATACACAAACAGGTAAACCGGGACATTATCATAGATTTTTTGAAGCTCCAGGCGCTCTTTTTCCAACTCATGTTCCAGGCTCCTTTGCTCGGTAATATCCAAACCAATACCAATAATAGTGTTGTCAGAAAGTCGAATATTGGTCCATTTTTGAATGCGTTTTTCTCCCTCTTTAGTAAACGCCTCCATCTCTCGCCACTTGCCATCTGCCCTGTTGATGTTTGCAAGCACTTGTTTATGGATTTCTGTGTCAGGATAGTATGTTTTTAGCATATTAATGTTGTTCATCTCCTCATTTGTCCATCCCATTATTTCAGTACAAGCTCGGTTAGCTCGTACTTCTTTTGTGTCGGGGTGATAAATTTCAACCATAACGGGGAGCTGTTCAAAAACGCGCTCAAACAGCTCCTGTTCGTGTGCAAACTGCTGCTCTAATTCCTTTTGTTCGGTTATATCTGCAATAATGCCTTCAATACGGATAGCTTCTCCGGCTTCATTACATTCTACTGTTCCTTTGCTTTCCAGCCAGCGCACGGTGCCATCCGGCCAAATGATCCGGTATGAAACCTGATAGGGATTATGCTGAGTTATAGATTTGTTAAAAGCCTTTTTGACCCGATCTCTGTCTTCGGGATGAACCAGATTGTAAAAATCATCTGCCGACCAGTTCTGAGGATGTGAGTCTAAGCCAAACAGTTTAAAATGATGCTTGGAAGTGAAGTTCTCCCAATTTTTCAGGTTGATGCTCCAGGTGGCAATTTTAACAGACTGGAGTGATTGATCAACTTTTTCCCGAACACTGTGGGCGTACCTGTTACTGTACCCAATTACAAAATAAAGAAGCAGTCCGCTGGTAAGCACAAACACAATTCCTTTTGTACTGCTAAGCTTAGAAAAAAGCTGTACGTCTTTGGCTATTAACTGCAAACCCTTATCAGAAAACAATATCCAAAGCATACCAAACACAACATATCCAACTGCAATAATAAGTGCATTTAATTGGAAGTATTTTTGAAGACGTTGCATATAATAATGCCAAAGGTTTGGGCTACACTGAAATTGATGCCAAAGAAAACAAACTGATAATTCCCAATTAACAGTATTTATGTAAGAAAAGAAAGCACACAGATAAGAGAATGACTATATAAAAAACCACCCTCATTTTTTTTTAAATAAGGGTGGTTGTATTGGTACCCACGACTATAACCCAATTTCTCTCCCTTGACCACTAAGTAAGAGCGACTTCAAAGAGATTCCTTACAATTTTATTTAAAAAAGTTTATACGTAAAAACAGTCTTTATGCAGCTTTAAAGAGAGGTTTTATGAAGGTGAGAAATAAAGTTCAAAAATAAAGTGAAAATACAGAGCGAGGTGAGAACAGATACAGAGCAGAATCTTAAACTTTACAAAAAGTGAGTTAAACCGGTTTTAGGGTGCTTTCCAATAATTGACCAATTTCTTGTTTTGAAACTCCAAGATGAAGTAAGGTTTTTATCATTAAATCCAGAGAAGTACTTTGATCTCCGGATTCCATTTTAGCCACTCTCGATTGGCTGGAACCTATAATACGAGCTAACTGCTGTTGTGTTAAGTCTTGCTTTGTTCTGTGGAATTTAATTAGATCGCTTATTTCCAGACGGATTTCAATATAGGCTTCTTCTTCAGGGGTGAGATTCAGGAAGTCTGCGGCAGAGCCTGTCTTAAATCCTTTTTCTTCCAGTTTTTTGCGCTTTTGGATATTCATGATGTTGGGATTTTATTTATGTCTTCTTTGTTTCCTCACCCTCAACGCTATCCTCTGCTTTTTCGGCTTGTTCTATGCCGGAGTGTTTCATTACGGAAGCGAAATGTTCCTGATCGCCTTCCGCTCCTTTTTTGCGGGTATCCAGCGAGCTGAAGGAGGAAGCTCTGCCATATACGGTGAGCACGTCGTTAGGCAGAATTTTGGTGTCGCCGCCGGGGGTGCCAATATAGTTTCCTTTTTCGCGCTGAACACCCAATACAATCACGCCCTCGTGCGAAAGCCTGAGTTCTTGTAAGGTTTTCCCGGCCATCCAATCCTGATTTTCTACACGGAGCTCGGTAACCTGATAATCACCCCGAAGATGAAGAATAGCCGAATAATCGCGCACGTCCAGAGAGGTATAGCGCCGCAGGGCTTTATCAATAATGCTCGAAAGAAAGCGATCAACTGCTTGACTTTGAGCCGCCCACCAGATACCCCCTACACCCAACACAATAATCAGAACGCTTGAAATCAGAGAAAACTCAGAATCTGAAATTACAAAGGTTAGAATGAGGGATGAAACGGCGGTTACTAATCCGGCATTTCCAATAAGCATGAGCAGTAAAATAATGCGCCTGCGAACGGGATGATTTACCACACTTTCAGACTCGCCGGTAGTAAATCCCGAACCGGTTAGAGCAGAGCGAGCCTGAAAGCGGGCCGATTCTCGAGATAAACCGGTATGCGCCAGTGCAATAGTGGCAATGCGTGTAGTTAGCATGGATAAGAAAATAACTACGAAGAGTGAAATGGCAGCAATCATAAGGGGAACTCTTTTTTGTTTAAAATGTATTTAATCTCAATACAATGTAAAACCAATTTTTTGCCAACAGGATTTAATGGAAATGGATTAGAAAAAGGTTTTCATAGCTAAACTTTTTATGTACCATTGAGTAATCCATTAAAATCGAAGAGTCTTTATTATGCTTCCTGCCTCATTCCGTTATTTTTGTTATACCATATTATTAACCGGTTTAATACTGCTTAATTCATGTGCAGACAAAACCGCTACAAAAATAACCGTGCCTTCCGAGTTTTTAGAATATGTAACCGGATATACATCCGGAAAAATAAGCAGTGGCGGCGAAATTGCCGTTTCCTTTGCAAAGCCGGTGCCGCAAAGCAATCAGCTTACAAGTGGCTTGTTTGCATTCAGCCCGAATATTGCGGGAGAAACAAAGTGGGTGAGTGAGCAAACGGCGGTATTTGTGCCAAGCCGTAAATTAGAAAACGACCGTTCGTACATGGCCACGGTACAGCTGGGAAAGCTGTTTGAAATAAAGGAAGATCAAAAGGTGTTCAGTTTCGAGGTTTCTACCATAAGGCAGGATATAGAGGTTGAAGTGGGTGCATTAGAAACCGCCCCGGGAAGCTCAGGAATGCAGTTAAAAGGAACCGTGTACACCGCAGATGCAGCTGACTTAAGCGCGCTGAAAAAAGCCGTTAAAGCCGAACATAATGGAAAGCAGAAAGAAATAGAGTGGAAATCAGGTTCATCTAAACAAACACATTTCTTTCAAATAAATGAGATTGAGCGGGGAGAGGGAGATTCCGAGCTGACGGTTCAGTGGAATGGAAAACCGATAGGTGCGAAAGCAGAGGGGAGAAAGGTGATACCGGTGGCTGCAAAAGGCACCTTCGAGCTGATGGACTTGACGGTATTCAGAGATGAAAATCCCAGAGTAGAGCTTAGCTTTTCGGATCCCATTTCAGCCCGCCAAAACTTAACCGGTTTAATTACCATCGATAATTCGGATGATGTAAACACCATCATTCACCAAAATAAAATTACGGTAACTCCGCGCCGGCACATTAATGAGCCACAAAAACTGCGCATAGAGCCGTCTATCGTCAACACAGACGGCAAAAAGCTGGGCGTACATATTGAGCGGGAAATTCAATTTTTTCAACCCAAACCGGAAGTCGTTCTTTTAGGAAAAGGAACCATCATTCCGCAGTCGAAAGAGCTGCTGTTTCCATTTAAAGCGGTGAGTTTGGGAGCCGTGGATGTGCAGGTAACGCGTATTTTTGAAAGTAATATCGGGCAGTTTTTGCAAGATTTTGATTTAGGTGATGCAGATTCATGGAATATCCGACAAGTAGGCCGGCCTGTTTTTGGAGCCGCTGTTCCGCTTTCTGATCTCGGCCGGGTTGATGCAGGAAAATGGAATAATTATGCGCTGGATTTGTCCGAAATTATAAGTCCGGAGCCGGGAGCTTTATATCAGGTTGAAATTGGATTTCGAAAAATTCACTCCTTATATCCTTGTTCAGAAAATGATATGGCGGCCATAAATGAAGTTCAAAATTGGGAGTATGAGCCGGAGGAGGAAGAGCAATATTGGCAGCGGTATGATAACCAAAGATATCCGCCAAACTACAATTGGCGAGAAAGAGATAATGCTTGCGATGTAAGCTATTATTACTCCGGCCGGGATGTTTCCCGAAACGTGATGGCTTCCGATTTAGGAATGGTGGCAAAAAGAGCTGATGAGAAAGCGATAACCGTTTTCATAACCGATTTGTTAACGGCTCAGCCCAAAAGCGGAGTAAAGGTGACCGCCTATGATTATCAGCAGCAAATTATTTCTGAAGGAATTTCGGATGCACAGGGCAAAACGGACATAAGCACTGAACGCGAGCCTTTTTACGTAATAGCGACTTCCGGAAAGCAAAAGGGTTATCTGAAAGTGAATGACGGAAATGCTTTGTCGGTGAGTGATTTTGACGTTTCGGGAGCTCGGATTCAGCAGGGAATAAAAGGATTTTTGTATGGGGAACGCGGCGTGTGGCGGCCGGGAGATTCGCTGTTCGTAACGCTTATGCTGGAGGATGAAAACAATAATATTCCCGAAAATCACCCCGTAACTTTTGAGCTTCGAAACCCTTCGGGACAGGTTGTGGAGCGCAAAACGCAGCACGGCGGACTGAATAATATGTACGTGTTTAAAACCAAAACCGAAAAGCAGGCACGTACCGGAAACTGGCGCGTTCATGCTAAAGTAGGCGGACTGGAATTCACCAAATCCCTAAAAATTGAAACCGTTAAACCAAACCGACTGAAGGTAGAAGTAGATTATAAGAAAGAGCAAATTACGGCAGCTACCCGGCAGTTAGAAGCAACCATCTCTTCAAGGTGGCTGCACGGTGCTACGGCGGCCGGCTTAAAGGCAGATGTGGAAATGGCGCTTCGGGCTGTTCCTATTTATTTTAGCGATTATTCAGGTTTCAGCTTTAATGATGCTACGGTTTCATTTTCCTCAACCCCTTCTTTTATTTTTGACGGAAAGCTGAATGCGCAGGGCGAAGCTGATTTTTCTCATCGCTTTAATAGAATGAGTGAAGGTCCGGGAAAAATCAGAGTGAACCTGAAAACCCGCGTTTTTGAACCATCGGGTAGCTTTAGCGTGGGGAGTTCGAGCACCAATTATTTTCCATTCAGAACGCTGGTAGGAATCAAAGCTCCCGATTTTGACAGCAAAAGTTATGAGGAGTGGCTGGACCCCGAAAAATCGCACCGATTTGAGCTGGTTTCGGTAGATGCGAACGGAGCTCCGGTTTCGGGCAAAAAGCTGAATGTGGAGGTGTATAACATTCGCTGGCGCTGGTGGTGGGAGCGGGGCACGGAAGACCTCAGCAATTATTTTGAACGCCGTAACGTAGAAAAAGTGCTTTCCGGCGAAGTAGTTACAAACGCCGACGGTAAAGCAAAAATGGATATTACTCTGCCCGATGAGCAGCGTGGTGGTCGCTATTTGGTGCGAGTGAAAGACGAACAGGGCGGACATTCAGCCAGCCGAATTGTGTACTACAGCTGGTATGGCGGTCGGGAAGAGTCAACCAGTCCGGCGCGGTTGGCTATCACCACAAACAAGGATGAATACGAGGTGGGCGAAAATATAGAGCTGAACATTCCAAGTGCTGAGGGCAGCCGAATTTTAGTAAGTCTGGAAACCGGATCGCGCGTGCTGTCCACTTTTTGGGTGGATGGTGAAAAGAAAGAAACCAAGGTGAATATTCCTGCCGGCAAAACGATGTCGCCCAATGTGTATGCGCACGTGATGCATCTCCAGCCCCACGGCCAGCAGAAGAATGATCTACCGCTGCGCATGTATGGCATCATTCCAATTACGGTCAAAGATCCAACCACGAAATTAGCTCCGGCTGTAGATCTCCCCCAAGAATTACGTCCCGAAAGTACCGCTAAAATTCGGGTGAGTGAAGAAAATGGAAAAGCTATGACTTATACGCTGGCAATGGTAGATGAAGGTCTTTTGGATTTAACCAATTTCAGGACTCCCGAACCACACACTCATTTTTATGCGCGGGAAGCACTGGGCGTTAAAACCTGGGATATGTTTCAGTATGTGAGTGATGCTTTTGCCGGAAATCTTTCTCGAATTATGGCCATTGGCGGAGACGGTGAAGCTGAGGGAGTTGATCCGTTGGAAGAAGTGAACCGGTTTGAGCCGATGGTGCGTTTTGAAGGTCCGTTTGAGCTGAAGACCGGCGCGGTGAATGAGCATAGCATTTCGATGCCAAATTATGTGGGCTCGGTGCGTACTATGGTAATTGCTTCGAATGATGATGCCTACGGTCAGGCTCAAAAAACTACGCCTGTACGTAAGCCGGTGATGGTTTTAGCCACGCTGCCGCGAGTGCTGGGTCCGGGAGAAAAGGTGAATTTACCGGTCAGCGTTTTTGCAATGAGAGAAGACATCAAGCAGGTTGCCGTACGGGTTGAAACCGGTGATTTGCTGGAAGTTAATGGAGACCAATCGGCGACCCTTCATTTTGATGAGGCGGGCGATGAAATCATTACTTTTGAGCTTAAAACGAAATCGAAAATCGGTATTGCCAAGGTTCGGGTTGAAGCCTCCGGCGGTGGAGAAAAAGCGTATCATGAAATTGAGATTGCCGTTCGGAATCCCAATACGCCTTTTGTGGATGTACGCTCTGAAGTGATTACGGAAGGCGAAAGCTGGAAGGAAACCTTTGAGCCGCAGGGAATGCCCGGAACCAATACGGCCACGTTGGAAATCTCTCGCATTCCACCCATCGATTTTGGAAAGCGACTTCGGTTTTTAACCCGTTTTCCACATGGCGGAGTTGAGCAGGTGACCTCTTCTGTTTTTCCTCAGCTGTATGCCCCGCAGGTAATGGAGCTGCCGGATGCTAAAAAAGCTAAAATGCAGAAAAAGGTGGATGACGGCATTCAAAAAATGCAGAAATATTTAACCTACACCGGCGGGCTTTCCTACTGGCCGGGCGAGGAAGATCCGAATTCGTGGGGAACCAATTACGGTTATCACTTTTTACTGGAGGCAGAAGATAAAGGCTATTACGTGCCTTCCAATCTGCTTCAAAAAATTAACGCATTTCAAAAACAGCGAGCACGGAATTGGAGTAGCAATCAGGATTATCGGTATTCTGATTTAATTCAAGCCTACCGATTATATACGCTTGCGCGAGCCCAAACTCCGGAACTGGGAGCTATGAACAGGCTGCGAAATCAGGAAAAACTATCGGTGCAGGCTTCCTGGCGACTTGCTGCCGCTTACGCACTGGCCGGACAGCAAGAAGCGGCTGAAGAACTGGTGCAAAATATAAGTGCCGAAGTGAAATCATACCAAGAACTGGCCTACAGTTATGGTTCTGCCCTGCGCGACCGAGCCATGATTTTAGAAACGCTGGTTTTATTAGATCAAGAAAAAGATGCAGCAGTCTTGATGCGGGATATTTCTGAGGAATTAAGCTCCCGGCAGTGGTACAGCACGCAAACGACGGCCTACAGCCTGGTTGCCGTTTCAAAGTTTCTGGTCAAGTTTTCTTCCTCAGAAGATATACAGGCCGGCATCTTGCTGAATAAAAAGCAAATTGGGAAAATAGATTCTCGTGCACTTATTGTAGAAATTCCCATTCAGCCGCATGAGTTTGAGGCCAACAAGTTTGAGGTGAACAACAACAGCTCAGGCACTTTATTTGCACGGCTTACTTTGGAAGGAAAGCCGCTGTTGGGTGATTCTATATCCACTTCAAACGGCTTAAAACAGCAGGTTCGTTTTACGAATTTAGATGGGAAAACCATCAGCCCAAATAAGCTTGAGCAGGGCACGGATTTCATAGCGGAAGTCACGGTTACCAATCCGGGATTGAGGGGTGATTATAACGAGCTGGCGCTTACCCAAATTTTCCCTTCCGGATGGGAAATTCGAAATACTCGAATGGATGATGTTTCATTCAGCAAGCCGACTTCCTCTTTCAGCTATCAGGATATCAGAGACGACCGCGTGTACACCTATTTTGATTTGGCTCCCAATCAAACCAAACGATTTCGGATTCAGCTGAACGCCGGTTATGCGGGCAAATTTTACTATCCCGCTGTAACCACGCAAGCTATGTATGATAAATCCATCAGCGCCCGAACGACCGGAAAGTGGATTGAAGTGAAAGCTCGATAACTAAACTTTTGCATGAAATCTAAAGCCCAAATATCATCAACCCAAAAGCAAAATTCATTCCGAAAATGGGTGAAATATGTGCTTTGGGTAGGCGGATTTTTTGGGGTGATGGTGTTCTGGTTTTCACTGCCGCAGCCTTTGTTTGAGGTTTCCTATTCTACTGTGCTGAAAGATGAAAACGGAAAGCTGATGGGAGCCAAAATAGCCGAAGACGAGCAGTGGCGGTTTCCCGGCTCACCCGAAATTCCTGATAAATATGAGCAGGCGCTGCTGGAGTTCGAAGATCATCGGTTTTATAATCATCCCGGCATTGATCCGCTGGCGCTGGGGCGGGCCATTGTGCAGAATTTACAGGCTGGAACGGTAGTGAGTGGAGCCAGTACGCTAACCATGCAGGTGATTCGGCTTGCGGAGGGAAATAAGGCCCGAACTGTTCCGCAAAAACTCAAAGAAATGGTGATGGCGCTGCGTTTGGAGCTCACCTTTTCGAAAAAAGAAATACTGGCTTTATACGCGGCACACGCTCCTTTTGGAGGAAATGTGGTGGGGCTTGAAGCAGCTTCATGGCGATATTTTGGTCGAAGTCCGGCTGAGTTATCCTGGGCTGAATCTGCCACGCTGGCCGTGTTGCCAAACAGCCCGGCGCTCATTCACCCCGGACGTAATCGTACAACTTTGCGCCAAAAAAGAGATCACCTGCTGCAACAATTATTGGCAGAAGAAAAGCTGGATTCACTTTCGTATCAGCTTGCGCTGGCTGAATCCATTCCCGAACATCCTGTTCGTTTGCCGGCAGATGCTCCCCACGTGCTGGCCGGACTGTATACCGGAGCTCAGAAAGGCGAAAATTTCACTTCTACGCTGAGCCGATCACTTCAGCAAAAAGCAAATCAGGCGGTGGGCCGGCATCAGTCCAGGCTTCGGGGAAATGGAATTCATCATGCCGGAGCCGTTATTTTGGATGTGAAAAATCAAACCGTGAAGGCGTATGTTGGAAATATGCCGGGTAACAATTCCGAAGAAGGCGATTATGTGGATGTGGTTAGCGCACCGCGAAGTACGGGCAGTATTTTAAAGCCGTTTTTATATATGCTGAAGCTGAACGAAGGCGAGCTGCTTCCGCAAACACTGGTGCCTGATATTCCCTCTCAGTTTTCCGGATATACGCCGGAGAATTTCACACGAACGTATTCCGGCGCGGTTCCTGCCGCTGATGCATTGGCGCGTTCATTAAACGTGCCGGCGGTGTATATGCTGCAAGAATATGGCGTTCCGAAATTTCATTATTATTTGCAGGCTATGGGAATGAAAACGATTGCTGAGGAGCCCGAGCATTACGGCCTTTCGCTCATTTTGGGAGGAGCCGAAAGCACGCTGTTGGAAATTACCTCGGCATACGGTTCAGTCGCAGCGATGCTGAATGCGTATCGCGCTTCGGATCCAAAAACGAAAGTGTTTACGGAATATAAGTATGGACTGAAAAATGGAGCCGAAGTTCAAAAAGGAGATGTTTTTGCGCTAAATCCCGGCGCCGTTTGGAATACGCTGGAAGCCATGCTGGAAGTGAATCGCCCGGAAGAGGAAGCCTTTTGGAAACAGTTTCAACACGCGCGAAAAGTAGCATGGAAAACCGGAACCAGCTTTGGCTACCGCGATGGCTGGGCAGTGGGCGTAACGCCGGAATATGCCGTGGGCGTTTGGGTGGGAAATGCAGATGGAGAAGGCCGGCCGGGACTGACGGGTATTCGTGCCGCGGCTCCTATTTTGTTTGATATTTTTGATGTATTGCCCGAAACGAGCTGGTTCCACGAGCCTGTTTATGAAATGAAAGAAATGGAAATCTGCTCGCTCAGCGGATACAAAGCCGGCGCCTATTGCGAGCACACAAAACAAGCTGATGTGTCCGTAACAGGAGGTGATGTTGGAATTTGTCCTTTTCACCGCCGAATACACGTGGATGAAAACCAAGAGTGGCAGCTGAATTCAAGCTGTGCGGATGTCGGGGAGATGCAGGCGGCTAACTGGTTTGTGCTTCCGCCTATTCAGCAGTGGTATTTTAAAAAAGCGCATCCCGAATATAAATCGCTGCCGCCGTTCCGGCCCGATTGTAAACAAGCCGAATTAGCTGATATGAAACTGATTTATCCCTATCGGAAATCCACTATTTTTGTGCCCATTGAAATGGATGGCCAGCAGGGTAAAACCGTTTTTGAAGTTGCTCATCGGGGTGACAAAGCCACCGTATATTGGCATTTAGATCATGAATTTATTGGCCAAACGAACCGAATACACCAAATGTCGCTTGCTCCCAAGCCCGGCCCGCACACGTTAACCGTTGTGGATGATGCCGGCCAGCGATTAGAATATCAGTTCACCGTTGTGAGTTCTTCGCATGAGGAAAACTCTCGCTGATGAGCTGATGCTTGTTGAGAATTTATTACAAAAGAACTTCAACTCAAGACAAGGGGTTGCAACCCCTTGCCTCATTTACAAAATGGAGTCTTCTTTTTTGATGATTTAAAAGATATTGAATCAGTTTTTGAGCTTTAAGCGGGTAAGCTTTCAATACTTAACATCCACAATTTCAAAAACCCGGTCTTCTCTGGCCAGTTTTAAGACGGCCTTTTCGCCTGCTTTTTTGCCGGTTAAGATTTCTGCAATGGGAGATAAAAATGAGATTTTCTTTTTCTTGAAATCAGCTTCATCAACCCCCACAATTTGATAGGTCTGAGGCTTTGGGTTTGTATTTACTTTAAGCGTCACCTTCGCCCCAAAACGAACTTCATCCTGAGGCTGTGTTTCTAAATCCACTACTTTTGCGCTCGAAATTCTCTCGTTCAGTAATTGCAGCCGGGCGCTAATATGGTTGAATGCAATGCGCTGCTCCGAATCTTCAGAAGTATCTAACTGCTCTCTTTCATTGATTAATTCTTGTTTTTCAGCTAACAATTCTTTCAGTCCGGCTTCCGTAACGTAGTTTGTTACGCCGTTGGGTAAATCTGCTCTGGGCGGTACAAGGGGAGTCTCTTCATGGTCGTCTTCGTTTACAAATCCTCTGCTCATGGCTATTTCATTCTAATGACATGTGTTTTATTTGTTCACCATTCAACCCTCAATGATACAGCTATTAACCGATCTTTTGAAGAGGCGGGTTAACCCGAATTATTCATGAAAATAATTACTCAAGGTACGCAGGCACCTTTCGGCTACCATTTTCAGTCCGCCTTGCTCACAACCAAATTTCTTTGTGAATAATCCGGGTTAAGCATATTTTCTAAACCTTCAAACAGCCTCTAAAGCCTCTGGATGCGTAATAAGACTGGGCGCCGTTGTGATACACAAAAACTCGTTTGTAGCGGCAATCACCAAAAACAGCCCCGCCGAGATCTCTGACGGAAGCCGGTGTTTTCAGCCAGCTTGATGACTTACAATCAAACTCCCCAAGCTTCTGCAAGTCGCGATATTGTTCTTCTGTTAAAAGCTCAATATTCATATCTGCAGCCATATCAATTGCGCTGGTTTCAGGCTTGTGTTTCTTTCTCGATTCAAGAGCCTCCTGATCGTAGCAAACGCTTCTTCGGCCTTTGGGACTTTCCGGAGAGCAATCATAAAAAATGTATTCACCTGTTTTACGGTCTTTGCCAACAACATCCGGTTGGCCACCGGTTAGTTCCATTTTATAAAGCGACCACAGTTTATCAGCTTGTCCGGTCAGTTTCAGCTCTACCTCGTTCCACTCAATATGCTTATGGCGGTCCAAATTACTTTCAAAACGTGCTTTCAATGTTTTAAGAAGTTCACTTTGTTTTTCTGATGATAATGGTTGTGTATCGGTTTTCATGATTCTTAGCAGTGAATTTCAAATTAGAACAGCTTCCATTCTAAGAAAAAGGAATCTTATCAAAGCGTTTTAAATTTTGGGTGATTTACAATGAATAGAGAAAATGTACTAATAAAATTCTAATTTATTTTATATGCCTAAACCTGTTTTTAAGAAGTTGGGACAGGCATTTAGGCTAATCATTCAAGAGTCCGAAATTCCTGGCGTTCGGGGCAAATCTAAAGTTAAAAATACCTCTATCGGGGTATATATTATCCGTTTTAGAATGAGTTTATTTCTTGTACAAACATTTATCTAAATACAAGATTATGACTACCTATAAACTTTTCGGAAACACAGCATACATTTTAAGCATTATTGGTTTTGGTTTGATCATCTCGCTTTCGGGATGCAAGAGTGCTCAGAACAACTTTGACATCAGCAGTGGCGAGATTGAAGCTACCATTGACGGGAAATCCTGGAAAGGGCAGGGCGGATCGGCCATAAAACAAAACGTGCAAACGGGGGTGGGAAATGTGCCTACAGTTACCGTTGTTGCCGCAAAAGTATTAGATACAAGTACGGGTGAGAGCGAAACTATGGAAGTGACTATTTATGGAGAAGTAGGAGCGGATAATATTGCCAAACGCTCTTATGATGCCGCTTCTGATGAGATGCCAAAAGCGCAGTTTTCCTTCACTACCATGGTTGATGGCAAGCGTACATCCTATTTTGCAACCGAGGGAACAGTAAAAATTGACGACATTTCTGAGGAGAATGTAAAAGGGACTTTTGAGGGAACCGTTGCAAATCCGCAAGATGAAACCGATACCAAAAAAATTACAGGCGGCGGCTTTAATATA
Organism: uncultured Balneola sp.; assembly: GCA_964505215.1. Taxonomy (GTDB): domain Bacteria; phylum Bacteroidota; class Rhodothermia; order Balneolales; family Balneolaceae; genus Gracilimonas. Next base: position 90,859 of record CAZDGU010000012.1, read on the forward strand.
GATTTTGGGTTTAGCTTTGACTATTAAAAACTTTCCCACATTCAGATAGTTCTCAACTCCTGCCCATTTTATCATCTCGAACGTAATGAGGGAGTGCATACAAACGAATGAAGCTGAGAGATCTATTCAAGCGTGCTAATGTGATACAGTCCTATTCAACCCTCAAAAGATTTCTCCTCTCCACTCATTCGCCTTTTGGGCTCATTCGTTCCGGTCGAAAGGACAAAGAAGGTGGTGGTTTTGTGTGAAGTAATTTTAGAAGGTAGGATTCAGCCTAAGCCACAGTACAGGAGCGCGGCTGGTGTTTCTGAGATCCCAGGCAAGTTCAAACCTAAAAGAGTCGGAGCCCAAGCCAATGCCGCCGTTATGATGTAAATCTGTGATCTGAAAATCCTGGAAACCATCCAATAACTTAGCGTTGGAGCCTGTATGATTATTTGCCCAGCCGGAATCAAGAAAAAGACTGATATAAAAATCACTGAAATCTAACCAGTTGTCGGAATTGTAGCCGGTAGAACCCAGCTGAATTTCAGCATTACTCAGCAGCATTTTGTTTCCACTCTGGGCATTATCAGGAATAGATTTCAGGCCTATGGCACGCAGGCTTCCGGGGCCGCCCAATTGGAACTCTTTCATGAGAGGAGCGTCTCCGGTTATACTTCCGGCCTTAAGGCGATATTTAAAAACTCCTCCGGGTTCAAAATTAAGGTAAGATGTCAACTCGGCCGTGTATTTAGTGTAGGAATAATCGGAGGAAGAAATACCTGGATCACCAACCTCAATCTTACCCAATAATGAAAAAGTAAAATGTGGGGTTAAAAGTAATTTTTTGGGATTAAAAGCGCCTGAAAATGAAAAGCTTGCAATACTCAGGGTATCAACCGGCATGCCATTAATAATTTCTATGGGTGGATTTAATCGGTAGCGGTCGTTCGGACCAAAAACTGCAAAACTTGAGGCTTTATTTAAACTGTTGAAGCGGTCGTCATTGTACGAAATGCCACCCTCAAATAAACGCTTGCTGCGCAGTAAAACGTAAGCTCCGAAGCCTTTTTGCTTGTAATAATCTAAAAAATCGTATCCGGCGAATAAAGAAGTAAGGCTTGTTTCTGTTAAGCCGGTTCGCCAGTAATCATCAGTTGTTGTTGCGTTATAAAATTCAGCGCCAATTATTATTCTTTTGTTAAAACCCACATAGCGTTCTAAGCCTAATTCATATTGCCATTCTTTTTGGCCAAATGAGTATCCCAACAATCCATGCAGGTTTATGTTGTTAATGCCAAGAAAGTGATTGTGATTGTACCATTGCATTCGCTCTTCTCTTATGCCCAAAAATAAGCCGTTCACTCTGTTAAAATGAATCATTGGCAACACGGGATAGGAGCCATATAGTGAATTGGAACTGTATGGTCCGGCTTCTAAAGCACCGCCCAAATCAATCCCTTCAGCATTAATGCGCGAGACATATCTTTTAAAGCCATGGTGAGATTCCTGTGGCTCTTCGGTAACGGAAGTGGAGTCGGGAGTGCTGTGATCTTTTCCGAATAACTCGCTTAATGGCTTAGAAAAGAAAGGGTCGTTTTTAAAAGGATCCTCTTCATTAGTTTGGCCAAATGAAACAGAAATAGCTGCCAAAGAGATGCATGCTGTCAGTAATAAAATTCTTTTAATCATTATAGCTTACCAAGTAGAGATTTAAGCCAACTTACGGCAAATACTTATTTATGTTACAGGTTTAGATTCAGAATGATGATGTTTTGCTTTTAAAATCATCAGGGTTAAATCGTCTTCCTGCGGATGGTTCTTGCGCCACGTTTTAGCAAGATCGAGAATGGACTGTAAGGCTTGTTCAGAAGTAGAGCCGTCGGTTTGTTTAAAAGCTTCTTCAATGTTGTTTAATCCTAATAATTCTCGGTTTTCATTAAAAAGCTCCATTAGGCCATCACTCATAATCAACAGCGCATCTCCAGGTTGTACCTGTATCATTTTTTGTTGATAGGGAAACCGCACGGCTGTACCCAAAGGCATGCTTTTTTGTACATGGCGGGTAACTTCCTTTTTCTGCGCATCATAATGAAGAAGCGGCGGCATACCGGCGGCTGCATATTGAACAGAATGCTGATTGCATTTTAAAAATAACATACTCATATAGAGTGTTTTTAGATTCATATTTTGGATACCTGATGACATCCGATGTAGCATTTCAATAATATCAAACTGATTAGCTAATGTGTGGAAATAGCTTTTTGCGGTTGCTACCATAATACCGGCCTTCATGCCGTGGCCGGTTGCATCACCAAGGGCTACTGACAAAACACCATTATTATTTAAAGTGAAATCATAATAATCACCGCCTACTTCCTGGGCTGTTTCCATGTAAACCGAGATATCCCAGTAGTCGTGTTTCGGCACTTGTTTGGGCAGCATGGAAAGCTGAAGCGTACGTGCTTTCTCCAACTCATTAGATTTACGGGTGTTTTCGGCTTCCAGCAGCTTGCGTTCAATTTCTTTCTGTTTGTTAATGCGCTCTTGCTGTAACGCCTGTTCAGATAAATGTTTTACCTCCAGAAGTTTATGCTGAAGACGCTTGTTGGTCTTGGCAAATTCCCGGCTCAAATAAACAGACATCCCCAAAATTAATCCCGCAGAGCCATATAAATTTCCAAAGCTCGGGTCACTTTCAAGAATGTTAAGATTGGCCAAAACTGTGTATAAAATTCCACCCGCAAAAAATACCAGCCCGGTTCCAATAATCCATATACCGTTTTTGCGTTTTATAGAAGCTGAAATAAGAACTCTGAGTATTTCAATCACAGCAACCAGCACAAAAAGCTCTCTGATGGCATTCCAACCTTTTGCATTAAACCAGGACAGAGTGGCCAGGATTAAACCGCTCATCAAAAAGAACCAGAAAATACGGGGCACTTTAGCATAAAAAAGGCTGTAAGAAAAGCGAAGCGCATAAATGATGGTAAGCATCCAGGCCATAAGCGAAACACGATAATAAGTAATGGCCGAAAGGGGTGAAGTGGTGCTGTAGGTTTGTAAAAGGGTAAATGAAAGCAGCGTTAGAAATCCCGTAAAAAGAGCAAAATACAGGTTGTTTTTTTCAGCGGGATAAAAAACAAATAACAAAAAATGAATAATGGTGAAGGCTAATAAAATTCCCGTATAAAATGTTTTAGTCCACTGATTGGATGCTTCATCCTGAAGCCGGGAAGCTATGTGAAAATTCAAATCACCGGGTAAGAATCTGAAACCGGCCGAAAACCCATAATCATTATATGTTTGTGCATCGGGATTTTGATAGCGGACGGCTAATACGTGGCGGGCGGTATCAGAAAGTATCAAGGGGCGTGGATTGTGGTCGCGATAGGGCTTAAAGGGTTCGGCAAAACTTGAGATTTTTCCAAGTGAGTAGATCAGCTGTCCGTCCAAATAAATTTCAGAGGCGCCATTATGCTGCTTAATGAGTAGCGCAAGGGGATAATCCACAAGGCTTGAATCCACCTTAAATTCCCAACGAAACCAGCCAATGCCGTTCCAATCAATAAAAGGCAGTTCGGAAGGGCCAAGAAAAGTACTGGTATATTGCCAACTTGAGTCAGGAAAATCCGGAAGTGCCCAATCCGGATTGTCGCCGGCATGGAATTTCCACGAGTCGGTTATATAAATAACTTGTTCCTGATTAGATAACTGAGATAAAGAAAGCTTTGTGGGTTCACCGGCCGTTGCGGCCATAGTTTGAAAATGCATAAACAAGCACAGCCAAAGCAAGCTTCCGACTTTAATACAACTTGCCGCCCGGCTACTGTTATTATATGAAGAGAAAGCTCTCAATGTTCGTTTCGCTGCTTAAAGTGTAAGGATACGCTTCCGGATTTTGTGCTTAGGTTTATAAGCGCACCGCCATTATTTATACTGCCTGAAATATGGTTTTTATTTCGGATGTCGGAAATTAAATTCCGATGATCCGTTTGAACTTTTGTTCCATGTAAATCAACGTTGTAACCACTGTTAGAGGGAACTAAAACAGAGATATTGCCGGAATTGGTATCTAAGCTAATACCGGTTGAAACGCTGTTGAAATTAGCTTCAATATTGCCGCTTCCGGTTTTACCCAAAAGGGTACCCGAAATTTGTTTAGCGCTGATATTGCCTGCATTGGTTTTAAGTCTGATTTCTCCCCGGCTATTTAAAACGGTTACTTTACCCGCTTCGGTTTGTGCATATAGCGTTCCGGAAGCATTTACAATAGTGATGTTGCCACTGGCTGAATAGGCCCCAAGTTTACCATCAATATCTTGTATTTCTATTTTTCCACTGCCTGTTTTAATCAGGTGCTGCCCTTCCATGCCTTGTAACCGAATATCGCCGGCCGAAGTATTTATATCTGACGACATTAACCGTGGCACGTATATTTTATACGAAAACTTCATTTGGTTGCTGAAAAAGCCTGATTTAGATGACTTCTGCTCAACCGAAGCAAAAATTTCATTTCCTCTTTGCAGAAGGTTAATCCGGTAGTTTTCCAGATTTTTGGTGTTCGACCAAATGGCGTAGCCGCGATCTACGTATAGCTCAACACGAACGGTAGTGGAGTCTGAAGCTTGCTCAACTTCAACATTTCCTGCGGGAGTAGAAACGCGTAAAATTCCCGGGCCGTTTATATCAAATTCTTTGGTTAAATAAGGCTCTGCTTCAGGGTTTTTAGGGCCCAAATTAACTGATTTGTCAATTTTTAGCGTATCGGGAGCAGCTGCCATTGCCAAGCCTTGGAAAGATAAAAATCCTGCAAATAACAGTGAGGATAAGACAAGATATGTACGAATTAAACGGCTCAAATTTTTCACATGGTGCACTTTTAATTAATGCTTATTCTCACCCTACGGGAAAGTTATTGAATCGTTTCAAGTTCTTGGTATTATTTTAATAAAATTACCCCATGCCGTAGAACTTCACTTTTTCTTTGAAGTAGGGGGTGAATACAATTTCAAGTGCTTTGTTTTTTGGGGATTGAAGGTGTGGATCTTCGGCAAGCAAGCGGTTTGCTTTTTCTTTGGCTTGAGCTAATAAAAATTGATCTTGCACAATATCTGCATATTTGAAGTCAGGGAGTCCGCTTTGTTTGGTTCCCAGGAAATCGCCGGGACCTCGAAGTTTTAAATCTGCTTCGGCAATGCGGAAGCCGTCGGTGGTTTCCTCCATGGTTTTAAGGCGAAATGCACCGGCTTTACTCACTTTCACATCGGGCATTAAAATACAATAGCTCTGTCGCTTTCCCCGGCCAATCCGCCCGCGAAGCTGGTGCAGTTGCGAAAGCCCAAAACGTTCGGCATGTTCAATAATCATGATGGAAGCATTGGCTACATCAACCCCAACTTCAATAACGGTTGTGGAAACCAGAATTTGAATTTCATTTTTGATGAAAGCCTGCATCACGGCATCTTTTTCTTCCGTGCTCATTCTGCCGTGCAGCAAGCCTATATTAAAGTCAGGGAACTGCTTTTTCAGCTTTTCGAAGCCGGCGGTGGCATCTTTTAAATCCAGTGCTTCCGATTCTTCCACCAGCGGATACACCACGTAAACCTGACCGCCATCCCGAACTTCTTGCTCCACGAAGTTATACACACCCTCTCGTTTTTTGTGAGAGCGAATGGCTGTTTTAATGGGTTTTCGTCCGGCCGGTAAGTCCTTTATTATAGAGACGTCCAAATCGGCGTAAACGGTCATGGCCAGTGAACGAGGAATGGGCGTGGCGCTCATTACCAGCATGTGGGGGTGATTTCCTTTACTCAGCAAGTCAGCGCGTTGCTTCACCCCAAATCGGTGCTGCTCGTCAATTACTGCCAGGCCGAGATTATGAAATCGCACCGACTCCTGAATAATGGCGTGAGTTCCTACCACAATGTGTGCATTTCCACCTTCAACATCTGTAAGAATATCGGTACGCAAAGCCTTTTTTTGTGAACCGATGAGCAGGCGAATATTAATATCGAGTCCTTTAAGATGATCGGCCAGCGTTCGGTAGTGCTGTTCGGCTAAAATTTCGGTAGGCGCAAGAAATGCGGCCTGAAATCCATTATCCAAAGCCATGAGCATGGCGCCGATGGCTACAATGGTTTTCCCGGCGCCTACATCACCCTGAATAAGTCGATTCATTTGTTTGCCTGAGCGGATGTCCTGCTTAACCTCAGCCAGCGCAGATTTCTGTCCGTCGGTGAGCATAAATGGCAGCAATTCATTAAAATAAGTAGCAGTAAAATTTCCGGTTTCCGTAAAAAGATGTCCGTTCGCGCGCTCCTTTATGGTGAAGTTGATTTTCTCCATGCTCAGTTCAAACAAGAATAACTCTTCGAACTTAAACCGATTTAAGGCAAGCTTGTGCTCATTATGAGATTCAGGAAAGTGAATCATTCGAAAAGCTTCCTGGCGCTGTGGGTACTTGAGTTCTTTAAGTAAGGGTTGAGGGAGAAAATCGTCAAAGGTCAGGTTATTCAGGATTTGGCGCATCCATGTTTGCATCAGCTTGCTGGTAATACGCGCTTTACTCAGCACTTTGCTACCCGGATAAATAGGAAAGATCCGAGAAAAAGAATCCAGGTCTTTGTCGGAAGAAATCTTGTCCACTTCGGGATGGGCAATGCTTATAGCAGAACCAAAACGCTTGGCAGCTCCGTAGAAAGCGACAAAGTCTCCTTTGTTAAAATAAGACCGGAAATACTTCACCCCGCGAAACCAAACCCCTTTAATGTCAGCAGTTCCATCGCTTATCACTACTTCCAGACGTTTTTTATTGCCATAACCTACCATGCCGATGGACTGCACAATTCCCGCAACGGTAATTTCTTCTCCGGAACCGGCAAGGTGTTTCATTTTTTGAGTATTGCTGCGGTCAAGATACCTGCGTGGGAAAAAGGAAATCAGATCCCGGGCAGACTGAATGCCTTCGGCGCGGAGGGCTTCCAGTCGTTTAGTGCTTAATCCGGGTAGTTTAGAAAGGTTCAAACAGAAATAGTTTTCAGGGTTCAGACAGAAAATATCTGTTGCTGAACCTGAATACAAGCGAGTTTTTGGCAAGCGGAAAGTTTAGAACATTTTCAGAGCTCACCCGGCCGGTTTACGCATTCTGTTAAATCTGCTTATTCAGGACAAAGAGTATCGAAATAGGTAAATGCTTTGTCCACAATTTTTATGACAGCCACGCATTTTTTGGGATCCCCATTTTCATCAAAGGTGATGGGGCCTGTTGCCGATTCTAAATCCTGAATAGCCGCCATTCCTTCGCGTATGCAGGCTCTATCTTTTGAAGTATTACCGGTAATGGTGCCACAATTTTTTAAAGCTTGTTCTATAAGCAGCATGGCATCCCATGTTAGGGCGGCAATATCACCGGGTGTTTCGCCATATTTTTCTTCATAATTTTGCACAAAATCTTTTGCTGCTCCTTCAGCTCCGGATGGGACAAATTGTTTGCTTAAATAATACCCATTGCAATCAGCACCGCACTCGTCAAGCAACGTTTGGGAAGCCCAGGCATCAGACCCTATAATAGGAACATTAATTCCTGCCGATTGGGCTTGTGCTACAATAGCCGATACTTCGTTAGCATATTGGGGAAGGAGAAGAAAATCACATTCTGCATTTTTTATGTTACTCAGCTGGTCACTAAAGTCCTCATCCCCCGTTTGAAAAGTTTCACTGGCGGCTACAGTTCCGTCCAGACTTGTCCACTCTGTTTTAAAACTTTCTGCAAGTCCTTTAGGATGTGCGCTATCGTTGGCATAAAGTAAGCAGGCATTTACTGCACTAAATTGCGATTTGGTAAACTGAGCCAGTGCTTTACCCTGAAATGCGTCTGTAAATGATACCCGAAATACCCATGGACGGTTCTTTGTTGTTTCCACATTAGATGACCAAGGGCTGATCATAAGCATCTCCGAATCATTAGCTAATTCACCCGTTGGCACCGCCTGATAGCTGGTGTTTGGTCCAATCATGGCCATAGCATCTTCATCGCCAATAAACTCTGCGGCAGCTGAAGTTGCACCATCAACTGTGGCTTTGTTATCTATATTTTTGGTTACTATTTGATAGGTGGTTCCTGCTATTTCAATACGATTGGGAGATTCCCGGGTTTCCAGGAACAGTTCAACAGCCTGCTGAGAAGCCTTTCCCACTTCCGGCAAGTTGCCTGTCATTTCAAAATTGGTTCCGATAACAATAGTATCTATATCATTATCCGGATTGGTAGAGTTGCATCCCGTATATAAAATGCACAATGCAGTAATGAGGAGTCTTTTCGAGCACAAACGTAATAGATTATTCATAGTTGGATTTATTTAAGTGCTGTGAGCAGATCAATTAATGGAGCACAGCAGGATCATTCTTGTTTGAATTTGTTGAGTGGTTGTTCTCAATTAACAAGAATGGCGGATATCACGCTATCTCATTTGTTGCAATCTATTGGTCATTTGTTGCTTAGCGGTTATGCAAGGATGGCTGCCATCATTGATAACCATAAAACATGGAATGAACTGACTAAAGGATAAGCTCATTTTGACGATGAAATGATCAGGTGCACAGAACTTCTGCCATTTTGAATACAAACTGCCTCCGTATCTTTTAGATAAGCAGTGCAGAATGCTTTTTGAAAACCTTGTAAATGTTCAGCAATGTTTTTGTGGATCCTTTAATAGAAGCTGAAAATTAAAAGCTGAAATTTCGTTTCAAAAATATCTCAGGGTTGTTGCGCCTCCACCGGTTTAGTGTCTGACTCGGTTAAATAGGAAAATTGTTATAAACTTACATATCAGTTAATCAGTGATTTGTTAACTTTATTTAAAATTATGGGCTAAAAGCGAGGCCTAAAAAGGTAAAAGGAGATTTTAGAAAAAATACATAGAATATTTTTGCATTTATATTGCAATAACCCCTATATTTGCGAGCTCTCGATTCGAAGGCAATAACCTAATTTTTGAACAGTGCCAACTATACAACAACTCATACGAAAAGGTAGAAAAAGGATAGTAACCAAAACAGGCTCGCCTGCGTTGCAGAATTGCCCGCAAAAGCGAGGTGTTTGTACGCGAGTTTACACAACTACGCCTAAAAAGCCGAACTCGGCATTGCGGAAAGTTGCTCGTGTGCGCTTAACTAACGGGATTGAGGTTTCGGCCTATATTCCGGGAGAAGGTCATAACCTGCAAGAGCACAGTATTGTGTTAATTCAGGGAGGTCGTGTGAAAGACTTGCCTGGAGTTCGATACCATGTTGTTCGCGGTACTTTAGACACTGCGGGGGTTGAGGGAAGAACTCAGAGCCGTAGTTTATATGGTGCCAAGAAGCCTAAAGGGTAATATTTAAGAAATTTTAAGATTAATCGAGCATGCGTAGAAAAACAGCTGAAAAACGAGATGTACAACCGGATCCAATTTTTGAGGATAAGTTAGTAACTCGTTTTGTAAACAACCTGATGCGAGACGGCAAGAAAAATGTAGCCCGAAATATTGTATATCAGGCATTTGAAGTTATTGAAGAGAAAACTGGCGAAACCGGAATTGATGTATTTCGAAATGCGCTGCAAAACTCAACACCGGTTGTAGAGGTTAAGTCTCGCCGTGTGGGTGGTGCCACCTATCAGGTGCCGGTTGAGGTTCGTCAAGAAAGAGGAACAGCATTGGGTATGCGATGGATTATTCGTGCCGCTCGTTCCAGAAATGATAAGTCAATGTCAATTCGTCTTTCAAGAGAATTGATTGATGCATCAAATAATGAAGGCGGTGCTGTTCGTAAGAAAGACGAAGTGCACCGTATGGCAGATGCTAACAAAGCTTTTGCTCACTTTAGATTCTAAAAGATTTTACTGATTACTAAACTATATTATGTCTGACACCAAAGCAGCAACCAACTCAAAAACTTTAGATAAGATTCGCCGAACGCGGAACATCGGTATCATGGCTCATATTGATGCCGGAAAAACAACCGTAACTGAGCGTATTTTGTTTTACACCGGCCGTAGCCACCGGATTGGTGAAACCCATGATGGTACTGCTACCATGGACTGGATGGAGCAAGAGCAGGAGCGTGGTATTACAATTACCTCTGCTGCAACGCATTGTATCTGGAAAGATCACCGAATTAATATTATTGATACACCCGGTCACGTTGACTTTACTGTTGAGGTGGAGCGTTCATTGCGTGTATTGGATGGGGCCGTGTTTGTGCTTGATTCAGTAGGTGCCGTTCAGCCGCAGTCTGAAACCGTGTGGCGTCAGGCTAATAAGTATCAGGTTCCTTGCATGGCCTTTGTAAATAAAATGGATAAGGTTGGTGCGAACTTCTATAATGTAGTTCAGGAGCTGGATGAGAAACTGAATGCAAATCCTATTCCTATTCAGATTCCAATTGGTGCAGAAGAGAAGTTCCAGGGCGTGGTTGATTTGATCAACATGAACGCTATTGTTTGGGATGATGACTCTTTAGGTGCTAAGTATGATGTGGTTGATATTCCTGAAGAGCTTAAAGCCAAAGCAGACGAGTATAGAGCATTGATGCTTGAGGCTGTAGCAGATCAGAATGATGCTTTAATGGAAAAGTACCTGATGGAAGAGGAGATAAGTGAAGAGGAAATTATCGCTGCTCTTCGTGAGGCTACTATTGTAAAAGATGTGACGCCCGTAATGTTGGGCACCGCTTTAAAGAATAAGGGTGTTCAGGTACTACTTGATCGAATGATTGACTTCATGCCTAACCCGCTTGACATTCCTCCGGTAAAAGGTGTTGACCCGGAAACAGAGGAAGAGGTGGCTAAGCCCGCAGATGTTGATGCACCTTTTTCAGCTCTTGCCTTCAAAATTATGACAGACCCGTATGTGGGTAAACTTACCTTTGTTCGGGTTTATTCCGGTAGGTTAGAGAAAGGGTCTTACATCCTTAATTCTTCTACAGGAAATAGAGAGCGGGTAGGTCGTCTGTTGGAGATGCACGCCAATGACAAAAAGGATTTAGACTACATACAGGCAGGAGATATTGCTGCTGTTATTGGGGTGAAAACAGTGCACACGGGAGATACGCTGTGTGATGAAGAGCATCCTGTAATTTTAGAGCAAATTACATTCCCTGAGCCGGTTATTAAATTAGCTGTAGAGCCTAAAACCAAAGCTGACAGTGAGAAGCTGTCAACAGGATTGCAGAAACTTGCAGAAGAAGATCCAACTTTCCAGGTAAGCACAGACCATGAAACCGGCCAAACTACTATTGCCGGGATGGGCGAGCTTCACCTCGAAATTATTGTTGAGAGATTAAAGCGCGAATTTAAGGTAGAGGCTAATGTGGGCGCTCCTCAGGTATCTTACAGAGAAACCATCTCTAAAACTGTTGAGCATCGCGAAATTTACAAAAAGCAGACCGGTGGACGTGGAAAGTTTGCTGATATTTCTTTTGAGATAGGGCCAATTTCAGAATTTGAAGATTACGACGGTAACGAAGATCGTATTACCAGAGAAGAAGGCTTCATTTTTATTAATGAAATTGTGGGTGGTAATATTCCACGTGAATTTATCCCTTCCGTAATGAAAGGATTCCAGCAGGCTCTTTCCGGTGGAATTCAGGCCAATTACTCTGTAGAAAATATTGGAGTGCGCCTGTTCGACGGTTCTTACCACGATGTGGATTCTGATCAGTTAAGTTTTGAGCTTTGTGCTAAACTTGGCTTCAGAAACTCTGCACGTAAAGCAAAACCCAAAATATTGGAGCCGGTAATGAAGGTTGAGATTATCACTCCGGAAGAATATATGGGTGATGTAATCGGAGACTTGAATAGCCGACGTGGAATTATGCAAAGCATGGATTCCAATAATGAAGGTTCGGTAGTTAAAGCGCATGTGCCGCTCTCCGAAATGTTTGGTTACTCAACCGATTTAAGATCAGCAACACAAGGTCGTGCGGTTTATTCAATGGAATTCCACGACTACATCGAGGTGCCTGCAGCAATAGCTGAGGAAATCATCGAAAGTCAATCATAAAAGAAATTAACAATAAGATAAAATCATTTAATCATGGCAAAAGAGACCTTTGAACGGAATAAGCCCCATGTGAACGTGGGAA
>CAZDGU010000013.1:0-87160 GCA_964505215.1 uncultured Balneola sp.
TTTTGCGTTAACTGCCTGTAACTTGGAAAGTAACTTCTTGCCTTCTTTTGCGGAATATGCCAGTTCACGGAGATCATCATCATGAACCAGCACTTCCTCAAAAGCGGTTTTTTCAACCGAATTCATTGTCTCGTCAACATAATCAGCTATATAACTTTCAATTACGGGGTGATATTCTTTATCTAAAAAGTGTGCCATAAGGGAGTTTACTAATAATAATATTTACTCCCTTGTAGTGGCTTAAGCGGCACTTGTTCCCAGCTGTACGTAATCTTTTATTAATGCTTGAATTTGCGCTCTTCCCCGGTTTATTCTCGACTTCACCGTACCCATTGGAATTTCGGTGATTTCTGAAATCTCCTCGTAGGTAAGTTGCTGTAAATCGCGCAGAATAATGACTTCTCTGAAGTCTTCGGGAAGTTCCATCAGGGCTTTTTCGAGCTGTTCCATGCACAGTTTTTCATGAAGAGCATCATCCTGAAGGATGTTGACATCTTCCAGAAGAAGTTCTCTATCATCGGGATCGGATTCATCTTTATGAATAGATACTTTATACATTCGTTGTTTTTTCTTGTACATGCTTTTAGCCAAGTTCAGCGCAATGGTGTACATCCAGGTAGAAAACTTTGCGATGGGCTTGTAAGAATGCTTGCTTTTGTGTACCCGTAAAAAGGTTTCCTGAACTAAGTCTTCACAATCTTGGTGATTGTGAGTGTAACGATATAAAAAGTTGTGTAAACGGTCTTGGTATCGCTGTACTAATTCGTTGAAGGCCTGCACTTTTCCATCTTGAAAAAATGCCATTAGGGCTTCATCTTCATAGCTTTTTACCTTTGTTGCTTGAAACGCACTCATTATTAAACTCCACAATTTTAATTTCGATTCAATGAATTAGCGAATCGATACTACCCGATGATTCGCTTGATCAGGAAGAATAAAATCGAAGTGGGGTCTAAGGTGCTAAAGCCTTTGCTTGAGCGATCTGCATCGTACAAGGCTTCAAATATCCGGGGCATTTCGCCATAATGAAACTGTATAGCTTCTTCCCAGAGAGTATTAAAAAACCAACTGCTGGTAATTCCTAACTCACTCTGGACCTGATTTTTAGTAAGTCCCTTTTCAGAGAGCCTCAAAATCTTCCAGATATTTACAAACACGCTATGAAAGAACCCCACGAGACGAATTAATTCTCCCGTGTCTGACTTAGCATGTTGCAATATCTGTTCCGCGATATAGAGCGATTGTTCCATATCTCGGCGAATTATGGCTTCTTTGAGCTCTATGACCGTAAATTCGCGATATGAGCCAATTACTTTTTTTACATCGGCTTGTGAAATGGTATCAGAAGTGTCCACAAAAGTGCACACTTTATCTACTTCAGTGGACAGTAGCTGCAGATTGTTGCCCACAAATTGAGCCAGTAGCTGGGCTGCTGCCGGCTGTATTTCTTTATTATGCTGGCTTCGCGCCCAGTCAACCACCCAATCGGGTGTTAAGTTGTCGGGTAAAAACTCAAACTTAAAAAGCCCTACGTTATCACTGTTCTTTATTGCTTTACCCAAATTGGTATTGGCCGGTAGTCTCTTTTCATCTATTAAGAGCAGAATAGTAGAAGGGTTTGGGTTTTCTACATAAGAGATAAAATCATTAACGTGTCCGGTCGGGGCCGCTCCCTCCTCCTCTTTTGTTTTAGCAATTTCCCGAAAGTTGCGAATAACAAGCAGTCTGCGCTCAGCCATCATGGGGAAGCTTCGGGCAATGGACAATGCTCTTGCCGGAGTGATGTCTTGCCCGTAAAGAAGATCGTAATTAAAATCTTTTTGCTCGGGCGGGATGAGATTCGAAAACTCATGAAACAGTTTATCCAGGTAGAAGTCTTCCTCTCCATACAAATAGTAAATAGGCTTGAGCTTGCCTGAGCGAAGCTCTCCTAATACCTGTTGATAAATCTTATTGCTGGGTGTTTTACGTGCCATCGGTGGCAAAGATAAGGAATGAAAGGACGAATGAAATAAGAATTTTAAAAGAATTGGAGCAGCCCTGAAGCAAGTATTTTAAAGGCCGGGTGGAAAAAAATTTACCCAATTAAGATTACATAACTTTTAGCGGAACCTTCCCGCTTTTCAATAGTATCACTTTTACTATGCTGAAAAGAAAAAACACCCCTGTGAATAAGACTACTCAAAAAAACCCTAATACCCTTAATATTACCTACATCACGGATTCAACGCGCATTACTGCAGACATGTTTTGCGAAAATGACGTGAGAATTGCCGGTTCTGTAAACGGTAAAGTTGAGTGCAAGAAAAAAGTAATGCTGTCCGAAACCGGAACCATTGAAGGCACGGTGCTCTCACAAGTTGCGGATATTTCCGGAAAGGTTAAGGGGGATATAAAAACATCCGATTCCCTCATACTGCGCTCCTCTGCAAAGGTTGACGGCCAAATATTTACCAAAAAACTTACTATCGAAGACGGAGCTCAGGTGACAGGAGCTTTCAAAGTCGGCCCCAAAACAAGTGCGGAAAATAAAAAAAATGCCCCTGCTTCTGATAAAAAAAGCAGCTCCTGAAAAAGTTTAGTTTCCTCTTATATTTTTCTAAAACATTCGTCAACATTAGATATTTTAGGGGCTGACTTAAACCTAATATTAAATGAGATTTCGTGGATAAATCTACACAGCCGGAATCGATTACGCGTATTGCAAAAGGCACCCGGATAACCGCCGATATTCAATCTATAGCAGATATTCATATTTCCGGAACCGTTGATGGAGATATTAAAACAGATCGCAACCTCATATTGGCAGAAACGGGCAGAATTACCGGCTCTGTAATAGCTAAAGAAGCTGTACTTAGCGGTCGGTTTACCGGTGAGCTGCGGGCTTTGAAAAGTATCAGCTTACATAAAAGCGCTGTTGTGGATGGCTTCTTGTTCTCAAAAACCATAACGGTACAGGAGAACGCCAACCTGATTGGTATAGTGAGCGTGGGCAAAGACGTAGATGTACTTAATACAAAAATCACCAAAAATCCTAAACGCCGGGAGCCACAAAAAATTGAGAAGACGGAAGCAGATCAGCCCAACAAAGTTCAGCCGGAACCATTGGAACCGACCGAGCCAAAGGTAAATGTATCCCGCTATCTGGCCAATGTCTATATTGGTATTCCAAACTCATCCCTGGAAAAGAATAAGGCTGAAGAATTGAAATCAGCCTGCGATAATTTTATGGAAGCATTGGGCTTTTCGCTCGAAATTTTTGATGAGCCCACTTACGCTCCTTTCCTTCAAAAGTTAGCATACGTTCGCAAAAGCACCGAAAATGAAGCCGAAATTAACGACAGATACCGCAAGGGAAAAGGCAGTTTGGAAACGGCTTTATTGAAAAAAGATGAAGGCAATAATCTCAGTGAACTTCAGCTGGCGGCCAATACCATAATTTCACTCTTTAGAAATCTCGATGAATATGTACTGATTCTGGGAAATATTATGCTTATTCAGCTATTTGAAGACCAGGTACAAACCGTTGCGGCTAAAGTACTTCCTGAGGAACTGCGTAAGCAGCTTAATAAAAATCCGGAATTAGCTGCTCAGCCTCAGAAAGTATATAGCTTTATAAATTAGTCAACAACTCGGCGTTTTCAGCTTATTTTGCAGCACCCACTCGTATAAACTACTTTTTTAAGTGGATACTGCTATCGACTTCCTATGGCTTCAATCGGCCTAACATACGAGGGAATGGAATGGTTTCTCGCACATGAGAAAGCCCGCACAGCCACGCTACGGTTCGCTCTAAGCCCAACCCATAGCCTGAATGCGGAACAGAGCCGAAGCGTCGTAAATCTAAGTACCATTCAAATACTTCCTGATCTAAGCCTTCTTCAGCAATGCGTTTTTCCATCAGTGCAAGATCATCCTCACGCTGACTTCCTCCTATAATTTCCCCGTAGCCTTCGGGGGCCAGTACGTCCATGCCCAGCGCCAGCTTGTCGGTATCGTCACGCTTCATATAAAACGCCTTAATTTCGGCCGGCCAGTGCGTTACTATAAGCGGCACCTCGTACTGCATCATCAAAACGGTTTCATCGCTTCCGCCTAAATCATTGCCCCATTCAAAATTCTTGGCCGATTCTTTCCAACCGGGAATATTTCGTAAATCTTCTTCAATTTGGTCAATCCGGGCGGAGATTTCTTTTTTACGTTTCTCGATTTGAGCTTTTCTCCACTTTTTAGCGGAACCATGCTCCTTTTTAATTTCTTCCCACTCTTTTTCAAGCTTCAGCTGTTCTTGTCTGCGTGCCTCCGACATTTCATCCAGCATAGTGGCCGTTTCATCACTTTTCAGAATGCTGACGGCCTCATCATACGTCATGCGGTTGAAGGGTTCTTTGGCTGTTTTCTCCAGGGTTGATGTATCTCTCTCCAGAATCTCAAGCTCTTCTTTTCGGTTATCCAGCACCTTAGTTATAATGAATTTCAGCATATCTTCAGCTAAATCCATGTTCATCTCTAAATCATAAAATGCCATTTCCGGCTCAATCATCCAGAACTCTGTGAGGTGGCGACGGGTTTTGGATTTCTCTGCGCGGAAGGTTGGCCCAAATGTATAAATAAGTCCGTGCGCCATGGCCATAGCCTCTCCATAAAGCTGGCCGGTTTGGGCGAGATATGCTTTTTCTTCAAAGTAGTCGGTTTCAAAAAGCGTGGTACTTCCCTCGGCAGCATTTCCGGTAAATATGGGAGAATCCATTTGCATAAAACCACGTTCCTGGAAAAAAGTATGAATGGCATATATAATTTCATTCCGAATACGCATAGCCGCCCATTGCTTTCTGCTTCTGAGCCACAAATGGCGGTTATTCATCAAAAACTCCACACCGTGTTTTTTGGGAGTGATGGGATAATCTTCCGCAATCTGATGAATAACGATATTAGAAACATGGATTTCATGTCCGCCAACACTGCGATCATCTTTTTTTACAGTCCCCGTTATTTCCAATGAGCTTTCTTGCTTCAGCTCGGTTGCGGCTTCCCAAACATATTCTGAGACATCGTCTTTGGCAACCACGCATTGTGCAAGTCCGGTTCCGTCTCTCAGTTCAATAAAAACAAGGCTTCCGCTGCTTCTGTAGTTATAAACCCAGCCTTTTAAAGTTACTTCGTTATCAACGTGATCGGAAAGTTTGTTGATGTAAATCATTCGATAAATTCTTTGGTTTAAAGCTTATTGTTTTGGAGAAAATTATGCAGATTCAATCAATTATGCTCGTCTGCATCTTCGGGTAAAAGAATAGCTTCCATAAAGTTATCCTCATTAAAAAAGTCTTGGACAAAAGCTTGAATATCTTCTGCTTTTACAGAATCGATATTTTCTACCAATTCATCTAAAGTTACAAAACGTCCGAAATATAATTCACTTTTTGCAAGACGCATCATGCGGTTACTCGTGCTTTCCTGAGAGAGGAGCAGCTTCCCTTTAAGCTGCGATTTTGCCTGTGCTAATTCTTTTTCGGGGATGAGATTATCCTGCATCACTTTAAGTTCCTGGGCAATCAGCTCGCGCACGTGGTCCACATAATCTTTGTCGGTTCCCACATAAATTCCCCACAAACCGGTATCGGTGTAGGTTTGATTGAAGGTCTGAATGGAGTAGCAGTAGCCATATTTTTCGCGCACATTTTGGTGAAGTCGCGAGCTCATTCCACCGCCCAGCACTGTGTTTGCGAGCAGTAGCAGATATTTATCTTTGTGATCAAAATTCAACCCTCTGCGTCCATATAAATAGTGGGTTTGCTCAATGGCTTTGGTAAGCCTGATATTTTGTTTTTTAAACTCAGGAAGCGGCTGTTCGTTCTCTTTCGCATCCTTTGCTTCCAGCTTTTCGAAATAATCTGAAACCAGATCTACCACTTTGCTGTGCTCTACATTACCGGCTACCGAAATCAACAAGTTGTCGGGATGGTAACGGTCTTTCATGTAAGCATATAAATCAGAGCGGTTAAATGCTGAAACCGTATCTTCATACCCTAAAACCGGACGCCCCAGCTCATGACCTTCAAACATCTTGGCATTAAATTCTTCAAACAAATAATCATCCGGAGAGTCGCGGTACATCTTCATTTCTTCAATAACCACCTTTTTCTCTTTCTCAATCTCCTTCTCAGGAAATGCAGGATGCAGCACCATATCAGAAAGTACATCCAAAGCGCGGTCAAGTTTAGTATCTAAGCAGCGCGAGTAGTAACAGGTGTATTCTGAGGAAGTAAAGGCGTTCAGATATCCACCTACGGCTTCCATGCTTAAGGCAATATCGTAAGCAGAACGAGTGTCGGTTCCTTTAAAAAGCATGTGCTCCAGAAAGTGTGTAATTCCGGCTTGTTTAGCTGTTTCATTACGGCCACCTGTTTTTACCCAAATGCCAACGGTTACACTTTTAACACTTTTAATTTTTTCTGAGACAATTCGCAAACCGTTTGGCAGGGTGCTTTTGGTTACAAAATCAATTTCTTTGGGGTTTTCCATATAATAAAATCTTTTCCATCAGCTACAGAGCAGAGCAACTAATATTGTTATAAATAAAAAAGCTCCGCACGTATTTGCATACATGCGGAGCAAATTATGTATGAGCGAACGCAAAGTTTACTCTTCTTCGTCTTGGTCCAGCAATACTTTTCTGGACAATCGAAGCTTATTACCCGGTTCTACTTTCAGGAGTTTTACTTCAATTTCATCGCCCACGCTCATGTAATCATTTACATTTTTCACGTGCTTGTTGTCAATTTCAGAAATGTGCAGCAAGCCATCACGCCCCGGAGCAATCTCTACAAAAGCGCCGAAGTCTTTAATGGTTTTAACGGTACCTTGGTACACAGCTCCTTCTTCCAGGTGCCCAACAATAGCTTTGATTCTGTTTTTAGCATCGTTGGCTTTGTCGAGGCTGTCTGCAGAAATGGTAATTTGTCCATTTCCTTTATCATCCTCTTCTACCCAAATTTCGGTATCAGTTTCTTTTTGCAGCGTTTGAATTACTTTTCCGCCAGGCCCAATCACAGCGCCAATCATATCGCCTTCAATCTCCATTTTTACAAACTGAGGAGCGAATTCTGACAGCGTTTCTCTTGGGGTTGAAAGCGTTTCAGCCATTTTACCCAGAATATGTAAACGGCCGGTGTGGGCTTGTTTTAAAGCTTCTTCCAGTACTTCAAAAGAAATACCTTGCACTTTCATGTCCATTTGGCAAGCGGTAATACCGTCAGCAGTTCCCGCTGTTTTGAAGTCCATGTCTCCCATAAAATCTTCTTCGCCACGGATATCGGAAAGCACAACCGAGTTGTTTTCTCCCACAATCATACCCATTGCAATTCCTGCAACCGGCTTTTTCAGGGGAACACCTGCATCCATAAGCGCCATAGAACCGCCACAAACGGAAGCCATAGATGAGGAACCGTTAGATTCGGTGATGTCAGAAATTACGCGAATAACGTATCCGAACTCATCAAAAGATGGCATCATCATTTTCAGTGCGCGTTCTGCTAAATGACCGTGACCAATTTCGCGGCGTCCCGGTCCTCTTAAAAATCCAGCCTCTCCAACTGAATAAGGCGGGAAGTTATAGTGCAAGAAAAACTGCTTCGATTCTTCATTAAACAGCGTATCTACCGACTGCTCATCTTTCTTAGTTCCAAGCGTTGCAGAAACCAGTGCTTGCGTTTCGCCACGGGTAAAAATTGCAGAACCGTGCGTACGGGCAAGGTATCCAACCTGTGTCCAGATGTCGCGAATATCTTCCGGAGAACGTCCGTCAATACGTCGTTTTTTCTCCAAAATCATGTTGCGAAGCTCTTCTTTTTCTACATCGCCCAGGATACTTTTTACAATATCCATTTCCTCTTCATACTCTTCTTCGAGCTCAGCAATTACGCTGTCTTTAGCTTCCTGAAGCTTTTCGGAGTACTCTTCTTTACCTAAGCCGATGTTTACTACTTCTTTGATTTTATCAGTAGCTAATTCCCGAACTTTATTTTCAATCTCTTCCGGGTTTCCTTCCGGCGTGAATTCTCTTTTCTCTCGTCCATATTCTTCACGAAGTTCTTCCTGAAATTCACACAGTGTAATAATGGAAGCGTGAGCTGCTTTAAGTGCAGCCAGCATTTCATCTTCAGAAATTTCATCCATTTCGCCTTCCATCATCAGCACAGAGTCAGCGGTTCCGCCAACAATCACATCCATGTCACTTTTCTCTAATTCAGAAAGCGTTGGGTTGATTACGAATTCGCCATCAACACGGCCAACTCGTACTTCTGCCATCGGTCCGTCAAAAGGAACATCTGAGATATGCAGTGCTGCAGAAGCTCCAAATCCACCTAATACATCTCCGTCATTTTCGCCATCCGAAGAAAGCACGCTGGAGATAATTTGTGTGTCATTATAATATCCATCCGGAAACAGCGGGCGCAAGCTACGGTCAATTAGACGGCTTGATAACACTTCTTTTTCTGATGGCCGTCCTTCACGCTTAATAAAACCACCGGGAAAACGCCCGCCGGCTGAAAAACTTTCTCTGTGATCTACAACTAAAGGGAAAAAATTCTGCCCCGGTTTGGCTTCTTTTGCACTTACAGCCGTACATAAAACTTGGGTATCACCCATTCTAACTATAACAGCGCCATCGGCTTGCCTTGCAATCCGGCCTGTTTCTACTGATAGCACCTTACCCGGTGCAAATTCTACACTTCTTGTTTCTTCTTTCATTTGTCTTCTTTGTCTTTATTGATTTGCGTAACCCTGCCTATCGAGATAGGGGAAATCGGCGGGGTATAAATTAAAAAAGGCTCCACGATGGAGCCTTATACGATAAAACTTACTTACGGATACCGAGCTCTTTGATCAGTTCTCTGTACTTCTCGATATCATTTTTCATCAGGTAGTTTAACAGCCTTCTTCTTTTTCCTACCATTTTCAACAAGCCGCGCCGTGATGCATGGTCTTGTTTATTGCTCTTCAGATGGCCTGTTAAGTCGTTGATTCTTTTGGTTAGAAGGGCAATTTGACCTTCAGTGGAACCCGTATCGGCTTCACTTTTTCCAAACTTCTTAAAAATTTCTTTTTTGTCTTCTGCGGTTATGCTCATTACAATTGATTAATTAGTACGTGTATAAATCGATTTACAGTTTGTTAAGATAACGGTTTTTAGTGAAAGCAACAATGCTGTGTTGCAGGAAAATATCGACCGCCGGCAGAGGTGGACATGGCCGGAATATGGGAATGCAACTACTCATCGAAGAACAGTACAAAGAGTTTCCAAAACTGTGCTCTTTTGATTTAAAACTACGAATTGGCTTGAAACTTCGGGTGGAGTCAGAGAAAGTGGCATGAAAAGTATTAGGTAGGTCTAACAGTCCGTTATTCCCCTTGTACTATCTTACGAAAGCAACTTTAAAGCAAGCTCTTTATCACGAACCAGCTGTTCTTTTAACTGCTGAGTTCCACTAAACTTTTTCTCATCCCGAATTCGGTCTATAAAACGAACCTGAATGGTTTGGCCATAAATTTCTCGGGAAAAGTCGAAGATATGCACCTCTAATGTGTGTTCATTATTTTCGAAAGTGGGTCGCACTCCAATATTCATCATTCCGCCGTACCATTCCTCATCAACCCGAACATTTACGGCATATACCCCATTTTTCGGAATTACTTTATTTTTGTGTTCCGGTTTTAAATTGGCCGTTGGAAATCCGATAGGCTTGCCTCGTTTATCACCATGAGCTACCATTCCATTTAACAAATAGCTTCTGTTCAGATATTCTGCCGCTTTTTTAACGTCTCCCTGTTCAGCCAAAGTTCTTCTAATTAAGGTACTGCTAATGGTTACATCTCCCATTTCTTGCTTGGAGACTACACGAGAATCAAAGTTTAGTTCTTTACCCAGCTTTTTAATAGTATCTATTGTTCCTTCCCGGTCTTTCCCAAAATGATGATCGTACCCAATCACAAACTCAGAAACTCCGATTTTGTTATAGATTACATCTCGCACAAACTCTTCTGAACTGAGCAGCGAAAAATCCCGATCAAACGGAATAACAAGCAGAATATCCACGCCCATATCCTCCAGGAGCTCACAACGTTCTTCTAAGCTCGTGAGCATGTGAATGCCGCTTTTTCCGGGATTTATAATTTCTCTGGGATGAGGATCAAAAGTTACCACTACGCTACGTGCGTTGCGCTCTTTGGCTGCTTCTACAACGGTATTTATGAGTGCGCGATGACCTTTGTGAACGCCATCAAAAGTGCCTACCGTTAAAACCGTATTGGCAGCGTGTTCAATATTTTTGAGTTCTATCAGCTTTGCCATATTTCCTTCAGCCTGTCTCCCATTTCATGTGGAGTTAATGCATCATCAATCTTATAATGTCCGATTGCAGTGCGCTCTAATTTGCTTAAATATGCTTTACTTGCCAAAGCTTCTCCCAAATCTCTTGCTAAAGAACGGATGTAGGTTCCCTTACTGCACTTCACTTTCAGGGTAACAGTGGGCAGCTCCTCACTCAATATTTCAAATTCATGAAAAGTAACCTGCCTTGGCGGGCGCTCAATACTTTTACCTTCCCGGGCCAGTTCATACAGCTTCTTTCCACCATATCTGAGTGCTGAATACATGGGTGGAATTTGATCTACCGTACCGGAAAACTCTTTCTCCAGCACGTCCTTTATTTTTTGCGGGGTGATGTGATTCCACTCGGCTTCTTCATCCGTCTCACCTTCAGCATCGTAGGTAGTGGTTGATTTGCCAAAAGTAATTTCAGCTATATATGTTTTTGGGAGATCCTGAATCATGGAAATAGATTTTGTAGCCTTTCCACAACAAAGAATGAGCATTCCTGTAGCCAGTGGATCTAAGGTGCCGGCATGTCCGGTTTTTTTAACCCGAATGCGTTTGCGAAGAAACTTTACCACATCAAAACTCGACCACTCCAATGGCTTATTTATAAGAAAAATAGCACCGGCTTTAAGATCCGTTTCCTGAGTTGGTAAGTTATTTTTACCGAATACCGGAATATCTTTTAAAGGGAGTGCTTTCGCCATTTATTCAGAATCAGAGGTGTCCGAATCATCCTCCGGAAGATCTACTTTTTTAAAAAGCTGTTCCATCTTATTTACATACTCAGCCGTATCATCCTGATAGAAATGCAGTTCAGGAATTTTTCGGACTTGATTTTTAATTTTGGCAGCAAGCTCATATCTGATTTCATCAATTCGTTCATTAATGAATTCGTACACGGGTTTATCGTCTCTGCCGGGAGAAAATACACTTAAATACACTTTAGCTATAGACAGATCGTCTGTCATAATTACGTGTGTAACCGTTACAAATGTACCACTTGGCTGGTAAGATTTTTGGATAATGTTGCCAAGATCTCTTTTTATAACTTCTGCTAATCGCTTTGGTCTGAAACCCATAATCAGGTACCTCTTAAGTTAGCTTATGCGGTTTGGCTAAACTTATAAAGTTTAGCCGTTTGAATCTTCAAGCGTACGTTTTTCTTCAGTAATCCTGTAGCTTTCAATCTGATCGCCCACTTTAATATCGTTATATCCTTGAATGCTTATTCCGCACTCATAACCGGATGTAACTTCTTTAACATCATCCTTAAAGCGTTTTAGGGCGTCAATTTCGCCATCATAAATGACTACTCCATCTCGTACCAAACGAATTGGATCGTTCCGAACTACTTTTCCTTCAGTTACATAGCATCCGGCAATGGTACCTACTTTAGATACTTTAAAGATTTCCCGAACATCCACAACTCCCATAAGCTGTTCTTTAAGTTCA
The DNA here is from genome assembly GCA_964505215.1 of uncultured Balneola sp. GTDB lineage: Bacteria > Bacteroidota > Rhodothermia > Balneolales > Balneolaceae > Gracilimonas. The sequence continues at coordinate 11,831 of CAZDGU010000013.1, forward strand.
GGTGACAGCAGACCTTCCAAAGCATCTCGTACCTCATCAACAGCGTCATAAATAACGCTGAACAGTCGAATATCAATTTCCTCTTCTTCAGCTACTGCCCGTGCTTGTGCGGTTGGGCGCACCTGGAAGCCGATAATAATGGCATCAGAAGCAGAAGCTAACAACACGTCAGATTCTGAAATAGCTCCGGCTCCGGTATGAATCACGTTAACCGTAACTTCATCGGTGCCCAGTTTTTGGAGTGAACCGGATAAAGCTTCAATAGAACCATCCACATCTGCTTTAATAATAACATTAAGCTCCGATACCTCACCGAGTGCCAATCTTCTGGAAATGTCATCCAGTGTCATGTGCTTGGTAGAACGCATAGCCTGTTCTCGACGAATTTGCATTCTTTCGCTGGCCACTTCCTTAGCTGTTTTTTCATCCTCAGCTACAATTAATTTATCACCCGCTTGAGGCATATCATCAAAGCCCATAAGCTGTACAGGCGTTGAAGGTCCGGCCTCTTCTACACGTTGGCCACGGTCATTTTCCATAGCCCGAACGCGACCATAACAAGGTCCGGCTACAAATGGGTCGCCAACTTTCAAGGTTCCGCCCTGTACTAAGATGTTAGAAACAATACCTTTACCTTTATCAAGGCGAGCTTCCAGCACCACTCCGTCAGCACGGCGATCGGGATTTGCTTTCAGTTCTAATAATTCAGCTTCAATCAGTACTTTCTCAAGTAAATCTTCTATACCCAATCCGGTATGAGCTGAAACTTCAGCATACTGAACATTACCGCCATACTCTTCCACAATTACATCATGTTCTGATAATTGTGTCTTAATTTTATCAGGATTCACCCCTTGTTTATCCATTTTGTTAATGGCTACAACAATAGGCACACCGGCTGCTTTGGCGTGATTTATAGCCTCAATGGTTTGGGGCATCACAGCGTCATCGGCGGCAACTACAAGAATTACAATATCTGTTGCCTGTGCTCCACGCGAACGCATGGCGGTAAACGCCTCGTGACCGGGAGTATCTAAAAAGGTAATTTCTTTATTGTTATGTAATACTTCATAAGCACCTACGTGCTGGGTAATACCACCGGCTTCGCCTGCAGCTACTTTTTCTTCACGAATGTAATCAAGTAAAGAAGTTTTACCGTGGTCAACATGACCCATTACTGTAATAATAGGAGCGCGCGGCTGTAAATCTTCTTCATCATCTTCGGGAATGGTGAGTTCCTCGTCCATTTCTTCGGCATCAATAAACTTCACTTCCTTACCATACTCCTCAGCCACCAGCTCAATAGTTCCGGCATCCAGGCGCTGATTAATGGTAATCATCAGTCCAATTGACATACAAACAGAGATAATATCATTTACCCCAATACCTAAAAGGTCGGCAAGTTCATTTGCAGTAATGAATTCGGTAGTTTCAATAATACCGGATTCGAGCTCCTGCAGTTCTGCCTGCTTTTGCAGTTCCTCCTCGCGCTCCTCCTTACGTTCCCGACGGCGTTTCTGGCGCTTACTTCCCACGGTTTTAGAAGACTGCATCTTCTTCATGGTTTCGCGCATCATTTTATCTACATCCGTCTCATCAATCTCTGTTTTCTTCTTTTTAGCCTTGCGCGTTTTCTTTTTCTTTTTACTTGCTTCTGTCTTAGAGGCTTTGTCATCCTCAGTTTTACGATCTTTACGACGCTTCCGTTTTTTGCGAGGCTTGCGTTCGGTAGTAAAAGATGCCTTACCTAAAACTTTAGTTCCTTTCAGCTTACCTGCCGAACCGCGAATAACTTCTTCTTCCTCCTCTTCTTCCTCTTTCTTGGCTTTTTCCTTTACAGCCTTTTCCTCAGCTTCTTTTTTCTTTTCCTTCTCTTTGGCTTCTTCCTTTTCTTCTTTGTCTTCTTTGTCTTTCTTTTTCTTAGCCTCTTCTTCTGCTACTTTCTTTTCTTCGGCCGCTTTTTTCTCAGCCGCTTCTTTTTCTTTCTTAGCTTTTTCTTCAGCCTCTTTCTTTAGCTTAGCTTCGGCTGCTTCTTTTTCTTTCTTAGCTTTTTCCTCAGCCTCTTTCTTTTCCTTCTCTTCGGCTGCTTTCTTGGCTTTTTCTTCTTCAGCCTCTTGTTCTTCAGTATCCTGAGGCTCTAAATCCGGCTCATCCACAGGTTCTAAGTCCGGCATGTCATCTTCGGGCTCTAAACCAATTTCATCTTCCAGCGGCTCCAACATATTATCTAAGGTAACGCTCTCGTTGCGCTGGTTCATCATATGGCTGCGACGGCTTTCATACTCTTCGCGCGCTTTTTCATGATCAGCGCTTTTTGCTTTGTCTTCGCCGTACACTCCATCCAGCACCTGATACATCTCAGGTGTAATTTTGAAATTCGGGCGGTTAGCTACGTCAAAGCCATCTTCGGCCAATGTATCTACAATGGTTTGTGTAGATACATTAAATTCTGATGCAACTTTAAATAATGGTTTGGGTCTTTTAGACGACATATATGTTGTTTAAATGTGAGCTTGTTAAACTAAGAATTTTATTATGGAATTGCTCTTATGCCTCGTCTTCAAATTCGTAGGCAATAACACTCATAATTTTCTCAGCAAGCTCGGGATCTATTTCTTCGTTCGTTCTGCTTACTAATTCGTTCGCATCTAATTCTAATACTGCGCGTGCGGTGTCGCAGCCAATATCATGAAGCATTTGAATGACTTCTTCACCGAAATCGACCGTAAATTCATCTATGTCGATATCATCTTCGGCTTCTACTTCACGATATACATCAATTTCTACCTCTGCAAGTTTGGAAGCTAAACGTATGTTAACTCCTCCTTTACCAATAGCTTTTGAAACCTCATCGGCCGGAACTAATACATTGGCCTGTTTCGCTTCTTCATTCAGCTCTACCTTCAATACTTCAGCAGGCTGCAAGGCGCGCTTGATAAATTCAATTTTATCGGGGGTGAAATTAATCACATCAATATTCTCATTCTGCAACTCCCGAACAATGGCGTGAATTCTTATTCCCTTCATTCCCACGCAGGCTCCAACCGGATCTACCCGCTCATCGTGAGAAAGAACGGCCACTTTTGAGCGATCGCCAGGAGCACGTGCAATACGTACCAATTCAATAATTCCGTCAAATACTTCCGGAATTTCATTTTCAAAAAGTCGTTCCAAAAACAGTTCTGAGGTTCTTGAAATAATTACTGTTGGGTTTCCATTGCGCATATGCACACCGGTAACTACCGCCCTGATGGTATCACCCTTGCGGTAACGGTCTTTGTAAATCTGTTCACTTTTAGGCAGTAACAGCTCAACCCCGTTATGGTTTACTAAAATATCTTTGTTGTGGCGCACCTGATATACATCACCCAGAATTATTTCCCCAACACGGTCTGAGTAATCTTCATAGATATTATCTTTTTCAATTTCACGAATGCGCTGCGCCAGCTGTTGCCCGGCCATTGTTACAGCACGGCGGCCAAAGTCAGCAATCTGTATCTCCTGAGCCAGCTCATCATACAGCTCGGCATCCGGATCTATTTTCAGAGCTTCTTCCAATGCAATTTCTGCAACAGGGTCTGTTAGTTCATCAGCAGGAACCACTTCCTGCACATGCAAAATTTGAATTTCCCCACGATCAGCGTTTAGGATTACCTGAAACGACTCATCCGACTCATATTTTTTACGAATCATAGTACGAAATACATCTTCCAAAATAGAAAGAAGCATATCTCGATCTATGTTTTTCTCGCGAGCAATTTCTGCAAACGAGGAGATAATTTGTTTTGATAAATCGTTTTGCATCGGTTTGGCTTGTTAAATTACGGGGATTATTTTGGTTTCTACAATAGCTTTAAACGGAATGGCTGTTTCTACTTCCTCTTCATCCGTTATTTCAACAATATTATCATTGAAATCAGTAATTACGCCTTCAATTTTCTTGTACTGGCCTTCTTCATTTTTAAATTTGACAGTGGCTACACGCCCTACATTTTTTTTGTATTGCCTTTTATCGCTCAACGGACGGCTAAGCCCCGGTGACGATACATTTAGCCGATATTTGTCATCAAAAAGCTCATGTGCTTCCATTAAAAAGCCAAGTTCTTTGCTAATTTCTGCGCAGGCATCAAGGGCTACACTTCCTTCCTCACTGTCTAACAAAAGCCAAACTTCGGGTTGCCCACTGTGTGTTTTCAGCTCAATATCTACTAAAAACAGGCCGTATTCTTCAGCTAACGGCTCTGCTAAATCACTAATATTTTTGATGATATCTACGTGCATTACTGTCTAATTCTTAAACAAAAAAAAGCGAGTGCCTTCCGACGCTCACTGATTCCTAAAGGTAGTTTAATTTCGGCTAAAATTCAATGAATCTAACAGATTGGCAATAGATTCATTTTGCAATCGCGGTACTTGGTTTTTATTCGTGTTCCATTAAAACTTTATATGTAATTTCAAGCCTGCAAATATCTCTGTTTTCAGTAAAGTTAAAAAATTTATGAAACTCTATTTTTATTCTATTTCTGCTATTGTCATCACCTTTTCCTTACTGTTTTCAGCCTGTGGAAAGGAAAAAGAAGATTCAAAAAAAACCGTTGCCCCCGGTCGGCAGCTTGAGTTTGTAAAAGACGTAACCTTTTTGAACACGGCAGGTATAGAAATTGCAACCATAGATGCAGCTTTGGCTGATGATGACAATGCTCGAAATCAGGGACTTATGGATGTTAAAAGTTTACCCGAAAATGCCGGCATGTTGTTTGTTTTTCCGGATGAAGCCCCCCGAAGCTTTTACATGGCAAACACACCCCTTCCTCTTGATATCATTTTTGTGAATGCCGATAGCAGTATTGTGAGAATTCACCACAGCACAACGCCATTCAGCTCTCAATCACTCCCTTCAGAAAAACCTGCAAAATATGTAGTAGAAACCAATGCAGGGTTTTGCGTTTCGCATGACATTCAGGAAGGCATGCGTGTTCGTTTTTAACAGCTTAGTACAGCGGATTCAGGTATTTTACTACTGTGGTACTGTTTCGTACTTGCGGATAAACTCCATCACCTTTTCTACATTTTCAGGTGAACCTATATAGATGGGTGTTTGCTGATGAATGGTTTTTGGCTGCAACTCCATAATGCGCTCATATCCGTTCGTGGACTTCCCGCCGGCCTGTTCTATTATAAAGCTGAGCGGGTTGCATTCGTACATCAGCCGCAACTTTCCGTTGGGATATCTTTTGCTGTCCGGATAAATGAAAATTCCGCCTTTCACTAATGTTCGATGAATATCGGCCACCATTGAGCCAATATAGCGGGCTGAATATGGGCGCTGAGTATCTTTATCTTCTTCCTGGCAGTATTTTATATATTTCTTCAGCCCTTCACCCCAAGAATTGTAGCTTCCTTCATTTATACTGTAAATACCTCCGTGCTCCGGAATTTTCAGCTTCCGATCACTTAAAATAAACTCTCCAATACTCGGATCTAAGGTAAAAATGGAAACACCTAAACCGGTGGTATAAGCTAAAATTGTGCTCGACCCATAAAGCACATATCCCGCTGCTACCTGACGCACTCCGGGCTGCAGCGCGTCCTCTTCCCTAACTTCGGGATCAAAGCGGGATTCCCGCATGTAAACAGAGAAAATACTTCCTATCGAAACGTTTACGTCTATATTAGAGGAGCCATCCAGAGGATCTAAATACACAATATATTTTCCGCCTTTGCTGCTTAATTTTACCACTCCGTCATTTTCTTCAGAGATCACCATGCAGGTAATCATAGAACGATCGAGTGCTGAAATGAGCTGTTGATCGGCGAAAAGATCTAACTTTTTTACAGCCTCACCATGCACATTAGTAGAACCATCAAATCCTAAAATATTAGTTATTCCGGCTTTATTTACCTCGCGGGAAATGATTTTTGCGGCCAGCCCTATATCTCTAAGCAATTGAGAAAGCTCACCAGTGGCCCCCGGAAACCTGTTTTGAGATTGAATAATATATTCTTCTAAGGTAACCAGTCTTGAATCTTTTGTACTCGACATATATATTTTTTTTACGGTTTGGAAGCGCTTTTCCGAGAAGATAAACATGTTTTTGAGAAAAAAGAATAATCCTTTCTGAAATCTATATTCATCGCATGAAATCTTACTATTAAGCTGAAAAAAGCTTCAAACTAATTGATTGTATATCTTTTCGGCTTTCTGTTTCAACTCATCGGGGGTACTGTTGTTTAAAACCACATAATCTGCAAGGTGTAACAGCGACTCAAAGTCAGGCTGTTTATCTACACGATCTTTCACTTGCTGCCTGGTAGCTTCATCTCGGTCAGCTGTACGTTTAATACGTTTTTCCTCATCAGCCATCACAATAATTACATAATCTAAATCATTTGGCCGACCGTGGTTTAATAAAATGGCGGCTTCTTTGGCAAAAACTTTTACGCCTTCTTGTTCTTTTTGCTCAGCTAAGTCATCGGTTCTGTCCCATAACACAGGGTGTACCAATTTGTTCAGCTCCTCTACTCGTCCTTTCTGAAAAGCTTCTTTGGCTAAAAAGGCACGGTTAAGCTGTCCGTCTGCATCGTATGCTTTATCCCCAAAAGTGTTCTTTATTTTCTCTTTTAGCCCGGCGTCTTCCTGCATTAGTTGTTTAGCAAAATCATCGGCATAAAGTACAAATGCACCCAGCTTTTCCCATTCCTTGCAGAACGTGGTTTTACCGGAACCGATGCCGCCCGTTATCCCAACTTTAATCATTGATTTTTCTTTTCTGAGAATAACTTCACAATCAGTTTTCTATTCTTATGAGCTAAGTTAATTTTGTGATTACACCATCTAAAAAAAAATTAAACGGCTGCTTCTTCAAGAAGGTAAGCTTTAATAAAACCATCCAAATCTCCGTCCATTACTCCACTTACATCGCTGGTTTCGTAATTAGTGCGGTGATCTTTTACCCGCTGATCATCAAATACATAACTTCTGATTTGAGATCCCCATTCATTAATACTTTTGGAGCCTTCCAGTTTGGCCTTTTCGGCTTCTTTAATTTCTTTTTCAAGTTCATAAATCCGGGATTTGAGCAACGCCATAGCCTTCTCACGGTTTTGAAGCTGTGAACGTTCTTGCTGGCATTCTGCAACTACCCGTTCCGTTCGGCCATCCGAAAGTTCGCCTTCCCAAATCAGCCGAACTCCGGTTTCTACTTTGTTTACATGCTGCCCGCCGGCCCCGCTGGCATGGAAGCGCTGTAACTCTACTTCACTTTCATTGATATCCACTTCTATGGAATCATCTATCAGGGGTGAAACAAAAACGGAACAAAACGAGGTGTGCCGTCGTGCATTACTGTCAAACGGGGAAACGCGCACTAAACGGTGTACACCGCTTTCAGCTTTCAAAAATCCGTATGCATTTTCTCCCTGAACTTCTATGGTTGCACTTTTTAGTCCGGCAACGTCTCCGCTTTGATAGTCAATTACAGAGACTTTAAATCCCGATTTTTCTGCCCATCGGGTATGCATTCTATAAAGCATTTCTCCCCAATCCTGGCTTTCAGTTCCTCCCGCGCCGGGATTGAAGCTTACAATAGCGTTGCGATAGTCATCCGGGCCGGAAAGCATGTTTCGAAGCTCCATTTCTTCCAGTGCTTTTTCGAGCTTTTCGGTTTCGGCCTGAAGCTCATCGCCTACATCCTCACCCATTTCCTCAAATTCCAGAAATACATTCAGGCTTTCGCGAAGCTCGTCTAGATGCTCCCATCCTTCTACTAACCCTTTTTCATGATTAAGCTCTTTCATTACGCTTTGAGCTTTATCAGAATCATTCCAGAAGACGGGATCCTGCGTTTGTTCGGTAAGTTCTATTATTCGAACTTTTCGTTTTTCGTAGTCAAAGATACCCCCTGAGCGCATCTATGCGCTCGAAGAGTTCATTTAGGTGATCGTTGTTTGTTCCCATCTAATATTCTATTTCCCTTTTCTTGTCAGCAATGCACCAACCAATAAGCCTGCTACAAAGGCAAGTCCAAGACCTTGCTCAGGGTTTGAGCGCACATAGCGTCGGGCATTTCTGTATTCATGTTTTAGTTCTCTTTCTAAACCGTCCCGCTCATATCTCAGACGATCTAATAATACATCGTACTTTTCTTCTGCCTTGTGCTGCAGAACTTCAGCTGTTTCGTAGAGCTTGTCTTCGATTTTATTTTTCGTGGGTTTAGCGGATGATTTTTTCTTTGTAGAAGCCATAACTTCCCTCCATTTGGTTGTTTTAAAAATAGCAATTTGGATGTTAAATGTCGTACTATATTCTACTGTTTTAACACCTTTTCTACAGGTTTATGTTCCATCCAGGAGATTGAAAGAAATTATGTTGAGCCTGATTGCAGCTTCACCCCATTTTATTTTTCAGGTTTGCTGCGCGGCTTTATATGCTAAGCGGTAACCTGATCTTTATACTGCAGCTCATACAGCTTTTTGTAGATGCCGTCTTTTTGTAGTATCAGCTCTTGGTGGCTGCCTGATTCTCTGATCACCCCTTTATGCATTACTAAAATAGTATCTACATGCTGAATGGTAGATAGGCGGTGGGCAACTACAATTGAGGTACGTCCTTCCATCATAATTTTACTGGATTTAGTGACCAATGCTTCTGTTTCTGAATCAACGCTGGAAGTAGCTTCATCCAGAATCAGGACTTCGGGATTATATACTAACGCGCGTACAAAACAGATAAGCTGTCGCTGTCCCATAGAAAGAGAAGCTCCGCGTTCCAACAGTTCATAATCGTAGGTATTGGGTAGTTTTTCTATAAAACGGTGAGCCTCCACTTTATGAGCGGCCTCAATTACCCGTTCTCTCGATATATCTGGATGACCAAGGGTGATATTTTCCATAATTGATCCCGAAAATAAAGCATTATCTTGCAGCACAAGCCCAAAGTGAGAGCGTAAATCACGCAACTTTAATTCCCGAATATCTACGCCACCCAAAAGAATGCTCCCTTTTTGAATATCATAAAACCGAAGCAGAAGATTAATAATGGTCGTTTTTCCGGCTCCGGTAGCTCCTACAAAAGCAATATCATCTCCGGGATTTGCCACAAAAGAAACGTCCTTAAGAATCCAGTCTTCATCATCTTCGTTATACTTAAACCAAACATTTTTAAACTCAATTTTGCCACTATCCTCTCTCAGTTTTTTGGAGTGAGCCGGTTCTTTTACCCGACTTTCAGTATCTAATACGTTGAAAATACGCTCTGATGATGCCAGTGCCGACTGCAGCGTATTAAACTTTTCAGACAAACCCTGAATGGGCCTGAAAAACTGACGGGAGTACTGGATAAAAGCCACCAAAACCCCGAAAGACACGCCATCCATCAGAGCTCTGGCTCCGCCATACCACACTACCAAAGCCATAGCCAGGCTGGCGGTAATTTCAACAATAGGCCAAAAAATGGCGAAGTAAAAAATGGTTTCTATATAGGCATCCCTGTGATCCGCATTTATTTTCTGAAACTTATCCTGCTGTCTTTTTTCCCTGTTGAATAATTGTACTACTTCCATCCCGTTTATGTGCTCTTGCACAAAGGAATTCAGCTGTGCAATTTTATCACGAACTCGTAAAAATGTAACTCTCACCTTTGCTTTAAACCAAAAGGTGGCATAAAAGAGAATGGGCAGCACCGTTAGCGTAACCAGTGTAAGCTCCCAGTTCATGGTTACCATAAAATAGAGAATGAAGATAATGCGAAACATATCTCCAACAATGGCCACTACCCCATCAGACAACAGCTCACTAAGTGCTTCAATATCACTGGTGGTGCGGGTAATTAGCTTTCCGATAGGATTTTTATCGAAATACTGTACGTTTAGAGTTTGTATTTTTTTGAATACAGCATTCCGCAGCGAGTATAGCGAGCTTTGCCCAAACCAACGGGTTATGTAGGTGTTAAATACAAGTAAAATAAACTCGCCCAGCAGCGCTCCGCCTAAAAGGGTAATAATCCACCAAAGTCCATCAAAGTTGTCGGTGGCAATGTATTCGTCAACAGCTATTTGAGTTAGCTTGGGCCGAATGGTACCCAAATATGAGGCCGACAAGGTAAGCCCAATTGCCAGTACAACATACCAGCGGTATGGTTTTAGAAAAAAATAAAGCCGCCGAATGAGGGTAGTATCGACGGCTTCTGAATTTGGGGTTTTACTCACAAGTTAGTTTATTTTAAAATCGATCAAAGTCATCATAAGACGATCTTGGAGTGATATTCCGCCTTGTGCTTGAGCCGGAGTTAGTATCCGAATCATCTTTTTTGTTGTTGATGTTAGCTCTGTAGGTGCTGCTTCCATACGTTTTTTGCTTATACTTACCCGACGACTTACTGCCGGAGCGTCCGGAACTGCTTCCTCGAGAAGAGCTGTGCTTTCTGCTTCGGAAATTTTTCTTTCCTCCGCTTTTATGACTTTTTCGACTCTTATAATTTTTTTTGTTTCGGGAACCTTTTTCAAGTTCAACTAACTCAACTTTTGGAGTAATAATTCCACGTTCGTGCGTTGGGTCTGTAAAAATAGGGCGTAATTCATTTGCCAGCCATGCCGGGTAAAATCCTTCCCGGGCTTCTTTCAACAAATCGTGTGCATTTGTGTAGCGGGCGGAAAAGTGCCCAATAACCAATAGCTTGGTCTGTGCTTCGGTGGCTACACGTGCTGCATCGGCGGTAGATGAGTGCCCTGTTTCACGAGCCTTATCGGCCAAGTCTTTTCCAAATGTAGCCTCGTGATATAAAATATTTGTATTCATAGCCAGCTTCACAGCGTTGGGCGTATATTCGGTATCCGTTACATACGCAAAGCTGTCGCCGGGGCGGGGATGTCCTACAATTTCATAAGACTTCACCACTGTTCCGTCTTCTACGGTTACATCATTACCGGCTTTTAATTCTTTAAACTGCTCGTCTTCTGTAATGCCGAGACTTTGCGCTTTTTCAGCATCAACTTTTCCGGGTTTATCTTTTTCCTGAAAGCGAAAGCCCACACAAAATTTGGTGTGATTCAGTGGACGTGCTTCTACATAGCATTCATCGTCCTCATAAACCCGATCCACTTCAATATCTTCTTCTATTTCATGGAAATTAATTTCATAAACCGGATCAATTTCAGAGAACTTGAGGTTCCATTCCACATATTCTTTTATGCCTTTTGGTCCTGCAATAGTTAAGGGTTTATCCCTTCGCTGCAACTGAAGCGTGGCCAGTAAACCTAAAAGACCGGAAAAGTGATCAACATCGAAGTGTGAAATGAAAATTGCTTCAATTTTTGATCGTTTAATTCCACCCTGCAACATTCTCATTTGCGTGCTTTCGCCACAATCAAAAAGGAATACGCTTCCTTCTCTCCATAAAGCAACAGATGGTAAATGGCGAACGGCGGTTGGGGTTGCGGATGCTACTCCTAATGGTACTACAATCATTGTTATCTCCCGTAGTGTGTTTTCTTTTTTTGAGGTCTTGCTTTCATACAAGTTGCCTCGTTAATTAATTTATATTTCTGCCAATTCTTGTTCTAACATTTGCTTGTTGTACATAGCGGTGTATCGGCCATTTTTTGCCAACAAGTGTTCGTGAGTTCCGGATTCTACTATTTGTCCTTCTTCGAGATAGTAGATTTTATCTGCATCTTTTATTGTAGAAATCCGGTGACTAATCATAATCGTTGTTCTACCTATAAGCTCTTGTCTGAGGTGTTTCAAAATTGCGTCTTCAGTTTTTGTGTCAACGGCGCTCAGAGAATCATCAAAAACTAAAATTTTGGGGTCTTTTATCAATGCTCTTGCAATGGCTGTACGTTGTTTCTGGCCACCGGAAAGTGTAATACCCCTCTCGCCTAATATAGTCTTAAATTTTTGTTCAAATTCCAAAATATTCTCTTTTACCTGAGCTTTTTCTGCTGCTTCTTCAATTTGCTCTTTTGTTGCGTGTTGAACGCCAAAAGCTATATTATCGCCAATACTCCCTGAAAATAAGAATGTTTCTTGTGGTACAAAACCAATAGCCTCTCTTAATTTAGATAATGACCATCTTTTTACATTCTTGCCATCCAAAAGTACTTCTCCCTCATTAGGGTCAAATAAACGGGGAATTAGCTGTACTAAGCTTGTTTTTCCTGAGCCGGTTCTGCCTACAATAGCGATATTTTCTCCCGGTTTTATAGTGAGGTTGATGTTTTTCAAAACCGGATTCTCATTTCCGGGGTACGAAAAGCTTACGTCTTTGAACTCAAGCAGTCCTTCAATTTCATCATTTATTTGCTCTTCATTTTCTAAAATCTCAATGGGTTCATCCATTAATTCTTTAATTCTGTTCCATGATGCTAAAGAACGTTGAAAGCGATTGGTGGTGTAGCCCAAGGCCGCTACCGGCCAGGTTAAATAGGCCACATAAATCAAGAATTCAGCAATATTACCTACTGTAATAGTTCCTTCTATCACCATTCCGCCTCCTTTCCATATCACAATTAACAATGAAAAGCCGATCAAAAAATTCAACCCCGGATGAAATAATGATTCTATTAAATCTAAGCGAAGTTTTTTCTTGCGATATTTTTCACTTTCTTCTTCAAACAAACGCTGCTCGTTATCTAATCGATTATAGGCTTTAATGAGCCGAATGGATGAAAACGTTTCCTTTGCCCGGCCTGCCAATACAGAATATTGTTCTTGTATTATGGTGGAGTGTTGGTGAATGTATCCGGTTATCCAGTAAGCGAAAAATGATATAAACGGTAATGGGATAAGTGCCCAGAGCGTAAGTTCTGTGTTCACCAAAAACATCATTGTAAGTACAAAGCCGGCACGCGTTAACGTATTTATGCTATACATAATCACCGGGCCGTAATAATCGCGCACTTTACTTACATCTTCAGTAGCGCGTACGTAAGTCTCTCCGGATGTATGCTCAGAAAAGTACCTTTGGGGAAGCTTCATCAGCTTTTCTACAATATCGTTACGAATATCAAATTCAACCTTTCTGGACGTAACGATAAGCGTTTGGCGAGTGGCAAACAGCAGAATACCGTACAGCATTACCGTGCCAATTAAAATTAATGAGTTTGTAGCCAGTAGCTTTGATGCTTCGGTAGTAAAGAGTGTTTCAAAAATATTGGCGGGCACATCAACGGCTTGCTTGTTTAAGGCTTCCACTTCATCCATAGTGCGCCGGATGAGTACCGGAATCCAAACCAGAAACGCATTGGAAGCAGTTAAAAACAGAGCACCAAGCAACATGGTGCCTTTATAGTTTTTTAAATATTTGTTTAGTTGTTTTATTGAACCCAATTTTGACAGGGTTTTTATTTTAAAAATTAAGCTAACCCGGATATTTATTTATCCGGTATTTTAAGCCTTTACCTCTATAGGGAAATACGTCTAATATTTTGTCCTTCCACATATGTCCAACCAATGCCACCGGTGTGTCGTTTCCTTTTATTTAGAATATTACGACTGTTGTTAACATTATTATCTTAAAATTACAGTGACTTGCTGCTCTGCCAACAAAAAAACACTTAACCCAAACACTTGCTTAGCATAAATCAAGGTTTTTGGAGTTTAATCATCACCGAAAACAAAGTCTTTTAAGCATACAGCGTTTTAGATTTTCAAGCCGTTTCAAAGACGGTAACTCTGGGTTTCACCGCCTCTTTGCTTAATAAAGCCGGCCAGTAAGCAACTACCTCACTTGCTCGTGGCCTGCCTCCGGCAAAACCGGTTACACCGCTTGGCCCCGTTAAAATAAGGGGAGCAACTTCCATCCCAAAGCGATTTAAATCTTTTTTACTTTCTCCGGATAAAGATATACGCATTTGTATCTCATCAAATTCTTCCCGGAGCGCTTCATCTGTGATGGGCTTTTCAGAGTTTCCGTTGTACCCGATATATTCTTTATGAAATTCGGTATAGGAAAGGCCTAATGCTTTGGCGCGCTGCTCTAAAATATCAGCTCCTTTTACAGCTTTTTTAAGTGCATCGGGCCAGCAATATACTAAGGTTGATGAAAGCTTAAATCCATCATTATAGCTGGCAGATACTTTGTACGTAGGTGTATCAGGATGCCCTTTTATGCCGGTAACTTTAACTCTGTTAGGTGCCGTTTCTTCTACTTTTATGGAAGTAAAGTCAGCTATTACATCCGGTGTTATATATTCTGATGGATCTCCGATTTCATAGAGCAGCTGTTCTTTGACCGTCATTTCATTCACTAAACCTCCGGTATTCTCATGTTTAGTTACAAAAAAGTCTCCGTTTGGATAGGCTTCAATAATAGGAAATCCGATATCTACAAAATCATCTACTTTTTCCCAATCGGTGAAATTACCGCCGGAAACCTGCGCTCCGCATTCAATAATATGTCCGGCAATAGTTCCCACGGCCATTTTATCGAAATCTGCAGCTTCCCAGCCAAACTCATGAATCATGGGTGCCAGCGTAAGCCCGGTATCTGTTACCCGGCCGGTTATAATTACATTAGCTCCTGTTTCTAAGGCTTCAACAATGGGCTGGCATCCAAAGTACACATTGGCGCTTAACAGCTGGTCTTTTACGGTGTTGATGTGGCGGCCATCATCCATGTTTTTAAGTTCATGCCCATTTTCTATCAACTCATCAATAGAGTCGAGAATATCATCGCCATCTACTACGGCCACTTTAATCCCTTTAATTCCCTTTTCGTTGGCAATTTTAAGGATTTCATCTTTACAAGCCAGTGGATTCACCCCGCCTGCATTGCTAATTACTTTAACTCCTTGATTTGCTATTTCCGGTAATATTTGATCCACAACACTCACAAAATCACGGGCGTATCCCCAATCCGGATTTCTCATTCGCTGTTTTTGCATGATAGACATGGTTACCTCTGCCAGGTAATCCATCACTAAATAATCAACGGGGCCTTTTTTAACTTGATTTACGGGAGCGTTGGGCAAATCACCCCAAAAGCCTTGCCCGGATGCAATTTTTATAGATTCCTTCATGGTATTATCTCTTTAAAACGACTATGATTACACAATTAATATCGGGATATTTTTACTGCTTGTGAAATTAAAAGCCCGCACTTTAAAAGATTAGTCAGAGAGCGAAAATGGATTTATTTTGAAAACAGCATGACCTTTTGTAACTGTACAAATAACGTAATTCCATTCAATGATATATCTAAATAAAAAGCCTTCCCAATCAAAGGAAGGCTTTTTTAATTTTAGGTTAGTACATCATTAAAAAACCCGATTTAGAATATTGTATCCCAAAACCCAAACCGTAGTTTTCCCTGATACACAGCAAATAAAAGCTTTTGGGCTTTTTAATGCACTACCTAAATATGCGGTTTTATTTGTTATTAGAAGTAAGCCCTTCTATTAAAGCCGGAATTTTGTCGCAGCTATTTTCTCTCTTTATGATTGGTTTTTATAGCCCTGTGAATTCTTCTTTACTCAATGCCAAATGTTCTTATACATACGTACTAAATTAATTTATGACGCAAGGCTTTAGCTACAGCTTCACTTTTATTTCGCACTTCCATTTTGGTGTATATGTTACGAATGTGGTAACGAACACCATCTACCGATAAAAATATTTCTTTTGAAATTCCTTTGTAGGAGTATCCTTCGGCAAGCATTTTCAAAACATTGATTTCAATTTCTGACAATTGTACATCATTATCTAATGGTTGTTGAAACGAATTAATTACCTTGCGTGCTATATTCGGGCTCATGGGAGAGCCGCCTTCCTGGGCAATATGAACTGCTTCTATTAATTCTTCTGATGAAATGTTCTTAGATAAGTAACCAATTGCTCCATTTTTCAAGGCTTTGAAAATCCGCACATCATCATCATAAACAGTTACCATTAGTACCGATAAGTGGGGATGTTTTTCTTTGATCAATTTCACCCCTTCGGTTCCATATATGCCCGGAAGCTGAATGTCTAATAAAACGATGTGAGCTTTGGCCAATTGTGAGCTTTCAAATGCAAGCTCGCAACTTTCATAAGTACCAATTACACATAAGTCTGACTCAAAATCGAGAATGGTTTTCCACCCCTCTCGCATGTATTGATTGTCTTCAATGATTATAATGTTGATCATGTGCTTTCTCTTATTAACTCACTAAATAATCAAATAAACAGTAACATGAACTGCCCTTTTGGGTAGTTTTTGTGATTGCCGGGCAGATTAAATTGGCGCTTTATTTACACCTTTCAGCCTTATTCTTTATTTCAACTTAAATACAAAACTCCATGTTGTACCTTTTCCTACTTCAGTAATTAACTCTGAAGTTCCTTGAATTGCCTCAGCTCTGTGCTTAATATTTTTAATGCCGTTGCCATTCTTACTCTCTTCAGGATTAAACCCCTTCCCGTTATCCTGTATTTTCATAACCACTGAATTACCCAGCTGCTTAATGGAGATGTGAGCTTTTGTGGCTTCTGAGTATTTATTCAGATTGATAACACATTCTTTAAATATCAGCCATAAATTTTGGCGCACTTCTAATTCCACCGGAAAGTCAAAATTTTCATCAATATCGAACTCGTAGCTTATATCGTGGCTGTCGAGCAAGTCGGCGGCAAAGCGTTTGCATTTTTTAAGAAATACTGACCAATCGTCTTTTGAGGGATCAATAGCCCAAATTATATCGTTAATTTTTTCTTTAGCTTCTTTTGCACTTTTAGAAATGGTGGTTAAAAAACGAGCTGATTGATCCGGGTTTTTTTGTGTTCGCTGTGCCGCTTCGCTGAAAAAACTAATGCTGCTTAGCGTTCCGCTTAAATCGTCGTGCAAATCCCGGGCTATTCTATTTCGAGTACGTTCTTCTTTTAGCAGATAATGCAGCCGATACCTGTAAAAAACGTAGCTGACAATCATAATCAAGAAAAACATAACAAGTACACTTACCAAGCGCAGGTTTTGCACCTCTAAATTGGCTTCTTGCAGCTGTTCATCTTTATTCTGAAGCTGATATCGCACTTTCATCATTTCTAAATTGCGGCTTCTTTCTGCGGCTATTTTCTCTGATAAAAGTCTTTCCTGTTCTTGTTGTGCCGCAAGTGCTTCTTCAAACCGCCTCAAGCCGGACAATGCTACTGCTTTATGTGCGTATATATCTCGCAGTATTTTTGTAAGGTTATTTTGTTTTGCGATGTTAATGGCATTATCGGCATAAACAATGCCTTCTGCGTAGTTCCCCTTTTTTATGGCTAATTCTGTAAAAAATTCATTTTTTAGAATCTCTTCATTTGGCCGGCTGTAAGGTATAACCGGTTTTTCCATCAATTGCTTTACAGAATCTGCCTTACTAAGCATATTTTGCGACAAGTAAGCTTTTCCCAAACGAACCAATTGTGAGTTTGAAATATTTGGAACACGGTGTTGAGTGCTGATTGCAGATGCCTGCTCCAAAAAATATAACATCTGTTGTTCATCCCCTTTTTTTGCATAAATAGTAGATAAATTAGCTCTGATTGTTGATTTTATTGGAGGTGGCAAATTTTCAACTTCTAAACAAGGAAGCAGCGTATTTAATGCCTGATCAAGGTCATCCAGTTCTATAAAACTGCCGGCAAGCCTGGATAAAGTATTACAACGGGCAGCTATGTTATCCTCATACGTTAAAAGCTTTTCATACATTTGAATAGCCAAATCATGAACCCCAACTTGTGCGTACAGGTTTCCCAAGTTTCCGTAAAAATATTGAATGGGGTATTCTACCTTATCTTCCAATTTTTTGCGGTATTCAATGGCATTCAGATACAGCGATTCTGCCAATAAGAACTGATCTTTCCGGGTATATTGCATGGCTCGCAGGTTTTCCATCATCAAATAGGAATCGTGCTCTTCGAGGCGCAGCAGCTTTCCGGAGGCTAAGTCGGCATAATAGATGGTAGAATCCGCATTCATTAAGCGCCAGGCATTGGCTTTCAAAAAAGAGATGAAAGCTTTCTTGGTTTCCACATCTACATGTTCCAGCCCATTTATCTTTTCTGTTATTTGAAGCAGTAACTGTGGATTATTTCTGAACGAACTATTGCCTATTTCTACATACGCTCTAAGTATTTCGTCTTCAGATTCCAGCTCTTCAAATTGTTGTTGAATTTCGTCAAGGCTTGGCATAGGCCGCTGCTGTTGGGCAAATGCATAACCCGAAAGCCCTGACAACAAGCCAATTATACCAATGCATACCCTAATATTAATTTCAGGCTTTAATTTCCTGATCGCTAACACGTTTTCAGATCTTTTTTTACTAGCCAAACCTTATTCCTACTTATTGATGTGCCTTTTAAAATCAAGAAAAAGCTTCAAGAACCCTTATTATCAAAGAATGATCCACTTAGCCGGCGAATAATTTAATAAATTGAAGCAAAAGTGTTTTGTTTTTTTTGAAAGGCAGTATTAAAACCATGACAAAACTGATTTTAGACTTGTAGAAAAGGCTTTAAAAAAAGGCCGCTAAAGGATTATCATTTTTAGATTTATCAAAACATCCTGAAAACACGGCCTCTAATTACTAAAGTCGTTTGCAGTTTAAATAAAACTGCCCAAATTAATTATGGAAAAGTAAATGAAGATTATTTAATCAGCGTCATTTTCTTTGTTTGCACAAAGCTGCCGGCTTGAATTCGATAAATGTATAATCCTGAGGATAGTCCGGCTGCATCAAAAGTAAAGGTATAGCTACCGGCCGGCTTATGTTTATTTACCAGCGTAGCTACTTTTTGGCCTAACATGCTGAATACTTCAATCCGTACTTCTGTCGGTTCAGCTATATCGTATCGAATATTTGTTGTTGGGTTGAATGGATTAGGGAAGTTTTGTTTTAAAGAAAACTCATCAGGAATAGATGCATGCTCTTCATTAGAAACTGCCATTTCAACTATTACAACGATAGAAGCCTGAGCTTTTGCACCTTCTGTGTCGGTTACTTCAATACTCAAAACCCCTTCACCCTCAAAGCCGGGCGCGGTTAGGGTGGCCGTATATGTGTCTTTATCGTACGTAAGCAATATGTCGGTTGGAGTTACACTTAATGCAATCGTTAAGTCTTTGAGCTGGTCTTCCACATCACTGACAGACGTATCTAACCGAATTACAAAATCTTCATCGTTTTTGAATGAAATGGTATCCGGAATGGCTGTAATAATGGGCACATCATTAACCGGTTGTACCGTTACTTGTAATGTATCCATCACCTCGTTTGCAATATCATCCATGGCTTTTATTACCACTGCACCTGTTCCGTGTGCATTTTCTACGGAATGCAAGAATAATGAATCAGCCTGCAGTTCTGCTCGAATTAAAAGCGTATCGTACCTTACAATTTCAAAGGTCAGAGGTTGTGCTTCCGGGTCAGAAAAAACATCTGTTAATGTAGCTGCTTTAAAACCGGTAAAGTCTTCATCCAAGGTTACAGAACCTAATGGATTGACTATCACAGGAGGGTAATTCGGTTTCTCTCTGGTTCTGAATGAATTTTTTCTACTCCAATCACTGCTTCCTGAGAGGTTTTTAGCTTTTACACGCCAGTGGTAAGTTGTTAAATAATCAAAATTGGGGAGACTTGTAGTAGTATCAGCCACGGTTTGGGTATGTAGCAGTGTTGAGAAAGTGTCATCAACCGCAACTTCAATTAAAAAGGAATCCGCTCTGGCACTGTGATGCCATAAAAAAGTAACGGCTGTATCTACTTCTGTTTGGCCATCATCCGGCAAAATCAAAATTGGAGCCTCGGGAGGTGCCTCACCGGTATTGAACGACCAAGTCTGGGACCAATCTCCCTGCCCGCCTTGATTTACACCAGCAACCCGCCAGTAATAAGTGGTTGAAAAAGAAAGTGAATCAACTTTAACAGTTGTTGCCGTTAAGCTGTGGCTTTCGGTTATAGTGTTAAATTGATCATCAGCAGAAATCTGAAATTCGTAAGAATCCGCTTCCGAAAGATTAGCCCATAGAAAACTGACGGAAGTATCGGAGGTGGTGCTGTTATCAGCCGGTGAAGTTAACGTGGGAGCAACCGGCGGGTATATTCTTTTTATGGTGATTAGTCCGGGTATAGCCGTTGTGGTTGGTACTGCCGGAGATGCCTCATTTAAGTTCAGGTATTTTAGATCTAATTTAAGGCTATCTCCATCGTGCGCATCTGCCTTTGGAGCAAACCGGAACTTTATAATAGGTTCTGTACCTGATAATGTAGAAGTTCCGGCCGCAGCAACCTTGATAAAGTCAGCTGAATCCCGAGCTTGCACATTAAAGTTAGCAGCTTCAGATTGTGTACCCCCTGTTTCAAGACCTATAAACTGTAGGCGGGTTGTATCAAATTCAAATTTTGTTTCGTAGGCGAATATGGAGTAAGAACTCAGGTTTTTTGTAAAAAGCCCCACTTCTACTGTATCAGGATAATGGAGCTGAACAGTATCCAGGTAAGCATCAAAATCATTCACACGAACCCGAACCTCGTCTGATGGGAAGTTTTCTGCATCTTTGGCATGAATGATAACATCACCCCTTGCAACTCCCGTTAGCACTCCCGTGCTTGCATCTATACCGGCAACTCCCGGATTAGAAGATTCCCAAAGATAAGGTGCCGTCCCATTGCCCCCTACTACATTAAACGTAAGGGAATTCCCGATACTAACGGCAGTATCTGCCGGAAACACATGAATTTCAGGAGCTTTTAGGAGAGTAATTTGACCGTTTTTCTTGTCGGCGCTAAAGTCCTCATTCAACTTAGCTTTGTTAAAACTGACTACTGAATTTCCGTAATTTTGCTTTGATGCTTTAAATTTTAAAATATACAAAACTCCACTTCCGGCAAGCGTATCCGTTCCAGCTGCTGCAATTTGCACCCGGTTACTTTCCATATTTACTGTAGGATTTGCCCAAGCAGCAACCATTGGCCCCGGAATTACTTCTTCAAGACTTAAATAAGAATTACTGAAGCTAATATCGAATTCTGCAGAAGTAACATCCAAGCCGGTTAAATCGGAACTTCGGATAGGCAACTCTAAATATAATGTTTGCATAATGGAAGTGTCTGGTACAGAAATGGTTAAATCAGAAAAGGTATTCGGCAGAATTTTGAAGAAACTTGTAGAATCTTCTAAGCCGGTTGCATCTACACCTTTTACGCGAATGGTGCCCGTAGTGTTGGCGATAAGCTGCCCGTTTGCATCAATACTGGCAATATTGTTGTCCGAAACGCTCCAGGTTATGGGATTTGTAACATCTTCTGTTAACGAAAACTGGAGGGTATCACCCTTTGTTATTCGGATATTATTTTTTGGGCTGATTCTAACGCCCTCTGTCCTTACAGTCCCACTATTAGTGGTTACTGCAGGATTTCCCTCATTCAAACCGGCTGAAGAAAAGGCAAGCGTGGTTTGTCGGAAATAGCCCGCATCGTCTCGTGCTTTAACCTTTAGTTTGATTAAAACTCCATCTCCCGAAACAGTATCGGTTGAAGCGAAAGCCAGACGTTGCGTCCCCTCGAAATAAGAAACATTTCCAACTGATTCCAACAGTGTTCCCACTTTATTTATACCCGTAATATCAAAGTAGGTGCTGTTGTAGCTGAACTCAAACTGCCCGGAAACAACACCGGACGCTTTAGGCATTCCGGTTACATAAACAGGAACTTCTATTTCTTCTCCGGCTTGCAGGGTGGTATCGGGCAGCGTAAGCTGAACCTGCCCGAAGCCCCATATCGGCATTAGCGCCAATAATAATATAACTAAGGGCTGTGCTCTTTTAGTTACTTTGTTAAATGATTTCATAATTACTCCTGGTTAACACGCGGTTAATGCTTTCTTCCGGATTACTTAATGAGAAGCATTTTGCGTACTTGTGAGTAATTTTTGCTATCACTGCCTTCGAAGTCGATGCGTAAGAAATAAGCACCACTTCCAAATCGGGAAGCGTCCCATTTCATAGTGTATCGCCCGGCATTTTGTTTTTTATCTACCACCGTTTGCACCAGCTGACCTAACAGGTTAAATACCTGAATTTTAACTTCTCCATTTGTGGGGAGATCATAAGCAATATTTGTACTTGGATTAAATGGGTTTGGATAATTTTGCTTGAGATCAAACTCTTCAGGAATATCTGAAAGACTATTTTCAACTTCAGTATAGTTTGCATTCACATGCTCTGTCAAATCCGTTTCATTCAGCCAGAACTTATTATACTTGATGAGATCTTTGGTATTCGAGATGCTTGCGTCTTTGTCATGCACCAATCGGATAGCGGCCATCAACCCAACCTCAGTAACAGCTTTATTGGCTGCCATGGCTATGCGAACCGTGTCTGCTTCAATTCTTGAGCTGAGGGTAAATGTATTTTCAAAGTCTGAAGCTGACAGTTCAACTGCTGTAATATGGTTATTGGGTATCACCAGATTGAACTCAGTTGAGTAAAGTGTAGCTTCTCCGGTTGAATGTAGATTCAGATCGGTAAAGCCACTTCCGTCCACATATTCCATGGTTATGGCTTCACTCATGTTATCCGTGGCACGTTTCCCCTGTCCCGGAAATCCTGAAATATTACCCACCACAAACTGGAGTACAAACGAAGCATCCATAGCAGAAACCACACCATTACCTGAAACATCGGCAGCCGCTAAGCCATTACCCGCCAGCGTAATAGCACCAAGTACATGCTGCAGAATATTAGAGGCATCAAAGGCTGAAATGGTTCCGTCTTCGGTTACATCACCCAAAAGAATGCCATTTCTACCGGTAAGGAATGGGCGATAATCTACAGCTCCATTAATAACATCTATATAATCACCCTGGCCATCTAAGTTTTTGTCCGCTCCTTTATCTACCAGCGGGCCGGTTGAGTGATTCCAGTAGTTATGCTCAGCCATAATGGTGTTAGTAGTATTATTATAAAGAGCTGCACGATCGTTGTTGTAGAAATTATTCAACTGGAATACGGGATTGGCACTGCCATCAATTCTTGATCCATATTGGTTATGGTGTATGTCTGAGGAACGAATAGTAGGTCGTGCATTTCCGGTCATATATAACCCCTGACTACTTGCGTACGAGAAAGCAGAAGAATCAACTACTGCATCAGAGTTATGGAATTGAAGATTTGTTCTACCATAACGAATGATAGTATTGCGTACATAACTGCTATCTGAAGACTGGTCATACAACTCAATATCACTCCAATCACCGGGCTCAGGAACAACACCGGTTGTATCGCGATTGGTATTACCCCCGTAGGTATCGTCATTGAGGGAGGTAAACACAATTTTATTATCTACCTCTCCATCGGAGATAAAGGTACCTCGAGATTGAATCCCTTGATAGCTGTTTTTATAACCAAGCTTTACAATGGTTCCCGGCGTAACTGTTAATGAGTCTCCGGAATTTACAGTTACGTTACCCGAAGTAACCAACACGTTATGAGCAAAACCGGCAGGTTTTGTACCACCTAATATTCCATGCACATCATCCTGTACGGCTATTACGCTGTCTATGGTATTATTTCTGATTACGTTATCCTGATAAAAATTCCCATTCTCATTTACCGTGCCCTGCTTACTTAAAATTCCGGTAATACCTATAGGAAATTCATTACCCTCCAGCGTATCACTTACTATATTTGCTCTCGAGCTCAATATTCCAGTTCCGGTATTATCTAAGATTTTATTCCCGGCTATGGTAAGTACCGTATCGGTTGTTGCATCTTTGGTTACCGTAGCAAAAATTCCATTCCCGGCATTATTTGCAATAGTATTAAACTGGAAGGTCATTGGTGCAGAAGCATACCGTGCATATACCCCATGATCGCCGTTATCAGAAACAATGGAGTTGCTTAATTCCCGAACAAAACCATATTTATAGCTACTTGAGGAACCTCTTGAGGTATAAATTCCTTCTCTGCCATTGCCTATTACTTCAGAGTTTCTGAGAGTAATGGAAGTTTTTGATGCAGTGCTGTGATTCCTTAAATGAACACCATAACTGTTAGCATAGCTGAATTTGGAACTATCAACAGTAATTTCAGCATTACTCACTTCTAATGCATCAGAGCTTGCAAAGGTAGATTCTATATTTTTCCATGTAGGTACAATAGCTTCTTCTCCTCCATTTACATGAATATTTGTTCTTCCAAATTTTACAATAGCGTTTGAAAGGTTTGAATATTTTGTGTTATGGCCAGAACTATGTCTCAAGGTAATACCGGACCAATCTCCGACTTTAGGAGAGGTGGTATCGCCTACAGCTGAAGTTTTTCCTCCATAATTATCATCTCTATAGCTTGTAAATACAACAGTATTAGCTTTAGTACCCAGTGAAAGCAGCATGCCGTTATAAACATACAGATCAGCATAGCTTTCATGCCCGCCTTTAACTATTACACCGGCATCTATAGAAAGGGTATCACCGTCAACAACGTCACTGGAACCGTCAGCTAACATATAAACTCCCGAAGTAATTTGAACAGGAAAAACAACCGAAAGCGTATCTTTCAGGTAATATGGATACAACTCAAGGGCATTATTGTACTTGTTGTTCGTAAATAAATTCCCATCAGCACCTAAGTCATCCACATAACTGTAGCCCAGCTTGCCTTGTAGAGAAATCCCGAACTCATTACCGTCAAAAACATTATCAATAAAGGTGGCTGAAGAGGTTCGCACACCGGATTTTGCATTATCTTTAAACGTATTTCCTGCAATGGATATGTCTTTTTTAGGCATATTTCTGTGAAAAATCCACACGCCATGGCTGTTATTTTCCTTAATAGTATTTCCCAAAATAGTTACGGGAGAGTTGGGGTGGCGCAGATATACCCCCTCATCTTTATTATTAGCAACCGTACTGTTAGAAAGCTCTTTTAAGGAGTGATATAAATATGAGCTTGATGAACCCCGGGTAGTTTCTATACCATGACGTTCATTATTGCTAATGGTACTATTGCGTACCGTTAACTCTCCTGTTGGTTTAGATGATTTATGACTTCGTGCATATATACCGCTGTTCTTATTACGGCTTATATTCGAATTGTTAATAGTTAAGGTTGCATCATCAATATGAATACCATGACTGCTGCCATATTCAATAGTCAGGTTATCAAACTCATTTAAAAAGGTTTTAAAGCCTGATACAGTCAACCCGGTTCGTGCATATTTTATATGTATGTGCTCAAGCCTTGAATTTGTTGAAGCATCACCATCCAAGTAAATTCCACTGTGATCTCCCGGCTTGGCTGAAGTTGTGTCAGAAACGGGGTTATTATTCCCGTTTACGGTATCATCACGATAGCTGGTGAATATTATTTTATCACTGGAAGTGCCCGCAGCTATTAGCATTCCCTGTACTCTCAAGTTATCATAACCCGACATTTTAATAACCGTTCCGGGCTCAATGGTAAGCGTGTCTGCTGAGTTTACGTTATATGTAGTATATCCATTATACATGTAGGAACCACCGGCTATGGCTGCCGGTAAATCAGCACTGAGTGTGCCTTTTAAAGCTCGTCCATTCAGCTCTACCGCGTTCGGGTAGGCGTTATTTGAAAAGGTATTATCGTCGGTTCCGCTTAAGTTTTTAAAATTAAAAGCTAAAGGACCCCAAATTCCCAAACCCAGTCGATTTCCTTCAAAATTATTCGCGTAAATCCTTCCTTGGGAGGTTCTTAGTCCGGTTTCTTTATTATTGAGGAAGTTGTTGTTTACAATCTGTACGCTTTCAGTAGCTGCTTTTGGCGTATATAAGTGCGCACCGGATTTCCCATTACCTTCAACGGTGTTATTCAAAAAATACAGCTGGGTGTTATACCCACCGGCCATGTCAAAGCCATAGTCTTTATTGAATGAAAAGGTTGAGTTTGTGACACTGTCAACCACGGCCGTAGCTCCGTTATAAGTGTCTATATATACACCTGAATCATTATTATAACTGAATTTGGAGCTGTCTATTCCAACCGTAAAGTTTGATGAGGAGTTTATGATATTTACAAACAATCCATGCCTGTTATTACGCTGTGCAACTATATTTTTAATATTTACGGTTGTAGATACCTCAAACCCATGCTCTCCATTTGCATTCGACACAATATTCTTAAAGACGGTAGGTACCGCATCCAACTGAATACCGGTTCGCGCATTGTTATCTACAAACATGTTGGTTAGCTGTACGCTGGGACTGCTAACTCGCAATGCTGTTTGACCGGAACCGGCATAGCGAATATTCACATAATTCAATACAGAAGATGTACCGGAGTTACTTAAATAAATACTGCCCCACTCTCCCGGCGAAGGCGTGCTGTTTCTTCCATCCCCATTGGTATCTCCCCCATATACATCATCGGTTATAGAAGTAAAAGCAATTACGCTGTCTTTTTTACCATCCGCATACATGGTACCGTTAATAGTCAGACTTCTTCCCGACTCAAACTTAATGTTTGTTCCTGGCTGAATATATAAAGTATCGTTAGAGGCGAGCGAAATACTACTTTTCACCACGTAAACGGTATCAGAGTACAAGGTATCTAAATTCACAAAGTTCAGAGTCAGCTCTTTAACCGGTAAGTTTGCGGTGTTTGACAACCAAGGGTCAAAATCAATATTATTGCTGATGTTATCTCCAATACCGGCCGGGTTGGTTAAATTGGAAGGTCCCGAACGTGCTCCCCAAAAATTATATTCAGCCTTAACAGGACTTACACCTTCATTAATAGCTCCCCAGGTAGTATTACCTTCAATATTGTTATCCTCAATTAGGGGTGAATTTGAACCGGCTTCAATAATGCGAATCCCAATATTATTTCCTCTGATTTTATTATTGGTGATGGCAGCCGTAGATCCATTATCTAAATATATACCTGTTCCGTTGGTATCTATTTCCGTGAAATTAATAGTGGGAGAAGCGTTTATGGGCACTCGAATTCCACCCTGAGAGTTTCTTTTAACAAAAGAAGAATCAACCACAAAGTTCAATGAAATATCTGCAAACACACCATAGCCGTTATTATCCTCAAATACCGAGTGTGTAATGGTAGGGCTGGAAGCTCTCAAATCAACCCCGTGCACATTACTGTACTTAAATGTACTGTTACTGATTGGAACAGCATAAGCTCCGGTTGTATAAGAAAGCAAAGCTCCTCCGCTGCCGGCTCCCCCATATTCCATAATTACATAATCTATGACAGATCCTGCATTGGAAGTATTATTAAAACGAACGGTATTCCAATCACCGGGATTTTTGGTTGCTGCACTTGAAGTAAACAAAATCTCATTTCCGCTTTCACCGTCAGCAACCAGAGCTCCATCAACCAGAAGTGATGTCCCGCTGTCAAATTGCACCTCCACGCCGGGCTCTATGGTAAGTGTTACTCCCTGATCAATTATAACAGTACCCGTTACTTGATAAGGGCTATTTGCCAGTTGCCAGGTTTGATTGGTCTTCAACGTATCTGAAACAGATACTTGCGCAAAAAGCGTTGTTGAAAAAATTGCACATACTATGACAAGGAGGATTAGTAGCTTAGTTGGTTTCATTTTACCCGAGTTTTGTTTAGAGCTTTCTTTATTATACGTAATCAAATCAGATATTGGGTCAAAAAAAACGCCTTTCCTCAATAAAAAACACTACACAAACGGGTAGTTTTTCTGTTATATATTCTTCGTTTTTAGCTGTACGGTATCAAAAAAAGCATTTTTAAACCGCATTACAGAGATGAGATGACCCCTTCTAATTGTTAGAAAACCTGAATACATTTTCAGCAAAATTAACAGATAAGCTTCTATAAAAACATAAAAAACCCACAAGCCTCAGAAAATACATTACTTGTAAATATTCTGAGACGTGCGGGTTTAAAGTCTGTGCGTAAAACAGAAACGGGTTGTTATTTATTTACCGCATTTCTATCCAAAAACTCGTCGTAAAGTTGAGAGTGTCTGCTCACCATTGGAATTTTATATCCTTTGATGAAAACTTGCTCAATATTGGTCATTGGCTGAAGCGGGTCGCCGTCAGAAATAAATAGGTTTGCCTGCTTTCCGGCCTCTAAAGAGCCCAGTCGATTATCAACCCCAAAAATTTGAGCGGGGTTGATAGTCAGTGCTTTAATGGCTTCTTCTTTTCCTAAACCGTAAGCTGCTGCGTAGCCTGCTTCAAAAGGCGCATTTCGAGAGTTCTCGGTGTCATCCGAAACAATAGCCACTTTTACGCCGGCTTTTGCCATTATACCCGGATTTTGATACGGACGCTGGTAGTTGTCGTAATCACGGCTTGGCGTGTATAAGGTAGTAGTAAGTACGGGAATATCGGCTTCCGCAATTTCCTCAGCCACCCGCCAGCCTTCTTTCACGCCGGCAAATGCATACTTCATGTCCTCGTTTTTCTGAGTCCACGTAATAGCATCCAATATATCCTGCTCACGATTTACGGTGATGACCACCCGAACTTTTCCGGCCAGCACTTCGCGCATGGCTTCCATTCTTGGGTCAAAATCAGGCTTAGTTTTTCCTTTAGGACTTTGCTCGTATGCTTTCATCATTTGGTCGTAAAAGCGTGCTTTGTCTAAGAAATCATCTATTTCTTTGAGATTTTTCTCATATTGTTTTTTCACTTCTTCGTCACTGCGGCGATCCCACCAGCCTCCTTTTCGCGATGAGGGTAAGTTCAATATCAGCGCACCGCTTTTCTTAACGGCCATAGAATCAGGCGAATATCCCCACAAATCCATAACGGCTGCTTTACCTGAAATTGACCCTGAGCTTGGCTTTGAAAGCACAGTAGTTACGCCACTTACACGCGTTACAGGAACCGCTGCACTGTTAGGGTTGAAGGCGGTAAAAGCGTACATGTGCGGATTGAACTGCCCCAGTTCGGCATTATCTACCGTAACGGGTACGGCTGAAATTTCTACCAGCCCTAAGCCGGTCCATCCGTCAATAAAGCCGGGATAAACATGCTTTCCGGTGGCGTCTATGCGTTTATAATCGGCAGTTATTTTTGCATTTTTTCCAACCTGAACAATTTTCTCACCATCAATTAAAAGAACTCCTCCTTCAATCACTCCGTTTGTTACCGTGTGAATGGTAGCGCCGGTGATAGCAAATTTCCCAAATTCAGGCTTTTCCGTAATCTGTGCGTTGGTTGTAGCGGTAAAACTAAACAGCAGTGCCGCTATAGCAATAAATAATATGCTCTTCTTCATTTTTCTGACTCCTGTTTAATTTTGAGTATTGTTTTCGAAAAGATAGAAAGCATCTTGCATGCAGGCATCTTCTTCTCTTCGAGACGTAATTTTGCGGAAGTTAGCTCCGTTTTTAAATTCCGTACTTGGGTTGATTTTCACCCGCATGTCATCGGGATCATTTTCGCGGTCAAAGTATTTTTTACCGTCCACAAAAGTCATTTCCGGAATGCTGTAAATATCTAACGGATGTCCGCTCCATACAACCACATCGCCGTCTTTTCCTTTTTCGATACTTCCCACACGGTCGTCAATTCCTAACTGAATGGCTGGGTGCAGCGTAATCATTTTCAGCGCATCATTGACGGATGTTTTGCCATAACGCACTACTTTTGCAGCTTCGTGATTCAGCGTTCTCAACAGCTGATTGTTATCACTGTTAATGGAGTTTATCACCCCGTTTGCATTCAGGATTGATGCGTTGTAAGCAGTGGAGTAATACACTTCAAACTTATATGCCCACCAGTCAGAGAAAACGGAGGTTTTGGCTCCGTTTTTAGCAATTTCGGGAGCTACTTTAAAGGCCTCATTTGCGTGTTGTAGCGTATAGTTTTTGATTCCATAATCATTAAAAACGCGCATCAGCATCAGAATTTCATCTGCTCTGTATGAGTGAGAGTGAACCCAAATCTCTCCTTCAATTATATCATTAAGCACTTCGTAACGCAGATTTTCGGCAACAGGAACCGGTGGGGTGCCTTTTCTTCGCTTATCGTATGCCGATTTTGCCTTTAAGTAAGCTTCTCGTTTACGCTTATAATCCAGCGCTTCATTAAAGTGGTTACGAATAACCTGCTCAACGCCCATTCGGGTTCGGGGCTGAACTCCATTTCCTTGTCCGTGTACGCGAGTCGGGTTTTCGCCCAAAGCAAACTTAATGGTTCGGTGAGCACCTTCAAATCGCATTTCATCCTGCGAAGTGCCGTAACGCAGCTTCAGCGTTTCGCCCTGACCGCCAATAACGTTGGCCGAGCCGTGCATCAGATGAATGGTTGTAGCACCGCCGGCAAGCGCATGATAAATGCCTACTTCGTTGGGATCTACGGATTCTTCCATGGTCACTTCGGCCGTTACCGGATTTCGCGCCTCATTAATATCCACGCCGTTCAGGTGTGAGTGGGCATCAATAATTCCGGGCATCACATATTTTCCTGTGGCATCCACAGTTGTTACGCCACGGGGTGATTTCAGGTCTTTCCCTATTTCTTTGATGATACCGTTTTGAATGAGCACATCTGTGTTTTCCAAATCGCCATCAGTAATCGTAATTACCGTTGCGTTTTTAATAAGGACTGACCCTTTTTCCTGCCCATTGGCAGCTAATCCAAAACAAACGAATACAAACAGTGTTAGTAATTTCTTCATTGTTTTATTCTCCGTTTAATTCAAAAATAGTACCGTTGGAAATGCTTTTAAGCACTTTCGCCTTTTCTTCCGAAAAAGGCTTATCAAATACGGTAAAGCTGGCATTTTTGCCTTTTTCAACCGTCCCCAACACCTTTGCGGCACCTAATATAGACGCCGTATTTATGGTTGCGATCTTCAGAAATTCCTCCTCAGAAAGCTCCCCTTCATCCATTAAAGTTTTCAGGTTTTTGGATAAATCCTTCAGCTTTAAACCGGCCGAGGCATAGCCTACATGTATTCCGGAATCCAGCAGTTTTCGGATATTTTGCACTTCTGCTTTCCAGGCTTCCAGCTGCTTATCGCGGTAGGCTTGCTCTTCCTCAGATATTTCTTCTTCTGATTTTTCAGCTTTTTCATCCGAATCTTTTTTATCTGAATCTTTCTTTTTTGATTCTTTTGCTTTCTTCTGTTTTGCGTACCATTTAGGTACTTCGGAGAAATCTATGCCGGCCAGTACCGGGATGTTTCGTTTCTTAAGCTCTTTGGCTTTGGCATAGGCTTCTTTTCCTGAAACTATTACCACATCAAAGCCGAACTCATCCTGCAGTTTAAATAACCGCTCGATATTTTCTTTGGAGTCCACCTCAAAGTAAAGCGGCATCTCTCCATTTACGAGCGGGAATAAAGCCTCTAAAACAGCACTTCTATCGGGTGCGGGCATTTCGGGATTTTGTTTGTAATAGGCCATGTGCTGCTGAAGAGCCTGTGCATCAAACATAAGCTGCCTGAATTTCGCCATCACTCCCATTTGCGTGGATGGATAAGCGCCGGTTCCCCAGCCACCGGGTGCCGTTTCGAAAGAGCCGCCTAAAGCCACGGTATTTTTAGCCAAGCTCACATTTTCAGACTCCGGAGCTAAATAAAAAACTTCTACTTGTCCGGGCAGCATATTTCCATCCGGATAAAGTGCCGCTGTGGTGAATCCTGCCGATATTGCCGCTTTAAAGCTTTTATCTTCGGTTAACAGCTCCGATAGCTTTCGCTCGGGCTGAACTCCGGCACGGTCGTATGGAGGATCTCCGGGATTTTTCAGCTTCTTTAAATCCTTGGGCTTTTCCGGACTTCCCCAAATTGCATACCCATCAATAAAACCGGGATATACGTGTAGGCTGTCTCCGCCATCTGTAATAAAAGCGTCAAATGGGATGGTTACTTTTTTTCCAGCGGCTTCAATCACGCCATCACGCCAAACAATAGTGGCCGAGTTGGTGACGGAACCGTCTGAGTTATGTAGAGTTACGTTTTTTAGCGCTTGTGCGGGTGTAGTTTGGGCAAAAATACCCTGAAAACTAAGTCCCGTACAAATCATCGCTAACAGTAGAATGTGTTTTCGCATAGCACCGTTATGTAATTTCAATTTTATAGGTGCCATAATAACCGCATTAATTCCCTCTTAAAAAAGCTTAGGATCTCAAAATTTTGTAAATATTGGTTTTTTGAATTTCATAAAGCTCATCCTTGCTCCTTTCCTAATTATATCAGTTTTGAACTGTGATGGGTGTGATTTTTGTGATGTGTGTGATGGTTTTGTTGCGTTAAATCAGAAAAGCTCCTATTAACAAATAACCAATTCCCAAAACCATTCCCAAACAAATTGTCCATCGGTAATCGATCGTTCGGTCTTGTTGCTCGATTCGATGAGCTAAGCCTAATCCATCGATCAGACGGGCAATCCGTCAAATCGAATCCGAAGTGATAATACCACCTTATTCTCGCTCCCAATAACCCCGTTGGGAGCGCTGTAAAGAACCCCCCGGTTCAAAACGAACATGTTTCCAAGGCGGCGTTGATAAAGTCAGCTGCCTAATTCCCGAGATTACTTCGGCAGTTGGGATGGCGGGCGTGATTTTGGCTGATTCCTCCTCGCAAAAGGTTTCGTTCATTAGCACCCCAAATCGATTTAAGGAGATCCTTCACTCCGCATGCGCTGCGTTCAGGATGACAGGGGTTTTTAGTACATCTCTTTGCCTCCCTGCGGTCGGGCGTTGCCTTTTCAGGCAATCAGAAATAACAACATGACCGGTGCGGACATCGACACGCTTGCGTGGCGTTAGGCAGCAACCAGCTTCCATGTCACCCTGAGTAATGAGCGAAGTGGAACGGAGCGAGTGAACGAAGGGTCTCATTTTATGGGCAGCGCACTTGTCAACAGTTCGTTGTTCATCACCCCAAACTTTTTCAGGGAGATTCCGGCTCTGCGCTTCCATTTCACTACAGTTTGTCTGGAATGACCGGCTTTTCTAAATAATCCTGTACATCAAAAACCCTGCAAATCCCGGTTCAAAACGAACATGCTACCAAAGCGAGCGTTGATAAAGTGAGCAGGCGTACTCTCCGAGATTGCTTCGGCGATTGAAAATAAAGGGCGTGGTTATGCAGAGCAGCGCCTCGCAAAGGTAGCTTTTTCGTCTAACCGCTGAATTTAATTAGGCTGACCGAATACGCTTTGGTGTGGTCTGACGCATGTTAACAGCATCCAAGTTCTAAAGCAGCTCTGACAACAAATAAACAATAAACTAATAGCTGATACCTGATACCTGATACCTGATACCTGATAGCCATATTAACCATAAAACCTGCTGCCAACAATCATCTCATTCCAAGCTGCTTCCTAAGGCGTACCAACTCTTTCTTTAAAGATGGGCGATTCTGCCAATGCATTCCAATAGGTTGAACTCAGTCCTTTTTTGAGCAAATCTTTTACTTCTACTTTCGTCAGTTCCACTTCCGCATACCCCAAATAATGGCCTTTTTTGGCATAAGCGGCTCCGTTGCTTTTGGCGGCTGCTTGCTCTGATTGCTGATGAGCATTTCGCAGCGAAAGGATAAATCCTTTTTTTGTAACCACATCAACACCGCTTTTTTCTTGTTCTGTGCGGACTTCTTCCAACAGATTTGCCAGTCCGGTTTCCAGGTTGGCACGGGCTTGCAGTACGGCGTTGGCAACGGCCACGGCAGAGTCGGCCGCTACGGCTTGGGCATATCCGTGGAAAACGGTTGAGTCTGCGCTAAAAGAGTTAGCCTGAAACCATTGCGGATAATCTTTTTTTGACTCAACTTTGGGTACAGTTGCAGTTTTTTGGGGTGATGAGCAAGCCGCAAAGCCGGTTAAAAATACAGTGCAAAGTAGAAGTCCCTTTAGGGTATCAGACATTTAATTTCTTTTTAGTTCAATAAAACCCCGCACGCCGTCTTCATTTTGTATTTGAAGCGTAACCGAGCCTTTTTCATTCAAATTAAGGCGCATAAGTTCTTCTAATCTGTCGAGATCTTCAACCTTTTCTTCCTCAATTTTTAAAATTTGTTGGCCTTTCCGCAATCCCCGGTTCCAGGCCTCCGAATATTTATATACCTGATTAACCAGCAAGTCAAAAGCTTCCGGTTTTTCGGGATTTGCTACCGCCATTACTCTGAATCCGGTTTTAAATTCCTGAAATAAAACGCCATTTTTATCCCCCTCGGGTATTTCTTTGGGAATGATAGGTTCCTCACGAGCCGTTATTTCGGGAATCGGTTCCGGTTCTAACAGCTTGAGCTTTACTTGTTTTTCGAGCTCATTTCCTTCTCTGAGAATCTTCAGCGTCACCTCATCGCCGGGGTGCAATACAGCAACTTGCTGCTGAAGCTCGTTGGCCTCGTGCACGGCCCGGCCATTTACTTCCAAAATCACATCACCGGGAATCAATCCGGCCTCGGCTGCGGCTCCGTCTTCGGGTGTGCTCAAAATCTCAACGCCTCTTACCGATTTCATTCCCTTTTCGAGCGCTCTTTCGTAATCAATCCCGTTAATAGAAACTCCCAGAAGCGCACGCTGTACCTGTCCGTATTCAATCAAATCTTTGGCCACTTTAATAGCCAAATTGCTGGGAACGGCAAATCCATATCCCTGATACGTGCCGGTTTGCGAGGCTATGGCTGTGTTTATGCCCACCAACTGCCCACTGGTATTAACCAACGCTCCCCCGCTGTTGCCCTTATTAATGGCTGCATCGGTTTGAATGAAGCTTTCTATGCGCATTCGGTCGTCAATAATGCGAACGTCCCGGCTGAGCGCGCTTACAATACCGGCCGTTACGGTAGAGCGCAGACGAAAAGGATTTCCAATAGCCAGCACCCATTCTCCCACATCCAGCGTTTCGGAATCGCCAATGGTTACTTTGGTGAGATTTTCTTCATTTATTTTAATGACCGCGAGGTCTGTGCTGGAATCAAAGCCCACTATTTTGGCGGGATATTCTCGCTTATCACTGAGCACCACGCGCAATCCTTTTTCAACGGCATCTTCCACTACGTGATGGTTGGTAAGAATGTAGCCATCATCCGTAATTAACACGCCGGAACCTACCGTTCGTGCACGCTGGGGCATCAGTCGGTCCCAAATACTGTCTTCTCCCTCGCTTTCTCCATCTCCTTCATTTTCAAAATTATGATTCGAGTCGTTGGGCATCATTCCGGTAATAGGCACAATTGCTTCTATATACACCACGGCCGGAGTCACGTTTTCAGCTATTTTCTTGAATAAAAACCGAGCATCGGCTGCTTCAAGCTGTTCATCCGAAATAAATGGATCCGGACTTTGGGTTATTTCCGTAGTTCTGACCTCAGCCAGCGGAGCAAGCTCCTGGTTAATGGTATAAAGCGCAATAAGCGTGCCCATGGTAATGCCAATCATTACCAACAAAATGGCGGTCAAAATTAAATCTTTTCTCTTCATTTACGTACCTGTTACTATCTGTTCAAAAATACCGTCTGATCGGCGCTCTTTAAATCCATCAATATGATATTTAAAATACACATCTAAATGATGAACAAGTTGTTTGAGCTCTCCATTCTGTAAACCGGTATTAAATATATTCTTGCTTCTGGTAGTCATGGCCAAAGCTACAAAACGTGTTTGGGCAGCTGTTAGTTTATATGAAAGTTCATCTTCTGCTGTTTCTGAAATATTTCCGCTTGCTACATTTAAATAAGCGTATGGCGGAATTTCCGTCAGGCTACTAATTAAACCAATACCGGATATATCAGCAAGCCGTAATTGTACATACGGGAAAACAGCTGCCGGTGTTTCCTCAGCCTCACCCAGCCAGGATATAAAATTTAGGGTGAAATCAAATATCAGGTCATTTACTTCGTGCTCGTGCACCATTTGAGATACCATTTCTAAGGAAGCATATAAAATAGCGGCTTTCTCAAAATCTTTCCGAAAGCTGTCGGTACTGTAGTGAATAGAAGCCTCGGTGAGCGTTTGAACGCCCCGGGTTTGCTTATAATAATACACCACATCTAACACCGCTCCCACTTCCAGAATGCCCGCCAGCTTATTTTTCGGTTTTTTCGCTCCTTTGGCTATCAGCGCAATTTTGCCATGTTCTGCAGATAGAACTGTCAGAATTTTACTTGATTCCTGATAATCAATACTTCTTAGAATAATGACTTTGGTGTGCGTAATCATGCTTCAACAGCGTAATAATAAAATAATTTAAGTATTGGGGTGATGGTTTCTTGGATTGAAATTTGAAAAAATTGTGCGTCTTCAGCCAAAAAATCACCTGCGGTATAATACTCAAAAAACGCTCCATTCTTTTATTAAAGCTTCAGCCATTACGAAATGCGGCCAAGCTCGGTATTAAAAGCAAAATAAAGCTCCAGCTTTTCTGAAAGCGCCGAGTATAATGCATACAGCTCTTCCAGTTCTTCTTCCTCACATTTAACTAACCGCATATAGCCGTTTTTGGTTCTTACATCTAAGGTAAACCATTCTTTGGTAGCCATCCCTTTGCTAAACAGCGCCTGCTCGCGATGATGGTTAGACAGCAGAAATTGCTCCACCTCGCCAAAGCCTAACTTCTGCATCCGGAATCGAAAATATCCAAATATTTTATAGTATTTGGTGATGGAATATTCATCGGTATTAAACTCAAATTCATACCGCGAAAATATCTTTTGCAGCACGGCAAAGGCAAAAATCAGAAAGAACATCGCAAATACAAATCCCAACAAAAAGCTGGAGAAAAAAAGCAGAAAGTCGATGAGCGTAAAGCTGGCTTCTACTCCCAGAAAAATAAGATGATGCCTTTTATGAAGTTCGTAATTCAAGAAACTTATTTAGACTGTTGGCTTTTTTAAATGTGTGATAACGTTCCCTGCATAGTCAGTTGCAGCGTTACCTTACATTTTTGATAGTAAGGCATTTCAGCCTTCTTTCCACACCAAAAGCCGGATTTCTGCTCATAAATTCCCCACTCACCATTTAGGTTTGCATCACTCCGGTTTTAAATTCTTCGATTTCAGGATTCAAATCAGCACAGGCAATGGCTTTTGAAATACGCTCGCGGGTGTCGATGGGGTTGATAATTCCATCAACCCAAAGCCGGGATGCGGCGTAGCGAACGTCCGTTTGCTTATCGTAGCGGTCGCTTATTTCTTTCATGATTTTTTGCTGTTCTTCCTCGCTCACTTCTTCCCCTTTTTTCTTCATGGCCGCTACTTGAATTTGCATCAGCGTTTTGGAAGCAGAGGCGCCGCTCATCACTGCAATTTTGGCCGTTGGCCAAGCATACATAAAGCGCGGATCGTAAGCGCGGCCGCACATGGCATAATTTCCGGCTCCGTAGCTGTTGCCTACCACAAACGTGATTTTTGGCACCGTGCTGTTGCTCACCGCATTTACCATTTTGGCTCCATCTTTAATGATGCCACCGTGCTCGCTGCGCTTGCCAATCATAAAGCCGGTTACATCCTGAAAAAAGATGAGCGGTATTTTCTTCTGATTGCAGTTCATGATAAATCGCGCCGCTTTATCGGCGCTGTCAGAGTAGATGACACCGCCAATCTGCATTTCTCCTTTTTTCGTTCGGCTTACCGTGCGCTGATTGGCTACAATTCCTACGCTCCAGCCGTCTATGCGGGCAAAGCCGGTAATCAGCGTTTGGCCGTATCCTTTTTTGAATTCGGTGAAGCTGTCTTCATCAATTATGCAATCTAACACTTCGTACATATCGTACGGACTGGTGCTGGATTCGGGCAGAATATCAAAAATATCTGTAGCCGGACGTTTGGGTTCTTTTGCTTTCTTTCGGTTGAAGCCGGCTTTTTCAAACGGACCGAATTTATCTACTAAATCGCGGATGGTAGAGAGGCATTCTTCATCATCTTCCATTTTGTAATCCGTAACACCCGAGATTTCGGTGTGCGTGGTGGCTCCGCCCAGCGTTTCGTTGTCCACATCTTCACCGATGGCGGCTTTCACCAGATAACTGCCCGCTAAAAATACGCTGCCGGTTCCATCTACAATCAGTGCTTCATCACTCATAATGGGTAAATACGCGCCGCCTGCTACACAGCTACCCATAATGGCGGCAATTTGAGGAATTCCTTTGGCAGAAATAACAGCATTGTTGCGAAACATGCGCCCAAAATGATCTTTGTCAGGAAATATTTGGTCCTGCATCGGCAAAAATACGCCGGCAGAGTCAACCAGATAAATGAGCGGAATATGGTTTTCGATGGCAATTTCTTGTGCTCTCAAATTCTTTTTAGCGGTGATGGGAAACCACGCTCCGGCTTTAACGGTGGCGTCGTTTGCTACAATCATGCATTTACGTCCGCTTATTTCTCCCACGCCGGTTACCACGCCGCCCGATGGGCAGCCACCTTGCTCCTCATACATTTCATATCCTGCCCACAGACCCAGCTCATGGAAATTGGAATCGGTATCAATCAGCTTTTCGATGCGCTCGCGAGCCGTCAGCTTTCCTTTATCGTGCTGCCTTTTAATGCGTTTTTGTCCGCCGCCCAGCTTAATTTCATTTTCTGTTTGTTCAAATTCTTCCAGTAATTCTTTTAACCAATGCTTGGTAGCGCTTCCACTGTTGTTGCTCATGTGCTGATTTTTTTAATGATAAAATGTTGGATTGAATGCTGCGTTAAAAATAGGGATAATATTTAATGTGTAAACCCCGATATTTACCTAATTCATTCATAAAATCAATTTCATGAGCAAACG
This sequence comes from uncultured Balneola sp., assembly GCA_964505215.1. GTDB lineage: Bacteria > Bacteroidota > Rhodothermia > Balneolales > Balneolaceae > Gracilimonas. The sequence goes on from CAZDGU010000013.1 coordinate 50,491, forward strand.
TTTATTAGCTTTCGTTCTTTTTGTGGGAATCTCAACCTCATTGATGGCACAGCGCGTCAGCTATCAGCAGCTGGTGATGCGCGCCCAAAGCCCCACTATTTTTATTGATGATATTTTACTCCCCGGAAAAGCCGAAAATACCACGCTGGCTTTCATTTTTCGATTTAATAATGATTTCATTCCTTTCAAAAAAATCCCCACTGATGGTTCTATTCCTGCTTCAGGAGATGCTCAGTTTTACTCTACCATCCGTTTGAATGCCGAAATTTTTGAAGGGAAGCTGGATCGAAAAAGGCCTTCAGCCAATGCCGTAACCCGCGATATCTGGTCTGATACTTTGTACGCCGCAAACTTTGAGGAGACACAGTCTTCTAAGCACTTTGCTTCGGGCTACCTTTCCGCCCAGCTGAGTCCCGGACAGTACAACTTTATGCTTCAGCTGGCCATGATGCAAGATGTTAATGAGCGAAACTCGCAGCGCAGCGGAATAAATATTCCCGATTTATCTACTAAGAAAACCGGTGAAGTTCTGTTAGTTGCCTCCAAAAATGGAGATGATTATCAGCTCATGAATATGGAAAAGAATGTTCCTTTTGGGAAAGATTTCTACGCGTTAATCCGCATTCCAAATTATGACAGCACGGCCAACTATACGCTCACCGTAACGGAAGCATCTCCCTCTAAAAACGATACCACTTCCGGCAAAAGTGTGTATTCCGCTGAGCTCAATCCCAACAACATATTTCCTGAATCAACCCTGAGGTTTACAGATAACAAAGAGCCCACTCTGCGATTAGAAACAGGAAACAGTGTTTATACTTACGCATTTGCGAAAATCCCGGCCGGGAATTTTGAAAACGCACCTTACTTTTTGAACCTATTTGAAAAAGGAAATAAAACCGTATTAGCCCGTACTTTTTTCCGTTCTTACTGGCCCGACATGCCCGCCAGTCTTTATAATTTGAATGTGGCTATTCAAAATCTGAAATACATTCTTTCTGAAAAAGAATTGAAGGAAATAAACAGCGGTGGCAGAAAGAAGAAAGAAGAGAAATTCCGGGAATTTTGGAAAAGTAAAGATCCTACTCCAAATACGGTTTTTAATGAGCTTATGGCCGAGTATTACCGCCGGATAGATTATGCGTTTAAGGAGTTTAGAAGCCAGGAAAATCCACTGGGACATGAAAGCGATCAGGGTGAAATTTATATTAAATTTGGACCTCCTTCCAAAAAGGAAAGAAAGTTTCCCAAAAGCGGAAAAACTATTGAGGTGTGGACTTACCCAAATCGCACCTTTGTATTTGAAGCAGGAAGCGGCTTTGGAGATTTCGTACTGGTTGGAACCAAAAAATAACTTTCATCTGAATTTTTAAAAACTTAATAAGCTACTTTTAATGCGGCATCAAGAAAGGCCTGTAATAGTTATTTCTATCGGAGATTTTAATGGCATTGGGCCGGAAGTTATTTTTGGCGCTTTAAACAGTGTTTCTCCGTCACGTTCTGTTCCGGTTGTTGTTTCTCCTGCTGAGATAATTCGTGAAACGCTGGCTCATATATCCGTTAATCAACCCCTAAATTTCATTGAAGATATTGACGATGCTAAACAGGACGTTATTAACCTGCTCACCTTTCCTTCCGAACCTTTAGAGCGTACACCGGGCAGGCATTCGGTGCAAAGCGGAAAGGTGGCTATGAAGTCTGTTAAGCGTTGTATTGAACTTTGTAAACAGCAAAAAGCTGCCGCTATGGTAACAGCTCCCATTTCAAAAGAAGCCGTGAACGCAGCCGGTTATGCTATTCCCGGTCACACCGAATTTTTGGCCGAACAAACCCAAACTGAATCTGTGTTAATGATGCTGGTGAGCGGCAAAGTGCGCGTGGCTTTGGCTACTACGCATGTACCCATACATGACGTTGCCCCACTGATTACAAAATCGTTACTGCGAAAAAAAATTACCATGCTGGCTGATAGTTTGCGGAGTGATTTCGGAATTCATCACCCCAAAATTGCCGTATTTGGGCTCAATCCGCACGCAGGCGATGGCGGTGTAATTGGGAATGAGGAAATAGTTGTAATCACTCCTGTAATCGAAGAATTTGATAACACCGATAATTCATTCACACTAAATGGTCCGTTCCCTGCCGATGGTTTTTTTGGACAGCAGCTGCATCACAAACACGATGCCATTTTAGCCATGTATCACGATCAGGGACTGGCGCCTTTCAAGTTATTATCGTTTGGAAAAGGGGTGAATTTTACGGCCGGACTTCCTATCATCCGCACCTCGCCCGATCACGGTACGGCCTTTGATATAGCCGGACAGGGCATCGCCAATCCATCATCATTTAAAGAAGCCTACAATCTGGCTGTTGAACTCGCAAATAAAAAATAACGTGCAAGAATATAAACAAACCGGCATTTATTCCATTTTAGCCCACCTTTACGACACGCTGATGCAGGATGTAGATTACGCCATGTGGGCCGATTTTATTGATGAGATTATACAAACGCATCACCCCAAACCCGTGAATGTTTTGGAGCTGGCTTGCGGAACCGGAGCCATTTCTCTGCAACTGGCCCGGCTGGATGAATATAATTTGACCGCTACCGATCAGTCGCCCGCTATGATTGAAAAGGCTCGTGAAAAAGCCGCACAGCAGAAAGCTGATATTCAATTCCATACCTTGGATTTTACCGATATACAAAGTGAGCACCGATATGATATTATTTTTTCGGTATTTGACAGCGTGAATTACCTGCATTATGAGCAAGATATTCTAAAAATGCTGAATGGTTGTTGGGAAATCCTAAATCCCGGCGGATTGCTTATTTTTGATTTTTCCACTCCCCAAAACTCCCTCGAAGCCGTTGAGTACCTGAATAACGAAGAAGGCAGCTTTGAAAACTTCCGGTACTTCCGGGAAAGCCGTTACGAACCGGCAGAGCAATTTCATTATAATGAGTTTGAAATTGATGAGATGGATAAAGATGGAAAAACCGTTTTGCAGAGCTATCAGGAAACTCATAAACAGCGGGTTTATCCTTTGAACGAAATGCTGTCAATTTTGGAACAAACGCCCTATCATCAGGTAGCCAAATATGAGGATTTTGATTTGGTAGATGCAGACGAAAACAGCACACGCGTAACCATGGTACTTCGATGTCAGAAACAGCCGTAATTGAACTTAAAAATGTTACCCTAAAATTTGATCATAACAGGGTGTTGGATGATGTGAATTTCAAGCTTCACAATGGTGAATTTGCTTATCTGATTGGGCCAACCGGAATCGGAAAAAGTTCTTTTCTGAAATTACTTTATCGGGATGTATTGCCGGATTCCGGAACGGTGCGCGTTACCGAATATCCCGTAAATAAAATATCGGAGCGGGAAGTGCCTATGCTTAGGCGCCGGCTGGGCATTGTATTTCAGGATTTTCAGCTGCTGCAAGATCGTAATGTGCATGATAATGTGGCTTTTGCTCTTCAGGTTACCGGAGAGAAGCCGAAGTTCATCAAGCAGCGCGTGCTGGAAGTGCTTACTATGGTTGGGCTGAGCCACCGCCGCAAGCACATGCCTAAAGACCTTTCGGGAGGCGAACAGCAGCGCGTGGTTATTGCCCGGGCGCTGGCTAACGAGCCCCGCATTTTACTGGCCGATGAGCCTACCGGTAATCTGGACCCTAAAGCAACCAAAGATATTATGGACTTGCTGAAAAGCATCAACAACCGAGGAATGGCGGTGCTAATGGTGACTCACGATTATGCCGTGGTTAAAAAATACCGTGCGCGAACCATCCGCATGGTGAATGGAAAAACCCAGAATCTGGTATGGAAAGGCGATAAGCTGGTTCCCGAAAAAAACAGCCGCTGATGCTTTAAAATTCAAAAGGTACTCCGAAATTTAGTTTAGTTTTTGCTTCCACACAGAGTTCTGCAGAGTTTGACGCAGTGTTTCGCTGAGGTACTTCGAAAATCAGCGATTCGATCGTTCTTAAATCTCTTTGATCTTCTCCTTATCTTATTTTCTAAGCTTTACTGCATACTTTGAATCAATTTTTATAAAGTCCCATGCTGCAACAGCAAAAATTTACCGAGCAGATTAGAGCGCATGCCCTTCAGCTGGGTTTTGATGCCTGTGGATTTGCTAAATCCCAATATCTGCCGAAGGAAGCGCGACGGTTTGGCGAGTGGCTCAGCCAAAATAAAAACGGTACTATGAACTGGATCGAAAATTATTTTGACAAAAGAGTTGATCCAACATTGTTGGTACCGGGTTCAAAAACGGTGGTTTCGGTGCTGGCAAGTTATCATCACCCCCAACACAAGCAGCAAATTGGCATAAAAGACCGCCCGCTCATTTCAAAATATGCACAGGGGCGTGATTATCACAAAGTGGTTAAGAAAAAGCTAAAGCACCTTTTTAAGTTCACCGAAGAGCTTTTAGGCGGTTTGGAAGGTCGTATTTTCACCGATTCGGCTCCGGTTCTTGATAAAGTTTGGGCTCAGCGCGCCGGCTTGGGCTGGATTGGAAAAAACTCGAATTTACTGAATAAAGACATCGGTTCTTATTTCTTTATCGGGGAGATGATTATTGATGCTGAATTAAGCTACGACACGCCCGTAACCGATCACTGCGGCACCTGCACCCGATGTATTGATGCCTGCCCAACCGATGCCATTTACGAGCCGTATCGGGTTGATGCCACTAAATGTATTTCGTACCTGACCATTGAGCTGAAAGAGCAAATTGCGGAAGAACTTCAACCCAAAATAGAAAACTGGATTTACGGCTGTGATATCTGCCAGGACGTATGCCCGTGGAACAGCAAAGCTGTATTGGCACATTTTGAGGATTTACACCCAAGAGATTACGTAGTGGATAAAGATTTAGAATATTGGCAAAACCTCACCCCACAGCAATACAATAAAACCTTTGAAGGAAGTGCCGTACGGCGTGCGAAGTTTGAAAAATTTACCTCTACCGTAGATGTGGTTTCCAAGAATTTATCCTCTCAGTAATTTGTAACCACAAAAGCTTGACTAAACTAAAAAAGCCGACTTTTCAGCCGGCTTTTTAGTAGATGAGAATTATCTATGAGTTATGAGCTACAAGGTACATCTTCAAAGTCTGCATTCCAGCAGAAGCGGTTATCTGCACCGCCTTCCTGGTAATAGCCTGTCATGGTTTCGGTATTCCAAACCACAAGAATATTACCGCTGCTGCTGTTGCTTTCAAACAATTCGGCACGGAAGTTATGCCCATCTTGGCTAAATGAATAGGTCGATTCCACACCACCGGTTTCTTCATCAAGCACTTCTAAAGTCATGTCCATTTTAGTATCACTTTCTTTGGTCCAGCTTGATTTAAAAACAGGAATTTCCTTAGAAGACTCTTCAGACTCTAACGTATTAAAAGTCCAGCTTCCTGAAGTACCGTCGTTAGCCACGCGGCCTGTCATCATGGTGTAATCTTTTACAGAATTACCTTGTCCATCGTCATAAGACCAAGTCATCTCCCACTCTGTAAAGCCGTTTTTCTCTTCAGCAGTGGTTTTAATTTCCATGCTTGCTCCCTGATAGGATTCTTTGTACTGCCATACCCATTTACCATTTTTAAACTTTGCGTTCTCACGGTCTATGTCATAAAAGAAGCCCTGATACATAGTACCAAACGAAGACATAATGGCAAGGCTTACTGCGTACCAGCTGGCCGCATAGTAGTTACTGTAAGTTGGTGCTTTTTGAGGGTCGTTATCGAAATAAGACAGATCGGGTTCAATAGCGAATTCCGGCAGCTCCGGCGGTTCGCCTTTTGCTGAAGCAGGGTCGTTACTACAGTTTGTAACTGTCATTGAAAAAAGCAGTACAAACGAAAGTAGTTTTATTACTCTTGATTTACTCATTGATTTATAGATTAGTTATGTGTTGGATGTTTATTTTATATGCGTAAAGTGTACCTGAAAAGGTTCAAGTTTTTTAAAATTTGTCTCTTTTATCTATCAGTGCTTTATAAAGCAGCTCTCTTGCTCTAAAAATATGTGCTTTTACTGTGCCTAAAGGCAAATCCAAAGCCTCAGATATTTCTTGGTACGACTTTTCTTCCATATGCCTCATTTCAATTACCGCCTTATATTTTTCGGGTAAATTTTGAATGGCATCTTGAACAATAGCCTTTCTCTCTTTTTTTATAACCGGCTTATCCGTTAAAAAGCTTTCGTCCGGAAGCTGTATTTCCATCTCACCGTCTTTAGTGGCATAGGGCTGATTGATGGAAAGCGTTTGCAATTTCTTTTTACGCAAATAATCTATAGTGTGATTTGTAGCAATACGATATAACCATGTAGAAAATGCGTAGTCTGTGCTATAAGAATTTAAGTTATGAAATGCCTTCATAAACACTTCTTGAACCAGATCTTCTACCAGTTCCACTTCCTTAATCATTTTTCGGATATGGAAATAAATCGGTTTCTGATATTTATCTACCAGCTTGGTGTACGAGTCTTTTTTCCCGGCTAATGCATCTTGTACAAACACATCATCTTCCAGGCTGCTGGCCGAAGCATTTTTTCGGGGAGAAGTATTTTTAATCTCGTGTTTTTCCTTAGACATATCTTCAATTATTCAGCCCTTAAGATAAAAACCCTAAGACAAATGAAAATACCTTTTTTTGAACCTTTTTTATAAAACTTAACGCATATATTATTGAGTATCTTAAATCATTAATAATAACCAATACAAAAGCTATGAAAAAAACATCCCTAATTGTTCTAACTTTAATTTTTGCAACAGTTCTTAACCATAATTTATATGCGCAAGATGCTGATAATGGAAATGCCGGAGCTATTCAAGTTGGCGGCGGCCTAATGTACGGCTCCGAAATTGATCAGCTGGGTTTTCGTGTTGATGGTAATTATGTAATCAACGCAGATTTTCGGGTTGAAGCCGATCTTGGTTTTTATTTACCAGAAAGCTCCGGTAATGTTGACGTGAACTGGTTCGAGTTTAACGTTAATGGAAACTACATTTACGTAAACGAGCCGGATAAAGGGTTAATAGTATATGCATTAGCAGGACTTAACTATACTCGCGCAAAAGTCAGTGCCGGAAACTTCAGCTCAACAAATGGCGAAGTAGGCCTTAACATAGGTACCGGACTTGAGTATGGACTTGATTTCGCAAACCTTTTTGCCGAATTAAAGTACGTACTGGGTGATTATGACCAGCTTAATATCGGGGCAGGACTGCGTTTCCCTATAGGAAACTAAGACAGTTTAACCTACTTATAAAAGCATCACTTTTAGCTAAGTGGTGCTTTTTTTTATTTAGCTCATCTATGTTTAGCTACAAAAAGCAGGACACGTTAAATGTATGGGGACTAAGGCTACTAATTCAAAACTCAACCCAAAAAACTTGTCATTTCGACCGAAGAGAACGAACCCCGATAGGGTGAGCGAACGCAGCGGAGAAATCTTTTGAGGGTTGAATAGGACTGTGTCATTAGCAGGCTTAGATAGATCTCTCAGCTTCATTCGTTCGAGATAACAAAACGGGCGGGGGTTAAGGCAGCGTGTTATAATTACATTACACAAACTACCACAACCCTTTGTCATTTCTCGGCTTCACTTCAAGCTAAGGTAAGCAGCGCTCCGTGGCGAATTCCACCGGTAGAAATTTTCAGGCTTTCTATTTCGAAATGCTCCATAAAGCCTTCTAAAATTAGCAGTCCGGCCATAAAAATATCTTCACGTCCTTTTAAATAAACCGGATGCCGGCCGAGCATCTCTTCCTGAGAATGAATTGAAAACTCCTGAATAAAATAGCGTACGGTTTCTATCTGCAGCTCATACCCATTTATCTTATCCGGCTCGTAGCTTTTGAGCTTTAAAGCCATTCCTGCCAGCGTGGTCAGCGTTCCGGCAACACCCAATGCCGTAAATGGCTGGCCGGAAAATTCGAAAGGCCGACTGTTATACAACTCTGATACCGCCTTACGGCATGCCAAAATTTCTTTTTCTGTAGGTGGATTTCCGGACATAAAGCGTTCGGTAAATCGCACGGCTCCCATATCAAAAGAGTGCACATCTGTTACATTGGTGTTTTTCACTTGAGCAACCTCTGTACTGCCTCCTCCGATATCCAGAATTAGCACTTCGGGGAGATTTCTATCCGGCAACACAGATAAAGCTCCAACAGCCGTACATTCAGCTTCTTCAGCTCCATTCAGCAGTCGAATGCTGAAACCGGTTTCTCTTTTAACGGCGGCTATAAAAGCTGCTCTGTTATTGGCATCACGCACGGCGCTGGTAGCCGTAACTGTTACTTTGTTTATCTGCGAATATTTCGTTTTCAGCGTTTGTTGGCAGGCTTTTAAGGCTTCAATAACGCGTTTCTCAGCTTTTGGGCCAATGTTGTGTTCAGCATCTACGCCTTTTCCTAAGCGAGGCATGTGCTGCTCTTCATAAACAGGTTTTACCGTCCCATTTTCAATTTCTGCCACCAGCAGAAGTACGGTATTCGTTCCTATGTCTATAGCTGCTTTCACGCCTCAAACAGTAAAGCTATCCATTCGTTGTGTTGGCGGGTTTCAACATATTTGAGCTCTTTCAGTGCTTTCTGCTCAAGCATTACGGCCTCATCTTCTTCCAAAAGACCGGATAGCAATAACCGTCCGCCCGGCTTCAGGTAGGCACACAATTCGGGCATTAATTCAATCAGCGTATTTCGGTTGATGTTGGCTAATACCACATCATATTTTTCTCCCTCCGGAACGACTTCCGTTGAGCCGATTTTAATTTCAAAACCATCCACTTTATTGAGTAAAATATTCTCTTTGGCATTCGTTTCGCTCCATTCGTCCACATCAAAGCCAAAAGCAGATGCAGCACCCAACTTCAGCGCTGCGATGCCTAAAATACCCGTTCCGGTACCCGCATCTAAAACGGAATCTCCCTCATGTATAACTTCCGGAAGCCATTCCAGCATTACGCGCGTGGTGGCGTGGTAACCTGTTCCAAAGGCCATTTTAGGATCAATCATCAGTTCAATCCGATCACCAATTTCATCTATTGGAGCCGCCCAGGTTGGGTGCACATAAAACCGGCCAATGGATTGGGGCTGAATGGTGCGTTCCCAGGCTTCATTCCAGTTTTGCTCTTTTACGACGCGCTCTTTCAGAATTGAAGAATCTCCGCCCCAATTCATGACTATGCGCTCAATGGTTTCGCGTTTAAGATCATCAAACCGGTTGGCGGGAATGGTGGCAATAAGCAGATTATCTTCCTGTTCAAAGCCTTCAAAGTCCAGCTCAAACAGCTCGGCTATTAACAGCTCATGGAACTCATCTTTCAGCGAAATTTGTATTTCTATGTAATCCATTATAAGCGATTATAAATAAGTTCAGCCAGCACTTCGCCCACAGCGCGCAGCGTTTCGTGGCTTATGATTTCCATGTTATCTCTATGCGTGTGCCAGTGTGGGGCAAACTCGGCGTAGCCATCGGCATTTACCGAGTGATTGATGATATCAATAAAAGGGATGTGAGCCTGCTCATTCAGAATTACGTGGTCATCTACAGCGGCTGCACCTTTTTCATTCAAAAACAGATTTCCGTATCCTTTTTCGGCGGCAATATTCCATACCTCATCCACTAAATTTGGCGCATAACTTAGCGAATATTGCTCTTTGGGAAATTGCGCTCCTTTTGCACCAACCATATCAACCAAAATTCCAAAACGAGGCTTATAACCCGGAACCGGCGGATTTTGAGCCCAATATCGAGAACCTAAAAAGTATTTCTCCAGACTGCCTGATTTTCCATAATCTTCTCCATCAAACAAAACAATATCCACGCCAATGGGCGGTGGATTTTCGCTGAATATGCGAGCCAGCTCCAGTAGAACAGCTACTCCGCTTCCGCCATCATCGGCGCCGAGAATGCCTTCATCTGTTCGGGTTGAATCCATGTCGGCTCGTGGACGGCTGTCCCAGTGCGCACTTAGCATGATACGGTCAGAGGCTTCCAGGTTAAAAGCAGCAATTACATTTCCAAGCTTCAGCTGTTCGCCATAGCCTTCTGCTTCAAAATTTTGAATGAATACGGCATTTTTTCCTGCGTAAACGCCAAGCTTTTCTTTGTAGTACTGCATAGCCTGCCGGTGTGCTTCCGTATTTGGAATGCGCGGACCAAAAGCCACCTGCTGTTCTACAAAATGGTAGGCAGAGTCTGCGTTAAAACTTGGTACGGCTCTTCCCTTTTTGGAAAACTTAAGATTGGGCGTATCTGCGCCGGAGCAGCTGCTTAACAGAACCAGGACTGCTATAAACAAGATTCTATTCATTGCGCGAAACCATAGTTGCAGAAGATTGAGCAACGGGATAAATAATGGTATCCATAATATTTACATGTGGCGGACGGTTGGCAACAAACAGAATAATTTCGGCAATATCTTGGGCAGTAAGAGGCTGCATTCCTGCATACACATTGGCAGCTTTTTCTTTATCGCCGCCAAAGCGCACTTCACTGAATTCCGTTTCTACCAATCCCGGCGAAACCATACTTACGCGTACGTTGGTACCGTGTAAATCTTTTTTGGTGGCTTCCGTAATCGCTCTTACAGCATGTTTGGTAGCACTGTACACCACGCCTCCGGCATACGATTCGTGCCCGGCCGTGGAGCCTATATTAATAATATGACCTGAGTTACGCTCCTTCATTCCCGGAGAGATAAGACGAGAAAGGTATAAAAGTCCTTTCACGTTGGTATCAATCATGGTTTCCCAATCCTCAAAATCAGCATCATACACCGGATCGGTACCTCTGGCAAGTCCGGCATTATTTACCAAAATATCAATTTCATGCGGGCAGGCATTCACAAAAGAGCGGCAGGCTTCCACATCTCTGATATCAAATGCATGGGTCTCCACTTCTACCCCAAACTGCTTTTCAAAATCTTCTTTGATCTTTTCGAGCCGTTCTGAGCGTCGTCCCGTCAGCACCAGATTTACTCCCTGTTCAGCAAAAAGAGCGGCTGTTTTATACCCGATGCCTGCGGTGGCTCCGGTTATCACTGCTGTTTTGCCTGAGAGTCGGTTCATGCTGTTATTACTACATTAGGAATTTTGTAATTCAATCAGGCGCGCGGCATTCAAAACGTCTGTTTCCTTAAAACTATCAGCCATAAACTGAATTCCGTAGGGCATGCCGTTGCTGTGCGTGCCGGCGGGAACACTAATCCCACAAATACCGGCTAAGTTGGCAGCAATCGTATAAACGTCATTGAGATACAATTGCATAGGATCTTCTACTTCCTCGCCCAGATCTAAAGCCGTGGTAGGCACGGTTGGACTCACAATTACATCCACTTTTTTGAATGCTTCTTTATAATCTTGCTGTATGAGGCGGCGTACTTTCTGGGCTTTGCTGTAATAAGCGTCGTAATAGCCCGAGCTGAGCACGTACGTTCCCAACATAATTCGGCGCTTTACTTCGTCTCCAAAGCCTTCGCTTCTCGATTTTTTATACAATCGAATTAGCGGCGTATCTAATGCTGCCAGCTGTTCTTGCAGCTCTATTTTTTTATCTCCCGTGGCTTTCTCAAACGCACTTTCCAGCGCCCGCTCCTCTTTTTTGAGATCGTCCAGCATCTGCTCTTTATCGGTTCGGTGTCCGTAGCGAATTCCATCATACCGGGCCAGATTACTGGATGCTTCAGCCGGAGCTAATATATAATAAGCCGCAATTCCGTATTTGGTGTGAGGCAAATCAATGGGTACCAATTCCGCACCTTCGGCCTCCATGTGCTCCAGTTGCTTTTCGATACCGGCTTTAATTTCTTCGTCCAGACCTTCCCCAAAAAATTCTTCGGGCACACCAATTTTGATGTTCTTATTCGGCTGCTGAACCGCTTTTACAAAATCATCTTTTTCTTGGGTTGAAGAGGTATTGTCGCGCTCATCAAAACCTGAAATAACTTCTAAAATACGAGCAGCATCTTCTACCGAATGCGTCAGCGGTCCGATGGAATCGAACGAGGATGCAAAGGCAACCAGTCCGTAACGCGAAACACGACCATAGGTTGGCTTAAGGCCTACCACGCCACAATAAGAAGCAGGCTGGCGTATAGAACCGCCCGTGTCGGAGCCTAACGTAGCTGTGGCCATTTTGGCGGCAACAGCAGCTGCGCTTCCGCCTGATGAGCCTCCCGTAACTTTCTCAGTATTATGAGGGTTTTTAGCCGGTCCAAAGCTGCTATATTCAGTGGTAGAGCCCATAGCGAACTCATCCATGTTCAGCCGCCCGATAAGAATGGCATCTTCTGTATTTAAGCGCTCAATTACAGTGGCATCATATACACTTTCGAAGCCTTCGAGCATCTTTGACGCACAAGTCAGCTTCTTTCCACGCTCAGAAATAGCATCTTTGATGCCCATAACTACTCCGGCCAGGCTGCCGGCGGTGCCTTCATCTACCTTTTTTTGCACCTCATCTGCACGGGATAAAGCAGCTTCAAAGTAGGTGTTGGTGTAGGCATTTATGGTGGGATTTTGCCGCTCAATTTCGGTTATATAATGTTGAACAATGTCGCGTACTTTCAGTTCTCCTGATAAGACTTTTTCCTGAGTCTCTGCAATAGTCATGTACTTCAATGTGCGGTTTATTTGCTTTTAGAGGTGGTTTCTTCGTGATTTGCCGCATCATTCAGATCGCGGGAACTATCCTCAATTTCTTTTTTAATATCGCTGGAAGCCTGTCGGAATTCTTTAATTCCCTGGCCTAAACCTCGGGCTAATTCAGGTATTCTTTTAGCTCCAAATAAGACCAAAATTAAGATCGCAATAATTAATACTTCGGGTGCGCCAATGCCGTTAAACATAAAAATAATCCTCTTAGGATTTAGTTGATGTATTTCTGCTAAGATAACAATATTTTCGGCTCGGTTTGGAACAAAAATTTAATTAAATCACTTGTGTTTTATCCACACTTGTGTTTATTACACTCATTCATATTAAATAAATAAAAAATAACTATGATTTGGACAGTTGAATTAGCTGCAGCATTAGATGATGCCCCCTTCCCGGCAACCCGAGAAGAACTGATAGAATGGGCTGAGCGTAATGGCCTGCCTAATCAGGTAATTGTAAACCTTGAAGAGCTCGAAGAAATTGAACAGGGCGAAGAACCTGTGTACGAGGGTATTGAAGATATTTGGCCGGATTACATTCGTAAAGAAGACTTTTTCCATAACGAGGAAGATGAAGGCTTCGATTATGACGACGTGTAACAGCCAATACCGGCCGGAGTTACACTCTAATCTTGGCATTATCTTTATCTTTGATAACTCGAAGGGCTTCGTCTCATCATTTAAACTCTAACCCAAGCAACGGTTGTTCTTTACTAAGTGCAGCCGTTTACTGTGTACAACTTTGCGGTCATTTATCTACAGATTACTTAGCATAGCTTTTTTGCTGTGTATTTTTTCATGGTTGGGGTTTATCCGGCCACCTGTACTTTATGGGCAGCAGCTAAATGCGAATAATGGCAATACGGAAGATGTAGTGCGGCGCATTCGGTTTGCAGGCAATACTAATATCAAAGACAGAACCCTGAGTACCTTGGTTAGAACCCGCACAAACAGAGAGTTCCTGGGTATTCCTCGGTTCACCCCCTGGTATTTTATTTGGAATATGTCGAACGGAAAGTTTGGGGAGGAACCGGCTTACCTAAACCGGCAAATGGTTGGTAACGACATGGAACGCATTACCTTGTACTACGAGTCGCTTGGATATCTTGATGTGCAGGTTGATACCACCATTGTTGAGTACAGAACCGATAAAATAGAGGTTTCTTTTCTTATTGATGAAGGCCCTGCTTACACTATAAACACCGTTTCTTACAAGGGATTGCCCGAATTCAGTAATCCTCAGAAAAAAGTGGACTTCTTTAAGCAAAGCTCGTTGGCAAGAGGCCGCATTGGTGATCAGACTTTTAGAGTGAATCGGCAATACAGCTCAGAGCAGCTTGGGAACGAGCAGCAACGTATTATCACCTTTTTAAAAAACAATGGATACGCTTCGGTTTTACGCGATTCAGTAATTGCCCTCGTAAAGCCGGACACAACCCAGGCAAACGCTTTAAATGTGCAATACCGCATACGTCCCGGCTCTGTCTATCGGTTCGGTGATGCATTTGTAAGGCTGAGCGATACAGAATCTACGGCCAACTTCACCCAAAAAGATACGCTTACTGGTCCGCCACATACAGCAGATTCAACCAACGCTATTTATTTGGCAAAAGAACCGCGCACACAATCTAAGTTCACTTTGCTATCATCGCAGCTGTTATTTAAGCCGGGCAGCATTTATAATCACTCCCTGTATCTGGAAACTGTAAAAGAGTTTCAAAACCTGGGCATGCTGTATATTCAGCGCTTTGGCCAAAGTGAAGAGCAAGCCCTGCCCGACTACTCCAAAGAGGAAATTCCCGTTTATTTTGATCTGCAAACGCTTACCAAGCATAGCATTTCTACAGAATTGTTTGGGATGAAGCGATACGGCTATGGTACCGGTTTCGGAATTGATTATACCAACAACAATGTTTTCGGGAATGCAGAAAATTTAACCATTGGAGCCAACGCCAGCTTTGAGTTTGTAAGCTCCGCAGTGTTGGAAGAAATTGACACTACGGCCACCCAATCATCCGTATTTCGCAGTTATGAACTGAGTGCAGAATATTCGGTTCCCCGGCTTAACTTCCCATTTCGCTCATTAGATAACCGGCCCGGCTTTACCAGTGGTTTTACCCGGTATTTACTTTCGTACAGTCGCTCCGACCAGCTGCTATTCGATATTAACTCCAACATTGGTTTTAACATCCGGTATGAAGTAAATCATACCCAAAACTACTCCAGTTTTTTAGATTTATTTGAGCTGGATCTGGTAGATACCAACCCTTCGGATGCTTACATTCGCAGCCTCAGAAATGAATTTGGAACCGATACTTTGCAGGATGGAACCATTGTAGATGCCTTTGAGCTGCAGCGTATTTTAGAGGATTTCAACCCACAGATATCATCTACTATTCGCTATACTTTCCGAAGCCAAAACACGAATTTGATAAAGCGAGATCGCGGTTATTTCAGTGAGTATTCGGTTTCGGTGGGAGGCAATATTCCGTATTTGTTAGACCGGCACGTCATCACCCCCGACAGCCTCCAAGGCACGCTGCCCTCGCTGTTTGGCCTTAGCGATAACAACCTGAGCTACAGCCGTTTTGTAAAATTATCGGCTGATTATCGAAAATATATTCCTATTTCTAATACCGGAGTTTGGGCCTGGCGGCTATTTGGCGGCTTTGCTCAGCCTTATGGCGGCTCAACTTCAATACCGCTAAACCGACGCTTTTTTGCCGGCGGAAGTAATGATATTCGTGGCTGGGCTCCCTTTCAGCTTGGGCCGGGAAGCATTGCCACCGAAAACTTAAACATACCGGGAGGCGAAATTAAGCTGGCGGCTTTTTCGGAAGTTCGGCAAACATTCATTCGAAATTTCCTGAGCGCAAACTGGATGGCCGCCTGGTTTATTGATGCAGGAAATGTGTGGTATGGACCCAAAAATGACTTTCGCGATCAAAACAACCAAGACCGTTTAGAACAAGGACGGTTCCGCTTCGATAACTTTTATAATCAGATAGCCGTAGGCAGCGGGCCCGGACTTCGGTTAGACTGGGAATATGTTGTGGTTCGATTTGATTTTGCCTTCCGCCTGCACGACCTTCAGGAAGGCTGGTTCAATAACAAACAGATGTATTTCAGCTTTGGTATCGGCCATTCCTTTTAACCCTATAATCCTGCATTATGTTTGATAAATTTAAGCGCCTCAAAAACCAGTCAAACATTGTTTTTAAATCTAAGTTTCTTGAAAACTTAAAACCTGCTGAGCGTTACGAGTTTTTGCAGCTTTGCCACAGCCGGAGTTACAAAGAAGGTGAGTACGTGTTTTATAAAAACGATCCCGGTACCGGCATGTATTTTATAGAAAAAGGCACCGTTCAGCTCACTATAGCAGAACCGGATAAAGCCGAAGTGGGAGAAGAGAAAGAAAGTCCCGAACTGGTGCTGCAGGAGCCTGAAAGCTTTGGAGCTTTATCCATTGGGTATGATTTGAGGCGAAAGTCATCAGCCCGCTGTATTACCGACTGCAAATTACTCGGCTTTTTTAAGCCCGATTTTGAAGTACTTCGGGATCGGCACCCTCAAATTGCTGTAAAGTTTTTGGAAACGCTCTCGAACATTGCGCTGCGTCAGCTGGAAAGCACAACTAAAAAACTGGCAGAAGTTTCAAGTGAACAGCTTGCACTTAACATTCAATTTAAAACGTATTACGAAAACAATAAGGATAACGTGTAACCATGGCACTTAAAAAAGGTCAGGAATTAGAGTTAGAAATCATTGATGCTGCCTTTAAAGGAAAGGGACTGGCAAAGGTGGACGGACTGGCCGTATTTGTACCGGGAACTACGCCGGGCGATAAGGTAAAAGCGCGGATCATCAAAAAAAAGAAAAAGTACCGCGAAGCCAAACTCCTTGAAATTATTGAGCCCAGCTCTCATCGTATCACACCCAAATGCGGCCATGCCAACGTGTGCGGAGGCTGCAGCTGGCAACACATTCCCTATGCAAAACAAGTGGAGTTTAAAAAGCAGCAAGTGCGAGACCATATGGAACGCATTGCCGGGCTGGATGGAAATATTGTACAAAGCGGACTGAAGGCAGACCAAGAGTTTTACTACCGCAATAAAATGGAATACAGCATCAGCTCGCGCCGCTGGCTTACGGAAGAGGAAATCCGAAGTGAGGAGTTTGTGGATGATTCCGCTTTTGCTGCCGGCCTGCACGCCCCCGGCCGATTTGACAAAATTCTGAATCTGAGCGAGTGTCATTTACAAGTTCCCGAATCGTATGAGATTCTCGATTTTGTACGCAGCTACTGCATTCAACAAAATATAGCTCCCTACGATACTTTTGAAAACTCCGGCTTTATGCGCCACGTGATGATTCGGAATGCTCACTATACCGATGATTTTATGGTGAATTTAGTCACCTATCAGGATGACCAGGAGGTAATGAAAAAAATGTCGGATGCTCTTTTGCAGGAATTTCCATTCATCACCACCATCGTAAATAATGTGAACGACACTAAAAGTCCGACAGCTATTGGACGGTACGAGAAAGTGCTGCACGGTCCCGGTTATATTGTAGATAAAATTGGAGAGTTTACCTTCAACATTCACCCCAACGCATTTTTTCAAACCAATACGGTGCAAGCAGAAAACTTGTATGAAGTTGCTCGCTCTTATGCCGACTTAAGTGAGGGCGATATTGTGTATGATTTGTACTGCGGCGTTGGTACGCTCAGCTTATTTATGAGCGGTCCGGCCAAGCATGTGTTGGGTATAGAGCTGGTTGATGTAGCCGTGGAGAATGCAAAATACAATGCCAAAGAAAATCAGATTGATAACGTCTCTTTTATTAAAGGCGATATGAAAGATGTTTTTACCCAAGATGTGGTTGACGAATATGGCGCACCCGATGTGCTTATCACCGATCCACCACGTGCCGGCATGCATCCCGATGTGGTAAAACGACTATGCGAACTGAAAGTACCCCGCCTGGTGTACGTAAGCTGTAACAGCTCTACCATGGCACGCGATTTAAAGGAGCTTAAGAGCGTGTACGAGGTCGAAGAGGTACAACCGGTAGATATGTTTCCGCAAACCTACCACATCGAAGCTGTGGCGAAATTAAGCCTAAGGGTGTAGCAGCTTCATAACTGATTTTATGGTCTGAAAACCGGCCGCTTTGTAATCGCTGTTTGATGTGGAACATATCCTGCCCACTCCCGATTCAAAAATCCATTTTTTAGAATCACGGATTTAGCGGATTTAGAGATTGCGCGGATTGGAAAGCAGCTCCCAATTTTCATCCCTTCTTGGTACAAAATCTGCGGCATCTGTGTAATCCCCTTAATCCGTGATTCTAAAACCAATGGTTGGATAATGGGAAGCCGGAGCTTAGCACCAAGGGGAAGACAAGGAGGATGGGATAGTACGGAAAAGAAACAAAGCCCTCTCCGGCCAAAAACTCCTAAAAAGCATCGGCCCTGAAGAGGCCCAACT
Organism: uncultured Balneola sp.; assembly: GCA_964505215.1. Lineage (GTDB taxonomy): Bacteria > Bacteroidota > Rhodothermia > Balneolales > Balneolaceae > Gracilimonas. The sequence goes on from CAZDGU010000013.1 coordinate 68,664, forward strand.
CAAATAACTGCGGGTGCAGCTTGCGAAACCCGCAGTGATAACATCCTCAAAAGTCGTAACCCCAACGGGGTTAAACTAAATGCACGATAGGTATAAAAGTTTTCTTCTGCGAGGAGTATTATTCTTTGGACTGTTAAGCCAAAGAATGCACGACGCGGCAGTCTCGTAAATGTGTTTGGGATGCTGAACAGCGCCGTGGATTTAGAGATTGCGCGGATTGGAAAACAGCTCCCAATTTCTTCCCTTCTTGGTACAAAATCTGCGACATCTGTGTAATCCCCTTAATCTGTGATTCTAAAACCAATGGTTGGATAATGGGAAGCCGGAGCTTCCGGGACTGCATTGCTAAGCCGGAGCTTAGCAACGAGGACCGAAACGAGAACATTTAAGATAAATTTGGGCCTATTTAATCAGCGTCATTTTGCGGGTTATAGACTGGCTGCCCATTTCTAAGCGATAGATATATACTCCTGACGATAATGTGGAAGCATCAAAGTTCACAGAATGCACACCCATCGTTAAGTTTTTATTAATCAAAGTAGAAACTTCACGACCCAGCATGTCATATACTTTTAATGTAGTAAAGCCATTACTTGGCAGCTCAAACTGAATACTCGTTGTCGGGTTAAAAGGGTTTGGATAGTTTTGCCTGAGTGTAAACTGATTAGGCTGGGTATCTTCTTCCTTTAACTCGGTATTCGTAGGCGTGTCATCGTAGGTTACTCCTAATTTATGAAGCCTAAAGTAGCCATCTACTTCACTTCCCGTATTATTTTTAGGTAGTGTTAAATTTATTGACTTAAACGTAAATGGAAAAAAGAAACCATTACCTGATATTCGGGTTGTCATGCTCTCAAGAAAAGGAAAGTGCATTGCTTCCGGGTTTTCAAAATCAGCATACATTGGCGGGGCCATTGTAAATCTACCTCCGGAGGAGGATTCAATATCTAAGGACATAATATACTTTTCACCATCCCCTGATATGACAATATCCAAAAACTGGGGGGCTCCGGGTATTCCATAATCATTACTAAGAACAATTTGTGCATTTTCATATTGAGAGGGGTAGCTAAATTGCACTTCTAAGCCATCTTCAAGCTCAATTAAATTTACATTTTCTTTGTCCAGATGCTCTGTAGTAATCGTCCAGTTTTCCTTTGAAGAAAAGTCTGTTATTTGATTGTAACCTTCAGTACTTGCAACCTCTACCCATGTTGTATCTTGCATATTATCTAATGAGGCCACAATACCTGTTTGCCCAACTGAAGTAGCTGTAAATTTACCCTCTGCATCAATAGTACCAACCTCTCCGTTGGTAACGCTCCAGTTGATGCTGGTCCGAGGTAAATCTTGTGCGAGCCCATCATCATCTCTAATTGAAAACGATGGCGTTAAATCCATATCTAACCTGAGGTTTGTTTGTTCCGGAGACAATGAAAAGCTTCTCATTCCTAATACTTCAATTTTAGCCGAGTCTTTAAATGTGCCATATTGAGCATATATATAGCCACTGCCCGATTCCAAATTAGCTGTAAAAGTACCGCTATTACTAATTGTTCCTAAATGTGCATCTACGGAAAATTGGATTTCCGAGACATCTAACAGATTTTGTCGAAAGTTCTGATCAAATTCCCGAACCATAAAGTCCGCTGATTTACCCAGAAAGACTTTACTAAAACCGGGGTCTAACTTAATATGAGAAGTTTGGGATGTTCCCGGATCAGGCATCATTACAAATAAGCCATTAGCTGTGGCACGTTCTGTACCATCTGATGGGTGATTGACCAGTTCATCCTGAATTAATAATGATGAGGACCCTCCACCGTCTAAGTTAATGGCTTCAGAAACTCCTATACGAGTCATAAAATCTCCTAACTCACTGAGCATCATTCCTTTGCTTAATGAATACCTGCCTTCAACAACTACAAAAAATATCTGAGTAGTGTCTTGTGTAAAACCAACAGCAGTACGTGGATGTCTTACCTCCCAGTTACTGTTTACTACTCCATTTTTAACAAACTGTCCATTACCGCCTATTGCTTCTTTTATTTTTTGAGTAAGAGGTTGTAAATCAAATTCTAACTCAAGCGTATCATTTACCGCAACAGATGAAAACGAATTCAAGGGAGTTCCATGAATCGAGAGAATAATATCCTCATTGTTATTAAAAGACATATCTCCAACATTTTCCTCAATCCGCGTAACAACATAGGACGCCGGTTCATTTACAAGGCTTTCTCCTTCTAACTTAAGGGCAATTTCAGTTCCATAGGCGTTGGTACCTGTACTGCTGCCAATATAAGAGTTATAAGCAGCAACTGAATTAGCAGGACGACTTTCATTCAAAACTGAAATACTTTCGGTAAATCCTGTTCCTTTTACACTACCCGAAAAAGAGAGATTTCCAGCAATCCATGGATTATATGATTCATCAAATAGGAGAGCTTCTCTGGTTGAGTGAGGTTTTTTGAGCATTGTTCCATCTATTACTTGTGTGTTAGATGGCTTGCCTCCACTATAAAAATCTCCATTTATGCCTGCTACTACATAAGCACCTTCCTTTTGCTGCAACCGCTCACGCATGCTGCTTGGTGTTTCTGTGCCGTACATATAGTCATCGGCTTTAACCGTACGAAACTTCAGATTAGGCTGTCCTAACTCTATCCGTAAAACGTGGACTCGCCACGGTACTGTTCTAAAGTTATACTCTGTTTGATACATGCCCGGACCAACCTGAGCGTGATATAGAGTATCAAAAGGAATAGGTGTTTGCGCCACGGAATAATCTACAGCGACAAGTATCCATGCAAGTGATAGAATAATCGTTACTAATTTTTTCATAATGTTCGACGGGTTTAAGTGGATTGATAGTTAAAAACGGTAGTGGTTTTTTAACAAACCAAAAAATATTAGAAGGTTTCTACTTTATCTCGGCATTATACAGGCTATCCTGGCGTGCTTCAAATTCCTTTTGTTCTTTAATTCTTTCCTTTTCAAGCTCATCGTCAGGTTCAAGTTGGTGGGACCACTCATAAGTTTTGCGTTCCCAAGAAAGAATTTCGTCTTTCCCAAGATTAAGTTCAGTATATCCGGGCTCAAAGCCAAGCCAGTTGCCGCCCCACCAAGCCGCCGAAGCAGAATGTGAGGTTAAATACCAGACTCCATTAAACCTAAAGTCTTCGGCTATGTGCACGTGACCCTGTAATAATGCTTTCACATTATGCCGTTCTAAAATGTGACGCAGTTTAAGATTATCACTTAATACAATAGAGCTCATGGCTTTAGCTTCCGGATTAGCCTCAATCTGATATTTATGGGTGAACGCCGGCATGTGCGATACCGCAATAGTTGGCATATCTTTATGCTCACCTAAATCATGGCGAAGCCAGTCTAACTGCTCGTCTCCTATTCGAGACATATATGCCGGCCCGTGGTCACTATCCATTTCATAAATAGAATTCAGAACCACAAAATGCCAGCCTTTGTGATTAAAACTGTAGTAATCATTTTCCATTCCCAGCTCGTCCATAATCATTTTTCGGCCAATTCCGGGATGATCTGCCGGCACTTTTCGCCGGGCCGAAAGCCCTAATACATCATGATTTCCCAAACAGTGATAGTAAGGCATATTCAGGCGCTCGGTATTAGACTTATACAGCTGAATAGATTCCTTATACGTCTCCAGTTCGGTATAAAGTCCGTCAAACACCATATCCCCTCCCATTAGTACAAAGTCGGGAGCATTTTCTAAAGCATTGATAGAGTCGATACATTTCCGATAGCCTTTATCTCCCTTTCGGCGCGATGTTACGTGCTGATCGGTAAGGTGTACAAAGGTAAAGCTCTCTTCTTCCTCTTTTGGCGTCAAATTCTTAGAAAAGGCGCCAATTCCAAAGGCGCCTAATCCAAGTTTTTTAATAAATGAACGTCGGGTACTCATTATTTAATCAGTGTCATCTTTTTAGTTAGTGATTGTTCTCCCATTTCCAACTTATAAATGTAAATACCGGATGAAAGCTTAGAAGCATCAAAATTAACGGTATGAGCCCCTGCCGGCATGTTCTTATTAATCAGGGTTGAAACTTCACGCCCCAGCATATCATACACTTTTAAGCTGGTGAATCCATTTTCTGGCAGCACAAACTGTACGTTTGTAGTTGGGTTAAATGGATTCGGATAGTTTTGAGAAAGCTTGAAAGCCATCGGCTCACCAAATTCTTCTTCTTTGGATACCACAAAGCCACCTACTTCTACAGGAGTAGGCTCACTTTCTACACTATTTCGGGTGGCTGAAGTGATGAAGTACCAATATATACCTTGAGAAGGCGGTGTTACATCGGGGTACTCGGTTTGACCGGTAACAGCTACCAGATTGCGTGCATCCTTCATGGCTTCCAGAGCATCGGCAGCTGATGGTTTACTTGGGGAATCAACGCGGTAAATGGCATACTTTACTAACGAATCTACGTGAGTGGCAGATCTTCTTTTTGCATGTGGAGCAAGAGCTGGCCTATCCCAGCTGAGCTCAAACTCATATTCGTTTTCTACACTCTGGTTTACCACAAGGTTTTGAGGTGTGTTGGGCTGGGAAGTATCTTTCCAGGCCATAATTGGCTGTAGGGCAGGGTACTTGTAGTAATTGTTTTTCAGTGAGTCTGCAAATCCTTTAGAGGAATATCTGGTGATATTTTTAGAACGGAAAAAGACGCTTCCTCCAATATCTTCATTATCTCTGTTATGCTGAACCTGTCGGGGAATTTCATCTGCATCAAACAATGCATTCGCAAACGTGCTTCTATCTGACTTGTACAATCCGTGTCCCGGATAAATATGCCGATCATTCTCAGCGGCCCGGTCTGCCCACCAATTAGATAGTTTGGCATAATCTTGCTTTGCTCCAAAACGGTTGAACGTCCAGTATAACTGAGGGGTAATGTAATCTATTGATTTATCTTCTAACCAAGCTACCCCGTCGGCATAAATAGAACTGTAACCGGAAGTACCACTTATACCGGAAGGCACACCACTCTTCCAAATTCCAAAAGGACTAATTCCAAACTCAACCCACGGCTTTACTACATTAATGCTGTCATTAATCATAGAAACAAGCATGTTTACATTATTGCGTCTCCAGTCACCTTTATTGGTAAATCCTCGTGGATAGGACTGAAAAGTTTCATCATCCAAGGCATTAAGACTTGGATTTCTACTGGTCATCTCATTTGGCGCATAAGGATAGAAGTAATCATCAAAGTGGATTCCATCAATATCGTAGCGGTTTACTACATCCATCACAATATCAACTGTATAGTCCATTACTTCGGGTAAGCCGGGATCAAAAATAGCAAAATCATTTACGATCAGTAACCATTCGGGGTGAGTATTAGAAACATGCTTTTCATCTCTATGCTGGGTGCCCTTTCTTTTACTATGCTCTAACTCAAGATTTTTTTCCTTTGCCAAAAACGATTCAAGATGGTCGGCAATTTCATATCCGGATGAAGTGGCTCTTTTTTGGGAGAAATCACTTGGCACTGAACGCATGGCACGATAAGGGTTTAACCAGGCATGTAGCTCCATTCCTCGTTTATGAGCTTCTTCAATAGCAAACTCCAAAGGATCCCAATATGGATCCGGCGCTTTCCCTTCAGTACCGGTTAAATACCGCGACCACGGCTCCGTTGGAGAGTCGTATAAAGCATCGCCCTCTGTTCTTATTTGAAAAAAGACAACATTCAATCCGGCTGCTTTTAATTCATCTAACTGATTAATTAAATCTTGTTTTTGAAAACTGACAGATGAGCGCCCGGAACTTGGCCAGTCTAAGTTGGATACAGTAGCCACCCACACCCCTCGGTATTCATACTTTGGAGCTTCGGATTGAGCTAACACCGGAATGCTGATCAGCGTAGCCACTAAGACACATACTATTCTTTTTACTAACATAATGATGAGTGATGAGTTGTTGATTTCAAATAATTCTCAAGGATAAAATATGCTATCTCTCGGAAAATCAGGCTATAAGAGATGTAAAATTATGAATAGAAAATTAAATGAATAAAAAAGGCAGCATAGCCGCTGCCTTTTTTACTATAAATTTAAACTAAGCCATAAAACAACGATTATTTAATAAGCGTCATTCGGTTAGTTAGGCGTAAGCCATTGGTTTCAAGTGAATACAGATATACACCTGATGCCAAGTTTGATGCATCAAAAGTAGCGGTATATTCGCCGGCGTTCTTTCTAGTATTCACTAAGGTTGCCACTTCCCGGCCGGTCATATCATATACCTTAAGGGTTACCTGACCTGAAGTCTTAAGCGTATAGTTGATATTAGTGGTAGGGTTAAATGGGTTTGGATAGTTTTGTTCTAACTTATAACCGTCTGCACGGCTTACCACTTCTCTTTCGTTGCTTACCGGATTATCGCGGGTAAACTTTTGAATAGGATGAAAGTTATCTCCTGCATGGCGGTGAGCTGACAAATAAAGAGTGTTAGCATCTGTACCAAAGGAAAAAGCTCTCAGTTCTTGATTAGCAGGATCTATCAGACCGGACTCATCAATTTGCCAAGCCACGCTGTCAACCTGTTCCCACGTTTCTGCGTTATATCCATAAGCAACGCTGCCTCCCGGCTTATATACTCCAACCCAAACATCACCAGAGTGAGGATCTACAGCTACACCTGAAGCTGCACTCACCCAACCGGATAATACAGTATCAGGCTCTCCAAATGGAGATAAATCAGTTGGTCGAGAAAATACAATTAATGAATTAGCTCCGTCATGTGGCACATAAAAACTATTGCCATCTGCTGATACCGCAAAGTTTCTGTGTACAGAAGAAGTAGCAGGTATAACTACCTCGCCGTTGGCACTTGTCGTGTCCATATCAGGCTTATACTTTACTATAGGTCCGCCTACAACACCGGTAATATAAATATTCCCGGCGGCATCAACTGTTGGTCCGGCCGATCTTGCTGATGCATCAACATCAGGATATACTCTGTTCATACCTTCTCCGGTCTGATGGTTTATCCTTATCAGAGCATCTGATATAGCAAGTATTACGTCTCCATTAGCATCTGTGGCAAGACCGGTTGCTCCTAATGGAAGGTCAAACACGGTGGTTTCTCCGTCAATAGTTACCTTTTGTACAGGAGAAAATTCCGCAGGTGTACCATCCGCATTAAATACATTTACATCGTGTACTGTTACAGACGAGTCGCTTCTTAAAGAGCCTCGTTTATAATAGTCTACTGTCCAGACTTTGCCTTCACCATCTACCGTTATGGCATGTGAACCTCCAGTATATGAACTATCGGCGGGGAACACCCCTTCAAAGGTCCAGTTTCCGTCTTGTGCTTGTGTTAACAGCGGTACAAGAACCACTGCAAACGTAAGTAGTATTAGTTTTTTCATTGTTATAAGAATTAGATTAAGGTTGTCGCTTTATTGTTATAGTGTACTTTGTGTTGGTTATTGTTAGTTGTTATTAATGATTTTACTCAATAAACTAATTAATTATCAGTCTGTTCCAAAATAAGGTGCTCCCTGCTGCATCACATTAATTTTGGTAGGATGCAGTGTGGTTTCACCTCTGTTTCTAATACTTGCAATCAAATAATTATCCAACCAGGTTAAAGACAATCCGTTTGCAAAAATCAATCCCGGATAAAATTCGTTTAATCCAGTTTCTTCATCCCAAGTATAAATACCTGAACCTTCATTGGTGCCAAGATACATTTTACCATCCACGTCAAACGTCAGGTCTAATATTCGCATTGATTCTTCACTGGCATCATCTATACCAAAAACTTTAGTTCCGTTAGTAAGCTCATTATTTCCGGTTATTTCGAAAGACCACACCTCTTCCTTCAGCTCTTCTTCAGCATCTGGAACGCCCCCGGCTACATATAAATGTCCATCATAATATCTGACAGCTGTCAACCGCGCCGTAAAAGGAAATCTTGCAATAGAACCATTCGTAATATCTACACGGACAATATTATCATTATCGCCTACCACCCATAGGTAATCTCCCGTTCCAAAATCTATGCTTCGGTAAGCTTCATTTGAATTTCCGATTGCAAAAGGAAAGTCCATAGAGCCGTTATTTTCTCTATAAATTCCATAGATATTTCTTGCTCCATAAAGCAAGCCATCCGGGCCCACTTTCAAAGACTGAAAATCGAAAGAAGAGGAAAGATAATCCTCCACGGTATTATCTGTTTTCCAAACCTTTATGCCAACAGGAGCTTTAGAGCCATCCAGTAAACTATAAATAATATCTCCATTGGAATTTTTAGTAATACCGGTTGTACTGTGGGTCTCATTATAACCCGGTATGTTAACTATTGGGCTTTTCAGCTTATAATGATAAGTATTGCTAAACTCCATTGCCCCTTTTACCGATACCCGCACATCAACGCTATCTCCTAAAACCTGTGCCGGCCTTACATTCATTTGTGCAGTTCCTGAACTTAGAATAAGCCCGGGCTCTCCATCAAAATAAATTGCGTTTTTATTAGGGTTTTCAGAAAAGTTCTTCCCTTTTACGGTGATAGAATCTACTCCTGCCAAATAACCGGCTTCAGGGGTAATTTTCTCGATTACCGGATTTGGTTGATCAGAAATATCATCCGGATCATAAATACTATTCCCCTCTTTACAAGCGGTGATGCTTGTAATTAGCAGTGCGGACAAAAATAAGCTCTTGTAAATCTTTAACTTCATTATTTTTATATCTTAAAATCCTAATTGAACACTTATGCGATTAACCTCGCCGAAAACACCAAACTGAGTGTAAGCATAATCAACTATTATTGAAAAGTCTCCTATTGGTTGTTTGATACCGGCACCGAAAGAAAGCTGCTCTTCGTCTTTTGGAAAGCCATAACCGCCCCTAACTGAAAATCTGTTTATAAACGTATATTCCGCTCCAAACAAAATTTGCTCATCATTATCTCGTGGCCTGTTTGCATCAACTGAAAATAAGAGCGCATGTTCATTGGGGTTAATGTTTGTCAAATCAAACAAATTCATCGAAAGACCGATTTTAAAAGTCAGTGGTAATTCTGACTCTACTTTGTCATAGCTTATTTCCGGAGAAAAATTTCTTAAAGACATAGCAAAATTAAGGCTTTCAAAACCTGTTTTATAGAGCACACCAAAGTCAAACAAACCGGTAGAAGCTGAGTAGGACTTCATATTATATCCTCCGGCCCCATCGTAGTTAGTGGCTACCGAGCCCAAATCTTGTGTACTGTACCTGAAATTAGCACCAACCGAAAACTGATCAGTAATGGCATTAGCATAAGAGATACCAAAGGCCATTGCGGTTGGGTTAACCGTTCCAACATCCCTGTAGCCTTTTTCGGAATTTTCATCAACTACTGTTGCAATGATGTCTCCATAATCAACCGAGAGCGCATTAAAGCCAAAAACTCCAAACTTCCCATCGGCCGGCTTATATACAAGAGCCGCTGAATTATGGTTTATATCTGTAATCCACTGTACGGCGCCCACTGCAGCGCTATAATCGCTGTCTATATTTGCCATGGTTGCCGGATTATAAAAAGCAGCGTATGCTCCCATCTCAACGGAAGAAACTGCATTAGATAAGCCGGCCGCCCTTGCGGATGGAGACACACTAAGGAACTTCATACTTGTTTGCGCCCTTTTCTTTTGCCCAAATACCTGGGTAGTTAAAAGAAGCGGTACTACACTAAGGAATATTAATTTACTTAATCTCACTTCAACACCTATCGTATAATTACAATTTTTCTTGTGGCAACTTTTCCATATTCAGGATCGTCCGGATCTTTATTGATAATACGTGCAATATATATCCCACTTACAACCGTCTGGCGATAATCTGTTCGTAAATCCCAGTTTTCATCACCGCTTCCGTTTGTATGTTCAATGGTTCTTATTTTTTCACCCAGCTCCGTGTAAATATTAATAGTACATCTTCCGGGAATTTCATAAAAAGCTAACCGATCCCTACCCTCTTGGTCCAGCAGTAATGACCTATCGATATTTGGGTTGTAGGGATTTGGAACTACACGTATTTGCTCCATGGCTTCGCCTGCAGGGCGTAGCAGCCTTGCGGGATCATAAGTTTGTGTATAATACCTGCTGCTTACTAATGGTTTGCCTTGAGGTGTTAAACCCGTACCGTCATTATTAATACCGCTTCGGGTAACAATGTAGTAGTAATAATCTCGACCTCTAATAGGAGGGTCAATAAAGAAATCACCCGGAAATTCTTTTCTTACACTTTCGTTACCGTCAATTATGAGGTTTTCTTGAGCTCCGGCAGAATATAACAATCGATAGGTACTGTCAACCCTTCCTGAGGCCCGGTAAATATCGAAGCCCTCAACACCTGACAAATCTCCGTTGTAACTCCACTCTAAGTTCACACCGTTACCGGCTGATGTTACGTAAAACGTACTGGGGGGTTCAGGAGCTTCAGGTATTGCAAAATTTGAATTTATGTTGGCAATAGCTCGGTCAAATGTTTGAAACAAGGAGTCTCTGCCTTGAAATACGACTTCATTTTTTTCCTTTGCTGTAATGATTCCTTTTTTGAAATCCGCTCCTGTTTTATTCGCTACCTCTCTGCTTATTCCCGATGCAGCGTCTGCAATTACTATTCTTACACTTTCTCCGGGAGCCAGTGTATAAGGCCCATAAGAAAAAGCATAACTGAAACCACCTGAGTTACCAAGATTTGGTAATTTATCCGGCTCTATAAAACCGGAATATCCTGATGGTTCTACTTTATAGGCATGACGAGGCGAAGTTCTTCCAACAGTCATAAGATCATATTCAGCCGTCATAGCCGTGATGCTAAACGCATCATTTGGCGGATAAAATAAATCATTATCTGAATGTACTTCAGTCATAGTAGATGGCTGTCCGGGATCATCACTTGAATCTTGGGAGGAGGCATCTGCGTGAAGTGTGACAGTTCCTACAAAATGGTAGGCTCCTAAGCGTCCCGTGGTATCATCTGCCGTTAGATAATTTCTTGAGGTACTTGGTACAATAATTGGTCCTCCAATATTGTCATAATCAACTTCTTGCTGCCAGTATCCGTGCCATGCAAATTGTGCTCTAAATTGCTCAGGCTCAGGTCCATCAGGAACTGTCACTCCATCTCCCCTTCGATCATTCATTGTATTTCGTCCCCAGCCGGTATCATTACCAAATACAAAACGTGTGGCCTGCACCGGGGCCATTCGGTAAGTGAAGTATGGCACAAAGCCTTCTATGGTTTGATTTGGCAGTTCCGCATCATCATTTCCGTTTACGCTTCCGGTATTCGTAAACACAAACTCAACTACATGATAATTATCATGATACTGCTGGCTAAACTGTTTTACCGTCCGCTCAACCTGAATACCCAGCACGGTATTTACACGAGTATATATTTCCCGATCTGCCTCCATGGTTGGATCCACAACATCGATAACCGCTGATTTACTTTCCGAATTAACACCATCTACTATTACAGTGGGTTGTGGGTATTTACTCCGCGTTTCAAATTCCATGGGAAAAAACTGGCCTAAACCGGTAATACGAGGCCCGGCATGAGCTACTCTATAAGGATACTTATTTCCATCCTCATCAGTAAAGTTTTTAACCCCTAACCACAGTGATTTCCAGTTTTGAGCGTCCTGAGATCTGTAAATAGCAGGCCATTGCCATCCTGCCTGTTGTTCTTGAATAAATCCTTGTTCATTTTCAATTCCAACACTGGAGTAAAAATTATGAAAAGACCCGGCAGATAACCACCTATAATCTTGTGCATTTATTACTGTGGAGGAACCAATAAATAGGAGTGCTAATATTATAGGTCGCCACATATATTTCTTTTTCATAAAAGACATCGCATTTAAAAATTCTTAATTATGACTGATTTAAAATGAGAACCTGATACCGAACTGAATAGTCCGAGGGTTTAAGAAGTTAAAAAATCTTTGATCCGGCATGTTTATATAGGCTTTCTTATCCAGCACTTTCTTAACATATTTTGAGTCTGCTTCTACAAAAGAACCATTAAATTGGTAGTACTTGCCTTCTTCTGTGTTGTAGTATAATGCCCTGTTATTTGGGTTAGAAATCAGGCTGAAGTCACTGTACGCTTCAATAGGAACGAATGTTGTTCCATGTTTGCGGTAATCTCCTATCCTGTCATTACCCGGAACTCTGCTGTCTAATCGATTAATCTCTTTTAGTTTACCTTTAGGCAAATGAAGGGAGCTCAAGTAATCATTATAATCTTCACCCGGCATAAAACCTCCTGAGCTTAAACTTAGTGTTTGCCTGTTAATTACATTACTTATATCAGCAAAAACATTAATTCTTGAGTTTTCTCCAATATTAAAGTTTCTGCTGAATCGTAATGAGGTTCCCCAATAGTCTCTTAGCTGTAAGTTATATCTCACATCTTCTAAAGCCTGGCGATCGGTATAAGTTGTATAAGATCCAGCCCTCCAGCTGATGATGGATGATATTTGCCAGTTTGCCAACGGCTTTATACCTCCAAGCTTTGGCCCAAATTCTCTTGGAACCATAAAATACAGCTGCAATCTTGCATAAGGCTGTGGTATAGGCCTTGTTATATTATTGGCTGTGGTAGTTCTTTCATATTCTCTTTGCTGAAATGGGTTTTCATAATTCTCAAGTGTGCCAAAGTAACCGCTTGAACGTACGCTATAAGTATAGTTGATTTCTCCCCAAAAGAACTTAGCGGGTTGTTTCCTTAATGTAAGCTCAAAACCTCTAATATCGGCATACGAATAAGGCCTGCTTTCTGTATGGCTATCTTCATTCGGACCTCCGGTAAATGAAACTTGTATAGGTTGCTGGCTTAAGTCTTTATAGTAGCCGCTTAGCCTCACTAAGTAGGAATCAAACAAGCTTTGCTCAAAACCAATTTCATACGCAACTGTTTTAGGTAAAGAGTTTTCCGGTACTGCCATACGCACAATTTTATCTGTAAAAGGCTCTACTCTAACTAAGTACAGGTTTTCCGGACTTGGGAGCTGCACAAAATGGCCGTAGTTGAAAAACAACTTACTGTCGTCTGTAATTGGGAATGAGACACCCAATCGTGGCTGAAGCACCACTTGCGGCTTTACATTGCTTGTTGATACAGTGTCTAACGAGGAATAACCGCCACTTGAAAAAATATCACTGAAAACATCGTAATCATACCAATCTATATTTGGATCAGAATATGTTAAGCGCAGCCCTAAATTAGCTATCATCCCTTTAAACTCTAACTTATCCTGTATGAAAGCAGCCATTCTGATAGGCTTAGTGTCCCATTTCGATTTAGTACGCCCTGCCGGTAGTCCTTTATCAAATGAACCGTAATTTATCTGGCTATGCGTTCGCACAAACTCAATACCTGCCTTCACTTGGTTTAACCGATCTAACTGGCTGGTAATAGAAGCATTCACAGTAAATGTAGATACCTTACTGCTATCCCTCGATGTACTCATTCCTACTCCCATTCTCATGCCACTTCCAATTCCTTCGGCAGTAGCATCGTAGAACCCAAAAGGAGCTTCGTTAAAAGGAACACCGCCAAAACTTACTACAGGATCTGTATTTCTATATCTACCCGGATTTGTACTATTCGTATTTATGAAATTATTAACCTTTACCTCATAAAAAGTATTGTTACTCAACGAATGCGTAAACTGGGCACCGATGTTAGCATTAACTTCTTCTGAAGGAGCCCAAAAATCTGATGCATATATTCTTGACTCTATATAACTTATTCTGCTCATGTTGCTCGCAATTCCTGAAGGAGAAACAAAAAAGCCTGGATTACCGCTTTGGCTGGCTCCTGTTCCCCTTTGCTTGCTATACAATCCATCAAACGAAAGCTTCATTCCGGGAGCTACATTACTCGTTAGCTTAGCCTGAAAAGTTGTTTGCTTATACCGGTCTTCTGAAAGAGGTATAAAATACATGGTTTGAGTTTCGCGGAATGAGGTGGAAAATCTTAAATCACCTAACTTTTCGCTTACAAAAGGCACCGGACCGCCAAGAGTTAAGTCAATTTCATAGTCAGGATCTTTAATAGCCATATCTTTTCGGTGCTGCCACTTAAAAGCTTCTTGTGCAGCTTGTGGGGTAATATCATTATCAGGGTCATCATCTGCTAATGTTCTTTGAGAAACAGCGTTCCATCCTTCAAATTCCGGATATTCTCTTTGGGTGTATTCGTCCCAAGGCCCCCCAACCCATTCACCCTGTTCATTCCATTCTCCTCTATTAGTTCCTTCCCAGGCAACATCATCGTCTAAATAGGGTCTTAGCCAGTAAGAATCAGGTGAGTTTACTCTTTGTCCAATATTTTTTGACTGCGGAGGGGTAATTCTAACAATTCCATCCAGCGTGTATCGATCTCTTTTTCCTTCTTTACCGGTAACATTAACTACCCCTGAACGAATATTCCCGTATTCTGCATTAAACCCACCGGTTTGAACCTGCACATTTTCAACTGAAGTTAAGCTTACTCCTGTAAAGGGTGTGTTATTTCGCTCTGAGCGTAATGTGAATCCGTTAAAATTAAAAGCCACTTCATCTGTTCCACTGCCACGTACACTTAGCCCTTCCATACCGGCTTGCAAACCAATAGCCGAAGTTACACTTGTAATAGGAAGCGATTCCAGGTTTTCACGAGAAATACTTGCCTGAGACGAGGAAACATCCTTTTTTACTACAGGCTGTTCGGCAACTACTGTTACCTCTTCGCCTTCAAAAGTCTGTTCCATCATTTCTATATTAACTTCGGTAGTCAAACTAATACTTACCTCTACATCCTCAACCACTACCGGTGCAAAACCTACAAAGGAAGCTCTTAAATTATACGTTCCTGGCTGTACGTTTAGAATCTGATAATAACCATCAGCTGATGTAGCTGTGCCCTGCGTGGTTCCTTCAATTACAACATTTACTCCGGGCAGTGGCTCGCCTTCGGTGTCGGTAACAAATCCGGTAATTTTACCTGTTTGTGCTAATAGTGAATGCGAAAATAAAAGGAAGAGGAAGAATGATAGTAGCTTTTTAACATTCATGGACTAATCATTTATGTACAACTGTGCTTTAATGCCGTTGCAAATTTTTGTGTATTGACTGAAACCGCATATTATTAAATTTCAAACAATAAATAAACTATTCTTCTAAAATTCTTTTAGAAAAAAGCGGTTCCCCCCTTAATTATTTTAAAAATCGTTTATTTTGCCCACTGTGCTTTTTTTTGAATTTTCTTTACGTATGTTTGAAACCTTTTACCTACTCTTAAAACAGAGAAATCCTTTCCTTTTTCGGAATTATGTAATGCTCTAACCTAACGTTATGAGCTCTTCTCTTTTTTTATAACTCCCCCTTTTTTATCACTTTCTAATTTTTATTCGCTTAGTCATCTTACAAATTAGATGCCGTCTCGAAATTTTGAGCGCCA
Source organism: uncultured Balneola sp. (assembly GCA_964505215.1). Lineage (GTDB taxonomy): Bacteria > Bacteroidota > Rhodothermia > Balneolales > Balneolaceae > Gracilimonas. The sequence continues at coordinate 84,156 of CAZDGU010000013.1, forward strand.
AATTGAAGCGGATTTGAAAATCAAAAGTACGTTTTAGTCATCCTTTCAGACTTTCAACACGTTGAGGTACCACCCGGACTTTGTCAGTAAATTTTAGCTTATAAATAAATACCTTCACTGCATAATCATTATCATTTTGTAAAGTTGAACCTAAACTGAAATGCCATGAGCCTTACCTACACCCGTTATCTTAAAATTGATGAGCTGACCCAACTGCAAGAGCTCAAATCAAATCCGCCTGAGCACGACGAAACCTTGTTTATCATCATTCATCAAACCTATGAGCTGTGGTTTAAGCAGATTTTGCATGAGTTTGGTAAGCTCCGAACTGATTTGGAAGCCGGTAATACCTGGGGAGCTGTTAAAACGCTGCGGCGCGTGCTTACTATCTTGAAAACCATGGTTTCGCAAATTGATATTCTGGAAACTATGACACCGCTTGAGTTTAACAGTTTTAGAGACTTTCTGGGGCAATCCAGCGGATTTGAGTCTCTGCAGTTTCGGGAAATTGAAATTATTTGCGGCCTGCGTTTTCCTTTGATGAAAACGGCGCATAAAAATCAGCCCAAACACCTGGAAATACTCGATCAACGCATGAAGGAATCTACGCTTTGGGAAAGCTTCTGTGCTTATTTGCGCACGCGAGGTTATGAAATCAGCACGCAGCGCAGTGATGAAAAAGGTGTAATTCACCGGCCTACCCAAAAGGCTCAAAAGGTACTTATTGATATTATGCAAAATGATGAGGAAGCCGCATTATTCACCGAGCTGTTGGTTGATTTTGATGAGGGACTTCAGGAATGGCGCTACCGCCATGTTAAAATGGTGGAGCGTACCATTGGCACTAAAAAAGGAACGGGCGGCTCCGATGGCGTCAAGTATTTGTATAAAACGCTCAATAATCCCATTTTCCCTGACCTTTGGGCCATCCGTTCCCAATTTTAATATTCATCTGATTCTCAACCATCCGTTTTTATGTCTGATATTGATGCTTTAGCAAATCAACTCGCTCCCCATTATTCTCATTTTGACGTAGCGAACCGGCTGCTGTTTACCGGCCACTCGCATCAGGCATGGCCCGATGTAGCCCGCGCCGGACAAACTGAATACTTTGACGTGTGCGCCCGCGATGTGGATAATAAATGGGATGCTGCTGCCGAGAAAACGGAAATTCTAAGAGATTATCTGCGAGATTACTACGATGACCCGAACGGCCTGTACTGCCGCGAGGAAAATACGCACTTCCTTTTTGTGAGCTGGATGAGCAGTCTGGATTTGGTAAATAAGCCTAAAATTATTTCTACCGATGGCGAATTTCATTCTCTGTTCCGCCAGCTGCGCCGCCTGCAGGAAGAGGGCCTCGAGTTTGTGCAAGTGGCCACCCAACCGGACGATTCTTTTGCGGAACGCATCATACATGAAATGGATGAACGGACTTCCGCCATTATGCTCTCGCGCGTGTATTTTGAAAGCAGCCTGGTGAACACGCATCTGACGGAAATCGCGGAAGCTGCTCGCCAAAAAAATATCCCGCTGATGATTGATGATTATCACGGTACCAACGTGGTTCCGCTTTCCATCCGCGAGGCCGGCTTGGAGGATTGCTTTTTCCTGATTGGCGGATATAAATACTTGCAATGGGGTGAAGCCAACTGTTTTTTACGCTTTCCCGAAGATTGTGATTATCGCCCGGCTATAACCGGCTGGTTTGCTTCCTTTTCTTCTTTAGATGAACCCCGAACCGATGCGCCGGTTGCCTATGATCAGGGCAATCAGAGATTTGCCAGTGGCACGTATGATCCTTCTTCCCAATTCAGAGCGGCAAAAGTAGTGGAATTTTTTCGGGAACAGGGCCTTACGCCTCAGGTGCTTCGCAAACAGTATAAAGCGCAAGTGGGACTGCTGCGCGAATTATTTCTAAGCCATCATTTCGACTCATCCCTCATCCGGCTCACCCACCAAAAACCGCTGGAGCACAATGGCGGATTTCTTTCCTTAACTTCTCCCCACGCTCGTGAATTACGCGCAGCGCTCATGCAGAAAGGCGTTTTTACCGATGCCCGGGGTGAAATTTTACGCTTTGGCGCCGCTCCTTATATATCCACCGCTCAAATAGAACGAGCGATGGATTTTCTGAAAAAAGCAGTGCAGCAAATTTAGATGAATTACCGTTTTAGAGCCGCTATTATTTTATCAGCGTTAATTTCTTGGTGCTTATAAAATCTCCGGCTTGAATGCGGTAGATGTAATAACCGCTAGCAAGTGCTTTAGCATCAAAAGTGACGGTGTGCCACCCTGCAGACTGCCTGGCGTTTACTAACGTGGCTACTTTTTGCCCCAGCATGTTATAAACCTGCAGGCTTACGTGGCTCGCATGTTTCAAACTATAACGTATGTTGGTAGTCGGGTTAAATGGATTTGGGTAATTTTGCTCTAAAGCAAACGAAGCCGGATTTTCTTTTGGCTCGTTTGAAACGGAAATTTCTGTTGTAAAGCTCCAGTACTGGTTCCAATTTCCTTCTTTATTTCCACTTATCCCCCGCACCCTCCAGGCGTAAGTAGTGTTCAATTCAAAAGGAACTGTTTTTGAGAATACGGTATCACTGACCAACGTATCTAATACCATGACGCCGGTTTCAGTAATCACTTGAAGCTGATAATCAGTTGCAGAACTATCACCCAACCATGAAAATTTCGGCGTTATCGATATTCCGTTGCTATTATTGGCAGGAATCAGGTTTCCTATTACATCTGGCGCTCCCGGGCAGGTACCCCAAATAGGAAAATATTGGCTTTCTAATGGTGAAGATTCAGCAAAACGATCAGGAAGGCTCAAAATTAATGGAACACACCAATTCCTAAGATCTTGATTGAATGAAGATTCAAAAAACATTCCTTCCATGTTGGTTACTTGGCCCACATCCCAGTTGCCGATATCACCATTGAAGTTAGCAGCGCCGGAGAACATTCCTGACATGTTGGTTACTTGACCTACGTCCCAATTG
>CAZDGU010000014.1:0-62836 GCA_964505215.1 uncultured Balneola sp.
GCACCAGGTAGAATCCACCAAAGAAGTAGGAGCTCACATATAGTGCAAGCGAGACCCAGCCGGGCAACGTGCTCACATAGGAGAGGCCGAATCCTATGCCGAGCAAGCTACCGCATATCAGCGAGAAGATCAGCTCGGTTTTTTCGCCAAAGATGCCACCGTGATCGTGGTCGTGCGAATCTTCTTCTTTATGTGAGTGCTCATGATCTGTCTCCGGTTTTTTCTCTTTACCATTTGTCTCCTCATTATTTTCTTTTACGTCCTGAAGTTCTTCGGAAAACTTCTCAATATCTAACCCAGTCTCTCTAATTATTTTCGTAAGCTTCTCCCTGCTAATATCACCCTTTTTATATTCCAGCCTGATCCAGCCTGTGGCGCTCGCGTAAGCATCTACAACTCCATCCACATCTCTGAGTTGCCGAGTAATTGATCGGGCGTGTCTGGAATGACGAATACCGTTCACTTTCACTAACATGTGCCCAAATATATCATGAAGTTTCGCACCGGTCTGTTGAGCAAGGGTTTTTATTTTTTTAAGTGATATCGTTTCGGGATCAAAGTGAATACAGAGTTTTGGTTCTTTACTTTCATCTGTTTTAATATGTACCCGATCCACTCCATCCCGTCCTTCAAGAGTTCCAATAAGCCGACTTACACATTTATCCTTATGATCAGGGATGTCAGGTAGTATTACAGGTATATCAAGTGTTAGTTTTTCCATAGTTATTAAGTTTAAGTTAAAAAAAGAACTGAATTGGGGATCATCCCAATACAATTCATAAATAGCTGTAACGGTGCATTCTAAAACTTGCTATTCATCGTTTAAAGACTACTGCCACGGTCAAATGGCAGCAATCTCGGGGTATAAAGTGATGTAATTTTAGCCTATCGAATCACTTCATCGTCGATTTCCCCAGTTCGAATTCTTATAGCTTTATCTACTTCGGATATAAAGATTTTGCCATCACCCGAATTGCCCGTTTTTCCTTTTTGGATGATCGTATCAATAATTTCAGCAACCCGTTCATCGGGAACAACGGTTTCCAGTTTTATGCGGTTGGTGAGCCGTGCTTTATCTTCGGCTTTAACGTGCCCCCAACCCCGTACATCCGACAAGGTAACACCTGGTGGTTCAGTTAAGGCTTCAAGTCCATCAATAACGTAATCAATCATGTTGGTACGAATAAATGCTTTAATCTCTTTCATAGTAAGTTGGTTTTAATGAAACCTCCAAGGTTTCAAATACCTTGAAGGTTTGTATCTATTTATAATTACAGTTCAACGTGTTCTACTGGTTCAGCGAACCACTTGTAGATAGTGGGTAATACCACCAGTGTAAGCAGAGTCGATGTTACCAGACCACCAACTACCACGGCTGCCAGAGGACGTTGCACATTCGAGCCGATATCGTTTGCCAGTAGCAACGGAATCAGTCCGAGACCGGTGGTTAAGGCCGTCATGAGTACAGGGCGTAGCCGTAACAAGGCGGCTTTAACAACTGCCTTGTGGGTTTCAAGTCCTTCCTCCCGAAGTTGGTTGATGTAGGAAACCAGCACCACGCCATTGAGTACCGCGATACCAAAGATGGCGATAAAACCCACGGCTGCCGGCACGGACAAGTAGAGACCGGACACCCAAAGCGCTACAATACCACCGATAGTGGCAAAGGGTATATTCAGGAAGATGAGCACAGCGTATTTCCAGCTACTGAAGGTGGAAAACAGCATGAAAAAAATGAGTCCCAGCGTAATGGGAACCACTACATACAACCGCGCCATCGCCCGCTGTTGATTTTCAAACTGTCCGCCGTATTCGGTGAAATATCCTGCCGGTAGTTCGACCTGCTCAGCCACCTTTTGCTGAATTTCACTGACTACGCTTCCCATGTCTCGTCCTCGCACGTTAAGCTGCACATAGGTTCGGCGACTGGCTTTATTTCGGGAGATCTGCTTTGGTCCGGTAAAGACTTCCACATCGGCTATTTGTGACAGCGGAACCAATGCTCCTTTAGCTGTGCGGATAGGCAGATCACGAACCTGATCAATGTGAGCTCGCTGAGATTCCTGGAGGCGAACGAAGATATCGAAGCGGCGGATGCCTTCGAACACTTGCCCGGCTACCGAACCACCGATACCAGTTTCTACCGTATTGAGGAAGTCATCCATGCTGATTCCCAGTCGTGCCAACTGCTCTCGATCCGGACGAACCAGGATTTGCGGTTTTCCGCCTTGTTGCTGGGCGCGGACATCTACAGCTCCTTCCACACCTTCAGCAATGGCCTGGATTTCACCTGCTTTTTCAGCCAGCACATCCAGGTCATCGCCATATAAACTCACAACCACTTGGGCCCGAACGCCGCTTAGCAGCTCATCAGTACGAAGCTGAATAGGTTGGGAGAAATTGGAAGAAACGCCGGGTAGATCCTCGGATAGTTTTTCTGCCATCGCAGTCTGAAGTTCTTCGTAATCACGTCCCCATTCCCAGGCGTCCAAAGGTTTGAGGTTTACTACGTTGAATACCACGTTCACCGGCTCGGGATCTCCACCCACTTCGGCGCGACCAACACGCGAATACACACTCTCTACTTCAGGAAAGGTTAACATTGATTCCTGAAGCCTCTTGGAGTATTCGGTGGTGGTCGGAAGATTCGCTCCCGGTGGCAACACCGATCGAACGGCGTAGGTGCCTTCCCGTAAGGTGGGCTGAAACTCGGTTCCCAAAAATGGAAAGATGGCCATACTTCCGGCAAAGAGAACAAGAGCTGCACCAAATACCATTTTAGGATATTTGGAGGTCTTCTCGATCAACGGTTCACTCCATTTTTTGAGCTTACGTACCAACCAGGGTTCCTTGTCCATGCCTTTTTCGGGAAGGATGAAGCTGGAGATAATAGGAATGTACGTCAGCGCTAAAAAGATGGCTCCGAACAGCGCAAAGGTAATGGTATAAGCCAGCGGTTTGAACATCTTTCCTTCCACACCTTCAAGCGAGAAGAGTGGCAGAAATACTATGATGATAATGCTGGTGGCGAAAAATACCGGTCGAATAACTTCACGCGCGGCTTCACTCACAATCCGTGTTAGCGACACATTTCCTTCTTTTCGTTCCTCAAGCAGCCTGTACGTGTTTTCCACGATTACCGTAGCGCTGTCACCAATCATCCCGATGCTTATTGCCAGTCCACCAAGACTCATTAGGTTGGCCGATATACCCAGCCATTTCATCCCTATGAAGGCAATCAAAAAGGCGATGGGAACCGTAGAAATTATGATCAATGTGGATCGGATATCACCCATAAAAAAGTACAGCACGATGAGCACCAGAATGGCCCCGATGTACAAGGCATTGGTAACCGTCCCCACCGCTTTTTCCACCAGTTCGCCCTGGGAATAAAAGGTTTCCATCATCATCCCTTCGGGCAGGGCATTGTTAATGGCATCCACTTTATTATCCATTTCGGCCAGCAACTCCTGCGTGTTGGTTCCGATGAGTTTCAACACAAAACCGCCTACCGATTCTTCCCCGTTGGCTACCAGTGTTCCCCGTTTGATTTCGGAGCCAAATTCCACCTCGGCTACATCTTTCACATACACAGGGGTGCCGTTTTCATTGGATACGATAATATTCTCGATATCAGAAATCCCTTCTTCGTCAGGTTGAATCCAGCCATAACCCCGCACCAGGTATTCTTCTCCTCCGCGTTCCAGAAAGGAAGCCCCAACCGTACGATTGTTATTGTTGAGGGCACCTTCAAGATCTTCAATCGTAAGTCCTCGGGAAACCAGCGCATTCATATCGGCTTTGACCTGAAATTGGCGAACATCCCCGCCAATAGACAATACACCGGTTACGCCGGGCACCGTTCGAAGTAGGGGCTTTACGATCCAGTCCTGAGCCGTTCGAATGTCCATCAGGGAGTGATCATAGCCTTCTTTGTTCTTGACTTCATACATCAACACCGTTCCAAGGCCGGTGGTGATGGGGCCAAGCTGGGGTTCACCAAGTCCGTCCGGGATTTCACTTTTGGCTTGCGCCAGCCGCTCATTAACCAATCGTCGGGCAAAGTAAATATCGGTTCCTTCCTCAAAGTAAATATTCACTCTGGAAAGGCCGAAAATGGAGGTGCTCTGCACCCGGTCCAGTTTTGGTAATCCATACATGGAGATCTCAATTGGGTAACTGATTTGTGTTTCCACATCTACCGGAGATAGTCCGGGACTGGACGTAAATACCTGTACCAGCGGGGGCGATACATCGGGAAAGGAATCTATGGGTACATCCCGAAAGGAAAAATAGCCATAGAGCGCTACTGCGGCTACCAAAAAAAAGATGGTCAGCCGGTTCTTTAATATTTTATCAATAATTTGTTCAAGCATAGGTCAAATATTCAGGGTGATAATTTTGTTGATCCGATCTGCATTAGTGACCATGAGATGCACTCCGGGTTGCGGCGGTTAAGGCTGATTTCAGGTCAAATGCCCCGGAGACCACGGCTGTCTGTCCGGGTGTTAAACCGGAGATCACTTCCACAAAACCATCTCGTTCATTTCCGAGCATAACGGCAACAGAGCGAAAGCTTCCGGGCTCTTCACCAGGCACAAATACCCGGTCAGATCCTTCGATTTGCTGAACGGCATCCACCGGAATGAAGGCAGCCGTTTCCATTGAATTGGTGTAGATGCGAGCCGTGCCAAACATGCCGGCACGGAGCTGTCCATCAGGATTATCAAAAAGTGCACGCACGGGAAGGGTTCGGGTTTCTTTTTCCAGTTGGTAGGAGATCCAATCTGTCGTGCCTTTAAACGTCATACCCGGCATACTGCGTACAGATAATTCAACATCCAGGCCGGTTTCCAGGTAGCGAATATCTTGCTCATACCCATCTATCATCACCCATACTTTTGACAGGTCCGCTACGTGAACCGGCGTTTCGCTGGGACTGATGGTTTGTCCGGGAGAAAGATTCCGCTCCTGAATGGTTCCGCTTAGCGGACTGCTCAGGTAGAAATAAGAAAGCGGGATTTCACTTCCGGCTTTAATATTTTGGATATCATTCTGTGATAATCCGTATAATCGTAACGCTTCTGAGGCCGCATCAAGCTCCGCTTTGGCTTGCTCATATTCCAATTCGGCCTGCAACAGCTCAGCCTGACTTGAGATATCCTGTTCATACAAACTTTGCTCACGCTTAAAGTGGGCTTCCTCTTTCTTCATGGCCGCTCTGAGGCGGATGTAATCGGCTTTGATCTTACCAAGTCCAACGCTGCTCATTTGAGCGATAGGCTCGCCTTCTTCCACGTAGTCACCGAGATCTTTCATTACCCGAACGACTTTAGCCTCAATACGGGGACCCACTTTTGCAATGCGATCCATATCGTACATCACACTGGCAGGCCGTTGAATGACGGAGCTTGCACTTCCGGCTTTCAGGGTATCTACGTTAATGTTGAGAGAAACTAATTGCTCTTGAGAAAGATGAACTTCTGCGAGTCCTTCATTCTTTTCCTCTGAATGTTCACCTTCTTCCTCTGTATGCTGGGGTTCTTCACTACCATGTTCATCTGCTGTAGCGTGATTTTCGGTTTGCGGGGTGGGTTCATTTTGAGAACTACAGCCGCTGATGACGACTCCACTCAAAAGTAACATCCACACCGGAAGTAATACGTTAATGATCTTCATTGTTTTTAGTCTCTGTTTCATGGGGTTCAAATAATTAGTTGGTAGAAATTTCATTCAAAGGCGTGCCGATTAGTCGCTCAACTTGTGCGATGGCACGGTTCAGTTCAGCCAGCGCTTGTACGTAGCGGGTCCGACTGGTAAATAAAGTTCGCTGGGCATCCAGTACTTCCAGAAAATCAAACTTGCCCTGCCGGTAGCCGGCTTGGGCAGCTTTATAAGCCGTTTGGGCTCCGGGCAAGACTTCAGCTTGAAGTTGTTCGGCCTCATATAAAGCAGCTTGTAACTTGTTATAGCTATTTTGAAGGGCTTTTTGCACCTCAATCCTGGCAGACTCCCGCACCGTTTCCGCACGGTTGAGCTCATAGCGAGCTGCCTTTACATTCCCCTGGTTCCGGTCAAAAAATGGAAGAGGTATGGAGACACCTACTAAAGCAGCTTCGGCTCCAAGATCTTCCATCCAGCGATACCCGCCGCTGATTTTTATATCAGGAATGGCTTTGGATCGCTCATACGAAAGGGAAGCTTCCCGTTGCTGAATCTCGGTAGTCCAGCGAGCTACATCCGGGTTCCGCTCTATAAATTCGGCCACGTATTGGTAGTCTGGAATAGAATCCGGCATCTCTAATTCGCCTGACAGTGCCATAAACGAAACCTGATCACTTCCCCAAAATGAGGCCAGTGTGGTAAAAGCGGATTGCATCGCATTGCGCCTGTTTTCCAGATCTATGCGTGCACGAGAGAGTTCTACCTGTGCTTTGGTCTGCTCCAGTTTTGAAACTTTCCCGGCTTCGACTTGCGCCGACACGCTTTCATAAAATTGTCGGGCAACATCTAATAACTCTTTCTGTTGCTCCCATTGCAGTTGGGCTTCCAAAGCGGACGTATAAGCTTGTGTGAGTCCGGTGAGCGTATTTAAACGCTGGGTTTCGTAATCCCACCCGGCGAGCTCAGTGGTTAAACCGGCCAGTCGTTTCCGTTTCATCCGATCAGCCCCTAAGAGAACTTTTTGGCTGAGCCTTATCGTGGTTTCCCTGGAATCATAGCCTTCAAAAGGACCGGTTCCTCCAAAGTTTTCCATTTCGGCTTCCAGTTCCGGATTGGGCAACAAAGCAGCTTGAATGCGCTCGGCTTCCTTAACCCGAACTTGCCAGGCATAACTTTGCAGACCGGGGTTTTCGAGGAGCGTTTTAGCCAGTGCCGTTCGATAGCTCAGCGTGTCGCCAATGGCAATCGAATTGGCCGAAGAGTTTAAATTTCTGTTTAGAATCTGAGAAGAATAGTCCTCGGATTCATGTTCTATAAGCGTGCTTTCAGATGGTGCTTGAAGTACCGTTCGTTCGCTGGCGCAACCGGCAGCAAGCACGAGCGTGCCGATGAGCAGCATCGTTTTGATATATTTTGACATGTAGTATTCAGCTTTTTAGCTGTTGTAGATTTATGAGAAATGCGCACTGGATACTATGATCCTGTGAATATGAAGGGCATTCTCAATGTGAATTAGGTATAGGAGGGGCTGTATGGCCTAATTCAGAAGTACTACGGTCTGTAGATTGGTGGTGATAGAATTTTCTATAACCGGCGGTAAGAAAATGGTTTGTTGAACCGAACGGGAGACAGGAGTGATTTCGCTTTTTTGAAAAACAGCTCGTTTAAGATCAGCGACTGTTTTTTGCTGGTCAAAGCGATTTAGCTTGTCTTCCTTGGCACAGAGTAAAGAAATAGGAACATCCCGATGGTGGTCATTATCTTGGTGAAAAACCGTTTCCTGTTCGTGATTATGACCATCATTTTCGTGGACTTCGGCTTCACTATTAAAGAAAATTCCAAGCTCTGCCTTTGATTCAACATTTACATCGCCATTATCTTCAAAACAATACACCAATGACTCTGCCAGACTGTGCACACTTAACACGTGCATAGCAAATATGATCAGCAGAAGTCGTGCTGAGATTTTATAAATCTTTGTTTTGTGGATTTTTTTAAGCAAAGCTAAAATTTTGTGAATACTAATAATAGACTATCAACTACAAAACATCTTACATAATTATGTTTTAAAGATATCAAATTTTGCAGTTAAACTTAAAAACTGAACCTTAGGTAGTTATTGCCCATAAGTTTTAGAAGCTTGTTTATGTTTTATACACGTGAAATTTTAGTTCGCTTTGAAGCAAGGTAAATGCTCAGAGCGGGAAGAACAGTAATTTGAACAATCGGCGATAAGCCAACCTCATAAGAAAAAATAGTTAGCTCTGGCATCGCAGATGTATATTCCCAAAGGCTAAGAAAAATAGCAACCCATTCAAGAAAAATACTTGCTGCAAAGCTTAAGCCGAAAAGCACAATATATCCTTTGCGACCAAGACGAGGTTCCAGATGCACGGACGAAGTCAGCATTGAGGTGGCTCTCCATAGCCCTAATACAATGATGATATCCCCTAAAACAGCTCCCCACATCCAAACTGTAGCCTTGAGAAAAGGCCAGTCCCACATGCCATATAGAAAGCCACATTGAACAAATTCCCAAATAGTATTAAGGATAAAAGCCCAAAAAATAACTTTTTTGGTAGGTTCACTAATCACGTTCAATTCTCAGAATCGTTTAGACTAACATTATATATGGCAGCGATTATTGCCCCAGATATCCAGCCTATAATGAAGGTCAGAATAATTCCAAGAAGTGATTCCCACAAAGGAATATCCATTCGAATGATTGATGACGTATCAAAACCGTGTAAGAGGGCGTTAAAAAAGGAAATAGTTCCTTGCTGGCCAAGCACGATCATCAACAAGGCACAGCCCAGATAAAGAATCACGCCTGTTGCGCCAACCGCTATTCCTAATTTCTTGATGTTTAGTTTTCCCATAGTATCTCCTCTATTCTATTGGTTTTATGTACTATTCAGTGATCTGAAAATATTAAAGTTAGATTCGCAGTTTTGAACCCATCTTTTGAAAAACTTAGTTTCCATTTTATATCCTTCAATTTTCGAGCTTCAATAACCGTGCATTGATAGCTACAATGACGGTACTTAGCGACATCAGAATGGCTCCCACTGCAGGACTTAATATAATGCCCCAAGCAAACAGGACGCCGGCAGCAAGAGGAATGGCACCGATATTATATCCAGAAGCCCACCACAGATTTTGGACCATTTTTGTGTAGGTAGATTTTGAGAGCTTAATAAGTGCCGTCACATCTTCAGGGTTATCTTTTACCAGTACGATATCGCCGGTCTCAACAGCCACATCTGACCCGGCTCCGATAGCAATTCCAACATCAGCCTGAGCTAAAGCGGGGGCATCGTTGACGCCGTCTCCGGTCATGGCCACAAGTTTTCCTTGCCCCTGAACCTCCTTCACCTTATCGGCTTTTTCATCCGGAAGTACTTCAGCAAACACCTGATCAATGCCTAATTCCCCGGCCACGTAATCGGCCGTTTGTTGATTATCGCCCGTCAGCATAATGCACTCAATCCCCATCTTGTGTAATGCATCAATCGCATTCTTAGACGACTCTCGAATTTGATCTCCCAAAGCAATGGCTCCGGTCAATTGATCTCCAATGATCACAAAAACCACCGTTTTTCCCTGGGATGATACTTTTTCAACTTCAGCTGTTGGGTATTCCATTTCCTGGTCCCGAATATATCCGGGGCTTACTACTTTCACCGACTTTCCATTTACCTTGCCTTCAATTCCCTTTCCGGTAATGGAATTAAACTCATCCGGCTCCCAGGTTTCGCCGGCTTTTTCGAGGATTCCTTTTGCAAGTGGATGTTCAGAGTTTTTCTCCAGCGAAGCTGCATATTTAAGTATCTCTTCATCGGAGTGATCATCCCCAAAATTCAGAATATTGGTTACCGTAAAGGTTCCTTCGGTTAGCGTACCGGTTTTATCGAAGATAATGGAATCCAAGTTTCTTGCCTGCTCAAAAGCAGACCGATTGCGTATAAGAAATCCATTGGTCGCAGCAATACTGGTTGAGCGGGAAACCACCAATGGAATGGCCAGACCTAACGCGTGTGGACAGGTAATCACCATGACCGCTACGGTTCGGTTCATCGCAAAGTCAAAGCTTTGTCCCGTAAAAAAGATCCAGGCTCCAAAGGTTATCAGGCCGGCTGTAATAGCAACGATGGTCAACCAAAAAGCAGCCCGATTGGCTAAATCCTGTGTACGAGACTTACTTTCCTGAGCTTCTCTTACCAGGTTAATAACCTGAGATAAGAATGAATCGTCCCCGGTTTTAGAAATTTGTATAGTAAGAGAGCCTTTTTCATTTACAGAACCGCCAATTACCTCATCATCTTTTTGTTTACTAACCGGCTTGGATTCTCCGGTAAGCATGGCTTCATTCACACTGGACTCACCTTTAACCACAATTCCATCTGCCGGAATTTTTTCTCCCGGCTTGATGAGGACTTTGTCACCCTGTTGTAATTCTTCCACAGGGATGTCTTCCGTTGATCCATCCTCATGTACACGATGGGCTTCACCCGGTATCAAAGCAGCTAACTCTTCCAAAGCTGACGAGGCGCTCATCACAGAACGCATTTCTATCCAATGCCCCAGCAGCATGATTCCGACCAGGGTTGAAAGCTCCCAGTAGAGCAGGTCGCCTTCAAAGCCAAAGACCACAGCCGTGCTATAGAGATAGGCGATAGAAATAGCAAGGCCGATGAGCGTCATCATCCCCGGCTGCTTTTTCTTGAGCTCATCAATCAGACCGGTGAGAAATGGCCATCCGCCAAAGAAGTAAACGACGGTTGATAACGCAGCTAAAATCCAGCTGTCACCGGTGAATCTCCAATCCACACCCAGAAAATCCTGAATCATGGGTGATAGGGCCATGATCGGAATCGTGAGTGCAAGCACCCACCAAAATCGAAATTTAAAGTCCTGAACCATCATTTTGTGATGCTCATGATGGGAGTGCCCTTCATGCCCACCGTGATCCTGATTGTGTTTCTGATCGTGGTTATGCTCTTTATTTTGGTGACCATTGTGGTTATGGTCTTCGTGATTGTGATGTTCGTGGTTCATATTCTGCTCTGTTTAGTTAAATCGTTTGTTGCTTATCGGGATGACCAGTGAATAGCGGTAATTTTCCAATCCGAACCTGCTTTTTTTAATACAGCAAGTTCGAGAGAGGTCAGGTCTATTTCTCTTTCGGAATACGTTCCTTTCATGGAGCTAACCGTGCTGACCCATGCTGTATTTCCTTCAATGCTGATTTTTTGAGTTAGTATCTTACGGTTCATAGCCTTAAGAAATTTACCATCGGAGTGAAAGTGATGGGAAAGATATTCTTCCTTCGTTTCCATTCCGCTGCCTTCCAGTATTAAGGCGTCATCAGCCATTACATTCGATGCGGCCTCAGAATCATTTTCAATAATGGCGGTTTTAAAGTTGTCAAGTGCTTCTAAAACCCTGGCTTCTTTTTGGTTGGACTGAGCCATCACCGTTCCTGATAAAAACACAAAAAGTGCGAATATTTTTATAAATGGTTTCATAGGTATAGTTTTTTAGAGTTGCGTCATTTCAATTTTAGATACGAGTACTGATCCCTGGCCTTGTAATTTTAGCCCTACGCTTCCGCTTTTCGGAGCATCTCCGTGGCCGTGAACTTTCATCTCTCTGTTAATATATCCGCGAAAGTGCGTTTCATCTGCCACTACACGTAGAAATAACAGACCCTCGGTTTCATAGGTGCCTTCTTCGAAAATGGTTGTTTCCCCGTTCTTGATTCTGCCTTGACGAATAATCCCATCCGAATTCAGTGAAACAAAATCATAGTTATCGGCATCCTGCAGGTGATGAATGAGTTCTATTTCTCCATCTAAATCATCCAGATTGAGGTAGTAATCAACTTGTATGTTTTGGTATGATTGATGGGTTACAAATAGATTTGCTTGCCCGGAAGCCTGAAGCTGTAGTAGCGGATTGCCACTTGAAATGATAGTTTGCTTTAATGCCTGTAAAGAACCGTTCACCCAGTGAAAATTAGTGATCAGGTCACTTACTGAATTTGAGTTGACCTCCCAGGTCCAGTCTCCATTATCTTTAGAAATAAAGGAGGATGGAACAGTAGTACTTTCGGTGACTTCAGATGGGGCTAGTTCTTCTTGTTGTAATAATTGACCGGTTCCCGCTCCATATCCATATACCATTTTACCGCCATACTCAGCCGTTTCATATACCATAAATAATCCCGGTAGCACTGTAATGAATGCAATGATCTTAAAGGCATTCTTTTCAAAAAGATCAAACCAATGAAAGGCGATTCTCAATAGAGCATATATTACAAAGAACCATAGAAGATACTCCGCCCAGTCGGCGTGTTCACTTAAAACAGATTGAGCTTCTGTAGGTAAAAAGACACTATCTGCAGCTAATGTACCACTATAGTAGGTGAAACCGGCGAAAAGTGCTCCTGCTACATAAAGGATGGTATTCTTTGTTTCATCCCACCATTTTTCTTGAATAAAAAGAGATACAAAATTAGCCAATGCAGCCGTCACTAATAGCGCAATAGGAAAATGAACGATCAGTGGGTGAATGTTGGGAGCCCATTCAGGAGTTAGTAAAGATTCCATAATTAGTTATCCAAAGTTTTAAATAATTGAGTTCAGAAATTAATTTTTGTGTCCAAAAGGTTATATAATCTCCATGTTAGCCATCATGCCGTTGTCTTCGTGCTCCAGGTTATGGCAGTGAAAAACGTACAGGCCTTTTGGCGCATTGAAACTCATGATAACCCTAACAGTCTCGCCGGGCATGACAAGTACAGTGTCCTTCCAGCCTGTTTCGGTAGGCATTAATCCTCTGTTTCCACTTCTATCAAGAACTTTAAACTGAACGGCATGCACGTGCATGGGGTGAGGTACGTTTGAGTTATTGATAAACTCCCAAATTTCAGTACTTCCTTGCTCTACACGTTCATCGACTCGCTCCATCTCAAACTGACGCCCATTAATGGTATGGCCGTTCATCATTTGCATATCCAACCGAATGGAGCGGGTGCGATCAGCAGATGAAGCTTCAGGAAAGGTCGATTCAGACAGCTGACTGGGAAGGCCCATCGATTCTTGCTTAGATTCTCCATCAATCCTGAATTCCATAAGATCAAAACCGGTGCCTTGTTCGGGACCGGAGCTACCCATCATGTTTTGCATTCCCATCATACCGCCGCCGGAAGGCACATCAAATGGTTTACTGATAAGGTTAATACTATTTTTCTTCAATCCATAGAAGTCTATCAGTATGTCTGCTCTTTCCCCGGGGGCCATTAATAATTCATTCGTCTCAATAGCTTCAGGTAGAAGGCCTCCATCGGTGCCGATGACCATAAAGGAAAGATCATCTTGAAACGCTACATTATAAATTCGGGCATTTGAGCCATTTAAGACTCTTAATCGATACACACCCGGCTCAACTTCATGGTAAGGAGATGGTGCTCCGTTAATTAAGATTGTATCTCCCAAAAACCCGGTCATCATCCGTTCGGGCATAGACGGATTATATATTACCTCTCCTCTTTCGTTAACTCTCCGATCCTGAATAACGAGAGGTATCTCGTAGTTACCACCGGGTAAGTTGAGCGCTTTCTCCTCTTCATCTTCAATAATAAAAAAGCCTGCCAACCCCCGATAAACTTGTTCTCCGGTAATTCTGTGAGGGTGAGGATGATACCAATAGGTACCGGCTCTTTGATCAAGTTTGAAGTGATAATTGTAACTACCGCTTGATATAGCATCTATGGGGTGCCCGTCCATTTCGGGGGGAACAATGAGTCCATGCCAATGAATAATGCTTTCCTGACCTATATTATTAGTAAACTTGATGTCAAGTTCCTGCCCCTTTACATGGCGAATTGTTGGACCGGGAACTGAGTTATTAAATTGAAAAGCAGCCAGACTTAGCGATTCTGGCAGCTCTATTTCTGCAGAAGAGGCAGATAAATTAAATGAAGGATCGGTTATTTGACCCGGTAAAGGCAATCTGTTTTTAAAAGAACCCTTCAACTCATCGTCAGAAAAAGTCAAGCAGGATGTTAACCAAGGTGATAGGGCTAATGCACCCGTTCCAAAACCTATCCTCCGTAAAAATTGTTTTCTTTTCATAAATTTGAAACTATAATGATTGTATTATTAAATACTTGATCACATCAGATCCTTTTTCCTCTTCTCGAATTCCTCTTGATCAATTTCTCCATCTGCATATCTTCGCTTAAGGATCTCAAGTGGAGTTTCTTTATCAGATTCTTGTTGATTTGTCTTGAATAACGGCCTTGCCAAGACAATGACCAAAACAATTAGTAAGAACCACCAGAAGAACATCATCCAGCCACCTCCAAAAAATTGAAAATCATGCATAGTGCTATCATTTAAAGTTTTAGAATTCGGGGATGACTTTGAAGTGCATCCCCATTTAATTTTACTAATGATGGTTCATACCTTTATTATCGGTAGAATCTGATTTCATTTTCATTCCCGAATCCATCATTCCTCCCTGCATCATTTGCATACACATCATATGCATGTTCATCATGGATGAGTTATCCATCATATTCATCATTTTAGCGTGATCCATATCTCCATCCATCATAGATTGCATCATTTCCATATGCTTTTTCATGCGTTCTTTCATTTCAGGATTGTTCATCATGGAGTGCATATTTTCCATCATTTCAGAATGATCCATCTTTTGTGATTTCATCATTCTCTGCATCATCTTGGCACGCATTTCCGGGTTTTCCATCATATGATCCATCATCATGGATTGCATAGATGAGTCCTGCATCATGGTCATCATTTGCTGCTTTTTCTGCTCCATATTTTGTTGCTGAGCCACAGCAGTTATAGTTAGACCTAAACCTATTGCCAGTAACAGTGCGATTGATTTTATCTTTTTCATAATCTTATGGTTTTGTTAATGTTTGCTTTACTTAAAATATCATTTATCTAAGGGGTAAGCTTATACAATGATGATTAATACTTACCGTTTATTTAGTGTAAGCCTATTATTCTATTACTTTAGGTCCTTCCTCACCATCCCTGATTCTAATCATATTCTCAATAGGCATGACAAATATAATTCCATCTCCGCGCGAACCTGTTGAAGCAGTTTGTTGAATGATTTCAATAATAGAATTGACATCTTCGTCTACCGCTGCTATTTCTATTTTCACAACTTTGGAGTGCATCGCCGGGAATTGCAAAGAGCCATGGGCATAGTCAGGATCGGTATATTGACCTGCTCCTTCTCCTCTGAAAACCGTTATGCAACAATGGCCTTCAGAACGTAGCGCTTTATACACTTCTTCAAGTAGCATGGGGCGTATGTATGCTTTTACTAATTTCATGATACCTCTGTTTTTGATTTATACATTAATTCATCTGCTCAACTGTTTCTCCGCAGTTGTGCATTTGAGATCCATAAAAGGGGTTTTCAATATCTTCTTTGTCACTTATCCAGGTACTTCCTCCGCCGTACATAGGGCAATATTGCTTGAACAGTGCTCCTTCATATCCTTCTTCTTCAATTCGTGAAATAAGCGTTTCTGAAATGGATTTGAACTCGGCTCTGAGCTCTTCAATATCACTGAATGTATCCGTTGAGAACACTCGGACATGTTCTTTAGCCGTTTCAAAATCATCTTTGGACAGTGCCTCCCGAAGTTTCAAGTACTGGGGTACTACTACCTCAAGGCTTTTAACCATTTCATGATTTGAATGATCTTCAGTTGTATCCATAGTGGATTCATTCATATCACCGTTATTCATGTCCATAGCACCGTGATCGTGTGCCCCACGATTTGCTCCTGAGCCCGGTTCTCTATTCATCATACTGAGTTTATCGCTAAGCTGTGCGGCTGCGTCCACTTTAAATGTGCCGTTTGATACCACACGCTCACCAACTTCCAGTCCAGATTCAATTACATATTCGTTACCAGCCCTTTTGCCTAATACAACTTCCCTTGCTTCAAAAGCAGGAGTTTCAGCTGTGGAAACATCCACAAACACAATGGACCTTTCTCCGGTCCATAGCACGGCACTTCGGGGGACAAGAAGTTGCTGTTCTTGGTCTGATTGAGAAGAAATAACTCCTTCAGCAAACATGCCGGGTTTCATCTCATTTCTCGGATTATCCACAGTAATACGTATTTCTACTGTTCGAGATTTATCATTTAAAAAAGGCTGGATAAAGCTGACTTCCCCGGTATAGGTATACCCAGGAATGGAGCTCACCGTAAAATCAATTTTATCTCCGATTTTTAAATTATTGACTGACGATTCATACGCCTCAAATTCAATCCATACCTCAGAAAGCTTCGCGATCCGGTATAGCATTGAACCTTCCTGAATATGGTCTTCCCGAGAGATATTGATCTCTGATACATAGCCAGATACTGGTGAGAAAAAATCTAACTCTTCCATCACTTCTCCTGATTGTTCAATCTGGTTTATGGTCTCTTCCGGAAATTCCCAAAGCAATAGCTTTCGCCGGGCAGACTCATATAATCGAGGGTTTTGTTCTTTGAATCGGGCTGTTTCCAAAAGTTCACTCTGTGCCGTAATTAACTCCGAAGAATAAATAGAAACCAGTTTTTGCCCTTTACGAACGTAATCACCGGTATAATCTACATATAACTCCCGAACACGACCGGGGAAGTGAGCCGTCACATTCGATACCAAGTTCTGATTTACAGCCACTTTGCCAGGTAACCGGGTTTCAACCACTGGGACTCCTTTTCTAACCGGAGTGGTTTCAACCTCAGCAAGCGCAAGTGCGGCTTTCGAGAATGTAACAGCATTCGGGTTGAGCGATTCTGAGTCATTGTCATCAAGATCATTGGCCGGAATTAACTCCATGCCACAAATTGGACAATTTCCTGGCTCGCTTTCTCTTATCTGAGGATGCATACTGCACGTATAAACCACATTGCCTTCCTCATCAGTGTGGGTTTCTGATATATGCTCTTCAAGTGTTTGTGGTTCCGAAGTCCCTCCGAAAAAGAGGTAGCCGAGTAAGAGTCCACCCAGTATAAGTCCAGAGTAAATAAGTATGTTTTTTGTTTTCATAGTTGTAAGTATTGAGTTGTGAAATTAGAGTAGTGATTAGTTTTTCTCACTATTCATGGCTCAAATCACACGTCTATTTATTGTAGATTAATGTTGTGTTTGCCCGTCAGGTAATCGATGTAAGCCGATGAAACCTGCATATCCACCAAAGCCTGAATACGGTTGAGTTGATAACCCAAAAGCTTGCGCTGCATCCGTAGAATTTCTTCAAAATTGGAACTGTCGGTTGAATAGTTCTGTGTCATAATGCTCAGTGCCTGATTAACCCGTTGAATCTGCTTCTGGTCATACAAGTCAAACCGCCGCCGCGAATCATAATAGTCCCTCAATGAAGAGGATAAATCTGTTTCCAGCTTGTTTTCTTTGTCTGTTATTTGCGACTGTACTGATTGAATATTCAGCTCTGCTTGTTGAACCTTGGCATTGTATTTATTTCGGAACAGGGGAATTTTGAAACTGGCTCTGGCCATGATGGCATCTTTACCATTATCAGCTAGCGTTGGTACATCTGAGCGTTCTCCGGTGAAGATATAATCCAGACCTACGCCAAAGGATGGCTTTCCGTCTTTTGCTGCCAGCGTTTTCATTTCATGGGCGGAGTCCTTCTGGTATCTAAGGCGATTTAATGCCGGGTTTTGTTGAACCAATTTATTCAGTAGTTCCGGCTCGCTTTCTATACTCATTTCAGGCATTAACGTATCCGGCAAGGTGATCACCCGTTCTTGCTCAGCATTCAAAAGCTCATTCACTTTTTGAATTAACACGTTCCGATTGTCTTCAAGCAAAGCAATTTGCGTCTTCAGGTCTTCTTGCTCGATTTGAGCCCGTAACACATCCACCTGCGAAGCCTGATCTGTTTCATATCGGCTCAAACTTATCTCCACTAATGAGTTTAGGATGTCGAGGTTTTCGTTGGCAATCTCCAAGCTTTGGTCCAACTCATAAAGTTCAATAAGTGCTTTCTCGGTTTGATAAAACAGTCGATTTCGGGTCTCCTGAAACACTTCGTATTGTGCTTTAGCCTGCGATTCCGATATTGATCGTTTATCTGAGAGGCTCCCAAACCAGGGAAACATTTGGGTTAGTGAAATCCTTGCTTGTTGTGGTCCCAATCTGGTTTCAATCGGACTGATGAAATAGGCAAAAGCAACTTCCGGATCGGGCAAAGTACCAACAATAGGACTTTCTTCAAGAGCTGATAGATAGTGCTGATATTCAGCCTTCAACTCGGGATTATTCTTAGCTGCTTGTTGTTGGTATTCGGCAATAGTTTGAGCTTGCACGGTAAAAGGCAGTGCAATTATGCCAAGTAATACAATTAATAGCAGAGCGTGCAGATGTTTCGCAAAGAGTGCTGAAGACTTTCTTTCCATCCTGCTCAATATTGGATATTCAATGTTCCTTAATCGATTTTCTTCTTTCATGACAATTCTTTTTTCATTTTAAATTCTTTCCACATGTAATAAAGGACCGGTATAACCAGTAATGTGATGATTTGCAGGAACATGCCACCTACACTCGGGATTGCCATAGGCACCATAATATCCGAGCCTCTGCCAGTGGATGTTAGGACGGGTAACAAAGCAAGGATGGTGGTAGCTGTCGTCATGAGTGTCGGACGAATTCTGCGTGTACTTGCCTCTATCACCACTTCTCGTAATTCAGCCGATGTCTTCGGCTTCTTGCGATCAAACAATTGGTCGAGATAGGTTGCCATTACTACACCTCCGTCAGCCGCTATTCCAAATAAGGCGATGAAACCCACCCACACAGCCACACTTAAGTTTACGGTTCCCATTTGAAACAGATCCCGAAGATTTTGACCAAATAGATCAAAATTCAGAAACCATCCCTGACCGTAGAGCCAAACAAGTAGAAATCCCCCCGCCCAGGCCACAAAAATGCTACTGAAGATCATGGATGTAGTAGCCACAGACCGAAATTGGAAATACATGATCAGGAAGATAATGACTAGCGCAATAGGCAGAATAACGCTTAGCCGTTTCTCAGCTCGGACCTGATTCTCATAGTTGCCCGCGAATTCAAAATTGATACCTGCGGGAACCGCTATGTTACCGGAGTTCACACTCTCTTCAATAGCACGTCTGGCATTTTCTACCACTTCAATTTCAGCAAAGCCATCTAATTTATCGAAGATTACATAACCCACCAGGAACGTATCTTCGCTTTTGATGGCTTGTGGTCCTTGGCGGTATTTGATCTCAGCCAGTTGTGAAAGAGGTACTTGAACACCCGTTTTGGTGGGAACCAAAAGTTCATTTAAAGCCTCAGGGTTATCTCTTAACTCTCGGGCAAAACGAACACGAATGGGGTATCGCTCACGCCCTTCAACGGAGGTTGAGACTGCCATCCCACCCACACCCATCGACATAAATTGCTGCACGTCTTGAACGGATAACCCGTAGCGGGCTAACTGTTCCCGGTTCCAATGAACTTCCAAATAGGGTTTACCAACAATACGTTCCGCAAATACCGATGAAGCTTTTACGCCTTCAGCATTCTTCAGGACATCTTCTAATTGTAAACCAAAATTTTCGATTTCTTGAAGATCACTGCCTTTCACTTTGACACCCATGGGAGCCCGCATTCCCGATTGCAACATGATCAATCGTGTTTCAATAGGCTGAAGTTTGGGGGCAGAGGTGGTTCCGGGTATGCGTGCGGCAGCTACAATTTCATCCCAGATATCATCCGGGGAGTGAATATGATCGCGCCACTGGCGATAATACTTACCGTTTTCATCCGGGATCAGTTCTCCATCTTCACCTCTTACAAACTCCCCTGAATCATTGACCTCGAATCGCATCCGTCGGCCATTTTCATCCGTTTTGTATTCCGATTTATATTGAATCACATTTTCGAACATGGAGATGGGTGCAGGGTCTAAGGCTGATTCAGCCCGGCCCATTTTTCCAACAACCATTTCAACTTCCGGTATGGAGTTAACAGACAGGTCCAGTTTACGCATCACGTCTTCTGCCTCTTCTACACCGGCATGAGGCATCGTCGTAGGCATCAAAAGGAAAGCTCCTTCATCCAGGGCGGGCATAAATTCTTCACCCAGTCCTGGAAAAGCTTCAGACGCTGAAGTCCAAACGGATGTTTCGCTTATATCAACCCCGACCGTATTAAAGCTTTTGGCTACAAATCCAAAGGTAGTTGCAAAGCCCAGCCAAATTACCACCCCAAAAATCACGAAAAAGGATGGAAGGGTTAGAAAAATCTTTTTATGATCCAGACACCAACTAATAATGGGTTGATAATATTTGATGATGAGCCAGAAGGTGGCAAGAATAAGGGCGATCACTAAAACAATAAAAAACAAATTACCTGCAAAAGAGACCGATGGGCCAAAAGGAAGCCAGTATTCTGTCAGTAGCCAGGTGACTACTACTACAGAAAGCGCATTATTGAGAAATGGAATTCGTTTGTGATATTCTTCGCCTAAAAAGAATCCCACGCCATTGATGAGCCCGAAGCCCATGATCAACAGACCACCCCAACCTGAAACAGTCAACATGGCAATGAATCCTCCGATCACCAGCAAACCGTTCCAACTAAGTTTTAATTTCTTATTATTGATCTTCAGCCCGAAGAACCAATGGGCAAAGGGTGGGATAAGTGTGATTGTAATGATGATGGAAGCAATCAGCGCGAAGGTTTTAGTGTAAGCCAATGGTTTGAATAGTTTCCCTTCGGCAGCGATCATCGTAAAGACCGGGAGAAAACTCACAATGGTGGTGGTTATGGCCGTCAATACAGCCCCGGCAACTTCAACAGTAGCATTGTATATGACTTCCAGAAGTGATTCATCTTCCCCCATCTCTTCCAAATGCCGGAGCATATTTTCAGAAAGAATGACTCCCATATCCACAATGGTACCAATGGCAATAGCGATCCCGGAAAGGGCCACAATGTTAGCATCCACCCCAAAATACTTCATGGCAATAAAGGTCATGAGTACAGCGATGGGGAGCATGGCAGAAATTAGCACCGAAGTTCGCAAATTCAGTACCATTATAACGATCACGATAATGGTAATCAGTATTTGAAGCGTGAGGGCTTCCTCGAGCGTCCCCAAGGTTTCAGAGATCAGCGTTGAGCGATCATAAAATGGTACAATGGTGACTTGAGATTCGGTTCCGTCTTCAAGGGTTTTTACAGGCAGGCCGGCAGAAATCTCTTTGATCTGTGCTTTTATATTATCAATTACCTGCTGGGGATTGGCACCTTGCCGGGCTACGACTACTCCACCAACGGCTTCTGCTCCAGCCTTATCCAGTACACCTCTTCGTGGAGCCGGCCCCATACTTACAAAGGCAACGTCCTGAATTCGAATGGGCGTATTATCCACTACTTTAACCACAGCAGATTCCAAATCTTCCAGGTTTTCTATGTACCCAATTCCCCGAACCAGGTATTCCACGTTATTCATCTCAATAGTTCGGGCACCGGTCTCAGCATTGGTTTTCCGAACCGCATCGATCACTTCAGGCAGGGTAACCCCAAACGTTTTTAGTTTGTTTGGATCGATGTCGATCTGATACTCTTTTACGTACCCTCCAATGGAGGCGACTTCTGCCACACCTTGAGCTCCTGATAGTCCGTATTTCACATAAAAGTCTTGTATAGACCGTAACTCCTGGGGGTCCCATCCACCTGCGGGGTCTCCATTTTGATCCCTGCCTTCCAGCGTGTACCAAAATATCTGCCCCAGTCCGGTAGCGTCAGGACCAAGGGCGGGCTTTGCAGTTTGAGGGATAGTGCCGGCTGGAAGTGAGTTTAGTTTTTCAAGGATGCGGGAGCGACTCCAATAATAATCCACATCCTCTTCGAAAATGATATAAATGATGGAAAGACCGGTCATCGAATTACTTCGAACGGTTTTGATGCCAGGCACAGTCAGTAATTGAGTAGTCAGAGGATAGGTGACCTGGTCTTCTATATCTTGAGGTGATTGTCCTTCCCAGTCAGTGTAAACGATCTGTTGGTTCTCCCCAAGGTTGGGAATAGCATCCACAGGAACACGATCCCGAGGAAGAAAGTCAAGATTCCAATTAAAGGGAGCTACTGCAAGTCCCCAGCCTACTAAGACTAGCAAGAATAGTACAGCTACAAGTTTATTTTCCAGGAAAAACCGGATGGTTTTATTTAGCATGAGTTTATTATTGATGAATCGGTACAATTAAAAAAGCGGTCATCTCTCGATAGATATCTGAGACCTTGAAGCCTATTTTTTACAATAGATAGATAGTACAAGAATCAAGGTTCCTGACGTTACAGGAATGACTTTAGGGGAGAAAAGATATACCGATCCCTAAATCAGAAAGGACTCGTTGGCTAAAAAGATGGGTGGTTGTGAATAGGAATCCGAAGTTTGAATAGCGTGATAGTCGGATTCAGTTTGGTTCGTGTGATCTTCCGCAATTATCTGGACTACAGCCAGAACCTTGACTTTCACTTTTTGAAATAAAGGAGCTTCGGTCTTAACTGATAATTCCTCAACAGAGCAGGCACAAACAATACCAAGATCTTGATCTTCATTGGTTTCAGTATGATGTTGGTGTTCCGGTACTTCGGCAAACTCAACAGTCATTGGGCAATCTTCAGCATGTTCACTTTGAGCCTGCATATGGATTCCCATTTCCTGCAACTCTTCACATAGTTCATTTGACATAGCATGAAGTCCGGTTGGAACCGAAACCCCAATCAGGATACTCAGACTGAGCACCGATGCAATAAAGCGATATGTTAAAGAAATTTTCACGTTTCAAGTATATGTAATTAATTCTATCCATGAAAGATGGAACATAATTCGATAAACAAAATCCATAATTAGACAAATTTCAAATATTCTGTTGAACTAATTATGAGTCTAACCCAATTTTAAACGAAATTTATTGTCTTATCTCAAAAGTATCGTAAACGAATTATGTTATAAATCTATATCTAATCAACACTTTCAAAAATTCACTTATTGCCAAGGATGTTTTTATTTTCGCCTTCAAGAGCCTTTAAAATAGGACAGTCTCCTTTAGGTCCTTCCCCAGCACAAGAATCAATTAAATCTACCAGGGTATTCTTTATTCGTTGTAGGTCTTCGATCTTTTCCACCACATCTTGGTATTTTTCTTGCGCTTCACTTTTGATCTCTGAACAAGTGGTGTCCTCATCAATTCGTAGTTCCAGCAGTTCCTTGATTTCGCTCAGTGTAAACCCCAACTCTTGCGCCCGTTTGATAAATTTAATTTGATCAATGTGCCGCTGCGTAAATATACGGTAACCGGAACGCCTTCGGTCAGGTATGGGAATGAGACTGCGTTTTTCGTAGTAACGGACGGTTTCTTTATTAACTTTTGCACGGCGAGCTACTTCACCAATTTTGAAAGTGGTGATGTCTTGATACTTTTCATTCTGGTTTTCTCTCATCATTTCACTGACTTCTATTATACGTTTAACAAACCAATCAATTATTAAGAAAAGCCGGGCATAATACCCGGCTCATTAATTACTAATTGTTATTCTTTCTTTTCCATAATTTTACCACAACAGCACGTTGGGTTTTGGTTACCACCACAACTGGGTGGTGCTCCTTTAGTTACTGTTACCTCGCATCCACAATTTTCATCTGGACATTTATAAACATCTCCTTTCTTAAATGGCATGATATTTCCTCTTTTTATTCGAAACATAATTCAATACCAATATAAGACCTGGAGTATGGTACAGAGTCAAATTAAAAATTGATAAAATTGTTTTAATCTCATATAAATTTATAAATCAGGAGAGAGCTTTCATTTTATCCTTAAGTCTTTTCACAGTCAAATGGGTGTATTTTTCCGTTACTTTCTGGCTCGAATGTCCAGCCATATAACTCGCTTCAGCCGTGTGAAATCCTTTCTCAATCCAAATTAGTTACAGCTTGGTGTCTCATTCCACGAACTTTTAAATACACCTCCAGTTCTTTTTTGAATTTGTGATAAAGTTGATAATGTTTTTGAGAGTTTTTAAAAAATCAGATTTCTTTAACTTTTTCTTTAAAAATGTTTCAAAAGTCTAAAATCGATCTTTATTCATATTTAAAGCTCGATTTTTATGAAACATTTCCTGAAACATGCATGTTTCATAGTAGATTCTTTAAAAATGATTGGCCATTAAATAACAATTACTTATAGATCATTCGTCTTGAAACAGGAATGAAACATTTCAGTTTCACCAAAAAGTCTCAATGTTTCATTGTGTTTCATGAATGTTTCATAAAATGTTTCAAGAAAAACAGGGAATACATATACGTAGAGTTACTTTTTATGTATTTGAAACATTGAAACATGAAAAAGATACTTTTTCCGGCTTTTGTTATATGAGGTTATTTTTTAATCAATAGCCGCCCTGGATTAGGAGGTATATAGTTACTGTTTCCTTGAAATAATTAGGACGATTCATCTGCGCTCATTTAGCTGCACTATAGATTGTAGGATACATTTACTCCAACAGATTGAATCAAGAGCCTTAAAAGCTAAATTTGGAAGCCATTTTTTAGAACCATAAGATCTGGTTTATTTGAAAATTTGGTTCATAAAAATTCGACTCTGAGTTTTAAGATATTTATCTTTGGCGCGCTTACAGTTTGTAAGCGACCTGAAAAGGAAAGCCGGTGTCTTTAACAAGAACACTTAAACCGATAACCTTTTTTAACAAGAGGTACAATCGTTTTGGCAAGTTATCTGGGGTACAACCTTGGGTACAAAAAGCCAAAATTGGCGTCATCAGTAAAATGACATTGGCTTTAAACATACAAGGACCCGTAGCTCAGTTGGTTAGAGCAGTCGACTCATAATCGATTGGTCGCAGGTTCAAGTCCTGCCGGGTCCACATTAAGGCCAGTTAAGTCATTGATTTTACTGGCCGTTTTTATGTATGGTACAAACATAGGTACAAACAAATTGTACCTATTTTTTGTTAAAATTTATTAAGGTGGTGCAATATCTGTGCGTCAATTAGCTGTTTTTTGAAACACTTCATCAAATCCGCCCCCTTTCTTTTGGAGTATTGACCGGAACAATACATGGCTGATGGTAGATTCCCGATACTTTGATGTCCGCTGTACGCCTTTAATATCCTCGCCACTGCTCAGCGCCTTTTCTACTTCTGCCCGTAACTGCTCGTTGAACACGGCCAGCACTTGATAATGCAGCATTGGCGGTTGATGCTCCTTTCGGATTTTAGTTTGGGTAAAAGCATTTAGGATAAACCGAAACATTTGTGAAACCGAAAAGTGCTCAAGTCCAACATGAATAATACGCGTGGTTTTCTCTCCGATGTACGGATTTATGACTTCCAAATAAGAGCTTTCGAATTTGTAGTAGATATACTCAAGGCATTCTTGTAGAGTAACCTCACGGCACAAAGCGGAAAGCTCTCCTTTCCAATGTTGTGGCCAATCATCAGAACGAAGGGTGGTCTCCAGGCTATGGATGATTTTGTCTCGCTGGGATGAAGTAGCACCGAGTGTAAACTGCCAGCGTACCCGTTCTATATCAAAATCAATTAACTGCTCACCCTCGATAGTAATAACTCCCGTATCGGTTGTTGGGTGTAAGGTGATAAACTCACTGCTCACTAAGTTAGTGATGATGGCTTGGATATGATTTGACGTTGGAGCAAGCGGCCGGATGTTATCTGCCAACGGAAAAGCTATTTCGTAATTCTCACTTGCGGTATGATGCACAAAACTCAGCAGGTAAACGGCCTGCTTAAAGCTCATTTGCTCCGGTGTGATTAGAACCCCTTCAGTAGCTGTAAAATGCGTGGAAAGAAAGTTGGAATATGCTTTGTGCCGAAGCATTATTTTACGCTCTTGGTCAATTTGATGTGTTTTTGCACTCCGCCTTTCTTTACAGCTATCGCACGTATAGAATCCTTTAACAGGCAGGTGAGTTTGTTTGTAATCTGAACGACTGGCATAGACGTATCTCTTTCCACATTCATTACAAACCACTTCTTTGTGATAAGCGGTTGAATGCTTGTTTACAAACCTTATGAATGCGGACATATTCATGCCGTATTCGCTGGCAAGCAGAGGCACGTTTTCGGTAAACTCATCGTCTTGATTTAGGTTCCAGTACCGCAGGCAGGCTAATTTGGCTTTAGGGTCGTTGGTGTGAATTTCTAAGTCTATCATAATTATTTAGATTTAATAGTTGCGCTACACACCGCTTGCCGATCCGAAGTGATATCATATGGTTTACTCATATCGAATGGTTTATTCATATCATATCACTCTAACCGGCAAGCAAGCCGTGTGTAACAAGGTTTTGCTTTAACTGATGTTTCTGCCGTTGAGCCAACAGACTCATGACAAAAACAATCATAGCAGAGCACTTTACCGGAGCGACGAGCTGTCAAGGGTGATGCGAAGTCTCCGAAGCAGCACATGCCTTGCCCTTGACGGCCGGAGCGGAAGGAATAAATTGCGCTTTGATTGTTTTGCTAATTTGGAAAGCGAAGCTCTATCTATATCTATAGACTTAGCAGCAAAATTACCCTCAGTGTCAGATAAGTTTTACGATTCTATGGAAGGAAAAATGAATTTAATGATTGGCTAAATCTTGAGAATATTGAACCCGGTTATCCTATAAGACTGGAACCCTTATAATTCATCTAATTCAAGTGCTGCAAAGAATTGTGGTTCAGTTGCTAAGAAATTATTATAATAGTAGAGCAAATTTATATTAATGACGGGGTGGGGAAGCATTTCCTTATACTTTATTGGATATATACGATCCGCTTATCTGAGCGACAGTTCCGATAACATCCCGGATAAACCGGAAAAACAGGTTTTTTGGTACTGAGTGGAGACAGTTTTCGTTCGTCCTAAAAATCTCTCTTTCGGATAATAATATGTAATTTTTCATTTAACCATTACTCATGAGATCAATTGGTATTAGAGTTAATCCTACAGAAGTGGTTTTTGCTATTTTAAAATTTGTGGGCTAAAAGAAATTCCGAGATAAATTTCATTACCTGCCAATAGGGCCAAGCCGGTTAAACCGCAGGCCGTTATGTGGCTTTAATGTTAAAATTAAATTTCATATTACTTTTGTTAGTTGATAGAAATAGAGAACAAACAATCTTTTTATGAAGTCGTACAAAAACTGATGCATATGTGGCCATATATAATCGGAGCTGGAGCAGTTGTTTATCTCTTAAAAGAATTAATTCCAGATGAAAAGAAAACTAATGAAAAAGTAAATAAACGCGTATTTGTAAGCTTTGCCAAAGAAGATGAACAATACAGAGATTATTTAGTTGAGCAAGCAAAAAATGAGCGTTCTCCTTTTACATTCGTGGATATGTCTGTAAAAAAGCCTTGGGATGAAAAAGAGTGGAAACAGAAATGTAGAACAAAAATTAAATCTTGCGACGGGGTAATTGTGCTTTTAAGCAAAAGAACATGGCATTCTAGTGGCTCACGGTGGGAAATTAAATGTGCAGTAGAAGAGGGTATTACCACAATTGGGATGCACATAAAAAAGAATGATAAAGGAGCGATTCCTCCTGAATTGAAAGGTAAAAGTGTGATTACATGGTCTTGGAAAAATTTATCTAAGGCTATTAAAAATGATATAAAATAAAAGATCTACTGAATTACATCTACAGCTATCAATTTTATTAATTTAAATATTGGAAAATTATGTAGATGTTTAACTTTTAATAATAATTTCTAATTATAAGTATCGGAAAAATGGCCAATAAAAAAACAATATTCATTGCATTTGCAATTGAAGACGAGAGACAACGTGATTTTCTTAAGGGACAATCTTTAAATACAAATTCCCCATTTGAGTATGTTGATATGTCTGTAAAAGATGCCTACAGAAGCAATTGGAAAGGTAAAGTGAGAACTAGAATTAAAAAGTCAGACGGAGTAATAGTCCTTGCAAGTAGAAATTCTTTATCATCTAGTGGACAAAAGTGGGAGATTAAATGTGCTAAAGAAGAAAGTAAAAAAATATTAGGAATCTGGGCCTATAAAGGAGATAGAACAAATATAGAGGGTGTGAATACTCGTGTTTGGAATTGGGATACAATAAAAGATTTTATAAATACAATATAAAATAATCAGATTATGAGAATTGCATTAGTTGTAGGAATAAATCATTATGAACACGGTGGTTCACTTTTCGGATGTGTGAATGACGCCCACAATGTTAAAACTATTCTTGAGCGAAATGACGGTGGGTCAGTTAATTTCGACTGTAAATTACTTACGGCATCAAGCTCAACTGATGCAATAAAAAGGAATGATCTAAAAGACAGTATTGAAAAACTATTTTCAACCGAAGCTGATATTGCTTTGTTTTACTTTGCTGGTCATGGTCATATTGAGACCACTGGAGGTTATTTATTAGCTTCTGACTCTAGACGTGGTGATGAGGGTGTATCTTTGAATGATATACTAACCTTTGCTAATGAATCGCCAGCAACAAATAAAATAATTGTTCTTGATAGCTGTCACTCCGGAATTGCGGGCTCATTACCAACAAATAGTAACATTGCAAATCTATCAGAAGGATTAACAGTATTAACTGCATCAACTGAAGACCAATATGCCTCTGAAAAAGATGGAAGTGGTGTTTTCACTAATTTATTTGTGGATGCTCTTAGGGGTAGCGCTGCCAATTTAACTGGAGATATCACTCCAGGGAGTATTTATGCGCATATTGACCAATCATTAGGTGCATGGGAACAAAGACCTGTTTTCAAGACAAACGTAAAACGATTTGTATCCTTAAGAAAAGTTTCGTCACCCATAGCAATTGAGGATTTAAGACGAATTACTGAATTCTTTCCAAGTCCCGGTCATGAATTTGACTTGGATCCAACATTTGAACCTGAGATTAAAGGTAGAGATAAAGGTATGCCAGATCCCGACCCTGAAAACACTAGGATATTTGCAATACTTCAAAAGTATAATAGGCTAAATTTACTTGTCCCGGTTGATGCTCAACACATGTGGAATGCAGCTATGGAGTATAAATCATGTCGCTTAACAGCGCTTGGAGAACATTATAGACGATTAGTTGAAAAAGACAGAATATAATATTCTTCAAAAAACGAAGATTATTTCCAATCATTGCTAAAAAGTAAACATGAGCATTCTTAAAATATCAGAAGCTAGAGAATATGCTAGAATTGCAAAGGAATTAAACAAAAATGCATTTGGGCAAACAAAGACAGCTTCAAAAATTTTAAATGAGCAAAGAGAAAATGATTCCATATTTAAGAGCTACAACGTTTTTCTTTCTCATGCCTTTAAAGATTCCGATTTAGTTTTAGGTGCCAAAGCTAAATTAGAAGAATGTGGGCTTAAAGTATATGTTGACTGGTTAGAAGATTATGAATTAGATAGATCTGAAGTCAATAAAGATACAGCTTCACTAATCAGAGAAAGAATGCTTAGATGTGATAGCCTTTTCTACTTTACTACCAACAATTCGGAATATTCAAAGTGGATGCCTTGGGAAACAGGTTTTTTTGATGGAAAAAGAGGAAAGGTTGCAATATTACCTGTAATAAATGATGATAAATCTGGCTTTATTGGTAGAGAGTATCTGGATTTATATCCTTTTGTAGATTTTTATAAGAATGAAGTGTGGCTTAATGTGGATAATAAGACTTTACAGTATAAACGATGGATTAATGGCGAGCTGATATGAAAATCAATTATAATTTTTTCAATAGAAGTTAAAACCGCCACCTAACAAGGCGTTTTAAACGGACTCAATTAGGGTTCGAAACCTTAATTTCAACAACTCAGCTCGCTGTGTCATTAGGTGATTTTAAAATATTATGCCATTTAGTAAATCAGAATTATTTAGTGCTTGTCTCGAAGTAGCTGAGAACACTTTGTGGGATCACAAACATCCTCCTACTCATCAGGAAGTTAAAGAGCTAGCCAACCTTTTTTTTAAAGAAGCAGATGGAATAGGCGAAGCATTAGACGAATCCGGTTTATGTCCTAATGAAAATCCGATTGTGCCTGCTGTTCGGTATCTAGCTTATGCTCATGCTATCCCTCCTATGGGAAATAATACGAAGTGGTTCTATTCTATGCTAACAGCGGTAACAGAATTTTGCTGTCCTAATTTGATTCATACTGAAAAATCATCTGAAATTTTCTTATTCCTAAAAAAGGGCGTAGAACAATCAATAAATGAAACTAAAGTAAATATTGATAAAGCTGAAAAAGAAGATATTGATAAACTTCTAGATTTTTTAGACCCTAGTCTTAAATTCAAGAGAATTGGGGCTTGGCAAACATTTAACTCAGAGAACCCTGACCGATTAAGTCAAGCTTCAAATTCAATGGTAGAGTTATTAGATAAAGTAATTGGAAAACTCTGTCAAAATATTTCATTTGCTGAATTCCTTAAGCAAAATTTTGAAAGCGATAAAGAAATAAAATGGGCTGAATCAATGCGTAAATTTGTAGGGAATACTAAAAGTAACTTGCATCGCATAAAACACCATGATGAGTATAAGGATATAATTATGGTAGAAACTTTGTTATCAGTAGCAGAAAAATTAATCCACTTTCTAATAACAAAAGGCGTTAAAAGTACCTAATATCCTTAAAAATATAATTTTAAGAGTGTATAGTTTCCCTACTTTAGACGTTGCTGTCAACTCCCCCAATAAAACATCACTCAACGCACAAAAAAGAACTCCTCATCCACTTCTTGCATAAATCGCCAATCGAGCTTATCCAGTATATAGACCAGGTGAAAAAAGCGTTCGTTATCGGCTTGTATCACGTAGTTTAGCTCTTTGGTGATCATGGTATTTTCCATGTGCCGGGTGGGAATGGCAATGACTTGGTGAGGTGTTTTGCCCCTTAGAAAGCGATAGGGTTCGGCACGCTTTATAAGCGGCTTCTCTGTGCCATCATAGGTTTGTTTGGCCAACTCTTCGGGCAGCAGTTCAAACCGGTAGGGAATGATGCGGTGAGCCCGTGAAGGCTTATGTCTATGTCGCTTCATGAGCACCAGCACTCGATCTATTGCTTTATCTTCAAAGCCATCCGATTTATCCAGCGACCATAACAACTCCTGTTCGTTGAATGCCAGATTAACCAGCTCCCCCTGCTTGGTTTCTACCTTATAATACGAACGAATTACGCCTCCCTGAGTTTTGGTAAAACACGACAAAATCTGCTTCACATCTCTGCGATATGGCAGTCTCCAGTCCGGAAGCTCTACGTGTGCATACCGGCTAAAAAAAGCTAACATTTCTACCATGGGAAATTTATTCATGAACCAGATAAATTTTTGCTCGTAATAAACTATACACATATTTTATACATATCAATATGTATGAAAAGAAATGTCCAAAAATAAACCCCATCCATACCGGCCCGAGCAAGATGTCCACCGGATTACCCTATACAATACCATTTACCCTGAGCATCAGCATCGCTCAAAGAAAAAACGATTATATCTACACTTCGACTTTGCCTGTTTCTACGCCCAAATCGAACAGCTTTGGAATAAAATGTATGGACTGCCGCTGATTGTGGGGGGCTGGAGAAAAGAAAACGGACAGGTGAAAGGCATTGTAGCTACCGCTTCTTATGAAGCTCGAAATTTTGGTATTAAAACCGGAATGAGCGCTTATGAGGCGTGGCAGCTCTGCCCGCATGTGTGCATGAAGCAGGTAGATTACGACAGTTACAAAGCCATTTCGGAGCAGGTACACTTCATCTTCAAGGAATTTGCTCCGGTAGTAGAGCGCTACAGCATGGATGAGTATTTCATGGAGGTGGATTTTCTGCTGGATAAGTCCCGCAAAGAGATTGAAGCCTTCGCTAAGCGACTTCAGCACAGAATTTACCAAGTAACAAATTTGGTAGGAGCCGTGGGCATTGCCCGCTCTAAAACCTACGCCAAATTGTGCAGCAGTTTGGATAAACCAAAAGGCAGAACGCTGATTTTAACCGATGATGACGAACGAACGCAAATCTGGCCACTGTCGCTGGATGAAGTATGGGGAGTAGGCAGAAAAAGGCATGAACATATCTTGGCGGAGGGCTATAAAACCATTGGCGATGTAGCCGAACGTGGAAACGAAAAAACATTTATCCGCTTGTTTGGAGCTAACTTTGGAAAGATGCTCTACCAGACGATCACCGGACAAGATCAGGGGCGGGTAATGGAAGAAATATCCGAAGATTATAAGCCCAAACAAGGCGTAAGCTATGGGCATACCTTTTCGGAAGGCTCCACAGATTTCGACCGTATTAAAGGTGAATTTGCCGTTGCCGTACAGCACATTTGCTACCGGATGCGAGCTTATGGAATTCGAGCCAATTCCTTTTCAGGAATGTTTGGCTTTAATGAGCCGGATAAACCCGGAGTGGGGTTTAGGTTTGTCACCCCGGCCCACACCAATATTGATGAGTACGTATATCAGGGCTGTATGGACAGTATTGGGTCGGCTATCAAAAAAGCCTGTGCACATGGGCTGGAAATACGAAACCTGTGGCTGGGCACCAAAGAGATTGACAAATCTCAGCAGCTCAATGTATTCTTTCAGGATGAGGCGGAGAAGGCAGCCCGAATCAAGGCTATGGATGAAATAAAAAACCGCTTTGGGCCAAAGTATATCACCAAAGCAAACACGCTGCACCGCGTGGAGGGGAATACACACTTTTTGGAGAGGAATAATTAATTGGGTTTGCTATCCAGAAAATATTATCCCAGATCGTAAAACATTTAAGCTTTGATAGTATTTATACTTTTTTGAAAACCTCTTATTAAATTTTCTAATAGTATTATTACGTAACCCAATACGCTTCATGTGTTCGATGTCGTACTTATAAGCAGGTTTAGGTGGGGTATTCTTTTCTTCATCTATTTTGAAACTAATATCTGTTGTAGCAAGCAGATTTAAGTATTCAATATTATTGAAAAACTCAATGAAATTTGAAGATTGATACTCTTCTTTTGAATAGTGGATGAATCTATCCGTCTTAAGTAGTTCATATGTTCTGTAAAAAAATTGATATTCACCCACTACACTGGAGTTAAGAGTAGAAATTTGTTTCCCGGTCTCAAACATTTTCTTAAAGATTGGTTCTACACCAAATCCTGCTCCATAAATTAAATAATCAATAGTAGTGATCGGAAAGAGGCGCCCTGCAATTAAAGGAAATTTTTTAATTGCTTGTGCATGGTCATATTTTTTATCAGCTATATAGATATCAACGGTATTATACTTAGCATCAGTATGAATAGTGAGGTGTTCTTCTTTACTTGTATAGTTTTTCGTGAGTGGTCTATTTGTTGCAATCCTGCATATTGGAATTGGAACAATTAAATTAATCAAGTCAAGATCAATGACTTCCCGACTTATAGGTGTTCTCTTACTTGGTTCTTTACTTTTTGGTAATATGACAGGCTTGTTTTCTCGCTTATTAGAGCTATGGTAGGATATTTCATGATCTGCATTTTTATGATCAAATGGTATGTACAACAACCCTCTACCACCATTTATCAAATCATATTTTCTAACTCGATATGAATCGTTAAAAAAGTGAAACTTAACTTCTCCCAAGCCATCTTTTTTGGCCATAGGTATAATCCTAAGAGCATCTTTTCCACTTTGCGTAATAGCAATTCTTTTTTTCATGGAGAAAATCCAATTTTTATGGTTTTGTACCTGCTTTAATATACAATCAACAAATTAAGAAAAGAACCTGACGCTAAGTGTCACTCTTTTTTATTACTTTCCTTACAATTTGTAAGCAGGAAAATTATCTTTTGCTACATATCTAATGTAGTGTCAACCATGAACGTGGCAGACCTGTTAGGTTTTGGATTACGGCAGTTTTATAAGTTATTTAGTTCGAAACCTAACAAGTATTTTCCGGCACCTGAATATTGACTTTACACTAATCATTTTAATAAAAATGACCGAAAACCAACAAGCACGCCAAAAGCTCCAAGATGAACTTCGAAAACTGTTTCAGTTTGATGTATCTGATCTTGATTTTGGAATTTACCGCATACTGAACCGTAAGAAAGACCAAATTGAACAGTTTATTGAAAAGGATTTACTGGATGCGGTAAATGAAGGACTCAAAGAATATCAGCAGCAGGATGCTTCTCAGCTTGATGAGATTAAGCAGCAAATCATAGAAAATTTGTCTGAAGATGCGTTTGATGAGCAAGGGAATTTGGTGAAGTATGAGAACACCAAACTCGGAAAAGATTATTTAGATGCACTGGAAAAGGCAGAAAAACAGGAAGTTGGAGCTGATACCGAAAAGAAAATTTACAATGACCTGTTCACTTTTTTCTCCCGATACTACGATAATGGAGATTTCCTTTCTAAGCGTCGCATAAGCACCAGAGATTCTAAATATGCCGTGCCGTACAACGGGGAGGAAGTATTGCTGCACTGGGCTAATAAAGATCAGTATTACATAAAAACCGGGGAGCACTTTACCAGCTTTAAATTTGATCTGGAGGGAAGTGATAAAACGGTTTGGTTTAAGGTTGCACAGGCGGAAACGGAAAAGGATAATGTGAAGGCAGAAGAAGATCGTTCTTTTGTGCTGCGGCCGAAAAATCCTATTGAGATTGAGGGTGAGGAACTGACGCTTTGGTTTGAATACCGGCCAATAACAGGGGAAGAGAAAGAGCAATGGTTGAACCTATATAAAAAAGTAGAAAAGCCTCGAAAAACAGTGGACCGTTCCGTGCTCTGCGTGGCTTATACTGAATTTGTGCTGAATGAGGTGGAAAAAGAATGGAGAGACTTGTTATCGGTTATACCGAAGAATAAAGACCGTTCTATTTTGTACCAAAAGCTGAACCATTATACCGGAAAGAATACCACTGATTATTTCATTCATAAAGATTTGGAATCTTTTCTGGAGCGGGAGCTGGAATATTACCTGAAAAATGAGGTAATACGGGTAGATGATTTTATAGCCGACCAAAGCCAACAGGCCATGGAAGTGGCGCTAACCCGTGCAAAAGTGGTGCGACATATTGGGCAAAAAATTATTGCTTTCCTCAGCCAGATTGAGAACTTCCAAAAGAAGTTGTTTGAAAAAAAGAAGTTTGTAGTGGATACCCATTACTGCTTTACGCTGGATAAGGTGCCAGAGAACTTATACGACACTATTCTGGAAAATGAAGAGCAGCTACAATCATGGGAGGAATTGTATGCAGTGGAACAATGGAAAGGAGGATTGCAATGGGATGGTAAATGGACAAAAAAGTTCCTGAAAGAGCATCCTTTTATGATGGTGGATACTCGGTTTTTTGAGGAGGATTTTAAAAACGAATTACTCAACTCGATTAGCAATTTAGAACAATCACTAAAAGGGAATTTAATTAAAGGTGAAAATTATCAAGTAATAAATCTATTGATGAATAAATATGTGGGAAAAGTTAATACTACGTACTTAGACCCACCATATAACACAGGTAATGATGGGTTTTTATATAAGGATAGATTTTTCCATTCAAGCTGGTTAACAATGATGGAAAACAGATTGTTTTTGCTAAAAAAATTATCACAAAGCGATGGGAATGTTTTTATAAGTATTGATGAAAATGAACTAAATAATTTGGAACAATTATCCCGTCAAATTTTTGGAGAGAATAGATATTTAGGAAATTTAATTTGGAAAAGTCGGCAAAATAAAGACAATAGAAACATTTCAAATATATCAATTGATCATGAATATATAGTGAGTTTAGGTTCAAAAGTAAGAGGTGATACTCGAAACTTAGAGCAATATTCTAATCCAGATAATGATCCCCGTGGTGATTGGACAAGTGCAAACATGGTAGGTTTATTACCAGAAGAGGAAAGACCAAATTGTCATTTTGAATTGATTAACCCCGAAACGGCAATCAACTATGGGAAGCCTGAAATGGGCTGGAGGTATGACCAAAATACTATGAATAAACTTATTGAAGAAGATAAAATACTATGGCCATCGGCCCCTAATGGGAGGCCAAGGAGGAAGAAATTTGTTACTGAACTTCAAAGTGAGTTTACAGGATATTCTTCAATAATAGCAGAAGATATATATACCAGGGATGGTACAGTAGAGCTGGATAAACTATTTGGAAAAAGAACCTCAAACTTTCCTAAACCAAGTGAATTGGTTAAGGAATTAATAGAGCAATCATCCTCTGAAAATAAAGTCGTTTTAGATTTTTTTGCGGGAACTGGAACAACGGCCCATAGTTGTATCAAACTAAATCAAGAAAATCTAAATTATCTTTTAGTTGAAATTGGTAATCAGTTTCAGAATATCATCATACCAAGAATTAAAAAGGTTGTTTTCAGTAATAACTGGAAGGATGGCATACCGCAAGATCAAGATGAAAAATCTCACGCCTTCAAATATCATTTCATAGAATCGTATGAAGATGCCTTAAACAACATCGATTTCAAAAATCCGGAAGACACTCAGCAGGCCATGGAGTTTGAGGATTACATGCTCAATTACATGCTGGATTTTGAAACCCAGGGCGTAAGCGCTACCCTGCTTAAAGAAAAAGCCTTTGAAACGCCGTTCGATTATCAATTACATATTCAGCGTGGCCACGGTTCACCCCAACCGCAAAATGTAGATATGGTAGAAACCTTCCACTATCTCATTGGCTTATGGGTACAAACCCTGCGCAGGTACGAGCATCAAAGCCGGAAGTATGTGGTCAGTAAAGGCCAAATAAGAAATGAAGATGCCACCGAAGAAGTGTGCATCATTTGGCGAAACACCCAAGATCTGGATTTGGATGCAGAAACCCAATGGGTGCAAGAAACGATTATCAAAGATCAGACTTTTGATCGTATTTATATCAATGGCGTCAGTAAGGTGAAGAATGCAGAACCGATTGAGCTTACCTTCCGCGAAAAAATGTTTGAGGATGTAGTATGAAGTTTGAGAAAAGACTGGCACTGACCGGCTTTCTCAGAAAGACGTTTGGTGTATCCGACATTCATGATAAGGACAGCGTAAAAGCTTACTATAAACGCTTTAAAGAAAATGCTTCGGGTTCGGCTTATGATGCCAAAGGAATCAGCAAAGTACACAACATTCTAAAAACTATTTCTCGCGTTACCATAGCAGAAGCAAAGCTGCTGGAATATGATCGCAACATTCGCTCTCACTTAGAAAAAATCAACAAAAACAGAGGGGCAAAAGACCAAATTGTATTTAAGTATTTCCAGTTTTTAGCAGGCTTTTACACAGAATACTATCTCGACCGGGTGACGGAAGATAAGGCTGCTTTTCTAAATGATTTAAATACTTTTGTAGCTCAGCAGAAGAAATATAATTCTTCCAGAATACAGTATTCAGAATTTGAAGAATCTGATCTGAATAAATTGGCCTACTGGATGGCTACCGGAAGTGGGAAGACGCTTATTCTTCATCTCAATTATTACCAATTTCAGCATTATATGCCCCGACTGGATGAAGCTCCGGATAATATGTTACTCATCACACCCAATGCCGGACTTACCAATCAGCATCAAAAAGAGCTGAATGCGAGCGGCATTCCCAATCGTTACTATATGGATGGGGCCGGAGTTTCAGGGATTGAACCCGAAACCATAAAACTCATCGAAATCACCAAGCTTACCGATGAGAAAAAGGGAGATGGAGATAGTATAGAAGTATCCGCATTTGAGGGTAACAATCTCATCTTTGTGGATGAAGGTCATAAAGGTTCCGGCACCGAAGATTCAAAATGGATGGCCCGAAGGAAAGCCATCTCAGAGAATGGATTTACCTTTGAATACAGTGCTACCTTTGGTCAGGCGCTAAACAAAGCCGCTGCTTCCGTTCAGGATGAGTATGGAAAGGCTATCATTTTCGATTATGCTTATCCGCGTTTTCATGAGGATGGATATGGGAAAAATTATCAAATTTTAAATCTTAGAAAGAAGCAGCATTTTAACAAAAAAGATGAGCGTCATGTGTATTTAATGGCGAATTTGCTCAGCTTTTATGAACAGAAGTTTGTGTATGGGCAAGATGCAGACACCTTTTATAAAACTTGGAATCTGCATGAACCGCTGCTCACCTTCATTGGCCATAGCGTTCAGGCAGGAAGGACCAAATCGAGCTTGGCTAAAGATGAAGAGCGTACAGTATCGGATGTTCAGAAAATCGTTCTATTTCTGAATAAGATACTTCAAAACGAAAATAAATGGGCAGTTAGTACGATCAAAAACTTGTTAGAAGGAAATTCAGGGCTTCCTTCACCAGATGAAAAGAGTGAACTTTTTGAGAACAGCTTTTCTGTACTCAAAGAAAGATTTAATAACAAAGCAGATGAGCTTTACTCTAACCTCTTAGAGACACTATTTCACGTAAAAGCATCCGCTCCGTTAAAGCTGAGCAATATCAAATCAGCTGATGGCGAAATTGGACTCCGAGCCGGAAACAGTGAGCAATACTTTGGTGTGATTAACATTGGCGAAGACAGCGTATTCCTGCAATTCGTGGAAGAAAACCTCCCGGATTTAATAGTAGAAGAAGGAGATACCTTTCAGGGCTCTTTGTTTCATCAAATTAACAAGCAGCATTCTCCCATCAATGTTCTCATCGGCTCCAGAAAATTTATTGAAGGCTGGAGCTCATGGCGGGTAGCAAATATGGGGCTGATGAATATTGGTAAAAGTGAAGGTCCACAAATTATTCAGCTATTTGGTAGAGGGGTTCGCCTGCTGGGCAAAGACAGAAGCCTAATGCGCTCCTCTGAAATGACTAATATTCCCAAACCAAAAAGTATTGAACTGCTCGAAACGCTTCAGATTTTTGGTTTACAAGCCAACTATATGGAGCAATTTCGTACATATCTTAATGAAGAAGATATCGACATTGAGGAGCGGGTGAATATCAATTTAAAAATTCAGTTTTCTAATTCATTTGATAACAAAGGGCTGTTGGTTATCAAGCCAAAAATCAGAGAGGAATTTGAAGATGTAAAGCAGCTTGTGTTAAGCCCGGATAAAAAACTAAAACCAAAGGTTGATTTAACAAGCACGATAGAAGCAGAGTATTCCGATGATCGTGTAGAAGAAACGCCCGGGGTAGAAAGTTCAGAAGAAAAGATGTTTATAGATGCCAATTATTTTCCCCTTCTCGATTTTCAACGATTATATCGGGAAGCCTGGCACTATCGAAGCCAAAAAGGCTATGGGAATCTTTCATTCAGTGCCGTTACTCTAAGAGCCATTCTTGAAAATCGACTGTATGAACTTTATAGTGATGATGAATTATTGAATATCAACAGTTTTGCGGACATTAAACGTCTGGAAGAAGTTTCCCTGATTATCCTTCGCAAATATATTGATAGCTGGTACAAACGAAAGCAGCAGGAATGGGAATACACCCAACTTGAGTATCACCCTTTCAAAGAAAGTGATAAAAACATTCCAAATTATGCCGAGAATGAGCCAGGCTATCAGCTTAGAGTAAAGAAAACAGCTTTAGATAAAATTGAAAAGGAAATTGAAGCTCTATTCAATGATCAAGAGATATGGGCACAAAGTTTTGAGGATAATAATAGCCAGAAACTTCCGCGAGTGTATTTTGACCGACATATTTATCTGCCTTTGCTTATCGAAGATAAAAATAATGTCATCCAATCTACGCCTCCGGGCTTGAATGAAGGTGAATGGAAGTTTTTAAAGGACATGAAAAAGTACTTTCAAAGTTCTGACGCAAAAAAGCTTTTTGAGGGAAATGAAGTGTTTGTATTGCGAAATCAATCTCGTGGGCATGGTGTGGGCTTTCTGTTAGAAGAGGAGCGGTATTTTCCGGATTTTATCGTATGGGTTAAAAATGAAGAAAAACAGCACATTTGTTTCATGGATCCAAAGGGATTACAGCATCAGATAAATGTGAATGAGAATAACAAAGTTCAGTTCTCAAAAGAGATAAAGACCTACGAGGAGCAGCTTAACAAGAAAAGAGGAAATGATCAGGTTCAGCTTCATTCTTTCATTATCTCTCAAACTGATTTAGATGAAGTGAAGAGAAATAATACGGTTCAATCGGTTGGAGAATTAAATAGCATCAATATCTACTTCCCGGAGCAAGATGGATATGTAGATGGGATTTTCAGGAATGTGTTAAGGAAATAGCCGGGCTATAATTAAAGAAGAAAGTAGGAAATGAGATATTCGGTAAAGGTGAAAAGTCTTTATGTTGCATTATTAAATGTTTCGGATTATAAAAGTCTAAACGTGGATTGGTAAATGGCTCTTGCGACAAACATAGATGAATTGTTAAACGGTAAAGTGATTGAATGGGAGCGACTGGAGTTTAAAGAAGGCTGGAACCCGGAAGCTGTCATGCATACCCTCTGTGCGTTTGCTAATGATGTTAACAATTGGGGTGGCGGGTATATCATTATTGGCGTGGATGAAAAAAATGGCCGTCCAGTGTTGCCACCTGCCGGATTGGACCCTGAAAGTATTGACAAGATTCAAAAGGACTTGTTAAATATTTCCCATAAGATTCAGCCAAACTACATGCCTATTGTTCAGCCTTATGTGAAAGATGAGAAGCATATTTTGGTGGCTTATGCTCCTGCCGGAGATGTACGCCCCTACTCGGCACCGGAGGGGCTGGGTAAAAAAGGCAAGAAACAGCGTAACAACTATATTCGTAAAGGTTCAAGTACTGTGGTAGCACGCGGTGAATCACAAAGAGAACTGCAGGCCCTTGCTGCTCGAATTCCATTTGATGACAGGGTCAATCACGAAGCAGAACTTAATGATTTGAATCTTGGGCTGATTCGTGAGTTTCTACAAGATATTGGCAGTGAATTGTATGAAGAAAGTGCGTCTATGCCATTTGAAGACCTGTGCCGACAAATGGCCATAGCCAAAGGTCCCAACGAAGCTTTAAAGCCTATTAATGCCGGCCTGATGTTTTTTTGTAAAGAGCCTGAACGCTTTTTTAAGCGAGCATGGGTTGAGGTTGTGCTGCGAACCGATGAGGCAGGTACCGAATTCACGGAAAAATATTTTAAAGGGCCATTACATAAGCAGCTTCAGGATGCGCTTGGATTTATTAGGTCCAACCTTATTGAAGAAATGACTAAGAAAGTTGAGGGGCAGGCTGAGGCAAGACGATTTGTAAACTATCCGTTTGAAGCGGTTGAGGAAGCTCTTGCCAACGCCGTTTACCATAAAAGTTATGAGCTTGGAAGCCCCATTGAGGTTCAAATTTGGCCGGATCGTATGGAGATTTTGAGCTTTCCCGGCCCGGTACCGCCGGTTACCGCAGAGGTATTAGAAAAGCATCGCCGGATTGTTGCACGAGACTATCGGAACCGAAGGGTTGGAGATTTTCTTAAAGAATTGCATCTTACCGAGGGCCGTGGTACCGGGATTCCTATCATTTATGATATGATGGAAAAGAATG
Source organism: uncultured Balneola sp. (assembly GCA_964505215.1). Classification (GTDB taxonomy): domain Bacteria; phylum Bacteroidota; class Rhodothermia; order Balneolales; family Balneolaceae; genus Gracilimonas. The sequence goes on from CAZDGU010000014.1 coordinate 41,257, forward strand.
GATCACCGGAACCAGATTTTAATACCGATGAAGCTTGTACGTACTTCCTGACCGTGCTCTATTCCCATCCCGAACTGATTTTAGGTCTGAACGACCAAGATAGCGACCAAGGTAGTGACCAAGCTACTGACCAAGCTACTGACCAAGGTAGTGACCAAGCTACTGACCAAGTATTGGAAGTGTTAGAACTCATTAAACAGCCGCATTCTCGGAAAGAGATTTTAGAGGCATTAGGGATGAGTAATCACCAGTATAATTATCAACGTCATATTGAACCCTTATTAGACCGTAATTGGATAGAACTAACAGTGCCGGATAAACCCAAAAGCCCCAACCAAAAGTATAAAACAACCAAGAAAGGGTTGGAGGTTCTTCAAGGCTCGAAAAGCATTTGATTAATCCAGTACCCGAATTAAACCTAAACATGAGATTATCAGTATTCTTTTTACTTCAGCAAACTGTTGAAGTAATCTAAAATATAAAGAACCACCACCTGCCAATGCCGTTCAAACAGATGATGATTCTGGAAAGAGAAGGTGGTCTATAAGATTAGGGCGCTTGCTTGCGCATTGTTTTTCCGGTATTAATTACAAGACTAAAGCAGTCCATATTTATGCAGCAGCAGGAAAAAGATGGTTACCGAAGAAAATACGGATACAAATATGGTTATTAAGACAAAACCCCAAGTGGTTCTTTGTTTAATTTTATCCACCTCGCGTGCTAATGCACGAACGTGACTATCTCTGTTGGTTTGAATGCTGCTTACTGCACTTTTAAAACTGTCCATCCAGAAGTTAAGATCATTCTTTACACTTTGGTGGTACAGCTTTAAATCAGTTATTTGATCATTCCACTCCGCGTATATGCTTTTAACATCATTATATAATTCCATCCTGAACTCCTGATGTGCTTTTTTTGTTTGTTCACGTAACTTTTCTTTTATACTCATAGTGACAGACCTCTGTCTTTTTCTTGTTGTTTTAGTTGTGATTTAATTTGATGCATAAGCTTTTTCCCAATTTGGGAAACTATCCCTAAAGCCGGATTTGAAGCTGTGGTTACAGCTCTGAAGCTTTGGATTGTATTGCTTATCTGAGAAACCTCCTTCATTCCGCCTAATTGCTTCTTGAGCATTTTCAAAAGCTTTTGTGCATCCCTTCTATTTTGTCTTTGAGCTCGTTCAAACGCCAGGAAAAGAGCCTGCTTTTGTGTTAGTTTTTGCGATACCTGTAGTGTTGTTAGACTTTTAAAGGGACCAAAGCGCTCTTCAAGTCTTTTCATGCTAAAGTCTCGATGTACCTTCGACAGGTTAACATACTCATGTCCATCAGTAACTTTTCCTCCGGTGCCTCTGCTGCCTCGTTGGATCGTTAAGCCTTTTTCTGCCAGCCGGTGGTGCAGTTCGCTCCATGATTTTGCCTCGCGAAAATCTTCCATAGCCAGCTCCCTAATGGATAGAAAGAGAGGTTTTTCGTAACGCTTAATCTGCTCTACTTCAAAGCGGTTTAGTGTTTTTCCATATTCGGGTTTAACTTGGCCTTCCAATCGATGATGATGGCCGGGCACCTCGCGCCAGTTATGAGATCTTTCCAGCCACCGAAGGCACCTTTCCAATTTTTTATAGTCGCCCCATTTATCCCAAGCGGTCCCTTTAATGGGATGAACACGATTGGCCATAATATGCACATGCTTGTAATCATGATCGTTATGAGCTACGATTAAAGCCTGATGATCTTCCATGCCCAGCTCTTTAAGGGTAAACCTTGCGGCATCAGACATCTGCTGCCTCGTTGGGTTGTCAGCAGGATCCCAAGAAAGCGAATAGTGATAAATAGGAGAGTCTGTTCGGCTAAGCTGAGCCGTTTTATTCATTTGTTTGCGTACGAAATCTTTATCCGTCTCGGCAAGATGTACGCCTTCTTTCCATTCCACACGCTGCTCATTATCGCCGAGATAGGAGAGGGTGCCATTGATACTTGTAGAGGAACCCACTTTTGCAATCATAGCTCCTCCAATACCAAAAGCAATTCTTCCCTTAAACTATCTATGCTCCAGCTCAACGGAAGCTCATTTGTTTGGTTTACTTTTCGGGCTAACTGATTCAGGTTTACTCCAATTTTGTTGATTTCAAATCGAATTCTTCGAAGCTCAACCGGGTCGGTATGAATTTTATTTTCAAGAAGTACAGCCCTTGCATAGGAAGAAAAACTCAAACCCAATATTTCTGCTTTTTGCTTGAGATTAATCTCTTCATCTGCAGTTACATAAACTTTGAGTTGACGGTTTTGTTTTTGACTTTCCGGCTTGCTATATCGACTTTTTTTATCATTCATAGGTATGAAATGTGGTGAATATTTAGAGCATCTTGATGCGAAAAATCAGGCTGGTTTGGGCCTAACCAGGTAGGGTTTAGGCCTAAAACCAATTGCTTGCCTTACTCTGTTAGTTTGGGAAGTACCTATACATTGGCCGACCTTGGTCATCTTTTTTATTGGGCATAACATCAAATTTTAAAGACGATTTCATTCCTGCCTCCATACCTCTTTGGGGGTTATGTTTTGTTTCCAATTCCACTTTCTCCTCATAGGTAATGAGTCGTGGTGCTTTTTTTCCTGAATGCTCAGGAAGTCTTTTTTGGTCTTTCCGGATCGTTTTTTCGTAGAGAAAAAAACAGCTCGGATCATCTCTAAATTCGGGTTTTATGTTTTTATAATACGCTGCCTTACTACGTGCTTCCATAGCTTTGAAAAGCTGGTCTGTTGTGAAAGTGTTCAGACTTTCTTTAATAGCTTTTACTAATTGTTTATCAGAAAGATCTACTTCTTCTTCAAAAGTTTTATTCCAGTAGGAGATGACCTGTTCAAAATCCGATTTTGTAGAAGCGTCGGTATAAGTAGAAGAAGGTTCTTTGTTATCATCTTTATTAGTATTAGTTATATTATTAGTAGTGTCCGATTTCACGGTAGCGGATAATCCGGCTACGGGTTTACCACTTGCGGGAAATCGGGTTGTGGCTTTAGGCTTGTTTATACCATTGTCCGATTTTCGGATATTGGCTTTAGAGTCTGGAGAGGTTGTTTTATGGGAATTAACTGCCCTCGGACGTTCAAATACATGATAGATGAGTTGTGAGTAAGAGCCATCTGCTTTTCTTTCCATTTTTCTAATTATATAGCCGTTATTTTCAAGCTCTTTGAGTGCGCTTCTGCAAGCTGATTTACCATCGGTTGATTTATTCTTTAAATCTCCAATTCTAACTTTCCAGTCATTGGGTTTTGAAAGCAGGTATCCTAATATGCCTTTGGCTTTCCAACTGATTTTTGAGTTTTCAAAAACATGTTTATCAATTTGTACAAAAGGGTTTTCTCTTTTTTGAATTTTATAAATGGCCATAATTTTCACACTTATTTTAAATGGTCAGTGTTTAGGGTAGAGTTAGGAGTGAATTTTGTTTTCTTCCATGTAAGCATCAATATCATCGATGTCGTAGTAAATCTTTTTTCCTTCTTTGATGTATGGAAGAGCATCTATTTTTCTCAAATAGTAGAGGTGCTTGCGCGAACAGGAAAGAAGCTCCATTGCTTCTTCAGTGTTTAAATATTTTTTGCGAGTGGCTTTACGTATTAGGCGGGGGAGTTCTCGCTCCAAGGCCTCATTTAAAGCCTCGGTTACGAGATCTTGGTACTCCTGTTTGGTGGGAATTTCTAATTTCATAATGTGCAGATTTTGGTTTGTGTTTCGATCTGCACGTATTATAAGAGGGGCAACAGTAATGAAGTAGTGAGTATTGAAATAGTGATTTTTACTTCATTTCAAAGAATATAAGTCCCGTTTCCAAGAATAGTAGTTTCTTGAAAACGGGAAATTGGCTTAAGAGTATTGTTTTTGTTCTAGCGCCTATTCTTTGAGTTTCCATTTTCGATTGTTATTACCCAATAACTCCCTAACCTTTCCCTTTTTAATTTTTATGGGGTTCTCTTTGTCCTTGTCTTTATTTTCATATCCGAAAAATTCTGTTTCGGAAGTTTCGCCAGTAAGCTTCTTTTTCATCCATTCGCTAGGGTACTTTGGATCTTCACTACTCAAACATTTATCCCCGTGTTCGCTGTAAAGTCTGTGAGCTTCTTGCCAGAAATCATCTTGAGGGATGATTTTTTCGTTTTTTTTATGTAATCCACGACGGTCATTTTCACTTGTTTTGTAGATATTTTCTATTTGAATTTTTAGGCCTCGTACACTTAAATCTACATTAGTAGACTGTGCACGGAATTCATCAATATGAGTGATCTTTAATAAATCATCCCAAATCTTCAATGATTTCCTGAAATATTCCTCGAAAAGCTCTTTTGGCTCAATCCCAGTAAGCTCTTTTAATATATCCTTTGGTATTGTGCTATTTTTCTTTAATTCCTTGAGAGTATCAGTTTTGCCAGTATAAACTGAATAAAATAGGTTCTCTATATCTTTCTGATGTTGCTCATATAGAATACGGCCTACTTGAGATTCAAAAAATAATTTTATTAATGGCCTGATACTTAAAAAATATTGATGTATAGTTCTATTTTCTAGTCTATCAATTAAAGAATTCTTGTAAACTATACTATCAGCAGGAGATGCATTAAACTGTTTTCTAAGATTTTCCCAATAGTTTACTTTCAGTTCATCAAAGGTGGTATGTCTTGATGCTCCAAGATCATCAAAAAAATTAATGGTATAGTGATTATTAATCTTTCCAAGATTTTTTGCATTCTTAATAAATGGATTATTATTGTAAAAATAGTGATGTTCAAAGTCATCACCTTTGGGATCTTTATCACTAAATTTGAATGATTCGGAAAATTCTTGTCTTTGGTATACTAGGTCTCTAAGTTGGTTGTAAGAAATCAATGTAATCCTTGACTTACGAAAATATATCCTCCATATCTGTATCCAGCTTCTCTTCGTCAAAGCTCTTTAAGTACTGCTCGGTGATCTTCAAATCTGAATGACCTAAAGCCTTGCTTATAGATTAAAGATTCATACCTCTTTTCAATGCAAAATGAGCAAAAGAATGTCGAGATACGTGAAAGCTAATATTTGATTCTATATGAGCTTTCTTCGCAATCCGTTTTAATTGTTTGTTTGTAAGTACATTCTGTTGATTTATTATTCGCCGAAGCTCCATGGGATCGTCATAATGCTGATCTAAAATCGGGAAGATATAATCTTCTTTGTTTTGATTATTTGTACTATACAAATCAAGTATTTGTAACATGGGCTCCAATTGTTTTATCGACTTTTTCTTCCCAGTCTTAAACATAGTATAGCAGAGCCTTCCATCAATAATATTATTCCATGTTAAGGCACATAAATCCCCAAATCGAATCCCCGCATTGTAAAACGAAAACAAAAAGTAATTTCGGGTATGCCAAATTTTCGATCCTTTCTTCAAGTCTAATTTTTTTATAGCTCTAATTTGCGCATATGTCAGTTTTGTTTTACTTGTTGCACGGTCTCCCTCAACTCTTTGAACACCTGTAAATGGGTCATAATTGATTACTTTATGCTTTATCAGCCAATAGGTAAATCCATTGAGTCTTTGTAGTTTTTTGCGAACCGTATTGTTTGAATTACCTTTACGATTTCCATTTTTATCAGCTGGCCCTCCTTGAGCCAAAAGAAATCCTTGGAATGCTTCAATCCACGCAGAGTCAAGGTTTTTAAGTAAGTCTGACTTTTCTTCAAATTTGATAAACCGTTCGACATTTCTAATAATGACCTTGAAATGGCGTTGCGACCAGTACCTTTCAGCCTTAATCAAGTGCTCAAGATATTTGAATAGATGTGTGGTAATTAATTTTGGGTCTCTCTTATCGTCAATAGTACTCATTAATGTTTTCAGGCTCAGTTTATTTCTGTTTTCCAACTGAATCTTTTTTTTATGATACGAATGAATTATTCTTTCAATCTTTCTATTGAGGGCTTTACTGCTTCTATGAGATTTCCTTATATAACCTTTATTTCCTACAGGATTCCAATGTTTCTCCGATATAAAAATACCGGTACTTTTATATCGGGATTTTCTATTTTCTGTTATTCGAATATAGATTGGAATAGTACCGTCTTTCCTTTTCTTTCTTTTTAGTAATGTTGGGTTAATTGTAATAGTCATAGCATTATATATTTGTTTGTACCAAGTGCATAAAAGGTACAAACAAACCTTCGATCACCCTTCCCATACTGCATGTACCAGAGCCTAAATTTCATGTAAAAGTGGCTTCATTGCACCAAATGAGGGGTTTACTGGGAAATGGAAAGCTTATATGGAATCCTGCCGGGTCCACATTAAGGCCGGTTAAGTCATTGATTTAACCGGTTTTTTTATGCGTGGGTGGTACAAACATTGGTACAAACAAATTATATCTATAGTTTGTTAAAATTGGTACCGGAAGTGTGATTTCTGCACATCAATTAGCTATTTCATAAAGCACTTCATGATAAGCTTTTCTTTTGTCCGGCACTGTTTTTGGCTTCGTTATTCTCAATAGAAATTTGTTGCTCAACAAAATTAAAAACCGCCAGTGAGTCAATTTCAACGTTCCGGGGAGTTGCTAAAATTGGACTGCTTAAAAATAATAATTCAGGGTAATAGCTATTCAGCCTGTTTTAAGATCAGGTTTGCCAAAGCATAATATCCGATTTAGCTCTTAAACTCTGATAAAACAGAATAATGTTTGGGGGTGACTTGCCTGTTCGTGTGTACTACTCACAAATACGGAGTTGTCTGATAGTTATTCTTACTTAAACTATAGACGCACTCCGGTGTAATTAATTCTAATTTCAAAAAGAGAAAAAATGAAAGTGAATAAGAGAAAGAAGAAAGACGGTTTGTTGTCGGTGCCAAACACCATAAAAGCCCTGCTGCTGTTTGGTTTGATTACAGGCTTCAGCGCTTGCCAAGACAGTGTTGTTACAGATGAAAAAGAGCAAATAGAAAATTCGCAGAAACAACCAGATTATGATGATATGATGGGTTTAGTGCGTTACTCTCCATTTTCTAAAAACAATAACAATTTTTTAGTTTTAAATCCTCAGGCGTATCCTAAAGCCGATGGGTTTATAGTTGAAGTGCAGACGAGCGAAAAAATGGAAAATGGAAATTATGAGTTCGTAACCGTTTGGGAAGGGAAAATGACGCCCAAACAACCTTATGTAAGAATTCCGGAAGAATTTAAAACAAAAAACGAAGTGAAATATGCTTTAATGATCACAGTACTTGACGGCAGCGGGAAGGCGATGGCAAAAGGGCCTGTGCCAACTTCTGTTGAGCCGATGGGGTTAGCGCAGCCGTCGCCCCCACAATATTTTCACAGTATGGTTACTTGTAACGGTCCCGATTATGCCTATAATTTGGCCAGTTTTACCGACTATGAAACCAATCCCACCAAATACAAAATTGAAATGGTGAGCCAAAGATGGTCGCCCGAACCTAATGAAACCGGTGAGCTGGAAATACATTATTACGAATACATGAGCGAAACACAGTTTTCAGCTTGGGAGCAGTTAAACCCACCGGTAGCCCATTGGGGCGGAGAACCTCAATATCAGGTAGATGTTTTGTTTCCGGGAGAGTTGCCCCCCGGCGATTATTATGACAGCCAGAATAATGTGATACAGGGACCTGTTTATGCGGTTGAAAAAGGCTTTGGCCAGTGGAAAGGAGACGGCAGCGTAGGGGAAGGCCGTTTATCATCGCCCTATCAACCACATTCTGATTTAAGCAACTGGAATGGTTTTGGCGCGAACTTTACATATAACAATGCGCAGGACTTGATTTTCTTCAGCTCTAAGATAAACAGCGATATTGTTTCGAGTGATTCAAGATATGGAATCGACCTTGTCTGTTTACAGGTAAACGACAACGGAAGTCATTACGGAGGCGGCGGCTCGGGCACAAGTCCTTCGGTAAATGAGGCTTCCCTTATTTATCAAGACTGTCTTGGAAACATAATTTCCAGCGGTGATGGTACTGCCGACCAAAACAGTGATAATGTTATCGAAATTACCGGCTGTGGAAATGAGGGAGAAGAAGGTGAAAACGGAGGCATTGGAGGCGTAGATGGCGGATTTGGAGTGTACTCTGTAAGCTTTTCGAAAATAGATAACCCAACAGAAACCGAACCTGTTATTCTACATCCGGAACGATTTAAAGGAGAAGGATACACTTACAGTTTACAAAAAGGGTTGTATAATGTGAAAGTGGTTACGGAAGATAAGACCGTTATACGCTATCTGAAAAAGGTTAACCGTGATGAAAAACACAGCTATGATCCGGCAAGAGGAGTTAGGTAAGAATGAGAATAATCATAAACGGGTTTTGACAAAAGCCGGTTAAATTACGCTCCTATTAAAAAGCCTTCGGACCGTCAGATTTACTATCTGTAAAGTCCGGAGGTTTTTTTGTTTACAGTGAGGTTTTTATTGATTGAAAGTAAAGTTTAAGGTAAGAATGATTGGCTTATCCACGGGAAAGAAGTTCAAAATGATTCCCAACCATCCGGATTATGTTCGTATCTTCAAGGCTATCATTTTTTTGGCTTGGTTGTGGGTTTGATCGTTGAAAAAAACCGGATCAACCCGAAAACAATCGGCCTGCTTTCAAACTATTTTGCTTCCGCTTATTACATGAAAAATTTAAAAGGAATTTTATACATCGCCATTGGTGCATCCAGCTACGGCGTGTTGGCTACTTTTGTGAAAATTGCAAATAATAAAGGTATTTCTACAGGTGTATTAACCATTTCGCAGTACTTGATCGGCTTCTCTGTACTTTTTGCTGTCGCAAAAATACTGGGTATCAGGGGGCAGGCTCAACAAAATAAAGCAGCAGATCCTGCATTCAAAAGGCAAGACTCAAAGTTGAAACTTGTACTGTATGGAACTTCTTTGGGCTTTACCTCCAGTTTTTATTATTTATCCATTCAGTATTTGCCGGTATCTGTAGGCATTATTTTGCTGATGCAATCTATATGGATTGGCTTGGTATTCGAGTTTTTTATGGCTCCGCATCTTCTCAATAAGTCTAAAATTATAGGAGCTGTTACCACTGTTTTTGGAACACTGCTGGCGGTTAACGTAATGGATGCATCTGCTCACATTCAATGGCAAGGCGTTTTTTTTGGGTTGATTGCAGCAACCACATTTGCCACCACTATGTTTGCAACTAATAGCGTAGCTTTGCATTTGCCCACTCTTATTAGAAGTAAATATTTAGTGTTAGGCGGTTTAGTTACGGTGCTGATATTTTGGAATTTACCCGTTGTGAGCGATTTTACCCTGTCCGATTTTAAAATCTCCGTAATTTTTACCTGGGGATTATTTTTAGCTTCTTTCGGAACCATACTGCCGCCACTACTATTCAGCAAAGGCTTTCCGCTCACCGGCGTTGGGCTTGGGAGTATCATGGCATCTTTAGAAATTCCTGTTTCAGTTTTCAGTGCCTACTTGCTGTTACACGAACAGGTTAAAGCTGTACAGTGGGTGGGAATTCTGATTATTATTTTATCGGTGGTGATTATAAACCGAAATCAGCTAAACTCAAATTAGTGCGGCTTAAATAGCCGATTGATATTGAAGCCAAATCGGAATGCTTTTTCAAAAATATTACCGTTTTCTGAGGCAATTAAATACGCTTCGTTAAGAGATTGAGAGGTGGTAAAATACATTTGAAAAACATGCCCGCCGGTTTCAATATCAAAGCCAATGCCAAAATTGGGTTTTAACCGATTGTTGTCTTTCAACGGAATAACAGACTGAAACGTAATGGCTCCATGGGGTGAAATTTGGTATCTGAATCCATTGCCGGCGCTTAGGTAGGTTTGAATGTCAGGATGACTTAAACTCAATTCTGTTCCTGTACGGCTGAAGTGGGTAGCCATGGGAGAGACAAGCACGCTAAGCCGATTGGTTACTTTTTTGGTGAATGGAAGAGAAGCGGAATAATGCAGGCGATCTCCAAACGTATAACCGTTTGCTAAAAATTGTGTGCGGATGGTTGAAATGCCCGCCAGCATATTCAGGGATACAGAAACGGGAGCTCCCCGCTGTTTTTTTTCGCGAACCAGCAGCCTTCGGGCAGAAACGGTATATACTTTATCCTGGCCGATTCGCCCAATTCCTACAGTCAGCTTATCGGTGAGGCCGTACTCAAAATTCAGGCGAATATTGGCACCAAAATCGAGTCCCCAAAAGTTGTCAACACCGGCGTTTACTTCTCCAAAGGTGTGCATGATGGAATAGTGAAGCTCTCCTTTGTGGAGGTGTTCGGTGGTGTAAAGATGCAGGTTTTTTGGAGCCATAAACGTGAGCTCAACCGGAGCATTCTGTACGGCGCGGGTTCGTTTGAGCTGTGCCGCCGAATAAAAAGGAAATAAGAGCATCAGCAAAATAAATGTAAAAAAACGGGTAAGCAGATATTTGGAAATCATTTAATTGCTCGGGTGTAGTTCAATGTCTATGGAAATAATCTGTTCGTCTGCCAGCTCATAAAAGAGAAAACCGGGTCTTTCAATATTATAATCTTCAAGCAGAATGGGCCAGGTGGCTTTTAAATTCAGTCCGTCCTCGGTAGCAGTCAGCGTTCCTTCTACGGTTATTTTTCTTTTCACCCCGTGCAGGCTAAACGTCCCCGTAGCCGTTACTTTTTTCGGTTTTCCGGGAACCGGATTCAGCATTTCAACTGCATCTAAGGCTCCTGTAAATTCAGCAAATGGATGGTCTTCCGTATCCAAATAGCTGTTTCGCATATCAGAATCTCGTTTTGCAATACCGGTTTTCAGGGTGTTCAAATCCACATAGAAATCCACCAGATTCTTGTTTAGGTCAATCAATCCATGTAGCACCTTGCTCTTTCCTTTAAACTGATGCAAGGGGGCTTTTGAAAGAAATTCTACATATCCATCGGTTGCAATATATTTTTTCGATTGGGCATAACCGCTTAAAAACATGAAACTAAGAAACATAGCCGGTATCATTTTTTTCAAAAACATGATAGTTTTTACTTTGTTATTGTTAACTCATTTCCGCTTACGGAAGTCTCAAACTCTTTCAGGTCTTGATTTGCCGGTCCGCGCACAACCATGCCGCTGGTGTTATATCTTGAGCCGTGGCAAGTGCATTCGAATAAGCTGTTAGAAAATTCCCAGTCGGTAGAGCAGCCTTGATGCGTGCATACACTGGTGAAAGCCCGAATGGTTTGGCCATCTACATTTACCACCAGCGTGTTGGCTTGTGCAATCAGTAACCATCCACCGCTGCTATTTAGTTTTGATACAGAGTTGTCGGCTAAGTCTATGGTAATGGTATTTCCATTATTGGTAATTTGAATAGGTCCGGTGTTATCTCCGCCATTTCCGGGATCGTCAATTATTACGTTGTCATTATCGTTGCCGGTAGAGCTGCTGCAGCCTATAAACCCAATGCCAAGAGTGGCAAATAAGGCGGTGGAGCCGGCGGTTCGTAAAAAATCTTTTCGTGATAGGACGCTTTTAAGTTCTTTTTCCATTTTAGAATGTTTAATTCTGCGTTTCGTTTCCTGTTAGATAGCACATGTCGTAATTGGGTTACAAACTTTGCTGGATTAGGAATGAAATGACTGAATTAGAAATCGGTTCACCCCATAATTTTCTGCTTTCTCCCTTTCACAATAAATAACTGATAATACTTGTACTACTTTGAGCCAGCTCATTTTAGTACCGGAGCTTCTTCATTAGCTTAGGCTCACAATCAAAAACCAAATGGAGAATCCCATGTTATTTACAAGAAGTATTAAAACAACACTGTTAACTATCACACTTATTTTTGCAGGACTTATCATCCCGAAAAATGCATCAGCACATTGCGACAGCATGGACGGGCCGGTAATTTTAGCGGCTCAAAAAGCCCTTGAAGCCAAAGATGTAAATTTGGTGCTTATTTGGGTGAATGAAGAACAGGAAGATCAAATCAGAAAAGCATTTAAGAAAACGCAAGAAATCAGAAACGTGAGCGAAGAGGTTCGCGAAATGGCTGATATGTATTTCTTTGAAACGCTGGTGCGACTGCATCGCGAGTCGGAAGGTGCTGCATACACCGGATTGAAACCTGCCGGAACCGATTTTGGCCCTGTAATTCCGGCGGGAGATAATGCCCTGGAAACCGGCTCTTTGGATGAGTTAAAAACTCTTATTACAACATCTTTTGAAAAGAGATTGAACATCTTGTTTGAAAGCATGATGGATGCCAAAAACTTCAACCCGGAAAATATTGAAGCCGGCCGGGAGTTTGTACACAAGTATGTAGAGTTTATGCACTATGCCGAGCCTGTTTATGAAGTAGTTTTAGGAGCAAATCCCGCTGCTCATGCTCACTAAGCAGAAATAAATTAGTTGGTGTGAAAGTAAAGTCATCCTCAATAGCATTGGGGATGACTTTTTTATTTTGAAATTACCCGTAAGAGCGTGTTAATCATGGTCTAAATTTTGTGGAGGGTAAAGGAAATAAAAAATTTTGTAACCGATCGGGCTGTTGGGCTATCTAATCACTGAATGTAAATATTAACACAGAACAGATTAGAATTATGAAAACAAAAACCCTATTAATACCCGCACTGATTGTTTCATTTTTGACGTGCAATGCTTTTGCGCAGCAAAACAATCAGTTTAATGATGCAGAAGTAGCCGCCATAGCCGTGGCTGCAAATAAAATTGATATTGCTTATGGCGAATTAGCCAAAAAGAAAAGCAGCAATGATGATATCGTGGAGTTTGCCAATACGATGATTAGCGATCACACCGCAGTTATTGAGCAGGCGGTAGCTTTGGTAACCAAGCTTGGGGTTGAACCTCAGCCGAATGCACTGAGTAAACAGCTGAACAGCGATTCTGAAGACATTCTGAAAATACTGAAAAAGAAAAAAGGAGCTGCTTTCGACAAAGCCTATATTGATAATGAGGTGGCTTATCACAAAGCCGTAATTGATGCGGTGAGAGATGTACTTATTCCTTCCACAGAAAATATGGAGCTGAAAGATTTATTGGGGGTAGTTCTCCCTGCTTTAGAAGCGCATTTAGAACATGCCGAATCTGTACAGGCAAAGCTGAGTAAGTAATTTCATGCGATTTGCATCATACATTGTAATGCTGACGATGAGTGTTCTCTTTTTTGGCTGTGGTTCGCCATCAGCTCAAAAAGGAGAAACTCATGTTGTTGAGATAAAACAAATGAAGTTTGTTCCTCAAACGCTGACGGTTGCTCCGGGAGATTCCATTAAGTGGGTAAACCGGGATATTGTAGAGCATGATGTGGTGGACAAAACTGATAAGTTGTTGGTTTCAAAAAGCTTAAAAATGGGTGAATGGTATGCGGTTAAGATATCTAAAAGTGAAACCGATGGGCAAATTGACTACATCTGTACGCTGCATCCGGTTATGAAGGGCAGGATAAAAATAGAAAAATAAGCTTTCTTGAATGAACCCATAAAATGATCCATGTGTATTGACGTGGTTTAACTAACGCTGATCCGTTAGGGCATGCCTCAGGCTATGATATGGTCCGGGGCTTTTTGTTGATGGAAGAAAATACTGTGATTTAACAGGTAATTAGTTTAACCCCGTTGGGGTTTTTGCGGTTATTCTCGTCGCTAAGCTCCGGCTTAGCAACGCAGTCCCGGAAGCTCCTGCTTCCCGTGCCGTGAGTGTGATTCCTTTTCCCTCGTTCCGTGGGCTCTGCCCCGGAACGCCCTACCGAGGCTCCGCCTCAAATTATTTTAAATCACGGTAACATCCGCTGTTTATTTTCCAAACTTCCCAGCCTGTGTAAAAAGTACCTTGTTAAAAAAGCAGGGTTAAATTTGTTAGGGGAAACAGGTTATTTTAGCAAATCCTCCAAGGATTCTAAATCCTTGGAGGGTTTTTTCTTAATAAGTTTAAGAGTCTATTCTCAAGTCTTGAGTTTTTACACAGGCTGTCCCGTTCGTAATGCCTGCCGGAACCTCCGGTTCCACAAAGGCAATATCTGCTACCCCGCAATCTTTTACACTTTTGAGCCGGAAGTTCAGGCATGTACCCCCAACTCCGGTGGGTTTTTTATAGCTGAGGCGTGGCGGTAATGTCGGGTGCGAGCATCAATCTATATTCAGAAAGTCAAAAAAACATTTTACCCTTTGGTATATAATGCCGTATATTTGATGCTCTCTAAAAAACCATCATATGCCGTGGTAGCTCAGGTGGTTAGAGCGCACGACTCATAATCGTGAGGTCGGCGGTTCAATTCCGCCCCACGGTACACGCATATAAAGCTCGATTTGCAGCATCAAATCGGGCTTTTTTTGTAGATATTATCGAAAGTCTTTTCAGTTTTTATTGAGCCTCTCAATTTTATTTTACCAGCACCATTTGCTTGCTGACTTTTGCTCCGTTGGCTTCTAACACATATAAGTAATTGCCGCTGGATAGTTGGGAAGCATCAAAATACACCGAGTGATTGCCGGATGTTTTAATTCGATTTATCAATGTGGCCACACTCTGCCCAAGCGAATTATAGACCGTCAATTTTACAAATCCGGATTTTTGAATGGAATAGTTAATGGTGGTTCCCGGATTAAAAGGGTTTGGATAATTTTGCTTCAACCGGATGGAAACAGGAAGCGTTGGGTTAGCCTCAACGTCTGTTTTTATTACCTCGCGAAGCTGATAGCGGAATACCCCCTCGCCTTGAGTGGCGGCATACAGGTATTCTCCTTTCCCCGAAAATCGCAGCATAGCCACGGCTCGGGTCGAAAGGGCCTCGTTGATAATTTTCCAGCTTTCCCCGCCATCGGTGCTTTCATAAACGCCCCCATGCCACTCGGCGGCATACATGTTTGCGGGTGTTATTGGATCAAATACAATCGACATGATGTGCCCATGATCGGAGGTACCGTTTTCAATCATGGTTTGCGGGGTCAGAACCTGCGTCCAGTTTTGTCCTCCATTTTCCGATTTGTAGAGGCCGTGGATATTACATCCAATAAAAATAAGTTGATCGTTTTTGGGGTGAACCGCTACGGAAAACAGCGAATGCCGGGGAATAGGATCTATCTCAGGCAGCCACAAATCATTCCAGTTTTGTCCGGCAGGAAGCGCGCCGGTTATAGCCTGCCAGCTCTGTCCGCCGTTCTCTGTTTTATAAAGCCCGCCATCTCGCAGAGAAATGTAAACCACATCCGTATTTTGATGGCTAACAGCAATATCGGTAACATTTTTAGCTTGGGCTCCGGTTGGCAAGCCCGAGTTGATTGACGCCCAGCTTTCCCCTCCATCCGTAGATTTGTATATGCCTAAACTTTCAGCAAAATTGGTTTGATGGGGATCGGCATGCAGCCCCGCCGCCATATAACCGGCATAAACTATGTTGGAGTCGGAGGGGGCAAAGCGCAAATTTCTCACTCCATGGCGGTCACCAACTTCTCCGGTTTGGAGATAGTTGACGGTTTGCCAGTTTTTGCCGCCATTGGTGCTGCGCAAAATAAAACTTTCAAATTCATCACAGGCAAAACGAGTATTGCCGGTGGGGTCGGAAGGGTCGAAGGCGGTTCCGGCTCCCTCAGGGAAGGCGGCTGTCCCATAACTGATTCCCGTCCAGTTTGCTCCGGCATCGCTGCTGGTAAAAATCCCGCTTCGTCCGTTTGCCATTACCCATTCAGGATCGTTCGGATGTACGTCCAGGCCGTGGATATCAGCACCAGAATATCCTTTGCTCCAGCTCATCCAGTTTTTGGCTCCATCGGTAGATTTAAAAACCCCGCCGCCGTAATTATTTACATACAGAGTATTGGGGTCATCGGCGCTGACGACCATATCAATAGGAACACCACTGCGCACGCCGGGAGGACCGTAAGGAGCAAAATTCGGCCCGCTATGGCGGGTCCAACCGGAGCCTCCGTTTGTAGAACGATAAATAGCTTCAGCGGAGCCTGCATATACGATATTCGGATTGGAAGGCGCATAAGCTATGGCTGTCATAGGCTCTAAAGGGTAATAAAAGTAAGGGGATATATCAGTCCAGGTTTGGCCAAAATCGGTTGTTTTGTAAACGGCTCCATTTTTGCTTTTTTGGGCACGGTCGTTATTATTTCCCGCTGCAATAATAATCTCTTGGGGATTGTTCGGGTTGATATCCGCACCGCCCATAAACATACTTTTTAAAGCGGAAATACCTGTGTTTGCCTCGTTCCATGTTATGCCGCCATCATCTGAGTAAAACATACCCGCGCCATTCCCCGATGGGAATTGATTATTGGGATCATCGGTATCCGCTTCCCGGTCAAAAATACCGGTAGCCAGCAAAATCCGGTTTGTGTTATTTGGGTTGATGAACATCCAGCGGGTTAGGCTGTCAAATACCTTTAGTAAAGCCCAGTTTTCACCGCCGTCTGTGGTTTTATATACGTAGCCTTTCACCCGTTCAAATTCGTGTCCCCACCGCGCGGTGTGCATTTCGCCCATGGCATACACGACCTCAGAATTTCCCGGCTCTACTTCAATATGGCGCATGGTGAGCACCCCATCATTGGTGTCCGGATCGGGGGAAAGCACGATGCCGTTATCTTTTTTAAGCCAGGTTTCTCCCCCATCGGTCGACTTGTATAAGCCTCCGCCATACTCCATGCCGGCCCATAAAATATTGTTGTTATTTACATCTACACGAAAAGCAAAAACCGGGATGGCATCATCAGACGGGCCGAACCGGTAATCAATACCGTTGTTAGCGGGATACCAATCCTCGCCCGCATTATCGCTTCTTTGAAGGCCGGTCCAGGCGTCGGTTACGAAAAAAGTTTCAGGTTTATCCGGACGATATCGAACATTATAACCCAGTCCGCCAATGGGACCGCCTAAGCGATTCCAAATTCTGAAATCAGGATTATTAGAGAGGAAGAGTCCTGCTTTAAATAGCTTTAATGTGAAAGGCAGGCCGGCGCCGGCTGTAATACTTGTTTTTAAGAAGGTTCTGCGGTCCATATTAATTTAAGTTTTAGATATCACTATGATGCAGTTATGCGGGAAACGTCCCTAAGTTTTCCGAAAACCTGTTTAATAAATAGTTGAAATAATATCAAAAATAGCGAATCCAAAAAATATTACACAAAAAAAGCCGTCGCCAAATCAATGGTCGACGGCTAATATCATCTACAGACGGCTATTACCCCATATGCGACCGTAACTTACTTGTATGAGGGCAGCACGTCAATGCCAAGAATTACGTAATTTATCTACGTGTTTTTACGTATGTCTTGTCTGTTCAATCGGTAGAATTAAAATAACGCCCGTTCATTTTCCATGGCAAAACGGACGAGAGAGGCCGTATTTTTAAGCTGAAGTTTTTTGAGAAGATTGGTTCGGTGTTTTTCTACCGTTCGCGGACTGATAAATAGCTTTGAGCCGATTTCGCTGCTCGTCAATCCTTTGGTCAACAGGTTTAATACTTCTCGCTCTCGTTTGGTGATTGATTTTACGGGATCTGCTTTTTTCTTTTTGCGAGCTAAGCGAGTGTATTCCTCCGTCATCATTTTTGAAAATTGTTTTCCCAAATATCGCTCGCCGGCAGCTACTTTTTGAGCAGCATCCAGCAGTTCTATTTGGTGAGCGGATTTATGAATGAGTCCAAATGCCTGAGAATCCATAAAATCGTGGAGGGTTTTGGGATCGGTTTGATCGGCCAGCAGAAGAATATTAGCAGAAGGGTATTTCTCAATAATTTTTTTAGCGATTACAATGCCTTCCATTTCGGGCATGGTAACGGAAAGAATGCAGAGCTGTGGCGTAACATTTTCGAAAGCCGCAAGAACCAGAGCGCCGTTATCAATTTCACTGCAAACCGTGAAATGACCGCTGTCTTTTAAAATAGCACTCAGGCCATAGCGAAAAATTTCATGACCATCGGCAACAATAGTATCAATCTTATCCATGTTAACTCTCCGGTATAAATATGTGCTGGCTTTCCGTACTGAGAGAATGATTAATGTAGCTAAAAAAGGAGCATGTTTGCCAATGTTATTTTAGGTGGCGCATTTTTATGGCTCATACCCAAGTCAGGCTGGCGCGTCTTCGTAGCATTGAATGGAGCTTGTTAGCTATTTCACTGCTTTAGGATCATACTGGAAAGTCACTTTTAAGGAGTTCTTGAGCAGCCTTTTGTACTTCCTGAACTGAAACTGGAGTTGTTTTCCGATTGAAACAGATGTTAGCAATTTTGGGTGAATTCGCACGCAATCGAATCCACCGTAATTGCGGTTATATATTACTTCAGAAAATTATTTCATCCGGTCAAGAGTCATTTCAAATAACTGGAACCAATTCTCACCTCTCTTAATTTCTCCAATTTCATACCACTGGTCTTTATCATTGAGCTCAATTATGTAGCGCATATTTGTGCTTGGATACCAATAAAGCTTTTCATCAATCAATTCCGCCTTGAACTCGCCTTTTCTTCCATTTTGCAAATATGATTGGAAAGTATAATTTTTGTCAGTTTTATTATAAGATATAATGGCCATTGCATTGTGAATGACCTTTTCATTATTCTTTCCGAGCCCCTCTATTAAAATTGCAGTGCTATCTAACTTGAACTGAATATTTTCAGTTTGGTCGAATTCAGATTTTTCCCCATTGGCCCCCATCATCCAGCCTTTTCCTTCCCATTTTCCTGTTATGAAATGAAGTTTTGAAACTTCTGATTGTGATATAGAATCTGTTTCAAACGATTGTCCGTATGAAAAATTCATGAAAATTATCGATACCAGCAAAATCAATATTTTTGTTTTCATAATGAAGTTTTTTAATTATTTACATTAGTATATCACAAGTGCTGCTCATGTTATGCTTGCTTCCTTTGTTTGTATTGTTCTCGTTACGGTTAAAATTGAAAGAGTAATATGAATAAAACCGATTTAATAACCAAGCAGGCACATCGTCTTACGTTCAAATATGATGCGGAAGTATGTAAAAAAGTATCACCCGGTTCATTTCTTATTTGAAGAACAAATTGATGGGAACTGAAGTTTGGAGAACCGGCAGACTGTAAAGATGGATATTACCACTCGGGACTCGATCTGACGGATTACCCGTCTGATCGATGGATTAGACTTAGGTTAGCCGAATCAGACAGACGGCTTGGAGCCGGCAGACCGGGAGGGAACAAACCCATAAAGGTGTTTTGAACACCGGTAGCGTCAGCAAAGCAAAGATCACTAACCGACCATGCCATTAGCAGGTGCATACAGGTAGCGTGCTGAAACAATTTAATGAGAACGTAACATCTACGGTGGGAAAGCTATAGGCCCTTGACATTATCCTTTTTAAAGATGTTATTTGCATGATTAAAATGAGTCATTTTCACCAAACTGACTTTGCATTTCAACTATATCATCTGCTATTGAACCATCAACTTTATTTATGATATCCGAAAACTTTAGCCATTGCTCTTTTGAAAATGGAGCAAATGGATTATGACTTGATGACCATGCAGTTCTTGAACCTGCAAAATTTGTGATATTAATTCTCAATCCACGTACTTCTGAATCTGTATGTGCGAAAACTTGGTTTCTAAGATTTTTAATATGATTGTGGAATTTTAGCTCTTCATCATTTAGTGATTTCAAATGCTTTTCATCAAGTCTTCCGAATGTATCAAATTTGTCATAATTACCTGAAAATGGCCTTATGTAAGAAACAATTGAGGAGGTTTGCATACTACGATTAATCGTTCTTTGATCTTCAGTTCTTTCTAAATAAAGTTCATTCTCTAGAATATATTTTACGAATCGTTTCGCTTGACTTAGGTCAGTGGAGCTGAGAACTAGCCTTCTAAATCTTTTCTTTTTCTCGTCCATAGATTAAATGCAAATAACGACCCGGCGTGTAAGCGGCACGGGAATTAGGATCTCTTCTGAAGTAGCGAAATTAATTCCAAGCAATCAAGTTCCATCGCACCCCGTCCGCGTCCGATTTAAAACGCCTTGTTAAGCCTGAACAGCTTTAAGCGGAGCAATTTCTTTGTTTGGACGATTCGAGGATAAATCATGCATAGCCTGTAGATTTAACCAAAACTCGGGAGAAGTATTTAAAGCTTTTGATAGCAACCAAGCTGTATCCGAAGAAATGCCTCTTTTCCCCCGTACAATTTCATTAACCCGTTGAATGGGAATTTCCAAGTGATCAGCTAATTCTTTCTGCGTTAATCCCATAGGGTCTAGGTACTCTTTGAGTAGAATCGTACCGGGATGTGTGGTTATTCTATTTTGTGGAATCATAGTTTTTACCTTTATCTAATATCTAATGATAATCAACAATGGCTACATCAAAAGCATTGGAGTTCTCCCAACGAAAAACGATTCTCCATTGAGCGTTAACTCGAATGCTATGATATCCTTTATAATCTCCACGCAGTGCTTCTAATCTGTTGCCTGGAGGTGATCGCAAATCATCTAAAGAAGTAGCAGCATTCAGTATATCCAATTTGTAAATAGCAGAATCAAGGATTTGAGTAGGTAACTTTCGAACTTTACTACTCGAGTTACCATGAAACAGATCTGAAGTTGCTTTGTCTCCAAATGATTTGATCATTCTTTAATTTAATGGATTAACGGTATCCATGCAACAAAATTGTTTTAGAAAGGCATAACGACCTTGCGCATAAGGTGCGCACGCTTGAATGTTGACTTGTTAAATAATGATTGGAAAGCTAAAAAGCCAAAAGTTGGGAAGACCAGGCGAGGTGCGTCCCCTTAATGCGCGGGTTAGTACGCTACAAAACCTTTTGTTTGCTCAGGGAAAACTTAGCGATTGATTTAACCTTTTCTTTTTGTTGATACCAATCATTGCCGACCAACTCGATTTGATCAATGACACAACTGCCAAAACTTTTGTCTCTTAGCTCGGCAGTTTTGTTGATAAATCTCTCAGCATTTTCAAACGATTCTTTAAATCGAATAGTTGTCATGTGAGCTGTTTGCAACTGATAACGTTTGTCAATGAAATGCTGAAGACCAGAATCTTTAAATTTTTCTCTCAACTCATTTCGCAAAATGTTTAACTGATTTCCGCTTGGAAATCCTTGAACCAAAATGCATGAAGGCGAAGCAGTTAAGCCACGGAAATCTATTTCAAAAGGAGCAATCGAATTGACGACAGATTGGACAATTTTCACATAATTCGTTTTTTCAACTTGATCGAGTGAAAACCCAGAATAACAAGAAATGATAGACAAAATTGTTACATGTAAATCTGTTTTTGGGTAGTAATATTGATTGGGAGCTATGTTTCTAATTTCTTCAAGAGTATCAGAAATATTTCGTTTTACTTCTTTTGTAGGACGAGCTAATAATGTAATTCCATATCGATTGTCATCCTCTGAATTTATTAGAGGATCAAACTCAAATTCATTGCTTTTAAACTTCCAAAGGGACTGTCTCCATAGTTTGTTGTAGTGATTCTCTAAGTCCACGATTATTGATTTTTTTAGTAGCGTACTAACGACCCAGCGTTTAAACGGCGCGGGGATTATGATTTGGTTGAAGTAGCGA
>CAZDGU010000015.1:0-57365 GCA_964505215.1 uncultured Balneola sp.
GACGAGCTACCAGCTGCTCCACCCCGCGATGTGAAGAACTCAATATACGGTTTATTTCCTACCGATAGCAAGCTTATTTCTAAACTTTTTTTCTGCTTTGTGGGCTTCTTTCCCTATTTTCAACAAGAAAAATACAACCCATTATTTTATCTTTTATGATCACATCTAAACAAGCTATAGAATTAGAGAATCAATACGGAGCACATAACTATCATCCCCTGCCGGTGGTGCTGGCTAAAGGTCAGGGCGTGTACGTTTGGGATCCGGAGGGAAATAAATATTATGATTTTCTCTCGGCTTATTCGGCGGTTAATCAGGGACACAGTCATCCCAAAATTATTGAAGCGCTGACCGAGCAATCGAATACGCTGAGCCTGACTTCCCGGGCTTTTTATAATAACGTGCTGGGCAAGTATGAACAATATGTAACCGAATATTTTGGTTTTGAGAAAGTGCTTCCTATGAATACGGGAGCCGAAGCTGTGGAGACGGCTATTAAAATTTGTCGTAAATGGGCATATGAGAAAAAGAATATTCCGGAGCATCAGGCGCAAATTATTGTGCTTGAGAATAACTTTCATGGGCGTACCACAACCGTTATTTCTTTTTCCAATGATACGGATGCGCGTAAAAACTTTGGTCCTTATACACCAGGATTTATCAAGATACCTTATAATGATATAGCCGCACTGGAAGAAGCGCTGCAACAGCCACATGTAGCCGGATTTTTAGTTGAACCCATACAAGGCGAGGCCGGCGTGGTGGTTCCGGATGATGGATACTTGGCAGCCGCTCACGAATTGTGCAAGCAGGCCAACGTATTGTTTATGGCCGATGAAATTCAAACCGGAATTGCCCGAACCGGTAAACTTTTAGCTTGCGATCATGAGCAGGTTAAGCCGGATATGTTAATTTTAGGAAAGGCGCTCTCGGGAGGAGCTTATCCAGTTTCTGCGGTTTTAGCGGATAATGATATCATGGATGTAATAAAACCCGGTCAGCACGGTTCTACCTATGGTGGCAATCCCGTAGCCTGCAAGGTGGCGATGGCCGCACTTGATGTGGTTAAGGATGAGAATCTGGCTGAGAATGCTGAAACCCTCGGCAAACTATTCAGAGCAGAGATGCAGAAGCTGATTGAGCAGTTCGATTTATTCTTGAAAGTACGCGGAAAAGGATTGCTGAATGCAATAGACATCAACGATACCCCTGAAAGCCAAACCGCCTGGAACTTCTGCGTAGCGCTAAAGGATAATGGATTACTGGCCAAGCCCACGCATGGAAATATCATTCGGTTTGCGCCACCGCTTGTGATGACTGAAGAACAATTATTAGATTGTGTGGCCATCATCAGGAAAACGGCTGAAGTATTTTAAAAAATAATACTAAGCAATTATTCAGCGCTCAAGAAGGGTCCAAAAAGGGCATTTCCAACTTTAGTGAATCTAAAGGCTATTGAGCACCTTCATTGTATTTGGTAGATTCAACATAACATCAATATTATAAAATTTAGGAGAATTAAATGTCGGATAAACACACCGTAAGCCCCAAAAATGTTCGTTCAGTTTTAGGCAAACACCTTCTTACCGATGGGTATGATATGGTGCTGGATCTTGAAAAGAGCGAGGGGCCTTATTTATTGGACTCAGTTTCCGGTAAACGCTATCTCGATTTTTTCACTTTTTTTGCGTCTAACCCTTTGGGAATGAATCACCCCAAAATTGCCGGTGATGACGATTTCGTTGCAAAACTTGGACGTGTTGCCATCAACAAACCTTCTAACTCTGATGTTTATACACAGGATATGGCCGAGTTTATGCAATCGTTCAGCCGCGTAGCTGTTCCGGATTACATGCCGTACTCGTTCTTTATTTCAGGTGGAGCTTTGGCGGTAGAGAATGCCATGAAAGTAGCTTTTGACTGGAAAGTGCAGAAGAACTTTCAGAAAGGATATCGCGAGGAAAAAGGACACAAAGTACTTCACTTCGAAAAAGCTTTTCACGGCCGTACGGGCTACACGCTTTCTGTTACCAATACCATTCATGACAAGGTGAAATACTTCACCAAGTTCGACTGGCCGCGCGTAATCAGTCCGGCTATGACGTACCCTGCTACAGCCGAAAATATTGAAGCTACTGCACTGCAGGAGCAGCTGGCTATAGCCCAGGCAGAGCGATACTTCGAGCAGTACAAAGATGATATTGCCTGTATTCTGATTGAACCTATTCAGGGTGAAGGCGGCGATCGTCACTTCAGGCTTGAATTCCATCAGGCACTGCGTGATTTAGCTGACAAGCACGAGGCGCTTCTTATTTATGATGAAGTGCAAACGGGCGTTGGCATGACCGGAAAATTCTGGGCGCACGAGCATTATGTGAAGCCGGATATTTTAGCCTTCGGTAAGAAAGCGCAAGTGTGCGGTATTTTAGCCGGTAAGCGCGTAGATGAAGTGGAAACCAACTGCTTCCATGTATCTTCACGAATTAACTCTACCTGGGGCGGTAACCTCGTTGATATGGTTCGCTTCGGTCGTATTCTTGATATTATTGAAGAGGACAATCTGGTAGAAAATGCAGCTACCGTAGGCGACTACCTGCATGGCAAACTCGTTGAATTAGCCGATAAGCACGAACATTTATCTAACCCTCGCGGTAAAGGATTGTTCTGCGCTATCGACCTTCCAAATGGTTATTCTCGCGATATGGTTATTAACCGATGCATGGAAAACGGATTGATGATTCTTTCTTGCGGACCTAATACCGTGCGTTTCCGTCCGCCGCTAACCATTACCAAGGAACTGATTGACGAAGGATTGGATATTCTGGAAAAAGCTTATTTAAGCGCTCTGGATGACTGCCCCGCCGTCGATTAATTCATAACCGAGCTTAAACTCAAAAGGACGCAACTCATACTTGCGTCCTTTTTTTGTGGGTGTGAATTTTAGGAGTTAGGAGTTATTCCCTAAACTGAACATCTTTCCACTCTTCAAACAGGTGCGCCACTTTTAATCGCTGGTACTTGCCGGTGGAAGTCACGGGGAGTTCATTTCCAAAAACCACTACTTTAGGTGCCTTTGAAAATGGCAGCTTTGCCTGGCAATATGCTAAAATAGCTTGTTTATCTTCTTCAGCTCCCTCCATTAGCTCAACATAAGCGCCTACTTCCTCCCCATACCAATCATTTTCAAAGCCCACAGCAATGCCTGCTTTCACGCCCGGAGCCTGATTTATGACCTCATCAATCTCCAACGGAGCTAAATTCACCCCTCCCCTGATAATCAATTCCTTCAGCCGTCCGGTTATAAAAAAGTACGGCCTTTCTTTCTCGTCTCTTCTAATAAATCCTTCGTCACCGGTGCGGAACCATCCGTTTTTAAAAGCCCGCTCATTCGCTTCCCGATTTTTGAAGTACCCTTTCATCACGTTCACTCCACGTACCACAATTTCTCCGCGCTCTCCCTCCGGCAGTGAATTCCCTTCCTCATCCTGAATGTCCATATAATTGGCCCTTATCGGAATGCCAATGCTGGGATAGCCGAAATCACGCATCCACTTATTATGCTCTTCTTCGGTTTGAACCGTGGGAAGGAAAGATGAATAGCAGGTAGTTTCCGAAAGTCCGTATCCATGAATGATGGGAACTCCGAACAGTTCTTCAAACTTTTGCGCGGTTTGAACGGTAAGCGGACCGGCTCCACATATAATATGTCTGAACTGTTTAATTTCCGGCTTTTCCTTCTGTTCATAATGGTGCGTCAGATACTGAAGCAGTGTGGGAACCACGCTTACTACATGGACATGATTTTCATCAATAGCCTCAAAAAAATCTCCGGCACTGAATTTCCTGTTTAACACCGAAGAGCCGCCTGCATAAAAAGGGGTGATCAACGTAACCACAGTTCCATTTACGTGATGAATGGGAAGCACACACATCATCTTTGTTCCGCCATCAATGTTGTGCCATTTACTTATTGCGCGAGCGTCTTCCAAGAGATTTCGCTGGGTAAGCACCACTCCCTTAGGGTTTCCGGTAGTTCCTGAAGTAAATACAATCAGTGCTTCAGATGTGATATCTGTTGTAGCTTCCGGAAGCTCGCCTTCTGCCCTGCTAAAGCTTTCTATACGCTCTGTACAGGCTGCCAATTGAATATCGCTGATTGCCTCATTATTACTCAGAACTGTTTTGATTCTATTCGCGTACTCATTTCGCACCAGAGCAAGCTTCACCTCAGCGTTCTCCAGGATGTAGGAAATGCGTGCATCATCCTCCCCCAAATTAACCGGAACTACCACTAAGCCGCAGTACCAGGCTGCAAAATATTGAATCACCGTGTGCCAGTGATTGTGCGAAATAGTTGCAATTTTATCACCGGATTTCAACCCTTTAGATTTATAAAACCGGGCGGTGCTCATTACATATTCATACAGCTGTGCGTACGAAATATCGGCCGTATCCTGCTGCTCCTGCCGATAGCTCAAAAAGATCTTCGAGTTATCTTTTCTACGCTCTAACAGCTCTTTATAATTGGTATTCAGCTTAGGAAGCCGCTCATTAAGGCTTCGGGCGTGAGCTATTTTCTCTTCTAAATTCTGAAACGACATTTTGAATACCTCATTTACATTGATTTTATTTCATATCTGAATAAAAACATCTTGACTAAACCTGACTGCATCACTTATAAAAATAACTCAATGTTTAACGATTGATGTATGAACATTAAATATCTTCATGCACTTATTGCTGTGCAGCCGTTCTCGGAATGGTCATGATTTCCTTCTGCCTTCCATCGATATACCAAACGCCTGTTTCATCAAAATAAGCGTCTTCTTCCAGCATAATTCGTATTTCCTTTCCCCATTCTTTAATATAAGTGGCGTTGTTTAGTTCGATGGAATAGGCCGTGTTTAAGTGCAGCGGATAATCTCCATCACCGGGCACGCCCTCCTGCTTATCCCACATTCCCAGCGTGGTTCCGGCCGCGTGTCCGTGATAACCTATGGGATGCGTATAAATACTTGGCTTGAGTCCTTCTGCTATGGCTTGCTTTCGAGACATTGCGAGCACTTCATTTCCGGTTCGCCCTTCTTTAAAATTGCCGGTAAAAATATCCTGCAGTCGGTTTGCTTTATCAAAAGCTTCCGCCAAATACTTCGGCACTTCCGTTTCTCCCGCACGGAGCACATAAGCATGCTGCTGCGTATCCGTATTTAAGCGTAAATAAGTGATTCCAAAATCTACGTGTAGCAAATCACCCGGCAGAATAATATTCTCGGCAGGACGGCTGTCAAAGGTTCTCAAATGATCAAAAGATTCCGGATCGGCTCGTTGTATAGATACACTGGGATGAAACCAAGCCACCAAGTTAAGATCTCGTATTTTTTCGCGATACCACCACACCACATCATCGGTGGTGGTTACTCCGGGCTGAATGACTCGATCAGAAAATCCTTCCGCAATAATTTCGTGCGCTACACGAACTATTTGTGGATAAATGTTCATTTCTTTTGGAGTACGGGTTTCCAGCCAGCCCACGGCCAGCTGCTCGGCAGAAACCAGCCTCTTCGAATATTTCTTACCAATGGCTGCTTTCATTTCTTCGTAATCTGTGACGACTAAACCATCGGCATGACCCCAGGTTTCTGAAATATTTATTCCAATATTTTGTGGATTTATTTCTTTAATGATTTCAGCGAGCCGCTCCCACTGATCCGGCTCCGATTCAGGATCCCAGCCTCTTTTAAACATCTCTCCCACATCATACCGGGCCACCGCTAAAGTTTCTACCGTTCCTTTTTCGGTTTGATGCATCACCAAAATGGTTCGGCGCCGGGCGGCATGCCATGTAGCAGGAAGCAACGTTTTAATCACAGGATCTTCGTTGTATTCTCGCGAAACCACCACCCACATATCAATACCGGTACGTTCCATTAAATCAGGCAATAGCGCTTGTATGCGGTCTTTCAATAGTTCATCCATCACCTCTGCCCTTTCTTTCATAGACAGTATTTTGGGATAGTTTTGAGCCTCAGCCCTTGGATATATGATTAAGCATAAAATAAATATTACCACCAGCTGTAGAAATGATTTCATAGATGAGAAAGAAGTAGTTAAAAGTTAGCGGAAATATGCAGCAGAATTTTTGCAGGTGCAAGTTGATGTCTGATTAGAAGCTCACAGTTGTCTATAAAGGTTACTTTGGTTTGGTGTTGATGGTAAGAGCTGTAGCTTTCAGCTCTCAGACTTCAGCTGTCAGCTTTTTTGGGAGATTTAAGTAGGTTTTTTCCTCGTCAGGAAGGTCCACCTCCGTGATGCCCTTCCGGAAACTCCGGCTTTCCGTTGGTGTTATCCGCAATTTTGTGTTTTAACTAACTCCCAACAACTCGTCCATCAAAAATCGGTCGTTCGATCTTTCGCAAATCAATTCGTACTCAAGGTTGCAAGATAGATTCCACCATTCCGACCTCCTCTGACTCCTCCTTCTCAAGGAGGAGAACGCGTTGATATGTAGCCGTATTTATTTAAGTTAAATGGCTAACAATCATTTTAAAGCTGAATTTCCCTCGTCTTGGAAGCTCTCCAATTAAAACATGCGAAGCCGGAGCTTCGGGGACTGCATTGCTAAGCCGGAGCTTAGCAACGAGAATTCGCCGTGGCAACGAGGACAAAAAAGGTCCCAGCGGACGCTGGAACCGGTTTTGTGGTTTAAAATAAGGACAAAGTTTCACTGCAATCAGCAAGCACTAAAGCTCATCGTTTATTTCAGCCAGGCATTTCTTTGTTGAGTTTTCTGCTTCCCGGCTTTTGCATTCCATACGGTTCTGTAGCTTTGATCTTCTGCCAGCGTCAGCTTCACGGTGTGTTCCTCACCCCAGCGGGTAAACGTAACTTCTACCTCCTCACCGGGATTATGGTTTTGCAGAGTCTCATCAACCCGCTGAACCGTATTTAGTCGCGTTCCGGCTATAGAAATTATGTTGTCGGTTGCTTCTATGCCCGCCTTGTAAATCGGAGAGCCTTTTATGGCGTTGGAGCGTAATTTCCCAACTCCATCAGAAATGCGAATATTTGTCCCAAGGTTGGCTTTACCGGGATTGGCCTGCTCAAAATTCACCCCAACACTTGCCAACAAAGAGGCGTAATCGGGAACCTGACTGTCAAAGATGTACTTATTGAAAAAGTTTGACGCAAAATCTTGTCCCGCATATTCTGCTAAGGTCGCTTTCACATCACGGTTAGTGTAGGGAACTTCCGGCTTGCCAAATTTCTGCCACATCTGGCTCATAAAACCATCCAGGCTTTTATCACCACCCAGTTCTCTAAGCGAGAGGTCCAGCGCTAAGCCCAGCACGCTTCCATAGGTGTAATACGAGATAAAGGTATTTTCTTTATTCTGAGGCTCAACAGAAGTAGCCGCATCCACAAAAGGCGCCTGATAACTCATTTCTATAGGATTGAAATACGTTCTTCCGGGGTGATTAATCACATAATTAAGTCCGCGAGATAAACCCTCCACATATTCTTTTCCTGTGTTGATGCCGGCCCGGGCTAAAATCAAGCCTGTGTAGTAGCTGGTAAATCCTTCCGCAAACCAAAGCTCACCGCTCATATTAGCTTCTTCAAAATTGAAAGGCTCTAAGCTGGCAGGACGAATGCGCTCCACGTTCCAAATATGTATAAACTCATGCGATACGGTTCCCAAACCGGTATTTCCAAGCGGCCGATCTAAAGACTTTGAGCTGGTTACTACCGTAGAATTTCGGTGCTCCATTCCATCTCCGCTAGCATTGGGCATGTAGCAGCTCAGAAAAACATATTCACCGTAATCGAAATCGGGCAGCTCGCCAAATACCTCTTTTTGGGCCTTCACAATAGCCATTACATTGTCAAAATAGGTGTCCACTTCTTGTTCAGATGCCGGCGTATGCAAAGCTAAACGAATGGTTTGGCCATCTACTTTTTCCATACGCTCGTGGAAATCTGCAATTTCAACCGGACTGTCTAAAAAGTAGTACAAATCGGGCGCATAATAGGTAGTTCCACTTTGGTGCTTTAGCTGCGTGGCAATTTTCCAGTTCAAATCTTCCCGAAGGTTGAAGGTAACTTCTATGGGGCGATGCTCATAATTGCGGGCCCATATAAAAACGGCCGGAGTATTTAAGTGAGCATGCGTTTCATCCACCTGCGCATACGTCCCATCACCCCGATTGGCAAACAGCGTGTACTCAAAAGTTACGGTTCCGTCATGACCGCTTACGTTCCACTGGTGCGGATTTGGACGGGTAATTTCCAGCTCATTTCCTTGGCTGTCGGTGGCTTTTGCGCCATATACATTTTTGGCAAATTCATGCAGCGCGTAGCGGCCCGGCGAGCTCCGGCTCATCCTTAATTCCAACACTTCTTGGTCTAAGTTGGTATAGGTTACGCTTACTTTCGCCTCGTGGTGAACGGCGTTCTCAAACGAAATTTCGTAACTGGTTTTGGTTTGAGCCGAAAGCGACAGGGTGAATAAAAATAACGTACAGGTTAATAAAAGGGATCTCATAGCCGGTTGTTTACATTTATATTGAAGTGCGGAATATGAACAGAGAATCACACATTAGCAAAATCGGCTTTGATAAAAATGCACGGTTTCTAATGACTGGTTCAACCAACTTCACCCAGAGACGGAAAACATCACCAAAAAATCATCGCAGAACAATCTATTTTGGGGTGAAAACCTGTGTTCCTTCAGTTCAACCATAAAAACGGGAACAATATTTCTGTGTACTGTTGCAATATACACGTTAAAGTTGCTTATTAAGATATACCAGAAGGATTTTGAATTGCAGACGAAGAAATTATGATTTTGCAACGCCTTCAAATAACTCCAAACATTTTTAGAAGGGACAAACCATGGTTATAAGTTATAGAGGACCTCAAAGACAACCGCCTAAAGCCAAAGATCAGGCACTGCAGGTGAAGGATTTCATGACCAAACAGCTCATTACGTTTTCGCCTGATGACTCCATTTATGCCGTATTGCATACTTTGGTGGAAAAAAACATTTCAGGCGGCCCGGTTACTGACGAAAATGGAAAACTGATTGGCATTATTTCTGAGGGTGACTGCCTAAAGCAAGTGGTGCGCGGAAAGTACACCAACACGCCCGAACTTATTGGAAAAGTAAGGGATTATATGACGCCCGACCCGGTTACCATTGGTCCGGATGAGAATATTATGACCGTTGCCAAGCTGTTTTTAAAACTCCGCTTACGCCGCTTTCCGGTGCTGGATGGAGATAAGCTGGTGGGCCAAATCAGCCAGCGAGACGTAATGTACGCCATCGACTCTCTGGAAAATGAAACGTGGTAAATTCAGCTGAACCCGGAGGTTTAGCACAAGCTGCAATCCAAGAAACAGCAGCTTCAATCCTCCGGAAAGGATCAGGTAAAAGCCGGCTTTTTCGGTGAAATAAGTTCATTCAATCCACGAATAAGGATAGCCGGGATCGTCCAGCCGCATGGCTTCTTCAGTTATGTACATCGGGTGAAAGGTGTCTATCATTACGGCATATTCGTCCGTTTCTTCTACTCCAATGCTGGCTTCTGCTTTTCCGGGCTGAGGACCGTGCGGAATACCTCCCGGGTGCAGCGTAATATCGGCATAACCAATGCCCTTGCGGCTCATAAAGTCACCTTCTACATAATAAATCATCTCATCCGAATCTACATTGGAGTGATTGTAAGGTGCGGGAATGGAGTCGGGGTGATAGTCGAATTTTCGCGGACAGAAGCTGCACACCACATAATTAGTACCTCTAAAAGTTTGATGCACCGGCGGCGGCTGATGAATGCGCCCGGTAATGGGCTCAAAATCTTTGATATTGAAAATCCATGGATATAAATATCCGTCCCACCCAACCACATCGCAGGGATGATAGTCGAAAGTATAATGATGAAAACTGCCGCCTTTTTTTATGCGGACTTCAAACTCGCCTTCCTCAGGGAAAAACAGCTGCTCGGACGGCAATCTGAAATCCCGCTCACAAAAGGGTGAATTCTCCATAAACTGCCCCATCTCAGAAAGATAGCGCTTCGGAAATTCTATAGGCCCGGTGGATTCGGTACATAGAAACCGATTTTCGTCCGTCTCAAAATTCATTTGGTAGGTAGTTCCGCGAGGCAGGAAAATATAATCGCCGTAGCCAAAATCGAGCCGGCCAAAAACGGATTGAATATGACCTTCGCCTTCGTGAATAAAAAGCAGCTCGTCATGTTCTCCGTTGCGGTAAAAATAATCCATGCTGTCGGTAGGTCGGGCAATGCCAATTTGCACATCGTTGTTAAACATCAGCACTTTTCGTCCGGTTATGGGATCGCCACCAGCGGGCACATCCCGGGTTTTTAATAACCGATGGCGCAGTACTTTTTCATCTGCCTTTTTAACCGAAATCTCCGCCCCTTCTTCTATTTTCACCACCCGCGTGGGCATGTGATGGTGATATAGCAGCGAGCTGTTTCCGTGAAAACCTTCGGCTCCAAAAAGCTCTTCGGTATATAATTCTCCATCCGGGCGGCGAAAAACAGTATGCCTTTTATGCGGAATTTCTCCTAATGCGTGATAATACATAATGTTTCATTTTGAGTTTTAGAATGTTAAGTGGCTAATTTCATTTAACATTCAAGCATTTATAATTTACAGATTGCCTCTTAAATCCTGCTCGCGCTCGATGGCCTCAAAAAGTGCTTTAAAATTACCTTTTCCAAAACCACGAGCTCCTTTTCGCTGAATAATTTCATAAAACAAAGTTGGGCGATCTACCACCGGCTTACTGAAAATTTGCAACAGATAGCCTTCATCATCCCGGTCAACCAAAATGCCTAAATCAGCCAGCTTGTCGATAGGTTCATCAATTTTACCCACGCGTTCTTCCAGCTCTTCGTAATAGGTAGTGGGCACTTTCAGAAATTCAAGTCCCCGATCTCTCAGCTGCGTTACCGTGCCAATAATATCGCCGGTAAGCAGTGCTACGTGCTGGACGCCGGGACCTTCAAAAAAGTCCAGAAACTCTTCAATTTGAGACTTCTTTTTACCTTCTGCCGGCTCGTTGATGGGAAACTTAATCATACCGCGCCCTCCGGCCATTACCCGGCTCATCAAAGCGGAGTATTCTGTGGAAATATCCTTGTCATCAAAGCTAATGTATTGCGTAAAGCCCAGCACATCGCGATAAAAATCTACCCAATGGTTCATCTTGCCCAGCTCTACATTTCCCACGCAATGATCTACGAATTCAACCCCCACCGATGTTGTCTTAAGCACACTTTCTTTGGGTTGAAAGCCGGGCATGAAGATTCCGTTATATTCCGAACGGTCTATGAAGGAATGAATTACATCGCCGTAGGTTTTTATAGCCGCTTTGCGAATCACTCCATGCTCATCTTTTAAATCATGTGGCTCCAAAACCGCCTCTGCCCCACGCTTTATAGATTCTGAAAATGCCCGATCTACATCTTCTACCTGCATGGCAATATCTTTGATGCCATCCCCATGCCGGTGCACAAATTTTGAGATGGGCGAGCTGCTGTTAAGCGGAGCCGAAAGTACAAACCGAATATTTCCCTGCTCCAAATAATATGAAGCCCGATCTCTCACTCCGGTTTCCAGTCCGGAATAGGCCTTCAGCTCAAACCCAAAAGTGGTGATGTAATAATGGGCAGCCTGCCTGGCGTTGCTTACATAATGCTCTACATAATCCACGTCTTGAAGTCCTAAATGGTCTTCAAATTTTTCTTCTATAGGTCGTTCAAGAGTTCCCGATGTTTTTGACATAGCACTTTCTCACAGTTTTATTTATGATTACAACCGAATAATACAAAATAAAAAAGCGCTTCCATAAAATGAAAATTTGTGCTCATTGCTTTTTAGAAAATTGAACTCTTATACTCGTTCCGGAGCAGTAATCAAGTGGCAGGCTCATTAGATGTCAGGGAAGCTGGAGCTTCCCTGACTGCGTCACAAAGATGGACGCTCGCAACGAGGGTAAATCTGTGTTATCTGCGCAATCCCTGTAATCCGTGATTCAAAATACAGAAATACAAATAACTGGAAGCTCCCCAATTTAAAACATGCGAAGCTGGAGCTTCGGGGACTGCATTGCTAAGCCGGAGCTTAGCAACGAGAAGAAGAATCGATTTCACTTCCCGAACTACTCTTTTTAAATTCCTGTTAAAGATATTAAAAGCGCTTCCAAAAAATACTATATTCCCATTATGGAAAAGCAAGAAAAGTTAGACGAATTTCAAGCCCGCATTGAAGCGGGAGAAAAGATTGAACCCAAAGACTGGATGCCCGAACGGTATCGCCAGCAGCTTATTCGAATGATGAGCCAGCACGCTCATTCCGAAATTGTAGGCATGCTGCCCGAAGGCAACTGGATTGAACGGGCTCCTTCCCTAAAAAGAAAGCTCGTGCTTCTGGCAAAAGTGCAAGATGAAGCCGGACACGGACTGTACCTATACAGCGCCACCGAAACGCTGGGAATAAGTCGGGCTGAACTGGTAGATCAGTATTTGTACGGCAAGGCTAAATATTCCAGTATTTTCAATTATCCCACCATGACCTACGCCGACATTTGTGCCATCGGCTGGCTGGTTGACGGCGCGGCTATTGTGAATCAAACCATGCTGGCACGCTCGTCTTATGGTCCGTATTCTCGGGCTAATGTTCGCATTTGTAAAGAAGAAAGTTTTCACAAAAAACAAGGCTATGAGATGTTAGCCAAAATGGCTGCCGGAACGCCTGAACAGCGTAAAATGGCCCAGGATTCAGTAAATCGCTGGTGGTGGCCAAGTTTAATGATGTTTGGCCCGCACGATTCCGACTCACCCAACAGCGCCGAGCTTATTAAATGGCAGGTGAAATTGAAAACCAATGATGAACTTCGTCAGCATTTTGTGGATCGCATGGTGATGGAAGCCAAAGCCATTAATCTTGAACTTCCGGATCCGAATCTCACCTATAATGAAGAAACCGGCCACTGGGATTTCGGCGAAATTGACTGGGATGAGTTCTGGGACGTAGTAAAAGGAAACGGCATTATGAATCGCAAGCGGATGAAAGACCGCCGCGCCGCTCACGAAAACGGAGCATGGGTTCGTGAAGCGGCCGCCGAATATGCACGGAAGAAGAAATTACGACAGGAAAAAGCATCTTAGGAAGAGGATTCAGAACTAAGAATTCTTACAATTGAGTTCTGAATCCTGACTCCTGTATTCTCTTATAAATCTTTCAACAATGAACAGGATATTTAATGTCTAACGAAACTAACAAAAACAACTGGCCCCTTTGGGAAGTTTTTACGCAGCCTAAATCAGGAAAGCCGCATGAACATGCCGGCAGCCTGCACGCTCCCGATGAGGAAATGGCGCTGCAAAATGCACGCGATACCTACGCTCGCCGTAACGAAGGCGTTAGTATTTGGGTGGTTGAGTCGAAACACATCACCGCGTCCACTCCCGAAGATATGGGACCGTTTTTTGATCCGGCCAACGACAAACCGTATCGCCACCCGCAGTTTTACAGCGTGCCCCGGGCTGTTAAGAAGCGGTCTTAGTGGTCGTTATTGGTTAATCGCTATTGGGCATTAACTTTTTATATTATTGACAATTAGCTCAGAATTATACTTTCCCTAACAAATTGGAATGATTATGGAAACAACTATTGATAAAAAACGCATTATAAAAGCGATGCAGGAATTGCCGGAAGATGCAACTATTGAGCAGGCCATGTATAAGCTTTATGTACTGGATCAGGTGAGTAAAGCTCTAAGTGAACCACGTGATAAAATTCCACATGATGAGGTTAAAAAACAGCTTCTAAATAAAAGCTAATGCCAACAATTGTTTGGAATCCTCAGGCTTATAATAATCTTCAATCTATCCAACGGTTTTATAGAGAAGAAGGTGTTGAAGAAGATATTATTGAAAATCTGTTATACGGGATTTTTAGTTCAATTGAGAGATTAGTTAGTCATCCTTTATCCGGTAGAGTGGTTCCAGAAATAAATGATCCAAATTTTAGAGAAATTATTTGGAACAACACTTGGAGAATCATTTATATGCCTCCTAACAGCGCAGATGATCTGATTGAAATAATGAATGTATTACATACTGCCCAAAATTTAGGCAGTTGAATAAAACACAATAAACTTTTGATATGACAACTACCAAAGAATTAACCAAACAACAGGCCTTCCTAACCTACCTGCTTCGGCTGGCGGATGATCGTCTTATTTTGGGCCAGCGAATGTCGGAATGGTGCGGACACGGACCGGAGCTGGAGGAAGATCTGGCCATGGCAAATATTGCGTTAGATTTGATTGGACACGCCACGGCCCTGTACGAATATGCCGCTGAGATTGAAGACGAAGGCCATGATGAAGATTATTTTGCCTTTTTTCGGGATGATAGGGATTTCATAAATTTACAGCTTTGCGAGCTGCCCAAAGGTGATTTCGGTTTCACCATTGCCCGACTGTTTTTATTTAGCGCATTCAGCTATTTCCAATACGAAAAACTTAAAGAAGCTGCCGACGAACAGTTTGCCGGAATGATTGCCAAGCATCTGAAAGAAATCAAATATCACCTGCGGCATTCGCGTGAGTGGGTACTTCGGCTGGGTGATGGAACGGAAGAAAGCCATAGCCGAATTCAGGAGTCTTTTGATGAGCTCTGGATGTATCTGGATGAACTTTTTTATATGGATGAAGTAGATGCGCTGATGATAAAAGAACATCTCGGAATTGATTCATCTGACTTCAAAAACGAGTGGAAAAAACTGGTGGAAGACACCTTAACAGAAGCCACGCTCACGATTCCGGATTGGGATCAGTTTATGATGAGTGGCAGCCGAAAAGGAATTCACACCGAATATTTAGGCCATATTTTAAATCAAATGCAGTTTCTGCGACGCTCATACCCCGATGCGGTGTGGAAGTAAATTGAGTACTAAAATCTAACTGCTATCAAACCAATGTCAACCGTACAGCTACATACTGAAGAGCAAATTTGGGAGTACCTGAAAGAGGTAACCGATCCCGAAATTCCGGTATTGAATATCGTGGAGATGGGAATTGCACGTCGGGTTGAAATGGATGATGGCGGGATTTTGGTGAAAATTACGCCCACCTATTCAGGCTGTCCAGCCATGAATGCCATTGAGAAGCTGGTAAATGAAAAGCTTGAGGAGCGTGGCGTTGAAAACTTTACGGTAAAGCTGGATTTTGCAGAAACCTGGACCACCGACTGGATGACGGAAGAGGCCAAAGTAAAGCTAAAAGAATATGGCATTGCTCCTCCCGAAAAAACAAACGATGAGGATGATTTCCTGAAAAGCCTGTCCGACACTAAAATCGTCCCCTGCCCTTTTTGTGATTCTTTTGAAACGGAGTTGGTAAGTCAATTTGGCTCAACGGCCTGTAAATCGCAATACTTTTGCAACGGCTGCCACCAGCCCTTCGAGCATTTTAAATGTATTTAATCCGACCAGAAAACTCACAGAGACACGTGCAGTTTTATTTACTTTTGAAATGTGTTCTAAGACTATGCATATTCCCTCTCTGAAACTCCGCGCACTCCGTGGTAAATCATAACAAAATCCTCGCAATCTCGTGCTAACCACTGAACTTACCAACGGCATTTTCACCATCACCCTAAACCGACCGGATAAGCTGAACAGCTTTGTTTTTAAAATGGGAGAACAGTTTAAAGAGGCTCTGATGCAGGCTGAAATCAACCCAAAAATTCGATGTGTTTTATTAACGGGAACGGGACGCGCGTTTTGTGCCGGTCAGGATTTGGCCGAAGCCACAGAAGTTTCAAACGATCCTGAACGTGATCTCAGCGAGATTGTACATCACACCTATATTCCCATTATTGAAGGCATTTGCGGACTGGAAAAGCCGGTGGTTTGCGCTGTAAACGGAACGGCAGCCGGAGCCGGAGCCAACATCGCCCTTGCCTGCGATATTGTAATTGCCAGCGATGAAGCCAAATTCATTCAATCTTTTTCTCAAATAGGATTGATTCCCGACAGTGGCGGAACGTATATTTTGCCGCGATTAATTGGCCGGGCCCGGGCTACCGCACTCACTTTTTTGGGTGAAAAAATATCCGCTAAAGAAGCCGTGGAAATGGGCATGATTTGGAAGTCTTATCCCGCCGATTCTTTTTTGGATGAAGCCAAAGCCCTAGCCTCAAAATTAGCCAAAATGCCCACCAAAGGCTTGGGTTTAACTAAACGCGGATTCAACGTCGGCCTTACCAATACGCTGGAAGAGCAGCTAAAGCTGGAAGCCAAACTCCAGGCCGAAGCCGGCCAAACCCACGATTATAACGAAGGCGTGCAGGCATTCATGGAAAAACGAAAGCCGGCGTTTGAGGGACATTAATTCTTGTTTACTCTGAAAGCTCTGACGACCTGACTTCCAATTTCAATAAAAAAATAAGTGTTCCCTTTTTTGGCAAAAGAGTGGGCTACTAAAGGCACTTTAACAGAGTGATAATATTCTTTACCGGAAGCGGAATAGAAATCAAGGTAATCTGTTCGTTGGAGAGCTTTTACACCATTGTTAAAGGTTTTAAGAATTAAAGTATCTTGGTGAATCTGAATATCTGTTAGTTCATGCTCCATACTTGGAGCTTTTGCTCTGAGCGTACCATCCGATAGTATTTCCGGAGTTGCTAAAGGGAAATCTACCTTATCTATCGTTTGGACGGTTTTTTTTACTTTCCTTTGTTATCAAAATAAAAAAGGTAACTGGCTTTTTTCCTTCCGGATATTTCCTTTGCCGCCTACCTCATCAACACAAAAGTGGGTTCCTTATTTTATAACCTGTTGCACCATAAAGGATTGATGGTCGGACTGATTTTAGCCGGATATTTTGGTGAAATTAACTGGCTGTCAGCCCTTGGTATGGTATTCCTCGCACATGCTTCTTTTGATCGTGTATTTGGCTACGGCCTGAAATTTCCAGACAATTTTAAGCATACGCATTTAGGGAAGATTGGCCCAAAAAATTAATCATACCTCGTCCAATCCAATTACGAATTCCGAATACGCTGTATTTTCGATTCCTCTCAAAAACCTTTTATCCGCAGTATAGAATCTTCCATCATATTCGACAGCCAAGGCCAAATAACATGCATCATACTGGGTGACTGGAAAACGAGTGGATATAAAAAATACTTCCCTACTCAGTTTTTCATAAGGGATGGTAATGAAAGGCAGGTTTCTTATGATTGAAAAAACTTCTTCAGCCCCTGGAATATCCAACTCTCTTCTCCGCACCTTTTTCGATAAAATATTATCTATCTCAATTAAAAAAAGATCCGGGACCACAAAGTTATCTAATTCGGCAAAAAACCGGCGTGCATTTTCACTCCCTTCTTCCGGTAAAAACCACTTTACGGCAAAGCAGGCATCAATTACGGGCACCTTCACGCGTCTCTGTCTTTCGAAAGATCTTCGGCACTATCGGAAAACTTTTTCCCAGATGTTTTATAGCGCATATACACATCTCTGACCATGCTCTTGGTTTCCTCTAACTCCGGACCGGCATATAATTCGAGCAAAGACTTAAGCTCAGCTTGCAGCGATCGGTTATTTCTTTTCGCCCTTTTTTTCAGATTGTTGAGGGTTTTCTCTTCTATATTTCGTATTAAAACATCAGGCATAATTGCCTCCTGATTTATCATTTGATATCATTATGATATCTATTTATAGCATAACTTTCAAGTTCATTTTTTCCATTCAATTTACAACGCATTCCATCTTAGATTTCTTATCTTGGAAGCGATTTTTCAGACGATTAACTATGATTTTTTATGATTTCTAAAGATGCAAAAATTGGCGTCATCGGCGCCGGAACCATGGGAACCGGAATTGCTCAAATTGCTGCCACTCAGGGACATCAGGTGTATTTGTATGATGCCTATCCCGGTCAGCTCGAAAAGTCTAAGGCCGGACTGGGAAAAATATTAGCCCGTCAGGTTGAAAAAGAACGAATGACTCAGGATGAAGTGAATGGAATTTTGGGCAGAATAGAATTCGTTGATAACATCACTGATTTCGGAAGCTGCGGCTTTGTTGTTGAAGCTATTTTAGAAGATTTGGAAGTCAAAAAAGATGCTTTTGCACGATTGGAAGGCATCGTTTCTCAAAAGTGCGTACTGGCTTCTAACACCTCTTCCCTTTCCATAGCGGCCATTTCATCAGCCCTGAAAAAACCGGAGCGCTTTTTGGGCGTTCATTTCTTCAATCCTGCTCCTTTGATGAAGCTGGTGGAAATTATTCCCGGCATTGCTACTGATGAGCAAGTATTTCAATCTACCCAAAAATTTATTTCGGGATGGGGAAAAGTCACCGTTTCGGCGAAAGACACGCCCGGATTTATCGTGAACCGCGTGGCGCGTCCGTTTTATGGCGAAGCACTTCGTATGTATGAAGAAGGCATCGCCGATGTGCCCACCATCGATCACGCCATGAAAGAAATTGGCGGCTTCCGGATGGGGCCTTTTGAGCTGATGGACCTGATTGGCCACGATGTAAATTATGAAGTTACTCGTACCGTTTTTGAAGCCTTCTATTATGATCCCCGGTTCAAGCCATCCTTTGCCCAAAAGAGACTGGTAGAAGCCGGCTGGCTGGGACGGAAAACCGGCCGTGGATTTTATGATTATCGGGAAGATGCAGCCAATCCCGAGCCGAATAAAGATTCGAAATTAAAGCAGTTAATCTTTGACCGCATCCTCACTATGTTGATTAATGAAGCTTGTGATGCCGTATTTATGAATGTTGCCTCTGCCAAAGATGTAGATTTAGCCATGCAAAACGGGGTAAATTATCCCAAAGGTTTACTGAAATGGGCGGATGAAATCGGGCTTGAAAAGGTGCTTGCTCAAATGACTTCCTTACAAGAAAAATACCGGGAAGATCGCTATCGTCCGAATCCCTTATTGAAGCAAATGGTTGCGGAAGGGAAGAGTTTTTATGAGGAGTAGCGGTCAGCTTTCAGGCTTCAGCCATCAGCTGCTGACGGCTGACGGCTCCAAAAATCACATCCATATGAAAAAAGAAACACATCCTATTATTGTCGACATGCTTTCCAACGATCCATTCTCCCGCTGGCTGGGGATTCAAGTGATGGAATCAGAACCTGGCTACAGCAAGCTTTCGATGGAAGTTCGGGAAGAAATGGCGAATGGATTTGGAGTTTGCCACGGCGGAGTTATCTTTTCGCTGGCAGACAGCACGTTGGCTTTTGCTTCTAATTCCAGAGGCTCCATTTCCCTTGCTCTCGAAAACAACATCAACTTCATCAAAAAAGTAAGCGTCGGTGACACGCTAACTGCTGAGTCTGAAGAACTTCAAAACGGACGTAATTTTGGCGTATATAAAGTCCGGATTTCAAACCAAAATAAAGTGATTGTAGCCGAATTTAGAGGTACTGTTTATCGAACGGGAAAAAATCATAATTTCAACAAATCGTAATTCTACAAATCCATGTCAGACGCATACATCATTGACGGAATCAGAACTCCCATTGGAAAGCTAAAAGGGGCCCTTTCTCCCATTCGGGCCGATGATTTGGCAGCTATTCCTATCAAAGAACTAATCAAGCGAAATCCTGAAATTGACTTGGAAGCGATTGAAGATGTGATTTTGGGCTGTGCCAATCAGGCCGGCGAAGACAATCGAAATGTGGCACGTATGGCTTCTCTGTTAGCCGGACTTCCGGTATCCGTACCGGGAGAAACGGTGAACCGATTATGCGCTTCGGGCATGAGTGCTACCGTAAAGGCCTATCACGCCATTAAAGCCGGAGAAGGCGATCTGTTCATTACTGGTGGTGTGGAACATATGACGCGCGGTCCTATTGTTTTAGGAAAAGGATCATCACCCTATTCCGGAACCACAGAAATGCATGATTCTACCTTCGGCTGGCGCTTCATCAACCCAAAAATGAAGGAAATGTACGGCACCGATGGCATGGGCATGACGGCTGAAAATGTGGTTCAAAAATATAATATCAGTCGCGAAGATCAGGATAAATTTGCGGCATGGAGTCAGCAGAAGGCCGGTGCGGCAAGAGATTCGGGGCGATTGGCCAAAGAAATCATTCCGGTTGAAATTCCCCGCAGAAAGCAGGATCCGTTTTTGTTTGAGCACGATGAATTTATGCGTCCCGATACCACCGCAGAGATTTTGGCTAAACTCCGTCCGGCTTTTCAAAAAGACGGAAGCGTAACCGCAGGAAATGCCTCAGGACTGAATGACGGCGCCGGTGCATTATTAGTGGCTTCCGATAAAGCCGTACAAGATTTTGGATTGAAACCGAAAGCCCGAATTGTTGCCCATGCGGTTTCAGGAATTGAACCACGAATAATGGGATTGGGCCCCGTGGAAGCGGCTAAAAAAGTATTAAAACGTTCCGGTTTGAGGCTGGATGATATAGATATCATTGAGCTGAATGAAGCTTTTGCGGGGCAGTCGCTCGGCGTGACCCGCTTATTGGAAATGGAGGATGACGATTCCCGGCTCAACCCAAACGGAGGAGCTATTGCATTGGGACATCCTCTTGGAATGACGGGACAACGATTACTACAAACGGCCACAGTCGAGCTTCACGAAAAAGATTCGCATAAATATGCATTATGTATGCTATGCGTGGGAGTTGGCCAAGGCATGGCTGTTGTGTTGGAAAAGGTTTAGTGGTTATTGGTTAATAGTATAATGGTGTAATGGTTATTGGGAAGTAATGAATGAGCAGATTATGAGTGATAAAAAGTCGAATATTCGAACGTTTGAAGATTTGCGGGTTTGGCAGCTTGCCAGAAAAATTCGTAATGAAGTATTTGAACTTGTTAAGAAATTTCCTGCTGAAGAAGAGTATCGATTAACAGATCAAATGATACGTTCATCACGGTCTATTTCTGATAACATTTCTGAAGGTTATGGTCGATTTCATTATTAGGAAAACATTCAATATTGCAGGAAAGGAAGACGTTCAGCCTACGAATTAAAGAATCAGGTCATCACCGCCTTTGATTGTAAATACATTGACGAATCCGAGTATAAATATCATCAAAACCAAATCACTGATTGTATTAAGCTCTTAAATGGATATAACCGTTACCTAAAAAAAGCAAAAAATAATGAAGTGAACGAAGATGAAAGTCCATATACCTATGATAATCTTGATGAAGATCCGAATAACCAGTAACCATTACACCATTTCCTTACTCCTGCCATTTAATTTAACTTGAATGTTCGCCCAATTTGCTCAATATTCATCAAAAATGGAGATGAGATGAAAATTTTAAAAGGAACGTTTGATGGAAAGCACATTCGCTTAGAAAAGGATGTTCAATTACAAAAAAACAGCAGGTTACTGGTAATTTTATTAGACGAAGAAGACGAGAAGTGGTCGGAATTTTCTTCAAAAAGCATTAGTCGCGCTTATGCTGATGATGAGCCTGAATATGAAGTTTCTATGATAAAAGAACCTAATTCTGAATATGAAAGTCGGTGATATTGCTTTAGCAGAGCTTCAACAATCTAATCGGCAATTCAAATTACGTCCGGTACTGCTTTTATCTTCCTTTCCACCTTTCGATGATTGGCTGATCTGTGGAATCAGTTCTAAAATCAGGCACGAGGTTCACGGTTTAGACAGCCTTATTAACCTGGATGACGAGGATTTTGCAGATTCCGGCTTACAGGTTCCCTCCATAATCAGAACCGGATTTCTTGCAACACTGCCAACCAAAGATTTCCCCGGAATTATCGGAAAAATTTCCAAATCAAGATATCAAACCGTTATTAATAATCTAATTACTCAACTTAATTCTCCACCTAAATAAATAATCATATAGTAAGATACGGCTTGACAAAAGAAATAAGGAGCTGAAAGTGTGTATTCCTGCCTTCAATAAAACAAGGATATTTTTCATATAAACCAGACAACTAACACCCAAATAACCATTATACCATTAACCACTACACCATTTCCAAATCCCCAAAAACATGATCTACCAATTTAACGGATACAAACCTGTCGTTCACGAAACGGCTTTTGTTCACCCCCAGGCAGCAGTTACCGGAAATGTGATTATTGGAAAGAATGTGTATATCGGTCCGGGTGCGGCTATTCGGGGTGATTGGGGGAAGATTTTGATTAAGGATGGCTGCAATGTCCAAGAAAATTGCACTATTCACATGTTTCCCGGGGTGACGGTAATCTTGGAAAAGTCGGCTCATGTTGGTCATGGAGCCATCATTCACGGAGCCCATCTCGGAGAAAACTGTTTGATAGGAATGAATGCCGTGGTTATGGATAATGTGAAAGTTGGGAAAGAATCGATTGTTGGAGCGCTATCATTTGTACCGGAGGGAATGGAAATTCCGAATCGGAAAGTAGTGGTTGGAAATCCTGCAAAAATTGTCAAATCTGTGTCAGATAAAATGGTTGAATGGAAAACAAAAGGCACCGGATTGTATCAACAACTTCCCGGAGAATTACATGATACTTTAAAAGAATGTGAGCCCTTGAGGGAAGTGCCGGAGGACCGGGAAGATCAGAAGATGGGTTATGAAACGTGGGGGAACTCGAAGCTGGATTCTTGAATCTCGTTTCTCGTTATTCTTTGATACAAACAACTATTATTATTGAATTGAGTTATAGAAATTGGCAAAGTGTGGTAAGCTTGGTAAGAAATTAAACCTATTTATTCAATCGGCAGAAAGATTACAGAACTAATTATGACAACGAAAAAAACAGAAACGAGTAACGAGCCGCAAGTAACGAGCTACATACAAGGAAAATGGCTAACCGATGGAACCGAAACCAATCTCATCAGCGCGGTTAGCGGTGAGCCGATTGCCCAAATGGTGGAAGCGGATATTGATTATAAATCAGCCTTAGAATTTGCCCGGAATGTAGGCGGGCCGAAGCTTCGCG
Source organism: uncultured Balneola sp. (assembly GCA_964505215.1). Lineage (GTDB taxonomy): Bacteria > Bacteroidota > Rhodothermia > Balneolales > Balneolaceae > Gracilimonas. Next base: position 23,000 of record CAZDGU010000015.1, read on the forward strand.
AAATGACCATTCACGAGCGGGCTTTCAAAATCAAATTCCTTGGGCAATATCTCATGGAGCGTAAGGAGAAATATTATGAAATTTCTACTCAAACCGGTGCCACTCGTGCCGATTCCTGGATTGATATTGAGGGCGGAATAATTACCGCTTTTGGCATTTCCAGTAAATCGCGCCGGGAGCTTTCTAATCTGCCCTGGCATGTGGAGGGTGAAGTGGAGCGACTTTCTCGCAAAGGTACCTTTATGGGCCAGCATATTTGTGTTCCACGGCGGGGCGTGGGCGTACATATCAACGCGTTTAACTTTCCGGTGTGGGGAATGCTGGAAAAATTGGCGCCGGCCATTATTGCCGGACTTCCGGTGATTGTAAAACCATCGCCAATTGGTTCGTATTTGGCTTGGGAAGTTTTTAAGGATATGATTGAGTCCGGCCTGCTGCCTGAAGGAAGCGTGCAATACATTGCCGCCGACAAGCCCGGTGATTTACTCGACCATCTCACCAGTCAGGATTCTGTAGCTTTTACCGGCTCAGCTATCACGGGGAAAAAGCTGAAGTCTCACCCTAATATTATTGCAAACAACGTGCATTTTAACCTGGAAGCAGATTCTCTGAATTGTTCTATTTTGGGTGAAGACGTGACGCCTGATATGGAAGAATTCGATCTTTTTGTGAAAGAAGTGGCCGCCGAAATGACGGTCAAAACCGGTCAAAAGTGTACGGCTATTCGCCGAACCATCGTTCCTGAAAACCGGGTTGATGATGTAATCGAAGCTTTAAAAGCCCGGTTAGAAAAAACAACCGTTGGAGATCCTTCCGAAAAAGATACTCGAATGGGACCATTGGCAAGCTCTCTTCAAGCCGATCGATTTGAAGAACAGCTGCAGCAGTTATCAGAAATTACAGAAACGGTGTATGCTGCAAATGCCGGCCAAAACGGAGCATTTACGAGCCCAAGAGTATTGGTTTGCCACAAACCCATGCAGGTTGATGCCGTTCACCGCTTGGAGGCATTCGGACCAATGACCACCGTAATGCCTTACAAAAACAATCAGGAAGCGATTGAGCTTGCCAACAAAGCCGATGGCTCGTTAGTCGGTTCTTTGTTCACCGCTGATGATGAAATCGCTCACACCATTACTATGGGATGTGCTCCTTATCACGGCCGATTTATGATTATCAATCGGCATTCGGCGGGTGAGTCAACGGGACACGGATCTCCTATTGCCTCGCTGGTACACGGCGGTCCGGGACATGCCGGCGGCGGCGAGGAGCTTGGCGGTGCCCGAGCGGTGCTTAATAATATGCAGCGGATTGCTTTGCAGGGAGCTCCCACCACCCTTCGCAATATTGTGAAGCAGCACATAACGGGAGCAGAAACTCAAGAAATGCAAATACATCCGTTTAAAAAATACTTTGAGGAGCTGGAAGTTGGCGAAGCTTATACCACCGAAAAACGCACCGTTACCGAAGAGGATGTGGAGGAATTTTCTGAGCTAAGCGGTGATAAATTTTACGCTCACACCGATCCGGATGCAGCGGCTCGGTCGTTATTTGGCAAAATTGTGGCTCACGGTTATTTCGTGCTGTCGGCCAGTGCTGGATTATTTGTTCACCCCGATGAAGGCCCGGTCATGCTGAATTATGGACTTGAAAATCTCCGATTTACCTCCCCTGTCTTCCCCGGCGATACCATTCAGGCCAAGTTAATTCTGAAAAGGAAAAACATCCGCCAGCAAAAGAAAGAGGATAAATTTCCGTTCGGCGTGGTGTATTGGGATGTGGAAGTTAAAAATCAGGATGAAGTTGTGGTTGCAGAATATACAATTCTGACTTTGATGAAGAGGAAGAATAGGCTGGATATTGATGTGGGGGAAGGATAAGAAGTCAGGAGTCAGAAAACAGAATTCAGAATCCCGAGTTTTGAATTCTGACTCCTCAATTCCAAGATCACCATGTAACATATCGTACCAAAATGAGCTTATTCTAATTGCTTGGATTTAAAAATCGTAAGGTTTTCTGGTTTCTCTGCTCTTACTGATTAAAGGATTCAGAAACCTGAGTTCAGAAATCAGAATTAAACGGATAGAAAAATGAGAAAACCGGCAAAAACGTTTCAAGATTTGATAGTTTGGCAGAAAGCACATCAATTTGTGTTAGGTGTGTATAAGTACACTAAAAAATTTCCAAAGCATGAGCTGTATGGATTAAGCTCTCAATTTAGGCGAGCAGCTGTTTCCATTCCGGCTAATATCGCTGAAGGGTTTAAGAAGCGTGGCAGAAAAGACACCTTGAGATTTCTCAATATTGCACATGGTTCTTTGGAGGAATGCAGATACTATCTAATTCTTGCTAAAGATCTAAATTATGGAGATGCAAAGCATTTGAATGATTTGATAGAGGAAGTTAGCCGTCTGCTGGATGGATATTACAAGGCGATTCACGATTCTGAGTTCTGAAATCAGTAGTCAGAACTCAGGAATCAGAATTATATGGATTAAGTTCTCAGTTTAGACGAGCGTCCCTTTCTATTACGGAGAATATTATAGAGAGATTTAAAAAGCATGGCAAAAAAGATACCATGAGTTTTCTCAATATTGGAGTCTTTGAAGGAATTCAGGCACTATTTAATTCTTGCTAAAGACTTAAATTACGGAAACTCAAATCACTTGAATAATTCAATTGAGGAAGTTAGCCGCTTACTTAATGGTTATTATAAGGTAATTCTGAGTCCTGAGTTCCGAATTCTGAATCCTGAATTCCTTAACTTAAAAACATAATATTTTAACTAACCCTGAAGTATAAATGTCAAACCAAAACGGCACCGTAACGCTCACTACAGAAAATAATATTGGAACCATTGAATTTTATCATCCCAAAGGAAATTCGCTGCCGGGAGCTCTTCTTCGGAAGCTGGCCGAAACAATTTCTCAAGCCGATACCAACGATGAAATTAAAGTAATTGTACTGAAAAGCCGTGGCGACGGAGCCTTTTGCGCCGGAGCGTCTTTTGATGAACTGCTGGCTATTGAAGATTATAAAACCGGGAAAAAATTCTTTATGGGTTTCGCTTTAGTGCTCAATGCCATGCGCACTTGTTCTAAGCTGATTATTGTTCGAGTTCATGGCAAAACCGTTGGTGGCGGAGTGGGCATTGCCGCAGCCGGAGACTACACCTTTGCCGAAACCAAAGCCTCAGTAAAGCTGAGCGAGCTGGCACTCGGAATTGGTCCTTTTGTAGTGGGCCCCGCTGTTGAACGTAAAATTGGGAAAAGTGCATTTTCCGCTCTGTCAATAGATGCTACTACCTGGTACGATGCCGAATGGGCACAACAAAAAGGCTTATTTAACAAGGTATTTGATAACACTTTCGATATTGATCAGGCCATCAGAGACTTGGCAGCGCAATTAGCGAAAAGCAGTCCCGAAGCCATGCGCGATTTAAAAGCCGTACTTTGGAAAGGAACCGCAGATTGGGATATCTTGCTGGAACAACGTGCCGAAGTAAGCGGGCGGCTGGTATTGTCTGATTTCACCAAAGATTTCATCAAAAAATTCAAAACAAAATAACTGCATGCCGCTACAAAAGTCGTCAGTAAATTTGTATCATCGGCTAAACTAAACAAGTCTTTTCTTATGCGATTACTAATTACTCTTTTTGCCCTTATTTTCACTTTCTCAACCGGCTATAGCCAAGATTCCTGGGACGTAAGTCACCCCGATTTGGGAGATACTACCCGCGTTTCCTTCACCACCGATGAGGGAACCTGGATGAACCTGGATGTGAGTCCGGATGGAAAAAACATAGTATTCGATTTGCTGGGTGATATTTACACCATGCCCATTACCGGCGGCAAAGCTCAGCTTTTGCGGGGCGGACACGCTTACGAAATTCAGCCCCGATTCAGCCCCGACGGCTCCCAAATTCTATTTACCAGCGATGCCGGCGGTGCCGATAATATTTGGGTGATGGACTCAAATGGCGAAAATGCCCGCCAAATCACCAAAGAAAATTTCCGACTGCTAAACAACGCCGTCTGGACTCCGGATGGAGAGTACATCATCGCTAAAAAACATTTTTCTTCCACCCGCTCGCTGGGGGCCGGCGAAATCTGGATGTATCATAAATCAGGAGGTTCGGGCATACAGCTGGTTAAAAAAGCCAACGAGCAGCAGGATATTGGCGAGCCTTGGGTTTCTCCCGATGGGCGTTTTGTGTACTACAGCCAGGATGTTTATCCCGGCGGATTTTTCCAGTATAACAAAGATCCCAACAGCCAGATTTATGTAATTAAGCGCTACGATCGCGAAGAAGGCAAAATCAAAACCGTAACCGGCGGAAATGGTGGAGCCGTTCGTTCTCAAATTTCTCCGGATGGCAAAACGCTCGCTTTTGTACGAAGAGTGAGAACCAAAACCGTACTGTTTTTACGAAACTTAGAAACCGGAAGAGAATGGCCGGTGTACCAAAATTTATCGAAAGACCAGCAGGAAGCGTGGGCTATTTTTGGCGTTTATCCTAACTTTAACTGGCTGCCTGATAATCGCCATATTGTGGTTTGGGCGAATGGAAAAATCAACAAAATTGACACGGAATCCCGTACCGCTTCCATCATTCCATTTGAGGTGGAATCTGCGCATACTATTTATGAAGCCGCTCGATTCAAACAAGATATAGCACCGGATGAATTTAGAGTGAAGGCCGTTCGGAATTTAGCCACTTCGCCCGATGGACGCACGCTGGTGTGGAGCGCTGCCGGCTATCTCTGGAAGAAATTACTGCCCGACGGAACGCCCACGCGCCTGACGAACGGCTCAGATTTAGAGTTCGACCCGTCCTTTTCTCCCGATGGAAAAACCGTCACTTTTGTAACCTGGAATGATGTGGACATGGGAGCCATTAAAACCGCAGCTGTAACCGCCGGTTCTTCCGCTTCCACTCCAAAGAAAATCACCTCAAAAAAAGGCATTTATCGGGAGCCGAGATTTTCACCTAACGGAAAAACCATTGTTTTCCGTAAAGAAAGAGGTAACGGTCAGCAAGGATATGTTCACACCTTAAATCCCGGCATTTATACCATTCCGGCCGGTGGTGGAAAAGAGGTTCAGGTTACTGATGAAGGCGCTATGCCTCGGTTCAGCCCAAACGGAGACCGTATTTATTATCAAAACGGCGGTTACATTTTTGGAGCTATCAACAAATCTTACAAAAGTGTAGATTTGCGGGGTGAAGACCAGCAAACACACTTTACTTCCAATTACGGGCATGAATTTGTTCCCAGCCCAGATGGAAAATGGATGGCTTTTTCCAACCTTCATAAGGTTTATCTGGCGCCTATTCCTAAAACAGGAAAAACCATTGAGCTGAATCCAAATACCAAATCTATTCCTGTGAAACAGGTTTCTTCGGAAGCCGGTTATCACATGCACTGGTCGGCCGATAGCGATAAAATTCACTGGACGCTTGGCGAGGAATATTTCACCGTAGATCTCGAAGACACTTTTGGATTTGTAGAAGGCGCACCCGACTCGCTTCCTGAACCTCCCACAAGTGGACGAAAGCTAGAATTAAACCTAAAAACTTACGTTCCTGAAGGTTCTATTGCATTCACCAACGCACGTATCATCACCATGAAAGGCGATGAAGTGATTGAAAACGGAACTATTTTAGTAGAAGGAAATCGCATTAAAGCCGTGGGAACAGATGTTGAAATTCCCACCGGAGCCAAGCAAATTGATGCCTCCGGCAAAACCATTATGCCGGGAATGGTAGATGTGCACGCTCATATCGGTAATTTCCGTTTGGGAGTAAGTCCGCAGCAGCAGTGGGAGTATTATGCAAATCTGGCCTATGGCGTAACTACCGTACATGATCCTTCTTCTAATTCTGAAATGATTTTCTCGAATGCTGAAGCCATCAAGGCCGGTAATATGGTGGGACCTCGCGTATTTTCTACCGGGGTGATTATTTACGGAGCCGATGGCTCTATCAAAGCTGAAATCAATAATTATGACGATGCTCTTTTTGCGCTGAAGCGAACGAAAGCCTGGGGCGCTTTTTCTGTCAAAAGTTATAATCAGCCGCGCCGTGAGCAGCGCCAGCAGGTGATGAAAGCAGCCAAAGAACTGGAAATGCTGGTGGTTCCGGAAGGCGGCTCAACCTTCACCCATAACATGAGCATGATTTTAGACGGACACACCGGTATTGAGCATAATGTGCCGGTAGCTCCACTTTATAATGATGTGGTAAATCTGTGGGCGGCCAGCGAAACCGGCTACACGCCTACGCACGTTGTGAATTATGCCAGCATGAGCGGCGAGTACTACTGGTATCAAAAAACGAACGTTTGGGAGAATGAAAAGCTGCTTACTTTCACTCCGCGCAGCGTAATTGATCCGCGCTCTCGTCACCGCACTATGATTCCGGATGAGGAATACGAAAACGGACATATTTTAACGGCTAAATCTGATAAAAAGCTGAGCGATGCCGGAGTGAAGGTGAACCTTGGTGCTCACGGTCAGCTTCAGGGATTAGGCGCACACTGGGAGCTTTGGATGCTTCAACAGGGTGGAATCAGCAATCATCAGGCACTGCGTTCTGCTACTTTAAACGGAGCGCATTATCTGGGCATGGATCACGAAATCGGCTCGCTGGAAGCAGGCAAACTTGCCGACTTAATTGTACTGGATAAAAATCCGTTAGAGAATGTTCGGAATACCAACTCGGTGCATTATACCATGGTAAACGGCCGCTTGTTTGATGCCTCTACCATGAATGAAGTTGGAAATCAGCCTAAAGAACGACTGCCATTTTGGTGGGAGCGAAACGGCTATGGCGAGGAATTTGACTGGCACGCTATTACCATCTCGCCTGCCGGTTTAGAATGCTCTTGTTTTTCTGCGCACTAAGCAGATTTTTTAAGTTTAAGAATGGGGTGATACAGGTAGTTTTTTTATTCTCTGTATTGCCCTTTTTTATTTCGAGTGAAGTTTTGCAATCCCGAGAAACAGCAGAGCAAACGTAGCCGAGCTCAGAGCGAAGCGTCACCCACGTAGTGAAATTTATGGAACTTGCACAGGGTTGAATGTGGAATTAAGCCCCCATAGATTTCTCCACTTCGCTCACTCCGGTCGAAATGAAAAGTTTCTGGGTTTGATTTTGGTTGACTAATCTTAACTACCTCTTGTTTTGTCATCTTGAGCGGAGCTTTGCGTGTGCATACGAATAAGCGAAGCCGAAAGATCGGTGGAGATTTTGAAGAGAAATTATTTTCTTAGTCCCTATAAATTTAACGTGTCCCTTTTTTTATAAACTTCATTAAAACCGCATGGTAAAGACGGAACCTTTGCCGGTTTTGGAATGCAGTACTAAACTGCCTCCATGCAGTCGCATAATTTGGCGCGATAAGCTTAGCCCAATTCCCGAGCCTTTGGTTTGCCCGTTTTTCCCTATGGTGTAAAAAGGAATGAATATCTTTTCTTTCATTGCAGCTTTCACACCGACACCGTTATCCTGAACTTGTATAATTACTTTTCCGGATTCTTCTATCCCTCCCTTTAACCGGATTTCCCCACCCTCCTGACCCAAAAGTGCACGAATAGCATTTTTCACCAGATTAATTAAAATCTGCTCTACTAAATGAGGATCGGCCGAAAGTTCCAGGCTTTCCGGCTCGGTTTCTACTAAAATTTCTATACCTGCTTTAGCGGCTTCGGTTTTCATCAGGCCGGCGGTTCGGTCCAGTGCTTCTTTCACTCTAAACAGCTCGTACTTTGGCTCGGGAATTTGGGTGAAATCACGATAGGAATTCACAAAGCGCATCAGTCCCCGGCTTCTATTACTGATGGTATTTAACGCATCAGACACATCTTCTACAGTTTCTAAATTCAGTTCTACCACCTCTGATTTGTGCACCGAGTTTTTTTCAAGCAGCATTTTCACTGTTTCCGAAAGGGAAGAAATCGGGGTGATGGAATTCATGATTTCATGAGCCAGTACCTGCGTTAAATTCTGCCAGGCTTCCATTTCTTTCTCTTCCAATTCGGTGTGAATATTTTGAAAAGAAATCAGTTTGTACATTTCGCTTCTCATCCGGAATTCGGCAGCACCGGTGGCCAGCTGAAGCGTTTCATTTTGGATAGTTACCCGAACCAGACTTCGGCTACCTCCTTTCAGTTTTTTAACCGCTTCATACAGCGGCTCCGAAACAACCTGCAGTGCTTCCACTTTGCGGAGAGTAGCCACTTTAAACAAGCGCTTGGCAGCCGCATTCAGCAATACAATTTCGCCCTTTCCATTTATACACATCAACCCGATACCGATATGCTGTACCACGGTTTCCAGATAGCGAATGCTTTCCTCTTTTTTGCTTCGCTCTTCTTTAAATTTATCAATTACATGGCTGAAAGCTGCATTCAGTTCTTCAAAATTACTGCCTGAATTTTGGCCTCGAAAAGCGCCGGTGAAATCCGAATAGCGAATGGCTTCTAAAAACCGGGTTAGCAATATATTGGTCCGCTCTACATACTTGATGAGCGCAACTGTTTGCGCAATTACTGCAACCGATAGAATTCCCAAACTTACATAGTACGAGGTTTGCAAGGCCGAATAGATCAATCCAAAAATAGAAGCTGCTAAAAACAGCACGCGCACTATAATCCCTATTCGAAAATTCTTCATTATTACTATTGGTTATCAGTTGGGGTGATGGAATAATTTATTAATCAGATTTCAGTTCATAATCGCTGCTTAATATTTTAAATTTATAGCCCGTATTTTTCCAGTCGGCGATATAAAGAAGCTCGTGTTAAACCAAGATCCTCAGCGGCGTGAGATATATTATCGCCGTGTTTATCCATCGCCTTGCGGATTACCGTTTTTTCCACTTCCTCTAAATTCAACCCGCTAAGCGGCAGCTGCGCCTCATTTCCTGAAATGGAAGTCAGCAGAAAATCTCCTTTCTGAAGCTCGTTTTCATCCGTCATAATCACCGCTCGCTCCACGGCATGCTCCAGCTCACGAATATTTCCCGGCCAGTGATATGCCTCCAAATACTGCACCGCCTGCTTGGTAATGCCATTAATCTCCTTTCTGTATTTGGTGCGATACTGCTTCAAAAAATGCTCGGCCAGCAGTGGAATATCTTCGGCCCGCTCGCGCAATGGCGGCAGCTTAATTTCTATGGTGTTGATGCGATACAGCAAATCTTGCCGAAAAGTCTGATTCTTCACTAAATCCGGTAACGACTCATTAGTAGCAGAAATCAGACGAATATCAATTTTTATGGTTTTGTTTGAACCAATTCTCTGAATTTCATGCGATTGTAAGGCAGACAGTAATTTGGGCTGAAGTTGAATGGGCAAGTTTCCAATTTCATCTAAAAATAAGGTGCCGCCGTGTGCAATCTGAAAGCGACCGGCACGCGATTCTTTGGCATCCGTAAATGCTCCTTTTTCGTGCCCAAATAATTCACTTTCAAATAAGCTTTCGGGCAGCGCTCCCATATCTACGGTAATAAATGCCTGCTCGCTTCGGTTAGACCGGCGGTGCAGCGCGCGGGCAACCAGCTCTTTTCCGGTTCCATTTTCTCCGGTTACCAGCACGTTGGCATCGGTTCGCGCCACCTTTTCGATGGTTTGAAATACCTGCTCCATAGCCCGGCTTTTACCAATAATATTTTGATACGGCTGCTCCATATCAGCCTTTAGCACCGCATTTTGTGAGCGCAGGCGCTGCGAATCTCGCTTTGATTGACTCAGGTTTATGGCAGAGGTTACCGTGGCCAGCAGTTTTTCATTTTGCCACGGCTTCAGCACAAAATCGGAGGCTCCCGCCTTCACGGCTTTCACGGCCTTTTCTACATCTCCATAGGCGGTAATCAGCACAACGGCCATGGCCGCATCCAGTTCCTGAATTTTTTCAAGCCAGTAAAAACCCTCTTTTCCGCTGCTTACATCTTCGTTAAAATTCATATCCAGCAGCACCGCATCGTAGTCGTATTCCTTAAGAAGCGTGGGTATCAGCTTGGGATTGGTTTCTACATCTACCTGTTTTATATGCTGTTTTAAATAAAGTCGGGCAGCGTTTAGCACGTCTCTGTCGTCATCAACTACTAAAATTCGGCCGGGTAGAATCATGATTTAAAAATAAAGTGACTTTTGAATGGTTGAATTCGCAAATTTTATACCAAGTGTAACAAATGTGCTTCGAGATACTCTTTATATAAAATACAACGGCTTGAACTGTCCGATATCGGACAATGGGTGTTGGAATGTGAACATTAATTGGGAAAGAATCACCTTTCATTTGCTTTTAAATTAGCTTGGCTTAGTTTGGCATACATCTTGATCTGATTAGGAGTGCGAGAGCATTTGTTTAAGTATAAAGTAACATCCGGAAAATTATTTAAGGCTTTTTAGTATATGGGAATGGATCGAAAACTTGAAAAGAAAACGTGGACTCCAAAGCGCATACTTGCGGTAGCTGGTATTTTGGCTTTTGTGGTACTTTCTATTTACGCATTTGGGTTTATGGACATGCGTTCTACGCTGAATGTAGATCGGAATAAAATCACGATTTCTGAAGTTCGGGAAGATACCTTTCAGGAATTTATACAAGTTACAGGAGCCGTTCAGCCCATCCGAACTATTTATCTGGATGCCATTGAAGGCGGTGTGGTTCAGCAGGTTTTTCTGGAATCTGGAACTCAGGTTGTACAGGGCGATACCATCCTCACCCTTACCAATTCCGGACTACAGCTTCGGGTTTTACAACAAACTTCCGGCCTGTACGACCAAATTAATAACGTGCGTAATTCCCGCCTCAATCTGGAACAAAACACGTTGCGATTGCAGGAGCAGCTTGCCAATGCACAGTCGCAAAAAGAAATTTTAAGAGCGCAGTTTGAACGCCAGAAAAAGCTCATTGAACGGGATTTGATTTCGGAGCAGGAGTTTCAAACCACGAAAGAAAATTATGAGTACCAGAAAAAAAGGTATGAGCTGACTTATGAATCGTTCAAAAAAGATTCGGTTCAAACCATCACCCAAACCCGGCAGCTGAATAACTCGGAAGAGCGCATGTTTCAAAATTTGGAAGCCGTTCAGCAAATTCTGGATAATCTTACCGTTACAGCTCCTATCTCGGGTCAGTTAAGTACTATTGAGCTGAATCAGGGGCAGTCCATTTCTTCGGGTGAGCGCATTGGTCAAGTTGATATTTTGGATAGCTTTAAGGTCCGTGCTTCTATTGATGAATATCATCTTCCTCGGATTTCTCCGGGTTTAAGCGGTTCGTTTTCTTTTGATGGGAAAACGCATGAGCTGGAAATCACTAAAATTTATCCGGTAATTAAAGATGGGCAGTTCGAGGTTGATCTGGAGTTTGTAGGTGAAATGCCCCGAAATTTACGGCGAGGACAAACTACACGTATCAGGCTGGAGCTGGGTGAATCGGCTCAGGAAGTGCAAATTCCGAGGGGCGGTTTTTATCAGACCACCGGCGGTAACTGGATTTTTGTAGTGAATGAAGAAGAAGGAAAAGCCTATAAACGAGACATTGTACTGGGCCGGCAGAATCCGGAGTTTTTTGAAGTTCAGTCAGGACTGCAACCCGGCGAGAAAGTGATTACCTCCGGCTACAGTACCTTTGGAAGTAATGAGGTGTTGGTGTTGGAGTAGCTGTTTTAGTGTTAGGGTGTTAACGTATTTGGGTGTTAGAGTTTTACAAATCAATCAATCAACAAAGTAATTTACTGTTATGGCTAAAATTGAAAGATACCAAGACTTAAAATGCTGGCAACAATCTCGGAAGCTGGTAAATCAAATATATGATATGATATCAGACTCACCGTTGAAGAAAGATTTTGTATTAACGGATCAACTCAAAAGAGCGTCCATTTCTGTTATGACAAATATTGCTGAAGGATTTAGTCGTTATCATAAAAAAGATTTTATCAGATTTTTAAACTATGCTCAAAGTTCAGCACGAGAGACAGAAAGTCTTTTATACATTGTGTTAGATCAGAAAATGGCATCAGCCGAAGAGGTCAAAACCATTCAAAGAAACTGCGACCATTGCGCTGCTATGATTCTTGCACTTATTAAACACATCAATACCACACTGGATAACCCTGCGCAAACCAACGAGCCCGAAGTTTATTACATAACTGAGGAACACCTTTCAAAACCCAATCCAAAATAAAAACTCAAACACCCTAACACCCTAACACCCTAACACCCTAACACCCAAATACGTTAACACCCCAACACACAAACCCAAAAACCATGATTCAAACAAAAAATCTTAAAAAAATATATACCACTGAAGAAGTGGAGACTACTGCACTGAGCAACGTAAACCTTGAAATAAAAGAAGGAGAATTTGTGGCCATTATGGGACCTTCAGGCTGTGGCAAATCTACCTTGTTGAATATTATGGGTCTGTTAGATAATCCCACTGACGGGGAATATCACTTTTTAGGACAGGAAATTTCTACACGTACTGAGCGCGAGCGAGCTCAGCTTCGCAAAGGCAACATCGGCTTCATCTTTCAAAGCTTTAACCTGATTGATGAGCTTACCGTATTTGAAAATGTGGAACTTCCCCTGCTCTATCTTGGAGTGGATTCATCCGAACGAAAAACCAAAGTTGAGACGGCTTTAGAGCGTATGGGTATGATGCACCGCCGCAATCACTTTCCACAGCAGCTATCGGGCGGACAGCAGCAGCGCGTTGCCATTGCCCGGGCCGTTGTTGCCGATGCCAAACTCATTCTCGCCGATGAGCCTACCGGTAATTTGGATTCAGATCGTGGCGATGAAGTCATGAAGCTGCTTGCCGAGCTGAACGAAGCCGGAACGACCATCGTGATGGTAACCCACTCCCCCCACGATGCCGACTACGCCCGCCGTGTCATCCACTTATTTGACGGCCACGTGGTGACTGAAAATATGCAGGAAGGGTTTCATGTTTGATGACGTGTTAAGGTGCCCACGTGTTAGTGTGTTAAAGTGCTTAAGTACCCAAATGTTTACACGTTAATACTCTAACACATTAATACTTTAACACTTTTGTCAGATTAGCTAAGATAGAATATGTATTAGCAGATAGCCGATATCACTCATTGCTCGCCAATATACTCGTGGCAGGGAACTGAGTTTACTTCAACCTTGCGCGAATTCCTTTTTCTGAGAACCAACAAATCTGTTTTTTACTAACCAACAAGTTTAAAAATACCCGCTGTTCGATTACGAACACCGGGTGTAGCATATCGAACATGTTTTGGGGTATAAACCACCTTTAATCGCTTTATGAGCTGTTTTTATTTTCTTGGCACGCTTGTTGAATACTTTTTTGATAACTGATTAATAGCCGTCAGCTCTCAGTTTTCAGCCGGCAGTATGCGGACTGAAAGCTGACGGCCGATCGCTGAAAGCTTAAAGAAATGATTAAAAACTACCTTAAAATTGCCTGGCGAAACTTCCGACGAAACACCGCTTATTCTCTGATAAACCTGCTTGGGTTAGCCATTGGGTTGGGAAGCCTGATTCTAATTTCTCTTTTTGTTACAAATGAATTGAGTTATGATGATTTCCACAAAAGAGCGGATCGTATTCATTATGTGGGCTTAGAGAGAACTTACGGTGGTAATACCTCCAAGAGTATGAGTACACCATATCCGGTTGGAAAGGCTATGGCTGAAGAGATTCCAAAAGTCGATCATTTTGTGACTACTCTTTATCCCGGCTCGGGTAAAATCAGTACTGATGGGGAGGATTTCCATACCGAAGATCACATCATTCTCTCATCAAAAGATTTTTTTCAGGTTTTTTCTTTCCCGCTCAAAGTTGGGAACCCAGAAACCGTACTCGCTGATCCAAAAGCTGTGGTTTTAACTGAGGAAATGGCCCGGAAATATTTCCCAAACGAAAATCCTATTGGAAGAACCATCACTATAGAGCGTTATGGACAAGCCGAATTCACTGTTACCGGCATTGCCCAAAACATGGCCCATAATTCTTATGTCTCTTTTGATTTTGTTGCCTCCATATTGAATACCGACTACAGCACCTCTTATGAAGATGCTTGGGGAGCCAGCATGTTTAACACGTACGTTCAACTTCAAGAAGGCTCTAAATGGGAAGATATTGCACCACAGTTAGCAGAGATTGTGGTTCGCCAGCTGGGGGAAGAAGCCGATGCTCGCTTTTTTTCCATTCCGTTACAAAGTCTCTATTTATCGGAATATTCTCCTTCTCAAGGGTTTAAAGGAGATAAAATATATGTATATATATTCTCAGCCATTGCTCTTTTTATTTTACTTTTGGCGTGCATTAACTATATGAATTTAGCCACCGCACGCGCCTTACAGCGTGCCCGGGAAGTGGGTATCCGAAAAGTGGTTGGAGCTGAAAAGTCTCAATTAATTTTTCAATTTATTGGGGAAGCCGTTCTTGTTTCAACCTTAGCTTTCTTTATTGGCTTATTTCTGGCTGAAGTTTCTTTACCTTTTTTCAATCATTTTCTCGGGAATGACATGGGTCTAACTTTCTCCGATAATAAATTACTGCTCGTTTCCTTGTTCTTTATTTCTATTGCGGTAGGGATTATCGCCGGCAGTTATCCCGCATTTTTCTTATCTCGCTTCAGTCCATCGTCGGTTCTAAAAAGCGATGCTCCTCCAATTTTGAAAGGAGGAATTCTTAGAAAAAGCTTAGTTGTGTTTCAGTTTTTAGTTTCCGCCGTGCTCATCATTTGTACTCTGACAGCCTTCAGTCAGTTGCGTTATGTGTTAAATAAAGACCTTGGCTTTACAGGTGAGCAAGTGCTTTACATACCGGTTCAAAGAATTTCCGGACAGTTAGAAACGTTTAAACAATTGGCCTTGTCCCATTCCGCCGTAATCCAAGCATCAGCTACAACGGGTGTACCCGGCAGGTATGGCACAAAACTTGGGCAAGCTTATGATCCAAAAGCTTCGGATAATCACTTTTACGCATATAACATTACTACGGATGATACGTACGATGATGTTTTAAATCTCACCCTGTTAGCCGGGCGTTATTTTGATGAAAACCGTGGCACCGATGGCAATAAAGCCGTTGTTGTAAATGAGGCTATGCTGGACAAATTAGGTTGGGAATCACCCAAAAATGCTATTAACAGACCATTGGCAGATAGTTCTACTGTGGTAATTGGAGTTGTTAAAGATTTTCACTTTAGTTCTCTTCACAAGAAAATTGAACCACTTTATATTGAAACGCAGAATGCTCGTGCCGATCGTTCGAATGAGTTCTCTTTTTTGATGCTAAGATTTAATCCGGAGCAGGTTCAGCAGCTTATCAGCTATCTTCAAAAGGAATGGAATACTTTATCGCCGAAAGATCCCCTCACCTATTATTTTTTGGATGAAAAATTTGAAGAGTTATATCAAACTGATCAGAAGTTAATGCAAGCATTCAGTGCCTTTGCGGGTATATCCATTTTTATAGCTTGTTTAGGTCTTTTTGGCTTAGCTGCATTTTCCGCCGAAAAACGCACCAAAGAAATCGGCATCCGAAAAGTTCTCGGAGCTTCGGTAACTAATATTGTGGCGCTGCTTTCTAAGGATTTTGTGAAGCTGGTGCTCATTGGTTTTGTCATCGCCATCCCCATTGCCTGGTACGCCATGAATCGCTGGCTGGCCGATTTTGCCTATAAAATTGAAATCGGTCCCGGTATTTTTGTCCTGGCCGGAGCCGCCTCCCTGCTCATTGCCCTGCTAACGGTAAGCTGGCAGTCGATAAAAGCAGCGGTGGCAAATCCTGTAGAAAGTTTGAAAAGCGAGTAATGTGCGTACGTGTTAGGGTGTTAGAGTGTTTACGTGCGAATTGCAATCAACACATTAACACGTAAACACTCTAACACTTGAACACTTACCCCCAAACATCTACGCACATTATCCAATTCTTACTTACCTTTTGCATTCCTAAATTCGCAAATATCAGATTCTTACTTCATCCATGGTTCATACTAAAAGGTTCTCAATTTTATTGGTGCTTATTTTACTCACATACGGCTGCCGGAGTTTAAATTTTACCGACAGCTCAAAAGAAAAACCGGTTACGCATCCGGAAATTGATCGTGAATTTCGTGCTGCCTGGGTGGCAACGGTGGCAAATATCAACTGGCCCAGTGCGCCGGGCATTCCTGTTGAACAGCAAAAGCAAGAAGCCATTGACTTGCTGAATCTACTCGAAGAAACCCATTTTAATGCCGTTATTTTTCAGGTGCGGCCGCAGGCTGATGCCCTGTATGAAAGCACGTTGGAGCCGTGGTCGTATTACCTGAGCGGAGAGCAAGGCGTGGCGCCCGATCCGTATTATGATCCGCTTGAATTCTGGATTGAAGAAGCCCATAAACGCGGACTGGAGCTTCACGTTTGGATGAATCCCTATCGTGCGCATCACGTGGTGGGCGGACCTATTTCGGAACATTCGGTTGTGAAAACTAAAAGTGATTTAGTAGTTGAGCTAAGCAGCGGCTACTACTGGTTTGATCCGGCTAAAAAAGGCACCCAAGATCACTCCCACGCCGTGGTTATGGATATTGTAAAGCGCTACGATATTGACGGCGTGCATTTTGATGATTATTTCTACCCCTATCCGTCTTACAATGATGGCGCTGACTTTCCCGATAATGACAGTTGGAACGCCTACCAACAAGCAGGTGGAAAAATGAGCCGAGCAGACTGGCGCCGAAACGCCGTAGACACTTTTGTGGAACGCGTTTACAATTCCATCAAAAAAGAAAAACCGTATGTGAAATTTGGATTGAGTCCATTTGGAGTTTGGCGTCCCGGTAATCCCAAATCCATTGCCGGACTCGATCAATACGATGTGCTTTACGCCGATGCAAAAAAGTGGCTGAATGAAGGCTGGGTTGATTATTTTTCACCCCAACTCTACTGGCCTATCAATCAAATTCCCCAAAGCTTTCCCGTATTATTGGGATGGTGGCAGCGGCAAAATCACACCAACCGCTACGTGTGGCCGGGCATGAGCATCGGCCGGTTTGAAGGCGAAAAACAAATTGATGAAGTGCTCAACCAAATCATGATTACGCGCGGAATGATGCCCAAAGCGCCGGGAACCATCCACTGGAGCATTGCGCCTTTGGTGGCCAGCGACAGCCTGCAAACTGCGCTTAAAACCTACCCATACGCCGGCAAAGCGCTCATCCCACCGCTGCAATGGATTCCTCACAAAATACCCCAGGCGCCTGAAGTGCATGCAAAATCGACCCTAAACAATCACACCTTCACCCTTCAAAAAGATCCCCAAAAAATAACGAACTGGATTGTTTATGCACGGTACGGAGATATCTGGGAAACTCAGATCCTCAATAAAAACCAAGCTACGGTAACCGTTCCGGCTTATAAAACTGAGCACAGTTCTGCGCAGTCGGATACTATTTATATTGAAAAAATTTCTTTATTAAACGAAGTACAAATAACATTCATAAACCGTCTGGGTTTTGAGAGCCGGCCTTTTGTTTATAAAACCGGTCGCGCTGCTCGCCCATCACCCCAAACTACACTCCATGATTCAGCTAACTGACGTTGACAAATATATAGACAAGCGGTTTCAGCGAACCTTCATCCTCAAAAATATAAATCTGAATATTCAGGAAGGAGAATTTGTAACCATTATGGGTCCCAGCGGCGCGGGAAAATCTACCTTGCTTAATATTCTGGGATTTCTTGATGATGCCTCGGAAGGTGAATATCATTTTTTAGGTGAACCGGTTCAGCATCTCGGCGAAAAGCAGAAATCAAGCTATCACAAATCACATATTGGCTTTGTATTTCAAGCCTATAATTTAATTGACGAGCTGACGGTGTACGAAAACATTGAAATGCCGCTGCTGTACAGAAAAGTGAATAGCAAAAAGCGCAAAGCCATGGTAGCCGACATGTTAGACCGTTTCAATATAGTGGCCAAAAAAGATTTATTTCCTCCTCAGCTTTCCGGGGGACAGCAGCAGGCTGTGGGCGTGGCGCGTGCCATCATTGGAAACCCAAAATTACTGCTGGCCGATGAGCCCACCGGCAACCTTCACTCAGAACAAAGCGAGCATATTATGGACATGTTCAAAAAGCTGAATGAGGAAGGAGTTACCATTATTCAGGTAACGCACTCCGAGAAAATGGCTGCTTACGGAAACCGCATCATCAACCTGAAAGACGGTGTACTGGTTACAGAAAGTCCCTATTAAGCCTGTTCCGTGTTTGTTTTTTATACGGCAGCTTCTTGCTTTACAAACTCATTCATTTCTTTTCCATTAGCTTTTTCTAACCATTTATTTTGTAACAAACGGCCCTTCAACCTCTCTTATACTTACGGCACTTGAAAAATAGCCGCTCTCACTCAATCTCATCGGGGATTTAATAAGATTGCATTATTGTAAAGGGGAAACCGTTTATGTTCAAAAATTATTTAAAAATAGCTGTAAGGAATCTGCTGAAAAATCGCATCTATTCCTTCATTAATATCATTGGCTTAGCCATTGGGCTGGCCACCTGTTTGTTAATTATGGTATATGTGCTGCACGAAACGAGCTATGATCAATTTCATACAAACTCAGACCGGATTTTTCGAATTGTACAAACCATGGGTTCGGAAGATCGCAAAGATGAGCAAGCCAGCTCTCCCTTTCCGCTGGGGCCGGTATTAGAAGCTGAATTCCCGGATTATATTGAAGCATCTGCTCGTTTTTACAACATGCAGGAACCCAATCACACGTTCTTAAACCGAGAGGATAATATCTCCTTTCGGGAAGAAAATTTTTACTTCGTGGACTCCACTTTCTTTTCCATTTTTTCGGGAGAATTGATTCAGGGAAATCCCGATGAAGCGCTTAAAAATCCGCTTTCGCTGGTAATCAGCCAACCGCTGGCTAAAAAATATTTTGGGGATGAAAACCCCATGGGCCAGACTTTAAGCTACAAAGGTATTCGCCCGATGACCGTTACCGGCGTTATGAAACCATGGCCGAAACAGTCACATTTTCAGATTGACCTTATAGCCTCCTTTTCCGGTTTGAATGAAATTTACGCAAGCAGCCCCAATTACGACGAAAGTTGGTACTGGAATCCCGTCTGGACTTATATTAAGCTGAAGGAAGGCGTGAATCCGGAGCGCATAACTTCTCAATTTCCCGATATTGCTGAAAAGTATTATTACACCTCACCCGGCTGGCCCGATGATGAATCGCTGGAATTAGCCCTTCAGCCCATTACTGATATTCACTTACATTCCAACCTTGATCAGGAAATGAGAGTGAACAGCTCTCAATCCTATATCTATATTTTACTGGCCGTTGCGGCATTCATTCTGATTATTGCCTGCATCAATTTCATGAATTTATCTACCGCCCGTTCGCTGGAAAGAGGCCGTGAAGTGGGCATGAGAAAAGTATTGGGCGGTTATAGAAAACAGCTGTTTTATCAATTTATGGGCGAATCGCTGCTGATGACTTTTGTGGCGGTAATTATTGGCGCACTGTTGGCCATTATTGCACTCCCGTATTTCAATGGGCTGACCGGCGAAGAGCTTTCTCTCCGTGTTTTTCATCCCGCTGTAATCAGCGCAGCGCTGGTTATTCTGACACTTTTGGTTGGAGTAGCCGCAGGTCTCTATCCCGCCTTATTTCTTTCCTCCTTCAAACCGGTGGAGGTACTTAAAGGAAATACCCAAAACAATAGGAGTGCCATTGTGTTCAGAAAGTCGTTAGTAACTTTTCAGTTTATTCTTTCGGCCATGCTGCTGGTAGGAACGGCTGTTATTTATCTGCAAATTCAGCACATCCAGCAAAAAGATTTGGGGTTTGATAAAAGGCACGTGGTTTTGCTGCCCACCAAACAAAACCTGATTGCCTGGGAATTTGAGCAGTTTAAACAACAAGCATTAACTCACTCCCAAATAGAAACGGTAGCCGGAATTGGAAAAATCCCCGGTTCCGAGTCGCAAGAATATTACCGGTTCACCCCGGTAAGCGCGGGAGCATCGGAAGACCGAATGAATTTAGGCCTTTTTGTTACACACGATTTCCTCAAAACTTTTGATATAAAACTGGTAGCCGGACGGGATTTTTCCCGAGATTTTCCCGCCGATGCCAGCCAATCAGTGCTTATAAACCGAAGCATGCTCACCCAGCTAAAAGTGAATACACCGGAAGAAGCCATTGGAAAAACTATTAATTATTACACCGATAAAGGCGAGCGTGAGGTGTACAACGTGATTGGCGTGGTGGAAGATTTCAACTACACATCTCTTAAAAAAGAAATTGAGCCGCTGGTTATCCGCTTAGTGGAAGATACAAGAAGCATATTGGGATCCGTTAAATATACGGCTGTTCGAATAGCTCCCGGCAGTGCAAAAACGACGCTGGCTCACTTAGAAAAAACCTGGAAAGATATAAACCATATAGACCCGTTTGAGTATCACTTTTTAGACCAGCGGCTGGATGAAGTTTACCAAGCAGAACAATCCATGAGCCAATTAGCGGCGTCTTTTTCGATCTTATGCATCATCATTGCATGCCTGGGCCTGTTGGGACTGGCTGCTTATTCTGCACAACTCAGAAAACAGGAAATTGGCATTCGTAAAAGTCTGGGAGCTTCGGTTACGAATATCATTTTCCTGCTATCAAAAGATTTTTTGGTGCTGGTGATTATCGCCAATATAATTGCCTGGCCGGTTAGCTACTTTCTGGGTTTGCAATGGTTGAGGAACTTTCCATATCGCTTTGAACTTTGGCCGACATTACTTATTGTTTTTATGGGAACTGCACTTATTACCATTATTATAACGCTGGCAACGGTTGGCTATCATTCCGTTAAATCTGCCCTTATAAATCCGGTAGAATCTATTCGCAATCAGTAATTTCACCGCTCAGCTATTGGCTTTAAATTTTTGTTTATTAAAACCGATTGCTTACCATAAAGGAACCTTAAAAGAACGATAATCATTAGGTTGACATGAGCATGATTAAATACATATCGTTGTTTATTCTGAGCCTGTTGTGCTATGCTGTGCTCCCGGCCGACGCCTTTGCTCAAACCGATTCTTCGGCAACCTCGGTAACGGTCATTACGATCCGCGGTGCCATCAGCCCAACCACTACCAACTACATTCGCCGTGGACTTGAGCACGCTAATGAGCGGAATGATGAGGCCCTGATTATTGAATTAGACACCCCCGGCGGACTTCTCACCTCAACACAGGATATTGTGCAGGATATGTTGGCTTCAAAGCTTCCCATTGCGGTTTATGTAACGCCTTCGGGTGGAAATGCCGGAAGTGCCGGAACCTTTATCACCCTGGCGGGCCACGTTGCAGCTATGGCGCCCACTACTACTATTGGAGCAGCTTCTCCGGTTAGCATGGGCGGACAGCAACAAGATTCTGTAATGCAGAAAAAGATTTTCAACTACTCCGAAAGTTTTATCGAAAATATTGCCAAAGAGCGTGGACGTAATACCGAGTGGGCAAAATCGGCCGTGCGTGACGGGGAAGCTCTTACCGAAACCGAAGCTCTGGAGCTGAATGTGATCGACTTTATTTCTAAGGATTTAAACGAGCTGTTGCTGCAAATGGACGGACTGTCTTTTGAGAACGACACCTTAGTGACCGCCAAAGCAGAAGTGCATCGGCTGAAAGAAAGCTTTGCCGAGAAGTTTTTCAGCTTCATTATGCGCCCCGAAATTATGCTCATTTTAACTATGATTTCCATTTATGGCATTGTGGGAGAAGTCACCAATCCCGGAGCCATTGTACCGGGCGTAGCCGGCGTTATTGCACTCATTTTATTACTGTACGGCTCGGCAACCATGCCCATTAATGTGGCAGGTTTTATTCTCATTGGTCTGGCCATTGTTTTATTTATAGTGGAAGCATTCACCCCAACATTTGGAATTTTAATTACCGGAGGCGCCGTGTCTTTCTTTTTAGGAGCATTAATGCTGTTTCAGGAATTTCCGAAAAATATGCAACTCGACTGGTACTGGCTGGTCCCTGCAACCATTTTAACCGTTATCTTTTTTGGGTGGATTGCCACATCAGGAATTAAGGCGCAATTTACCGGTCACAGAACCGGCTTGGAAGCCCTGATTGGCAAAAAGGCCAAAGTTATAGATACGGTAAGTCCCGATGGCGGACGCGTGCTTATTTCCGGCGAATACTGGAATGCCATTACTGAAGAACACGAAATTAAATCAAACAAATGGTGCGAAATTGTCCGTTTTAAAGGACTGACCGTAACCGTTAAACCCTACATTGAAAACAAGGAGAACGACCATGGAGTCAACTGAGATTTTTTCCGGATACATTACTTGGCTGATAACGCTGGTGGTATTTATTGTACTGCTTGCCCCGCAAATTTTTAAAATCATGCGTGAATATGAGCGTGGAGTTGTATTCAGGCTTGGTAAATTTCAAAGCGTAAAAGGCCCCGGACTTATTGTACTCATCCCCTTTATCGATAAAATTGAGCGGGTTGATTTGCGCGTGCTTACCATTAATGTGGACCGCCAGGAAGTGATTACCAAAGACAACGTTACCGTAAATGTAGATGCCATTACCTTTTTCCGTGTGGTTGATGCTGAGGCCGCCGTTATTCAGGTAGAGCGCTACATTCACGCCACTTCTATGTTGGCCCAAACCACGCTGCGAAGTATAATCGGGCAGGTTGAGCTGGATGAATTACTGGCAAATCGCGAAAAAATCAACAAACAAATTCAGCAAAATATTGACGTTCAAACCGATCCGTGGGGCATTAAAGTAGTTTCGGTTGAAGTGCGAGATGTCGTTCTCCCCGAAAACATGAAGCGTGCTATGGCCCGTCAGGCTGAAACCGAGCGTGATCGCCGTGCGAAGGTTATTAATGCGGAAGGTGAACATCAGGCAGCTGCCCGTTTAGTAGATGCTGCTAAAATGATTGAAACAGCACCGGCTGCCCTACAGCTCCGATTCCTGCAAACCATGTCAGACATCAGCGAAGAGAATGCCACCTTTGCATTTGTTCCGCTGCCCATGGATTTCCTGGAAGCTTTCAAGAAAATGAAGCCTACCGACCAAATACAGAAATCAGATTCTGATGGAGATAAATAAGTTGTTTAATATTCTTCTGATTATGAGAAAACTGTTCATTTTATTCCTGCTTCCCGCCGTTTTGCTTTCTTGTGCTTCATCCGAAAAAAAAGATGAGAGCACGGAAGCTGAAAGGTCGGTATTACAGACGCAAGATAATGCGCTGGAGCTGGTTGATATGCGCCTGTACGAAGATGGAAGCCTTAAAATTAATGGAACTTCCCTTTCGCAGTCAGCCTTAACCGGCCACTTGAATGCGTTAGCCATCAATCAGGAAACCAAAGTCAGAGTTTCTTCCTCAAACCAAGTGCCTACCGGATTGGTACACCGCCTTACCAAGGAGTTTGCCATTCGGAAGGTAGCGCATGTTGAGTTTAACATGATGCCGCCGGCAGAATTTGAGGAATATGACCAACATCGTACAACCATTGATGTTCTGCAGAACAGGCGCATTATGCTAAACGGAACGCCGTTGTACATTGCTGATCTACCTACGGCATTAGAAAGTAAAGTTCAACAAGAGGATTTTACTCCTATAGTTTGGGTAAGCGATGGTGCAGTTACAGGCGATGTGTTTGACGTGCAAAAAATAATTCACAGAGCTGTCAGGCTTTAAGAAATTACTCTTTTCTTTACATTTTTAAAGCCCGGTTTTTAAATCGGGCTTTTTTATTTGAAGAACGTTTCGCAAAGCCTTCACACAAAATAAATGCACATCGTACTATAAAACAGCCGTGATTTACGCTTTATCCCTCCCTTAGATTTGTTAGATTTGGACATCAACAATTACCAAAAAAATAGATACATCACCATGGGGCGCTATAAACTTTTTTTGCTTACTATTTTTTCTTTCCTGATATACTCCGGAACCGTTTTTGGATTTCAGGAAGATCAGCCACAGCCACGCGAAAGCAACCTGTTAGCCAATCCACAGCGAACCGTACACACCTTTTTGCACTGGCAGCAGCCGGGACATCAACGGCCCGATTTCGTAATACAAACCATGAAGCTGGCCAAAGGCAGCGATCAGAAAAAAGAAGAGCTGGCTGCTCAACTGCTAAAAGTGCTGGACGCACGCGGTTTACTGATTGATTACGAAGAAATACCGGCCAATCCCAATTATACCGACAGCCTTTCAGGCGTTTCGCAGTACATATTATTTCAGGAATTACCCGAAGTATTCCTCTCTAAAACGGATCAAAACGAATGGGTTTTTTCGGAAACAACCGTCAAAAGCATTCCTGATATTTATTCATCCACCTTTTCGGGCTGGGTTACTCTTATTGTTGATAACCTACCCGATTGGGCTCACCGGGAATGGATTGGCATTGCCATTTGGCAATACATTGCTGTTTTTGCCTGGATATTTCTGGGACTGATTCTACTGCAAATATTTGTTTTCTTTTTGGATAATTATGTGCGAAAAATGGCTCGGAAAACCTCTTTTTCCTGGGATGATACATTGGTAGATGGAGTGGAAAAACCAGCAGGCTACATTTTTCTAACCGGCTTTTATTATCTCACTTATTCCAATTTACAGTTTTCAGTCAGCATCAGTCACTTTCTGGCAATTACGCTCGAAATCGCGTTTTCAATCACCATAATTTGGCTCATCTATAATCTCGCTGATGTTTTTTCAAAGTATTTAGGTGAAATTACCAAAACAGCTGACAGTGCGATTGACGATCAGCTCATTCCGCTTATTAGAAAAACCCTGCGCTTTTTTATTGTGATTATGGGAATTATAGCCGTTCTGCAAAACAACGGATATAACGTAGCCTCACTGATAGCCGGACTCGGAATTGGTGGTTTGGCCGTGGCATTAGCCGCCCGCGAAACGCTGGCAAATTTTTTCGGTTCACTTACTATTTTTATGGATCAGCCTTTTAAAGTGGGCGACTGGATTAAAACCGGAGATATAGAAGGAACGGTGGAAGAGGTTGGATTCCGTTCAACCCGCATTCGCACATTTTACAACTCGCTGGTTACCGTTCCCAACTCCAACATTGCCAATACGGATGTGGACAATCTGGGGTTAAGAAAATATCGCCGGCTGCGAACCATGCTTAATCTCACTTATTCCACTTCTCCGGAGCAAATGGAGGCTTTTGTGGAAGGGATTAAAGCTATTGTAAAAGCCAATAAGCACTTCCGCCAAGACTTTTACGAAATCCATTTCAACGCATTTGGTCCGCATTCTTTAGATGTGTTGGTATATGTATTTTTTGATGTACCGGATTATAGCACCGAAATGCAGCAGCGCCATAACTTTCTGCTCGAAATTCTGAAACTATCCAAAGAAGTGGGGGTTGAATTTGCTTTCCCAACGCAAACTTTACACATGGATAGTTTTTACAAAGACGAGCCCCGGCAGGTTGGCGCTAAACGAAGCGAAGAGGAATTAGCTGCCGCTGTATATCGCTACGGGCCAAATGGTGAACACAACAGCGCCGAAGGCACCCGTATTTACAAAGACGGCAAAGAGGTTGATTTTGGAGCCAATAAATAGAAAAAGCATCCAATATCTTTTTAATTAAAATGGAGTGATTATCATGTTTACAGAGAAAGAACTTGAATACCTGAACCATTGTGTTGAATTAGCCGAAAAGGCACTTGAAGCAGGCGACGAGCCCTTCGGTTCTATTCTTGTATCGGCAGATGGAGAAGTGCTATTCGAAGATCATAATCACGTAGTATCTACGGGCGACCGCACACGCCACCCCGAATTCGAAATTGCACGATGGGCGGCCGAAAATCTAACATCTGAAGAGCGCGCATCTGCCACTGTTTATACTTCAGGCGAGCATTGTCCCATGTGTGCAGCCGCGCATAGCTGGGTGGGCTTAGGGCGTATTGTGTATGCAAGTTCATCCAAGCAGTTAGCCGGCTGGCTGGCAGACTTTGGCGTTTCGCCCTCTCCGGTGCGTCCGTTACCTATTCAGGAAATTGCGCCTCAAATTTCGGTAGAAGGCCCGGTTCCTGAACTTGCTGAGCAGGTACGTCAGCTTCATTATCAGTTTCACAGCACTTCTGAAAAGAAATAGGGGAAATTTTAAAATCACCCCATAAAAAAAGCCGACTCCAACGAGCCGGCTTTTAATATAATCTCTGCTGTATAATTACAGATTTTTGCAGTTAGCGAAAGCTGCTAACTTCACTCCGCTTTTTCTTTTCCAAAAGCTTCGAACACCATTTTTAAATCGGCAGCTACTTCATCTTTTGTGCGGCCTTCAATTCGGTGGCGGGGAATCATAGCCTTAATTTCTCCGTCCACAAAATAGGCGAATGAAGGAGAAGAAGGCGGATACTCGCTGAAGTAATCGCGTGCGTGGGCGGTTGCTTCTTTATCCTGACCTGCAAAAACGGTAACCATGTGGTCAGGCTTGGTTTCCGACTGTTCAAGGGCTATTCCAAGTCCCGGACGGGCATTTCCTGCGGCGCATCCGCATACCGAGTTAATAGCCAGCAGCATCGTTCCTTTATATTCTTTCATGGCGCGATCTACATCCTTGGGTGTTTTCAGTTCTTCAACACCGAACTTTGTCAATTCTTCTCTCATCCAAGAAGTATCGGGGCCCATTCCAAATCCAAATTGCATAATAATCTCTTTTGTGTGTTTAGTAGTTTTTGGTAGACTCAAAAATACAAAAATTTTCTGCCAAAATAAGAAAGGCTTCCATCTCTGTAAAAATGGAAGCCTTGCTTTATATGCTATTGTTTTGAGGCTGATTTTTATTGATTACACACAGCCTGTAAAACAAATTTCTTAACCTTACTTAGCAGCTTTATAATACTCAGCTACTTTATCCCAGTTTACTACGTTCCAGAAAGCTGAAACATAATCCGGACGGCGGTTTTGATAGTTTAGGTAATACGCGTGTTCCCAAACATCAATTCCTAAAATAGGTGTCAGTCCTTCCATATATGGGCTGTCCTGATTTGGAGTAGAATGCACTTTCAGCTCTCCGTCTTTATCAACAGATAACCAAGCCCAGCCGGAACCAAAACGTGTGCCTGCTGCTGCAGCAAATTCTTCTTTAAATTTATCTAAGCTGCCAAATTTCTTATCAATGGCATCTGCTAATTCGTCTTCAGGGCTTCCGCCTCCATTTGGAGAAAGGATAGTCCAGAATAAATTGTGATTAGCATAACCGCCACCATTATTAATTACAGCCTGTTTTTTGTCTGCAGGCACTTCATCAATTCGGCGTAATACTTCTTCAACATCAAGGTCTGCAAAATCGTGACCTTCTAACGCAGCGTTTAATTTGTTTGTATAACCTTGGTGATGTTTGGTGTGATGGATTTCCATCGTACGCGCATCAATATTTGGTTCTAATGCGTCGTAATCGTATGGTAAATCCGGTAGTGAATAAGCCATTATTTTCTCCAGTTAATTCGAATTAAAATTTGGCGCTTACAACTTGGGCGCCTGTCATTTATCAGTCCTAAACATAAGCAATACAGCATTAAAATTCGTTCCCAAGCTATCTAAACAATCTATCTTTTAGATTTGTTAACACTATCAATAAATGTATCTCTGAATTCCTCTTAAAATTGATTTATCTTTAAGGCTCACTTTTTCACTCATCATACTTATGAAATACGATTACGACCTTATAGTTATTGGAAGCGGCCCGGCAGGATTTTCCTGTGCCATGCAAAGCTCAAAATTTGACAAAAAAGTACTGGTTATTGAAGCCAACGAGCAGTCGTTTGGCGGAACATGGATTAACACCGGCACCCTGCCCAGTAAAGCCCTTCGGGAAACCGCGCGCATTATTCAGCGTTTTCAAAATCAGTTTGAAGATCTTGCACAGGAGAAAGCCTATCAGCATCATCACATGGCCGATCTCCTTTTATATAAAAATCAAATTCTTGAAAGTAAAAACAAAAAGGTAAATACCGACTTTTCTAAGAATAAGATTGAGACCATCAGAGGCTATGGCACACTTAAAAGCCAAAATGAGGTAGAGGTTGAAACTCCTGACGGTTCCAAAAAAACCTACAGTACCGAGTATGTGCTCATATCAACCGGAAAACGGCCCTTAGCTCCCAAAATCTTTGAAATAGATGGGAGTACCGTCCTCGACTACACCTCGGTACTCTCGCTCACGCACATACCGCGCCGCCTGGTGATTATTGGCCATGGCGTTCGAGCTCTTGAATATGCTACTACATTTTCTAATCTGGGTAGCCGCGTTTCTATACTGAATGACAAAGAAGAGTTTATGTCATTTTTGGATGATGAAATTTCTGAGCAGCTTCATCAGGTATTGGAAAAACAAAAAATTGAGGTTTTTTCAAATACCGATAATATCTCCATCTCTAACAACGCGCTCAGAAATACAACGGAAGTTAAATATAACATTCGGAATGACGAAGAGGCTGGGCGAGACCGCGTTATTGAAACCGAACATGTGCTTTATTTAGGCGATGATGTGCCCAACACCGATAACATTGGCCTTCAAAAAGCCGGTGTTGAACTTGATGAGTACGGCTACATTAAAATAAATGATGACTACCAAACCTCGGTTAATAATATTTATGCCGGCGGCGATGTAAAAGGATTCCCCACCATGGCCTCCGCTGCGTTTTCAGAAGGCCGGCTGGCTTCCTGCAGCATGTTTGGCATTGAGGCGCTGGACTTAGACTCCCGCATTCCTTTTGCCATTTACTCTATTCCCGAAATTGCATACATCGGCTACACCGAGAGGGAAGCCAAAGCGCAAGGCATGGATGTAACCGTAGGGCGCGCTTACTATCAAAATATTACACAAGGCGATATCAGCAACCAGCAGGATGGCTTACTGAAACTGGTATTTGAAACGGAATCCTTAAAACTGGTGGGCATTCATATTTTAGGAGAACGAGCCAGCGACCTCATTCATCTTGGCCAGGCTGTTATGTCTCTCAATGGTGATATCCGCTACTTCATTAACCACGTATTGAACTATCCTACCTATAGTGAAGCATACAGAATTGCTGCCTTCAACGGGTTGAACCGAGTGTATAAAGCCGGCGTTAAATACCGAAAAATCCTCAAAGGTAAATAGAAAAAAATCTGAAATGTGTAGAGAGTCGGTTAGAAGCCATACTCTCTTCTATCAATAAGCTCTTCAATACATTTTGATTATAAACGGGTTTTTGTTCATTTTGGCTATCATTCTTGTTAATAAAATGAACAAAACTCGCTCTATTCTTTTATTGAATACTGCATAAGAAAAAGGTTATAAAAACCTATGAATATTACATTTATCATTATCATTGGAATGCTAATTTTATCCATATTAGCACCTTTCATTTCTCTTTATGCCATCTCTCTTATCAAAAAGAAGCAGTATAAAAAGCATGTTAAAATTCAGAAGCGGCTATTTTGGGTTTGCATAATGGCCGTGGTTGTTCTGGAACTGCAAATTAGATTTTCAGGCGGTTCAGGAAGCCTTATCGCAGACAGTGAATACGCAGGCACAACTTTTTTTAAAGCAATCCTGATAGCCCACATAATCGGGGCGGTTTTGACTTACCTCATTTGGGGAATTTCTGTTTATATGTCCAGCAAAAAATGGAAAGCAGGCACGCTATTATCAGGTGGATTTTCAGCGGCTCATAAAACACTTGGATACATTACCGTGGTCGGTTTGTTTTATACGGCAATAACGGCTTTTGTTGTAGCCACATATGCATTTTTTTTATAAATCTGCAGCAACAACAAATCGCTTATTCAGGGTTGGAGTCGAAGAAATTCGCGTAAATCTCCACAACTTTCCTTCACCCAAACAACAACGCGTTTAGATATAATGAATAGCTTTGGGCAGGCCTTCCGAATCGAAGGGCACTTCTTCGGGCAGCGTTTTTATTTCCTTTTCTTCGGATAGTTTTGCGGCTAAAGCCAGTGCCATGGCATCAATAATGTCATCTTCTTCTACCTCATTCCGGCGGAAATCTTCTTTTATATCACGAAAAAAATCATCCGAAACAGGCTCCCTGTCTATCATCAGTTCCAGGCGATGCTTAATTCCTTTTTTCAGATTTTTCTTCTGATAAATCATCCCGCCATTAAACGTTTGAAACAGCAGTTCGGGGTGACTTTCTAACACTTTTTCAATCAGTGCTTCATCGGCACGGAGCAGCTCATCTACCATTTGTATTTTCGGGGTGATGTTCCACGCCTGCAGGGTCAGCTTCTTCTCGTTATATTCGTAGCTGATCATGTTGGCCTCTACATAAGAAGGTGCCGTTAGTGCCGGGCGAATGGGCGGACTGAATACGCTGCTCGCATACTCGCCACCCAGTTTTTTACGCAGCAGCTCGTCTGCTTTACGAGTATAAGCTTCGTCTTCCAGGCCAATCGGCATGTCTATAAAAATGCGATCGTAGGTTTCAAAAGCTTCTTTTAGCTCTTCTCTGTCACGAAGCACTTCATATTTTTCGGCTCCTTCATCATAAGTAATGAGAAGCCATCCGGCTTTGCAGCCATCTATTCCTGCCGTTTTCACTTTAATTGCTCATTTATATTTTTCTTGATTGAAATATGTAAATCATCCAGCTGATGCTTATCAACCACTCCCGGCGAGTTATCCATCATGCTTTGTGCTTTCTGATTTTTCGGGAACGCGATTACGTCGCGCAGGCTGTTTGCGCCGGTCAGCAGCATCACAATTCGATCTACTCCAAACGCTATACCCGCATGAGGAGGTGCTCCGTATTTAAAAGCATCCAGCAAGAAACCAAACTTCTCGCGAGCTTCTTCGTCGTCAATGCCCAGCAGTTCAAACATTTTGCTTTGCATTTTTTGATCGTGAATTCGTACCGAACCGCCACCAATTTCATTCCCGTTGAGCACTAAATCGTAAGCACGTGCGCGTACTTTGGCCGGATCCGAATCCATCAGTTCCACATCCTCTTCTATGGGAGAAGTAAATGGATGGTGCATAGCATGATATCGGCGGGTTTCTTTATCCCATTCTAACAGCGGGAATTCTGTAACCCACACAAAATTTTGCTTAGACTCATCAATCAGATTGAACTCATGCCCCATCATCAGCCTGAGCTGGCCCAGCTGCTTAAGCACATCGGGCTGCGGGCCGGCAAGTATCAATACCAAATCTCCTTCGGTTGCACCGGACGATTCAACCATTTGATCAACAATTTCATCCGTCAGGAATTTTGCCACGCTACACAGCGGACCGTCTTCCTGCATTTTAATATAAATCAGACCGCCGGCACCCGTTTCTTCCTTAACGCGATCGGTCAGTCGGTCGATGGCTCCGCGCCCCATGTCTCCTTGTCCGGGAACGGTAATTCCCACAACGGCGCCGCCATTTTTCACGGTTCCAGAAAACACTTTAAACTCAGCTTCTCTCACAATTTCAGAGAAATCCGTGAATTCCATTCCAAAGCGAGTGTCGGGCTTATCGCTGCCGTAGGTATGCATGGCATCGTCGTACGTGATTCGTGGAAAAGGAATTTGAATATCGGCGCCAATGGTTTCTTTGAAAACTTTTTGCATCAACTTTTCGTGATGAGCATAAATATCTTCCTCATCTACAAAGCTCATTTCCACATCTATTTGGGTGAACTCCGGCTGGCGATCGGCTCGCAGATCTTCATCTCTAAAACACTTCACAATTTGGAAATAGCGGTCGTAGCCGGAAACCATCAGCAGCTGCTTATAGGTTTGCGGACTTTGAGGAAGTGCAAAAAACTTGCCGGCATTTACGCGGCTGGGCACCAGATAATCGCGAGCGCCTTCGGGCGTGCTGCGCATAAGCACCGGCGTTTCAATTTCAGCAAAATCGCGTTCATGATAAAAAGAACGCACCGACTGATAAAAGCTGGAGCGCAACATCATTTTCTGCTGCATCTCCGGACGGCGAAGATCTAAATAGCGATACTTCAGGCGCACATCTTCGTTCGTGGTAATGCCATCTTTAATTTCAAACGGTGTAGTTTCTGCTTTAGAATAAATAATTAAATCAGTTGCTTCTATTTCAACTTCACCGGTAGGGATCTTTGGATTTACATTCCCTTCACCCCGGCCAATCACCTTCCCTTTTACGCCTATTACATATTCTGAGCGCAGCTGCTCGGCCTTATCATGCAACTCCTCATCTTCTTCTTTAAAAACAACCTGAGTTACCCCATACCGATCTCGCAAATCAATAAAGATAACGCCGCCTAAATCGCGACGCGGGCCTACCCAGCCGTTTAAAATTACTTCTTCTCCTATTTGGGCTGCAGAAAGCTCTCCGCAGGTATGTGTTCGTTTAAGGGTCATTATTTTCGATGAATCGTAGAGTGATACTTTTGGTTATTAAGGCGCTGAAAATACGCATAATGTAAACGAATCGCCTAATGAATGTGCGGAAGTTATTTTTATGAAACAGAGTTTTAGGATATTAAGCCTACACAAAAAATATTATGCCGTAATAGAAGAGTAAAGTTCATAATAAAAAACAGCTTATGTTAAAAAGTTTCTAAAAAAAATCTGAGTTCTCGCAAGTTATAATGCTTTTCTGCTCTAAGCTGACTGATCGGCTTTCGCGTAGCCAATAATAATTGATTTATAATGCGGATGTATTATCTTACCAGAGTTGTGAAGAAATAATCCTTCACGGCATTTTCGGATATTATACGAACAGCTTATGCGAACAGCCGTTCGGATAACATCCCGGATAAACCGAATAAACGGTTTTTTTGACGCTGAGCGAAGGTAATTTTCGTTCGTCCTAAAAATCCCTCTTTCGGATAATATTATGTTAGGTGAATGATTATGGTACACATGAAAAAATTATCTTTACTATTCAGTATTCTTATTCTTTATTCAGGCTGCAATCTGATAAATAATCAAGACCCTTTTTCTTCTTCCTTTTCTGCCGAAATAACTGGTGCAGTATCCAATAATCTGTCTGGAGAACCAGTTATTTATTATGATGAATTTGAATTGAATACAGATGATTTTATTTCCATTTATGAAATGCGGTTTGAAGAAGGTGATGCCATTGTTACGATTGACTTACATTTTAAAAATCAAAAAATAAAATCGGGCAATTATACGATTGTTCAAATTCCTGGTCAGGTATCTCCGTCTGAAGCTTCAGGTGGATATGGTTTTTGGTTAGAAGAGAACCATTATATTAGTTATTCAAGTCAGTCTGGTGAACTAGAAATTACTAAAGTTCAAGGGAATAAAATTGAAGGTAGTTTTTCATTTACTGCAAATAGAGAAAATAGTACAGTTCAAGTTGATGGAAGTTTTGCAGCTGAAACAGAGCCTAAATAATTCACCTAACATGCGTTTTAAATCGGACGCGGACGGGGTGCGGTGGAACTTGTTTCTAAGGAATTAATTTTGCTACTTCAACTAAATCATAATCCCCGCGCCGTTTAAACGCTGGGTCGTTATGTGCCCGGGCAGGCTTTCAAATTTTGGGTGTGTTGATTCGGGCTTTTTTGAGCTTCCAGGTTTTTAATTTTGTCCAAGCGTTGTTTGTGGTTTGCTCGTAAATCGGT
Source organism: uncultured Balneola sp. (assembly GCA_964505215.1). GTDB lineage: Bacteria > Bacteroidota > Rhodothermia > Balneolales > Balneolaceae > Gracilimonas. Next base: position 56,642 of record CAZDGU010000015.1, read on the forward strand.
TCTAATCTGCGCTCGTGCTGGTAAAGAAATGTTGGCGGATTAAATTCTCATGGATGTTTTTAGCGTTGCTAAGCGCCCGGGGCGTTGGTCAACACATCTTGTTCCTCGTTTTCGGGTAGCCTGTCCGGGAACCAAAAAAGATTTTAATTTGCAGTAATCGGTTCGTTTCCCCACATTCCGCAGTGGCTAAAATTCCTTAGTTTCACATAACAAGGCGTTTCAAGCGGACACGAACCGCTGTTAATCTTAATTAAGCATTTAAGCCCGTGCCGCTTAAACGCTGGGTCGTTATGTGCCCGGTCAGGCTTTCAGGTTTTGTTTGTTTTGATCAGAGCTTTTTTGAGGTTCTCAGCTTTTAACTTCGTCCGGGACGTTGTTTATGGTTTGCCTCTTTTTAGTTGCTAATCTGCGCTCTTGGTTTTAAGGAGTTTTTTGCCGAAAAGGTGGTTCTTTGTCGTTTTTTAACTTTCCGCTGCGCTCGGGGCGTTGTTCAATATTCCTGCTCCGCGCTTGCGGGTAGCCTGTCCGGACACTAAGTACTTTTTTAATTTGCAGTAGTCGGCTGCTTTTATCACATTTACCGGTAGTTCAAACATTAGCAGTTTTCACATAACAAGGCGTGTCAAGCGGACTCGGTTAAGGTTCGGGACGTTAATTCTAACAGCTTGACTCGCCGCTTACACGCTGGGTCGTTATGCGTTTAAATAAATCGACTAATTTTGAG
>CAZDGU010000016.1:0-3057 GCA_964505215.1 uncultured Balneola sp.
AATATAACGTAATTGTACGCCACCTATATATCCAATACTGTGCTTACTCAGATTACACTACCGTGTTCGGTTTGATAAATACTTCCCTTCTCCATTCAAAAAAAAACGATTCCAAAATTTGCAATCATTGATTGATCAGCTTGGGGAGATTGGAAAAAGGTTGGTATTTCTTAATCATCTAAACTATCCATCAACTCTTCCATCCCCCCAAAATTCAGAATAAACTCTGAATAATAGCTTTCAAAGATGTCTCGTAAGTAAGTTTCAATGTCTACATGTTCTTCATTTCCATCTTTATCTCTTTGATGCACTTCGTATTTTCTATTTTTAGTTATCGTATATAAAAACAAAGTGTGAAAATAGACTGAGGTAATATATTTCCGGTCTGCTATTTCTAATTGTTCCTGAGAAGCACTTCTATATTTTGACTTGAAATTTTTAAGAACCGTGCTATCCATATTTATATAAATCTCTTTTAAAGTATTTCCTTCTGCATATGGATGCATGACGGTACTCCAATCTATTTCTATTCCAGCATCAGCTAAGCTATCCCAGGTCAAAAAGCCATCTTTTTCCTTTTTATAAACCAATTTGAATTCTGGAAGACCTAAATCCTCTTGATCTACTTTTTTAGGTTTAGGTGCTTTTTGCTTCTTTTTTTGCTTATCACTGATTTTAACCCAGAATATCTCTTCAAACTCTCTACCTGCCCCAGTTAGTGTGACCCTCATTTTAATAGCATCACCAACCTTTGCTTTCTCGGTTGGGTTGAAATTAACCTTGATCGTTCCATTATTTGGACTACTCTCATTTACGTTTAGTATTTCTTCTATTGAGTCAATAGGACCTGGAGTGTCTCCATCTTCAGTCTCATTCCTGCGACAATCTAAAAGCCCAACTTTAAGCTCTCCTGGCTCATCAATTCGGTGGAAGTAATGATCCTCTACATTGGTATCGAAATAGATGCTTTTTTCACCTCCAAGAGGAATCTTTGCTATTTCTTTCTCTCCGTCATTTTTGGTTCTTAATTTCAGAAAGGATGGAAACCTTTCGGGTTTAAAAGGCTCTTTATCTTGCTGGTGTGTGTTCTTTGTCTTGTTCTTTTGTTTGTTTTTGGGATCGTCTTTCTTCCTGTCTAATTTGAAAGTCTGATCTAATAATTTCATTAAGTCGCTATTCATAGGAAGGCTTTTGGTAAAGTCCTTCAGCAACTGCTTAGTGTCGCCACTATCTACAGATAAAGAAGCTTTTCTACGCTTTTCAATTTCAGAAAGACGACTTTTAGAATTGCCTAGTTTACGAGCGAGGAAGTGCCTTAGAGAAGTAGACTCTTCACCTTGCTTTAGCCGATCTCTTGATGCCATAAATAGTTCCTTTCTGAAATTATAATCCATTTCAGTACAGTCCACATGAATTAATAGGTGACTCTTTAAGAGATTGATTTTTAAAGAGCGGGTGATAAACTCGGAGGTGTAATGCCCATGCACCTGTCCATTAATGGAAAACAACACAGACATATTATTCTTAAAGAACTCTCTTTGTATGCTTTCTTTGGTTTCTTTTACTGTTTTACCTTCAATTCGACTTTTAAACACATAGCAGGTCACATTAGCTTTACCGAATAACTCATCTTTGAATCGCTCTGTAAAATGTTCTTGGATGTATTTATTGCCGTCTTGTTCTAGTCGTCGCTTCAGGCCATATAAATCCCTTTCTAAGTTTTTGTCATCGGGGTATCTTTCTTTTGTATCAACAGTGAGAATAGGGAGTGCAGGTTTGAATAAAAACTCATTAATACTTTGGTTCAAATCTCTCGAAATAACTGAACGGCTTCCTGAGGGAAGGTCATAGGAGTATAGTTTTATGATAGTACCGGTCTCAAAATTCCGATTATATAATTTTAGGTCCAGCGCGTTTATATTGAATTCAGGAATTTTTCCATCAATTACCAAATACTCATACCAGGTGTTCTTTTTGGTTTTCTGTTCTTCTTTAGATAATGGATGTTCTCTAATCAGCGTAAAACCAAAATTACCTGTACCGTCATATCTTTTTGAGGCGACTAGTTGGTAACCTTTTTTTCCGCAAAAAACAATAGCTCCACTTCCTCCCATATTGTATTTACCCTGCACAAAGTGGATGTCATTTTTATTGCCTCTTAGTAAGGAAAGAAAAGTGTTTTCAAATTTATCGGGATGTTGCCCTTCACCATTGTCATAAATGGTTAGAGATGTATTCATTCTAGGACCATCAGCTATAATCTGAATATTCTCTGCCTGTATTTTTCTCAAACTTGCCAAATCCCAATCTCTTGAACGTTCAAAAAATCGTTGCTTAGCTTCTTCCATAGACTGTGGTGCTTCAGGAGATCTTGGATCAATACCCTCTTCATAACATCGCTTCATTAAAGTCGCATCAATAGAATTTGTGATTTTTTCAATTAATGCTGCAATTGGATTGGACTGTTGATTTTCAATTACTCCAAAATTGTTTTCATTTCCCCCTAAAGGCTTCCAATTTTCCTTGTTTTTGAATATTGAATTATTCGAAATGATACTGTCTAATGCTTTTTCAGTAGAAGCATTATATAGTTGATAGAAAAGATTTTTTAGTAACATGTAACCCTTTTATTTTATTAATCGTATCATTAAACTACTGAATAATATAAAACTAAAATACAGAATTAATTAATGCTAATAAATTCTTTTACTATCCCAAATTTGCTGTTATAAGAACAAATCCACCTTTCATCTCAGACTCCTAAAAATCATGGTTCTAAATAAAGGAGTTAAAATACCTTCCAGGCATCAATCTTTTTCCTTCGAAAAGTCATAAGAGTCCAGGTTTATAGAAAATGAAATTATAAAATTGAGAAACCATTAAGATATTATTTGCTCAACTTTTTCCGAAGACTCTTTTGACCACAAAACCCGTGAAGCATCAGGCATGTTGTTCCCAAAACACTTTACTACTCAGCCTTCGGTCGGCTCTGTGGTCTTCAAGCTCCTTTTTTATGGACTGTACTCCTTTTTCCGAAAGTTCATCATACCAATCACC
>CAZDGU010000016.1:3067-45277 GCA_964505215.1 uncultured Balneola sp.
AACGACTCTAATAATTCCTCATTACCGGGCTTTGTGATCTAATCTGCCAGCTCTTCTTTAACACGGTTTTCATCCATGGCAAATCTCCGTTATGTGGACAATTAATATATAATATTCATATCAATATTGTGTATCAGAGCCAAAGCTCATTTAGTTACAAAAAATTTAAGTGAAGTATCCACTGCAAAAGCCCCTAAACACTCACCAAAATTCTATAAATCCAGCTCGAAGGTCATTTCCCGGCCGTCTCGGAGGATGGTTACGGGGACGGTGGTTCCTCTTTCCAACTCGTTGAGGGCGCCCATGTATTCGTAGATATCTGTGATAGCCATAGAGCCGATTTTGGTGATGACATCACCGCCTTTCAGTCCGCCTTTTTTAGCCGGACCGTCTCCGCTTACGCCGGTAATGCGGAATCCATCGCCGTCAAAGCCGTAATCGGGGAGTACGCCCAGTGTGGGCCCGTCCATGCTCATAGATTGCCGCTGCTTGCCGGGGGCTTCCACAAAAGCCAGCTGCTCTCGGTTCATGCCGTCTAACTGCTGCACAACGCGAGCCACGTGTTGTAATAATAAGGCTTGTCCATCGGCATTAATCCATTCGGTGTCGTCAGATGGGCGGTGGTAGTCGGCGTGTGTATCGGTGAAGTAGTGCAATACAGGCATGTTTTTATAGTAAAAGCTGGTGTGATCGCTGGCGCCCGTGCCGTCCGGTACCAGGTCGATGGAAAGCGAATCAACGTTGGCATCGGTGAGAATGCTTTCCCAAGCATCGGTAGTAGCCACACCAAAAATCATCATGCGATTTTGGTCCATGCGGCCAATCATATCCATGTTAATCATGGCGCGGGCCTGGGTTAAATCCACCGTGGGATGTTCCACATAATGCTGAGAACCCAGCAGTCCCATTTCCTCACCCGAAAAAGCCAGGAATAAAATATCGGTAGAAGGTCGGTGCTCAGAAAAGTACTCGGCCAGTTCCAGCAGTCCCGCCGTGCCTGATGCGTTATCATCGGCACCATTGTGAATCAGCGGCTCCTCGCTGCTGCTAAGCGAGCCAAAGCTACCCATGCCCAGGTGATCGTAATGCGCTCCGATAATAACCAGCTCTTCGCTGTTTCCGGTTCCCTGAAGTAAGGCGGCCACGTTTTTAGCCAGCCGCATATCGGCGGTAGAATCACTGTCGGAAGCATGCGGATTTTCCATCTTCGTCATATTCACCGTAAACTCTTGAAAATAGGTGTCCTCATCGCCGGCGGGATCCAGTCCGTACGCTTTAAAATAATCTGCAATATAATTAGCGGCTTTGGCTTCTTCCGCACTTCCGGTCAGCCTTCCCTTCATTTCATCCGAAGCAAGAAACTCGATGTGAGTCATAACGTCTTCGGGGGTGATGTCGATAGTAGTTACCGTTTCGGGCGCCTCGGGAGAAGAGCAGGAAATGAGTAAAAAGATACTTAGCGTGGTGAGTAAAAGATGGTTGAGCTTCATGGAAATAGATATGATTTGAATTGACAGCCTGAAAGATACAACATAGAAAAGAGATACAGTAGGAGGGGAAGGTAAAATTCTGATTGATCTCATTTTTTGATCACGGATTGAGGGACACAGTCCTCGTTCCACAAGCTCCGGCTTGGGAATGCAATCCCAGAAGCTCCAGATTCGAATTTTACTTTTAGTGGATGACTGCCAATGATCAACTTACCAAGCCTTCCCGACCTTCCCTGTTCATTTTGGCTTAATCCAAAACGAACCAAAAGATCAAGAAAACACAAGATGTTCACCGTTCTAAACAATGAAAGGTGCATTGCTTACCGGAGATGGTATGCGTTGTTTGAGCTACTTCCGGTGTTTTCGGTTTGTTTCTGTAGTTGCTTTTTTGGGCTTTTGAATCACAGATTAAGCGGATTTAGGGATTTCGCGGATGTGCTCTTTACACACTATTTAGTTAAGCCCCTTCAGGGCTTGGGTTTCTTTTTTGTGTTTTATCCACGGATTGCGTTCACTTCGTTTACTTATCCATGGTTATTGATGTGGCTCCCCATTCGGGGATGGTTTGGAAGATTAAAGCTAAATCTGCGATTCAAAACCCGGTAGCTAAACAATGGGAAGCCGGAGCTTAGTAACGAGGAAAGGCGACGAGGCGGTATAGGAGCGTGGGAAAAGATTCACACTTTCTTGGTTGTTCAATGGTGTACATCCTCGTATCTTTGGGGCTCACAACCAAGGTTGGGGGTGCTTGCATCGCGGGCTGAGATTACACCCTAATACCTGAACCGGATAATACCGGCGTAGGGAAACCTGTTTACCGCACAGTTACGCAAGTTTACCTCCTCCATTAATCTAAGCTTTAAATGGAGGATTATGTTTAATCTATTCTCATCTATAAGGTCGTTTTTTGCGGCTTTATTACTTACAGTACCACTTCTTTTCAACTTCAACCCAAACCTTCAGGCGCAAACCGTTACGGGAACCGTGCTTGAAGCCCAAACTAAAAAACCGCTTCAGGGAGCCGCTATTCGTCAGGCAGGAACTACTCGTGGGGCGGTTACGCAAAGCGAGGGGGAGTTTGAGCTCCGGCTTTCTGAACAAGGAGAGCGGTCGCTCATTATTTCATACATTGGTTATAAAGAAAAAGAAGTGCAGCTTTCCGGCAGCACTAAAAAGCTGGAAATATTTTTATACCCGGAAACCTACATCACAGATGATGTGTTTGTAAGCGCCACTCGCGTGGATGAAACTACGCCCGTTACGTTTACCAACATTGACGAAGCCGAGTTAGAACGCCGAAATTTAGGCCAGGATATTCCCTATTTATTACAGGGAACGCCGTCGGTTATTTCTACTTCTGATGCTGGAGCCGGTATTGGCTATACGGGCATTCGCATTCGCGGGGTTGATCCGGCCCGTATTAATGTAACCATCAATGGAATTCCGGTGAATGATGCCGAATCACACGCCGTTTTCTGGGTGAATTTACCGGACTTGTCTTCCTCTACCGATAATATTCAAATTCAGCGCGGTGTGGGAACTTCAACTAACGGAGCGGGTGCTTTTGGAGCTACCATAAACTTACAAACCAGCTCGTCTTCGCCGCAGCCTTTTGGTGAAGTGAGCACCGGATTTGGCTCCTTCAACACCCAAAAATACAACGTTAAGTTAGGCTCGGGACTGATGGAAAACGGATGGCAGTTTGAAGGACGCCTTTCCAAAATTGACTCCGATGGTTTTGTAGATCGTGCCTTTTCTGACATGGATTCATACTTCCTTTCAGCCTCACACCATGGAGAGCGAAGCCTGCTTCAGGCCAATGTGTTCTCGGGTTCACAAACAACTTATCAGGCGTGGAATGGGGTTGAAGAAAGCGTGATGAAAACGGATAGAACGTACAACGAATCGGGAACCGAAAAGCCCGGCGATCCGTACGAAAATCAAACCGATAACTACACGCAAACCTATTATCAGCTTCAGTATTCGTACCAACTTCAGGAAAACTGGTCGGCAAATATATCCGGGTTTTATACTCTGGGCGAAGGCTACTATGAGGAATACAAAGCCGATGAAGACCTCACCGATTACGGAATACAGCCGGTGGCTCCATCAAACCCCAGTTCGTCAGACTTGATACGCCGCCGCTGGTTGGATAACGACTTTTACGGAGGGATTTTTTCCACCAAATACAAACCTTCCGACAAATGGGATGTGACTTTTGGCGGGGGCTACAGCTACTACAAAGGCGCACATTTTGGAGAAGTAATTTGGGCACGTTTTGCAGGGAATAGCGAAATTGAAGACCGTTATTATGATAATGACGGCATCAAAAAAGACGCTAACTTTTACGGAAAGCTCCAGTATGCATTCACCGAAAATCTAAACTCGTATTTAGACTTGCAGGTGCGTGGAGTTGAGTACGAATTTTTAGGAAATGGATTTGTACGAAGTGCCGGAAGCGCCGTGCGAGACAGCCTGGTGCAAATTCAGCAAAAAGAGAGCCTGGCGTTTTTCAACCCAAAATTTGGCTTTGTATATAGCCTTCCGCAGCAGCAGCGCGTGTACGCATCGTTCGGCGTGGGCTCCAAAGAACCTACCCGCGATGAGTATGTGGATACCAGTTCGGAAAGCCGCCCCGATCCCGAAAAACTGTATAACGTAGAAGTGGGTTATCGAGGAGATTTCTCCAACTTTTATATGGGCGCCAATATGTACGGGATGTTTTACAAAAACCAGCTGGTGCCTACCGGAGCCATCAACGATGTGGGAGAAATTGTGCGCGATAACGTGCCTGAAAGCTACCGTGTTGGGTTGGAGCTTCAGGGAGGCGTGAGTCTAACTCGGCAGCTCAGCCTTTCGGCCAATGCCACCTTCAGCCAGAATAAAATTGTTGAGTACACCCAGTACACCGATGTGTATGATGTAAACTTCAACTATACCGGTCAGCAGCAAACCGAGTACGAACAAACCGATATTGCCTTTTCGCCTTCCGTTATTGCCAATGGGGTGATTGGCTATCAGGTGGGCGGACTGAATGCCGAGCTTATTTCAAAATATGTGTCGCGCCAGTATCTGGATAACACGGAAACGAAAAGCCGATCTATCGATCCGTATTTTGTGAATGATGTGCGCCTGAGCTATAGCCTAAATGAAATTTCCATGCTGAAGGGCATTACGGCTACGCTTCAGATTAACAACATCTTTAACCATGAGTATGAGTCGAATGGTTACACCTTCGGATGGCTTCAAGGTGGGAATCCGGTTCACTACAACTACTATTACCCGCAGGCCGGCACCAACTTTTTGATGCAAATTAAGTGGGCTTTTTAAAGTATCTGCTTTAGAATAAACAGGGCGCATCTTTATCAGGTGCGCCCTTTTCTTTTTGGGGTGAAATTCACCCAAAACAATGGTCTAATTTTTTGAGATGCTGATGTCTTTAAGCCTCAGCTGCAGCGTACGCCGGCCGTTCCAATTATTTTCTTCCAGCACGTAAGCAATATTAAATGGAGAGCCATTTCGAACAGCGGGCAGGTATTCGTGCATATTAAAGCCGATAGTATCAAAAACACCCGAGTTTTTTTGCTTTACTCTCATTTTTAAATGTCCGTTCCCTACAATGGTAGGCACGCCCACTACTTTTACATTTTTAGTCATAAAAATGGGGCGCAAATTTCCGGGTCCGAAGGGCCTGAACTGGCTCAGAAGTTTCCAGAATTTCATATCCACTTCTGCCAAATCCAGTGAGGTGTCGATGGTCAGCTCGGGCTCAAAAGAATTGTCAGAAAGATCGGTAAAAGCCAATTCATTCATGCGGCGGCGGAATTCACTCAAATTGCCTTCACCCAGCGTTAAGCCGGCGGCAAATTCGTGTCCGCCAAACTGCTCCAGCAGGTCATCGCATTTTTTAATGGCGTTGTAAATATTGAAGCCTTTAATGCTGCGCGCAGAGCCTTTAATCTTTCCATCTACCTTGCTGAGCATAATTGCCGGGCGGTGATATAAATCAACCAGGCGCGAGGCTACAATTCCAATCACGCCCAAATGCCAGCCTTCTTCATACAAAACAATGGTAGAGGTTTCTTCCATGTTGAAGTCGCTGTCTATCTGAGCTCGTGCTTCTTTCATGGTTTGGGAATCGGTATCCCGGCGCTTCAGGTTTACAGATTCCAGCTCCAAAGCATGTGATTTAGCTTCTCCCAGCGTTTCCGAAATCATTAATTTCACCGCCGTGCTGGCGTCTCCCATGCGTCCCGCTGCATTTATACGCGGACCAATGGAAAAGACGATTTTTGAGGTGTTAATATCATCTTTGGTGATTTTAATGAGATCAAACAAAGCCTGAAAACCAATGCGGGGCTTTTGGCGAATCATGTGCAGGCCGGCTTTCATCAGCACCCGGTTTTCGTCAATAATAGGCACAATATCGGAGGCAATGGAGATGGCTACTAAATCCAAAAACTTGTGGGCTACCTTTTCATCCAGGCCAAGTTTTTGAATGGTTGCCTGAATGAGCTTAAAACCCACGCCGGCTCCCGAAAGCCCGTCAAAAGGATACTCACAATCGGGGCGTTTGGGATCTAAAACGGCAACGGCATCCGGTATTTCATCGCCTACGGTGTGATGGTCGCAAATAATGAGATCGATGCCTAACTCTTTGGCCGTTTTGGCTTCTTCAATAGCCGTGATGCCGCAATCTACCGATACAATAAGGTCTGCGCCCATTTGCTCGGCATACTTAATGCCATCAGGATTGATGCCGTATCCTTCCTTAAAGCGGTGAGGAATGTAGTAATCGGCATGAATGCCGAATTCTTTCAGAAAAGTGTAGATACAGGATGTAGCTGTAGTCCCATCTACGTCGTAATCGCCGTAAACGAGTACTTTTTCACGATTGCGAATAGCTAATGCCAGGCGTTCAGCTCCGGCATCCATATCCTTCATTAAAAAAGGGTCGTGGAGGTTTTCTAACTTAGGTCTGAAAAAGTATTCTGCATCATCAAATGTTTTTATGCCGCGTATAGCCAGCAAATAGGCTATTTTCTCCGGAATTCCCAGCATATCCTGTAACTTCGAGATATGCTTTTCCTCTTCCGGCTGCGCAAATACCCAGCGGAATGACATGATTATTTTGTTTTTTATTTTTATTCATAAAGGCAGAACGACGGTCAAATCGGCAAGCCAGCACTTTTGGTGCTTTCATTGTTTATAAAATACTATTTAACGAGAGAAAATCTGCATCTTTGTTTTATAAAAAATAACGCAACTTCAGCGTTCATGCCATATTGAACTTAAGCCGTTACGCCGGCGGCATATAACCACAGAACGGCAAAGGAATTGGTTTGGAGAATTTTATGCTTGGTCTTATAAAGATGAAAACACAAGCAGAACTCTGATAATTAAGAAAAAATCCTGCGTCGATATTTCTGAATGGGAGCGTATTTTTGATAGAAATCAACCATTAAAATAACATTGGAGGTTTTAGTTGTTTAGGGTGAAGGGTTGAAAAAGAATAGTGATACATTGATTTAAAGCTTGTTTTTAACCACCTTAATCACATAGGTTCTAAACAAAATTTTGCGCAATGGAAAAAAGATTAATAAAGGAGCTTTCACAGCTTAATAAAAAAGAGAAGCTACATTTAGTATAAGCAATATGGGATTCTATTGCCTCCAATCCGGAAGAAGTTGAGGTTCCTGATCAACACAAAACCATTCTGGAAAAACGTCTCCAAACCTTGGAAGAAGACAAGGAAAATAGTTCTGCCTGGAATGAAGTCCACCAAAAATATTTATAAATTATTGTGGCTAAGACGTTAATAATTACAGAAAACGCACAGCGTGATTTAGATAAAGCTTATGTGTGGTTTCAGGATCAGAGTTAAGGATTAGGAAAAGAGCTTGTAGGCTGTATTGACGCAAAGATATCAGAGGTTAATCGTTTTCCTCTTCAATATCCGATTATCTATAAGGGGAGAGTTCATCGGGCTTTAGTCAATCGTTTTCCATTTTCTATTTATTTTGTTGATGAAGAGAATGAAATTACGGTCTTTGCTATTCTTCATCATCGAAGAGGGGCGGACACTTGGAAAGACAAAACGGAAGAATAATGTTACCTGACGACCATTTTTGATAAGCGGATTCCAGCCTTTTAAACAGATTTCAACCTTCCGTTTCCTTCATATCTTTAAATGTAATAATAGTTTTAAAGGTTGAGAACTGCCTAATAAATGGCGAACTTGGAAGCGGTTCCAAAATCACTAATAATCACTCTAAATTTTAAGTTTTTGTAATGAATGACGTGTCCGCAAAATCAAAAAAAATAAATAGTAACGATTCTAATTTCACCATTTTTAACGAGATGGCTGACAAAGAGCACGAGCAAATTGTAATTTGCTCAGACCCGAAAGTTGGGTTGAAGGCCATTATCGCCATTCATGATACCACGCTGGGGCCTGCGCTGGGCGGAACGCGCATGTGGAATTATGAGTCGGAAGAAGCTGCTTTGAAAGATGTGCTTCGCCTTTCTCGCGGCATGACCTATAAAGCCGCTATTTCGGGATTGAATTTAGGCGGTGGAAAAGCGGTGATTATCGGAGATCCTCATACCGATAAAACAGAAGCGTTATTCAGGGCATTCGGGCGGTTTGTAGATGGGCTTGGCGGCCGCTACATCACAGCCGAAGATGTGGGAATGACAGAAACAGAAATGGAGTGGATTTACTCCGAAACGAAGTTTGTTACCGGTATTCCCAAAGCGCTGGGCGGAAGCGGAAATCCCTCTCCTGTTACCGGCTATGGCGTATATATGGGTGTGAAAGCTTGTGCAAAAAAAGCGTATGGAAGCGACTCGCTGGAAGGAAAGAAAATTGCAGTCCAGGGAGCCGGAAATGTGGCTTCGGCTTTTTCACGCCATGCTGCTAAAGAAGGGGCTTCGTTATTTATCACCGATATTTATGAAGACAAAGCCAAAGAGCTGGCTGAGGAAGTGGGCGGCGAATTAGTAAATCCGGACGATATTTATGAGCTGGATGTAGATATTTTCACCCCGTGTGCGTTGGGCGGGGTAATTAATGATGAAACCATTGAGCTGCTGAAGTGTGATATTGTGGCGGGTGCAACCAATAACGTGCTGGATGATGAGGATAAGCACGGACAAATGCTGATGGATAAAGGCATTTTATATGCTCCGGATTATGTGATAAATGCCGGCGGATTAATTAACGTAGCCAACGAGCTGGAAGGTTATAACGAAGAGCGGGCGCTCCAAAATGCCAGCAATATTTACACGACAATAAGTGATATTCTGGATTACTCGGAAGAGCATAATATTCCTGCTCATAAAGCATCCAATGCCTTAGCGGAAAAGCGCATTGAAACCGTAGGGAAAATCAAAAATATATACTCATCTAAATCTTCCATTTCGGGAAGGCATGAAGGCATGTATAAGCGACTGGTGGACTGATTTTAGTGAAATTCAGGCAAACATACTGCTGCTCGGCAGTATGTTTGTTACCGTTTTGGAGCTGTCCAAGCTTGTTTAGCCGATTGTGGCAGGTCTAACCTGCTTCAGAGTTATTTTTATAGTGGATGCTTGGCAACCCTTGCATTAATTGAGCGCTGGCCTCGGGGGTGATGTCGCGCTGGGAACTGCCTAACATTTCGTAACCAACGCGGAATTTTTTGACCGTTGCCGAACGCAGCAGCGGAGGATAAAAATGCATGTGAAAGTGCCACTCGGGATATTCTTCATTGTTTGTTGGGGCGGGATGAAATCCGGCAGAATAGGGAAATGAGGTTTCAAAAATATTATCGTACTTCACGGTTATTTGCTTGATGATGTCAGACAGTCCCGTTTTCTCATTATCATTCATGTCGGTGAAGTGTGCAAAGGGCCTTCGGCTGATAACCAGCGTTTCAAAAGGCCAAAATGCCCAGTACGGTACCAGTACCACAAAATGTTCGTTTTGTGCTACAATGCGCTCATCTAATTCCAGCTCCAGTTCCAGATAATCGCTTAACAAGGTTGAGCCGTGCTGCTTAAAGTAGTTACGCTGCTGAACCAGCTCCTTGGCAGGCTCGTCCGGAATGCTTTGCTGCGCCCAAATCTGCCCGTGGGGGTGAGGATTGCTACAGCCCATGATTTCACCCTTATTCTCAAATATTTGAACGTACTGAATGTAGTCCAGCGCGGCTAATTCCTCATATTGCTGAATCCATAAATCTACCACCTTTCGAATTTCTGCGGGTTCCATTTCCGGAAGGGTGAGATCGTGCCGGGGAGAGAAACAAATTACTTTACAAATTCCCTTTTCACCTTTGGCTATCAGCAGATCGTTTGTGTTTAAGCTTTCGGAAGGCGTGTCGGGCTTAAGGGCGCTGAAATCGTTTGTAAAAACAAAGGTGCTTTCATAATCAGGATTTACGGCACCTCCCGCGCGGGTATTTCCGGGACATAAATAACAGCTTGGGTCGTACTTGAGTTTTTCCGGCTCCGATGCTTTTTCCTGCTTTCCTTGCCATGGCCGCTGCGTACGATGCGGAGAAACCTGAACCCATTCGCCCGTTAAAGGATTATATCTGCGGTGTGGATGGTTTGTAAGATCTAAAGCCATGTCACTGATTGTTTAATTCAAAGTTTATAACATCCATATTAGGAAATAGCATGTGTGCCTTGCGAAATCTGCGTTTGATAAATCTCAATGTCGGTATCAAAATGCCTACGGTAACCTTCTTTAATAAAACGGATAAAATCTTCGGTGTGTTCTTCTTCAACCAGATTGAGGGTGCAGCCGCCGAAACCGCCTCCCATCATTCGTGCTCCATAAACTCCCGGCGCATTTTGGGCAAGCTGTACCAAAACGTCTAATTCCTCACAGCTTACTTCGTATTTATTTTGCAGGCCATCATGAGATTGGTACATACGTTCACCAAAAGATTCAAGATCCTTGTTTTTTAAATCAGAACAGCTGTTTAAAACACGTTTATTTTCCTCCAGCACAAACTGACACCGTTTGAAAACCACCGGACTCAGCTCATCTTTATGTTCCAAAAGCAGAGGCATTGAGACGTCCCGAAGGCTTGTAATTTTTGGGTTGAATTGCTTTAAAACTTGCACTCCTTGCTCGCACTGCTCCCGCCGAACATTATATTCAGAGGAAGCCAACTCCCGCCTGACTTTAGTATCACAAAGCAGCAGCCGAACATTTTGGTGTTCAAAGGGAATGTATTCGTAATCCAGAGAGCGGCAGTCTAATTTTATGGCGTGATTTTCTTTTCCGTTCAGGCTTGCAAACTGATCCATAATGCCACAGCGGACGCCCACGAAGTTGTTCTCTGCCCGCTGGGCAATTTCAGCCATTTTTACGGGTGGGATATCCCAATTGTGCAACTCCTTCACCCCAAACAAAACGCCGCCTTCCAGCGCTGCAGATGATGACAGGCCCGCCCCAATTGGCACATTTCCTCCAAAAACGCAATCGAAGCCGCTAAATGAAAATCCATCCTTTTGCAGTTCATCCAAAACACCCAGCAGATAATTCGGCCAGCCTTTATCGGATTTTTGAAAAGAATCAGAAATAATTGTTTCAACAGTTTCCTGCTTATCAACCGAAACAAACCGAAGTTTATTTGATTGATTTGGCGCCATGGCCAGGGTAATGCTTTTGTCTATAGCGGCCGGCAACACAAAACCTTCGTTATAATCGGTATGCTCACCAATTAAATTTACCCGTCCGGGTGACTGTATAATCAGCGGTTTTGTGGCAAAGTGCTTTTGAAAACTCTCTTTTATTCGTTCAATCAAGTGTTTAAATGTCTAATTTTTTGGTTGAATTACCAGAACACCACATATAAAAATGCCACAAGTATCAAAATGACATACGAGCCGATATTAAATGCAGGACTCGTACTAAAAGTTTTAGAGGTGGTGTGAATGGCTTTTGGATCTTCGTCATAAGGATTGGTGGTTAAGCTTACGCCGGCAATAATCACCATGGTTAAAATGAGAGTGTACAGCATTTGGTCGAGGAACGGCAGTTCTACTCCGGGCAGCTTTAATAGCAGCGCAATAACGATGGAGCTGAGTATGCCATAAATAGCTCCTTTGGTTGTAGTTTTTTTCCAAAACAAACCCATAATAAATACCGCTAAAATTCCAGGACTAACCATTCCCGTATATTCTTGAATATATTGGAAAACCTGAGGTACGGTTTCTAACTGCGGTGCCAGCAGAATTGCAATTACCAAAGCAACACCGGCAGTAATACGTCCTGTATTTACCGTTTGTTTATCCGTTGCTTTTTTGTTGAAATAAGGCCGGTAAATATCCATCGTAAAAATAGTAGCCACGGAGTTGAGCATTGAGGCTAAAGATGAAATAATAGCAGCGGCTAAAGCGGCAACTACTAAACCCAAAAAGCCGGGAGCTAAAAATATTTTCATCAGCCAGGGGTAAGCGTTGTCGTATTCTATACTTCCATCCGGATTGGTGAACACATCTATTATGCCGGGAATTTGTGCGGTTCCATCTGGCTGAGTGTATAAAACGTAAACGATGATGCCCGGAATTACTACAATTAGCGGAATGATAAGCTTAAGAAAAGCGGCAAATAGAATTCCTTTTTGAGATTCTTTAAGTGATTTAGCCGCCAGCGTACGCTGAATGATGTATTGGTTAAATCCCCAATAATACAGGTTTGCAACCCACATCCCGCCAATTAAAACGGCAATACCTGGCAGGTTGCTGAACTCCGGATTATCTCGTTTTAGAATCATGTTGAACTTGTCGCCCGCCACATCATATAAATGTGTAAACCCATTGATGAGCCCGCCTTCGGGAGTTACATGATACAATGCGGTAAAAGTGGTAACCAATCCGCCTATAACCAGCAGGCTCACTTGCAGTACATCAGTCCAGGCTACGGCCGAAAGCCCGCCATAAATAGAGTAAGCAGCGGCAATCAGCGACAGGCCAATCATGGCGTACACCAAAAGATCGCCATTACCGGTTCCCATAATGGTGTCTATAGCTTTACCGCCTAAAAACATGACGGTTGTCAGGTTCACAAAAACAAACAGCGCAATCCAGAAAACGGCCAGTATTGTTTTAAGCGTGGTATTAAAGCGCTGCTCAACAAACTCGGGAATGGTGTATAATTTCTTTTCAATAAAAATGGGTAGCAGATATTTTCCTACAATAATCAGCGTAATGGCCGCCATCCATTCGTAAGAGGCGATGGCAAGTCCCACGGCAAAACCCGATCCGGACATCCCAATTATTTGTTCTGCAGAGATATTAGCGGCAATCAGCGAGGCGCCTATAGCCCACCAGGGCAGCGATTTGCCGGCAAGAAAATAATCTTCTGCATTTTTTTGATGCCCTTCTTTATCACGAGACACCCAGAGGCCAATACCTACAATAAGCGTGCAGTAGAGGGCAAATACGATGATGTCAAGCGTTGTAAACTCCATAATTCACGAAATGATATTTAAGACTAAAGTTTGGAAACTAATTAGCAGAAATCCGATAAATAGTTTTTGCATTATACTTACTACTTGGCTCAAGGACAACTGACGGGAAATGAGCCTGATTAGGCGAGTCAGGAAAGTATTGTGGTTCTAAGCAAAAACCCGCTCTGTGCGCAAGCGGTAGTCCCTGCTTTCCTATATCACTTCCATCCAAATTATTACCGGTATAAAATTGCAGGCCCGGCTGGGTAGTTTCTATTTTGAGTTTTCTTCCTGAAACAGGCTCCCATACGCTTGCCGCCAGGCTTAGGTTGCCGGGCTCAGATTTGTTCAACACAAAATTATGATCAAAACCCCGGCCAATCTTAAGCTGAGGATGTTCTTTTGTTATTTGTTGATTAATGGGCTTTGACTCAAGAAAATTAAAAGGAGTGTTTTTTACACTTGCAATTTCACCCGTTGGCAGCAGGTCTTTATTAACGGGAGTGAATGAGTCCGCATTTATAAAAAGCTCGTGATTAGAAATAGCAGAATCGGGCGTGCCGCTTAGATTGAAAAAGGTGTGATTAGTGGGATTAAAAATGGTTTCTTTATCGGTTGAAGCCATATAAATAATGTGAAGGCTGTTATCATTATAAAGCGCATAGGTAACTTCTGCACGGAGCGTTCCCGGATATCCTGCCTCTCCGTCAGCTGAAGTGTACCTTAATTTTAGCGTTTGGCTGTCGGGCTGCTCCGTCTCCCAAACGGCTTGATGAAAACCATAAGTACCACCGTGCAAATGATTATCACGGCTGTTGGTTTCTAACTGAAAGGTGGTGCCGTTTAGTTTAAAGGTTCCGTCTTTAATTCGGTTGCAAAACCGGCCGATGGTGGCTCCGTGATATTGTTCATGAGCCGCGAAATAATCTTTAATAGAATCAAAGCCAAGTACAATATCCCGGAAATTCCCATTTCTGTCAGCAGCTGACCAGCTTACTATCCGTGCGCCATAATTTGTGATAGCTACCTGCATACCGTGCCGATTTTCCAGCACAAATAGGTCGGTTTTTTTGCCCGAATGTGTTGTTTGAAATTGTGAGGCTTTAAGATCCAAAAGTCAGGTGGCTTATGTTTGGTGAAAAATCGGGTATTTACGGATGTTATAAAATTGTTAGCGATAACATACATAAAAAATATAAATAATGGTGCTTAAAATTTCTTTAATATCTGTTTGATGATGGTTGGAATTCATCATGCGATAAATAAATAAGCTGTTTTTTGCAATAGGGGCCTTTTTATCAAGTATATATGCAATGAGTTGAGCGTCTGTTTTAAAAGCCAAAAAGATTTTTCGGCGTGAATTTTAAAAAATCACGAACAGATTCATGGAAGGGCTTTTCCCGGGTATGCGCTCCGTTTATATCATAAATGTATTAAAACAATTATTTACAGGGAATAAAATAATTCTTGCACATCAAATAAAAAACCGCTATTTATGTTAGCGATAACATTTATAAGGATGCTCGCCATCCGTAAATCCCAAAAAAGGTAGCTTATGCAAAAAGATAAACGATGTAGATGGGGCTTGAGAATAGGATTGCTCGGTATATTCCTATTTGCTTTAGCCAATGTTACACAAGCACAAACCCGAATTACCGTTTCCGGAACGGTAATTGATAAAGATACCGGCGAGCCATTGCCGGCTGTGAATATAGGTGTTAAAGGCACTACACGAGGTACCTCTACTGATTTTGATGGGGAATATTCCCTGACGGTAGATGAAAACGCAGTGCTGGTGTTCAGTTTTATAAGCTTTAGAACGGTAGAAATTCCGATTGAAGGACGTACAAATATTGATGTAGCCATGGAGCCTATCCAAATAGTAGGCGAAGATATTGTGGTTGTAGGTTACGGAACGCAAAGCAAGGAAGATGTTACCGGCTCGGTAGGTTCAGTGGATATGGATAATATTGAAAAACTGCCGGGTAATAATCTTGGAGACATGCTTCAGGGACAAGTGGCCGGCGTTTCGATACGGCCGGGTTCCGGCGAGCCGGGTGCTGCCCCAAATGTTGTGATCCGGGGAGTTGGTACTATTGGGGATAACGATCCGCTGTATATAATTGATGGAGTTCCTGGGGATATCAGTCAGGTTAACACAGATAATATAGAATCAATTAACGTGCTGAAGGATGCGGCCTCTGCAGCTATTTATGGATCCCGCGCTTCTAACGGCGTTGTAATCGTAAAAACAAAGCGAGGTTCTGTAGGAGGTTCGAGCATAAGTTTTAATGCCTACACAGGTGTGCAGAGTCTGGCAAATAAAATTGATTTAGCTAACCGAAGTCAATACGATTTAATAAGCCGGCAAATGTTTGCCAACGCAGGTTTACCCCCACTTGGTTACACAACAGGCGGAAATTATGCTGATACCGATTGGCAGAACGAATTTTTTGAACCGGGATTTGAACAAAAATATAATCTTTCTATTGCTGGTGGCACAGAAGACCTGACGTACATGATTTCAGGTGGATTTTTTGACCAGGATGGTATTACGATAAATACCGGCCATCAGTCCGTTAACCTTCGTGTGAATTCAGATTATACAAAAGGAAAATTAAAAATTGGCGAATCGTTTTCGTTTGTACGTAGCAATACGGAAAATATGACCGGAGCTGCTTATGACGGCGGTTATGGCACCATTTATCAGGTGATGGATATGCTGCCGCATACTCCTGTTCACAATGCAAATAACGAAGGAGGTTATGCAGGTCCGCAGCATTCGGATATGCCTAAAAGCGAAAACCCTGTGGCTACCCAAATGCTAACCACCAACCAAAGCCAAACCGACTTTTTACAAGCCAGTGTTTATGCAGAATACAGTATTCTCGATAACCTGACGTACGAGCTGCAACTGGGTGCAAACGTAGGGAACAGATACTTAGATTATTTTGTACCCACTTATTTCACAAGTTCTATTTATAAGCGTGAAATTTCTTACCTAGAGCAAAACAGAAGCAGAGATACTGAAACTTCTCTTAATACGCTTTTAAGATACGAGAACACGTATAAGAAGCATGACTTCAAGCTTATGGCGGGCTACTCGCAAGAAAGAGGATTATACAAATCTTCAAACGCCGCTATAGATGATTTGCCTTCTAACGAAATTCGCGCTCTGAGTGCCGGAACCGGAAGCGCTTCTGTATCCGGCGGGGTGTACGAAAACACCATGAGATCACAATTCGGCAGGGTGAATTATTCGTACGACAACAAATACTTGTTTACAGGTAACATTCGCCGAGACGGTTCCTCCCGTTTTGCTGAAAGCAACCGATACGGAGTATTTCCATCCGCTTCGGTAGGCTGGAAGATTACGGAAGAAAATTTGTTTTCGGATAACGGAGTTATGAATGAGATGAAGCTGCGTGCCAGCTGGGGAAAATTGGGTAACCAGAGTATTGGAGACTACCAGTTCATCCCCACTGTTTCTGCCGGAAGTAATTATATAAATTACGTATTTGGAGCAGACCAAAACATCTTTACCGGTGGCATAGTTACTAACTTTGCTTCCAGTGATATCAAATGGGAGACAACTACTTCGCAAAATATAGGCTTGGATTTAGCCTTTCTGGAAGATCGCATCCTGTTTACCGCAGAGTATTTCAGAAATGAAACTACCGACATGCTGGTAAATGTGCCGATTCCCGCCACTTCAGGATCTTCGGTAGGTCCGCTTACCAACGGTGGGTCCATGGAAACAGAAGGGCTTGAGTTTATGGCCCGTTACCGAAAGGGAGAAGGTGATTTTGTGTACGGCATTAGAGCCAATGTTTCTACCTCGCGCAATAAAGTAACGCAGCTTGGTTTTAAAGATGAGGCTTTTACAGGCGGATTTTTGGAATACGGAACACATCCTACTACCCGAACAGTAGTTGGGGGTGAAATTGCCCGTTTTTACTTGTACAAAACGGACGGCATTTTCCAAAGCACCCAGGAAGTAAACGCGCACAGTGGAAATGGCGGACTGCTTCAGCCCAATGCCGAGCCGGGAGATATCCGATTCAAAGACACCAACGGAGACGGCGTGTTAGACGAAGACGATAAAGTATATATGGGAAGCGCAAATCCGGATTTTGAATTTGGAGTAACCTTTGACGCCAACTACAAGCAGTTCGACTTCAGCCTGTTTCTGCAAGGCATGTATGGCAACAAAATGTATAACGGAACTAAGTTCCTGACTCACCGCACAGACCGGAATACAAATTTCGCAGCCCGGTTGGTAAATGCCTGGACGCCACAAAACACAGGCTCCGGCATTCCCCGAAATGTATCGGGAGACCCAAATGGGAATGCACGTCCGTCTGATAGATTTTTGGAAGATGCATCCTATCTGAGAATACAAAATGTGCAGGTTGGCTACTCCTTACCTAACAAATGGTTAGATAATTATGGAGTTCAAAAATTCAGGTTGTATGTGAGTTTCCAAAACTTAGTCACGTTCACCAAATACAGCGGGTACGATCCCAGCCTAAGTAACTTCTCACTATTCCGCAGAGGAGTTGACAGCGGCTTGTATCCATTGGCCACCAAATCAATGATTGGAATACAAGCAAAGTTTTAACATTTAAACAAAGACCTTATGAAACCTATTAAATATTTATTTCTACTCTCTGTTGTAGTGGTGTTGTTTACCGGCTGTGATGATGATTTCTTAGTGCAAACAAACATGAACGAACTGAACCAGGAGCTGTACTGGCAAGATGAAGGGGATGCTTTGCAAGCAATAACCGCTACCTACAGTCAGCTTCAGGCTGATGACCGATGGGCCTGGTTTGAATATCACTACGTAGCCCAAAACTATAGAAGTGATTTAATCAGAGCTACCCGAAAAGACCTTCCCTATGCACAGAGGATTGCAAATTTCACCTACAGTTCAGATAATATCTCGTTCGGTGCTCTTTGGGAAGATTATTACAACGGTATTTTTTATGCTAATCAAGTAATAGAAAACGTACCGGGAATAGAAGGAATGGACCAGACCAAAAAAGATGAATTCGTGGCTGAAGCCAGGTTCCTCAGAGGCTACTATTATTTAACGCTGGTAACCTTATTCCAAAATATTCCGTTAGTAACAACTGTTCCTCAAACCAGTGATGATTATTACGCAGCTCAAGCTGCCCCTGAAGCCATTTGGACTCAAATAATTGAAGACTTTAAAGAAGCAAAAGCCACCTTGCCGCCTTCCTGGTCTTCTGAATTTGAAGGACGTGCCACCAAATGGACAGCACAAGGCTATTTAGGAAAAGCCTACATGTTTCTGGAAAGGTTTGATGAAGCCGCCACTGAGTTTGAAGATATAATCACAAAAGGGCCATACAGTCTGCTCAATACGTTCACCGATAATTTTGACGGAAGTAATGAAAATGGCGTAGAATCACTTTTCGAGATTCAGCATACCGCAGCTCGCCCCAATGGATTTACAGAATCAACCCCTATGTACAACGAGCAGGCTCCGGGCGCGATGGGAGGCTGGGAAGAGTTTTTCCCGTCAGATTGGTTGTTTAACCTGATGTTAACCGATACTTCTGCTGCCGGAGATTTAAGTGAGCGTGCATTGGGAACCGTATTCTTTGATCATCCCCAGTCATCAGCGGATGGAGTAGCTTATTCCAGCATCAAAAATGAGTTAGGTACGGAGAAAGTTTTCTTTAAAAAGTACCTATACAGCAATGATATTTCGGATGGAACGCTTTCAAGAAGCGGGATGAATATTCACCTCATGCGGTATGCCGACGTGTTGCTTATGTATGCAGAAGCTCTGAACGAAACGGATAAAACAGCGCAGGCAATTCTTTTTGTAAATCAGGTTCGCGCGCGCTCGGGCAGTGCTCCAATTGCTTCCGGAATGAATAAAAGCCAGCTTCGGGATCACTTACGAAATGTAGAACGTCCGCTTGAGTTTGCTATGGAATATGGAATTCGCTGGTTTGATTTAGCCAGATGGAATAAAGACAGCAACTTCAGCATCAAACAGACGCTGACAAATCACGCCAAACCCGATGCAGCTAACTTTCAGGAAGGCAAGCATGAGATTTATCCCATTCCTCTTTCTGAAATGAATAAGAATGACAAGCTGACGCAAAATCCAAATTACTAATGTCTTAGCGTTCTAAATTAAAAGCTCAGCTGTATAAGGCTGAGCTTTTATATATTAAATACTTCTCGTTATTATAAAAAAGGTCAAATTTTAAAAGTCGGTTATCCATGAATAAGAAGATGAGTTCAAGTCCTATAAGGCACTTAATAGTCGGTGTTTCTGCATTGTTGTGGCTGATGATGCCAGCTCCCCAGGCAGAGGCACAGCAGCCCGTTGATTGGGAAAATCCCGCTGTGTTTCAAAAAAACAGAATGGCACCGCACGCACCGGTATTTCCGTTCACTTCAACCCAAAAAGCACTGGAAAATAAACCCGAAGATTCCGAACGCTATCTTTCTTTAAACGGAACGTGGAAATTTAATTGGGTGAAAGTGCCGGGCGAACGGCCAAAAGATTTTTATAAGCCCGGATTTAACTCCTCCGGCTGGGATGATATAACCGTGCCGGGGAACTGGGAATTACAAGGTTTTGGAGTGCCCATTTATACCGATGAGGAATATCCGTTCCCGCCAAATCCACCGTTTGTTCCGGACGACTGGAATCCGGTTGGCTCTTATCTCAGAACATTTGAGGTGCCGAAAAACTGGGAAAATCAAAAAGTGATTTTACACGTTGGCGGGGCAAAATCAGCCATGTACGTATGGGTGAATGGTAAAAAAGCAGGATACAGTCAGGGTTCTAAAACAGCGGCCGAATTTGATGTAAGTGATTTTTTGCAGGAAGGAGAAAACGCCCTTGCCATAGAAATCTATCGCTGGAGTGATGGCGCGTATCTGGAAGGACAGGATTACTGGAAAGTAAGTGGTTTAGAGCGCAGCGTGTATTTATACGCTTTGCCCAAGCTGCATGTTCAGGATGTGGAAGTTCACTCCCCGCTTGCAAAAAACTACACTGATGGGAAATTGAGTGTAGAAACATGGCTTCAAAACAGCAGCCAAATCAAACAAAATGGAACATTAAATATTCAGCTTTTGTCAGATGCTGAAGAACCCGTATTTGAAAAGCAGCAGCGCTACACCGTAGAAAAAGAGGGCCGGGAAAGCCTGAAAGTGGAAACCTCCCTTAAAAATATAAAACCGTGGACGGCCGAAACACCAAATTTATACACGCTGTTGATTAGCCTGACGGATAATGAAGGAGAAACACAGGAAGTTGTACGCCAGCAGGTGGGTTTCCGAACGGTAGAAGTTAAAGAAGGTCAGCTTTTGGTAAATGGCAGGGCTATTTATTTACGCGGCGTAAACAGGCACGAACATAATCCGGTTACTTCGAATTACTTAACAGAAGAGGAAATGATACAGGATATTGAGCTTATGAAGAAGTTTAATATCAACGCGGTGCGTGCCAGCCATTATCCCAATGATCCTAAATGGTATGAACTCACCGATAAATATGGCCTGTACGTAATTGATGAAGCTAATGTGGAAGCTCACGGAATGAGATTTCACGAAGAAAGATATGCTCCCATCGCAGATAATCCCGACTGGTATCCATCCATCATAGACCGTATTGAAAGAATGGTGGAGCGGGATAAAAATCACCCGTCCATTATTATTTGGTCGCTGGGTAACGAGAGCGGCTTTGGCGTTAACTTTAAGAAAGCCTACCGGTGGGTGAAAGAGCGAGATGCTTCACGTCCAGTGCAGTATGAGCCCGCCTGGAGAACCGAATACACGGATATTGCGGCACCCATGTATCATCAAATTGAAGAGATGGTTGCCTACGTGGCGGACGGAGAAAGAACCCGCCCAATGATTATTTGCGAGTATGCGCACGGCATGGGCAATAGCTTAGGAAACTTGCAGGATTACTGGGACGTTATGAAGCGCCATAAAAACTTTCAGGGTGCTTTTATCTGGGATTGGGTAGATCAAACCCTGCTTCAGAAAAACGAGAAAGGCGAGCCTTACTGGGCGTACGGAGGAGACTTTCCTGAAGTTGTGCCCAACGATTCTAACTTTGTAGCCAATGGCTTAGTACAGGCCGACCGTTCACTTAAACCACATATTTGGGAAGCAAAAAAAGTATATCAGCCGGTAGATTTTGAAGCCGTTGACCTTTCTTCAGGTTTATTTAAGGTGATTAACCGTTTTGGTTTTAATAATCTTGACCGGTACAGGTTTGGCTGGAAAGTGGAAAAGGATGGCAAGGAAATACAATCCGGCATTCTTCCAACGATGGATGTTGCAGCGGGAGCATCTGAAGTTATCAAAATTCCAATGCAAGAAATTAAACCGGAAGCCGGATCCGAGTATTTCGTAACCATTTGGATGTATACAAAGCAGGAAAGCTTGCTGATACCAAAAGGGCACGAAGTAGCCTGGGAGCAATTTAAACTACCTGTTTTTCTGCCGGAAACCGCTCCGGATATTTCGAAATATCCGAACACTTCGGTGAAAGAGACGGCTGATGAGATTGTAATTTCGGGAGAGGGTTTTACTGCCGGAATTCATAAGCAAAGCGGTCTGCTTACTTCATTAAAAGCCGGAAATACAGAATTTATAAAAACGCCGCTAACGCCTAACTTTTGGCGAGCACCGCTCGATAATGATTTAGGAAATGGAATGCCCGGCCGCCTGGGTATTTGGAAATCTGCTTTGGAAAGTGCACGTCTTTCCTCACTCACGTACGAACAGCCGGTGCCCCAGCTTACGCAGGTAGATGCCGTTTTTTACTTACCTCAGCTCAGAGCAGAGCACACCATTCGCTATCAGATTTATGGCAATGGAGACGTAGAGGTTCATGTACATTTTGAGCCGGGCAATACTCGCCTGCCCGAGCTGCCTCGCTTTGGAATGCAAATGACAACCACTGCCGAATTTGATGAAGTTGAATGGTTTGGACGCGGCCCGCACGAGAGCTACAGCGACCGTAAAACAAGTGCTGCAGTTGGTCATTACTCCGGCAGCGTTCTGGATCAATATCACGCGTATGTGCGCCCTCAGGAAACCGGAAATAAAACAGATGTGCGCTGGTTTGCTCTTACAAACTCGGCCGGCAGCGGTTTTAAGGTGAAAGGTGAGCCCACTGTAAATGCCAGCTTTTATCCATTCCCCATGAGTATGCTGGAGCACAGTAAAGACGGGCCTAACAGACACATAACCGATGTTTATCCCACCGATATTATTACGGTAAATATAGATTTTGCTCAAATGGGTGTTGGTGGTGATGACAGCTGGGGGGCGCGTCCGCATCCCGAATACAGGCTGCCGGCCCAAAGTTACCGATACTCGTTTACCATTCGTCCCATAAAATAATATCACGATGCCTGGTAACATACATTCACATTCATCAACCGATAATTCGTTTGGCAGCATCACATCCTATGCTGCTCAAACGATTTTGCCAAAATATGACTTGGGTAAATTTCGGAATCTGGAAGTGCTGAGCAGCGGGTATGCCAACAAAAACTATAAAGTAACAACCAGCGTTAAGCCTGTTCTTTTGCGAGAAATTAAGCAGAAGAATGAGGAGCAGCTAACGTACGAAATACAGCTATTAAACTATCTGAAAACGCATAATTTCCCAACGGCCTGTCCCATACCTAAAAGAGATGGCAGTTTTCTGAACAAAGAAGGAAATAAGCTCATAGTGCTGTATGATTTTTTGGAAGGTACTGAAGCGGAGGTTAATGAAGCATCAGCCCGCCAAATAGGGAAAGCAGTAGGCAGACTGAATGCCATTGTTGCCCCGAAAGAATTTATACGTGCCAACGATTTAACCATTCAAAATTGTGAGCAGCTCACAGACGAGTTCAGCCGTTCTGATAAGAAATTAGGTTCTGTATTTCATTATTTTGAGGATGAAACCGCGCAGCTTTTGCAGCCGCTACGCACAAATTTACCCGCAGGATTAGTACATGGCGATGTATTTCCCGATAACACGGTTTTTAAAAACAATAAACTGATTGGAATTATAGATTTTGAAGAAGCTTGTTTCGATCAGCTGCTTTTTGATGTGGGCACCGCTATTAATGGATTTTGTTATCTCAATAACGAACTAAACGAACAGCTGCTGCACCGGTTTTTAAAAGCCTATCATAAAGTTCGCCCGCTTGGGGATGATGAGAAAAAGCTGCTGCCGTGGTTTATACGCTGGGGAGCACATGCTCAAATTTACTGGCACCTGAAATATGGATTGCTGAAAACAGAAAATCCCAAACAACTGTTACGAGTGAAAGAGCTGATGGCGCGTGTAAAATGGGCTCAACAAAACAGAACTGTCATCTCAGAGATGATTAACAGAGTTTTTAACTCCAACGCCTAAGAAAAATTCCTATGCAACAAACAGACGCTGGATATACCATACAAAATTTTAAGGTTGAAGAATTGGCAGAAACCTATGGAACCCCATTATTTGTTTATGATGCTTCCATTATAGATCGGCAGGTTGAAAAGCTGAAACAGGCATTTCGCTACTTTCCCCACCGCATTAATTATGCAGCAAAAGCACTGACCAATCTGGCCGTTTTAAAACACATGAAAAGCCATGATTTGGGACTGGATGTGGTGTCTGTAAATGAGCTGCGTATGGGGCTCGATTCCGGCTTTGATGCCGATGACATCCTGTTTACTTCCAACAGCGTTTCACTGGATGAAATTGACCAAGCCATTGCATTGGGTGTGAAAGTAAATATTGACAGCTTGTCGTTGCTGGAGCGTTTTGGGCAAAAATACGGAAGCTCTGAACCGTGCAGCATTCGCTTGAAATTAGATCCTTTGGTTGATGAGCATTCAGGCTCCAGAGAATGGCATGGACATTCTAAATTTGGCATTCACTTTACGCACGTTCACGAAATTAAAGCGCTCATCAATAAATATGATATTCAAATTTCGGGACTGCATGTGCACAACAGCTCAGGTTTTCTCGATGTGCCGGTTTATCTGGATGCCGCACAGCGCATGTTTGAAATAGCTCAGGAATTTAAAGGTCTTGATTTCATCGACTTTGGAGGCGGAATTACTATCCCATTTCACCCCAACGATACGGTAATTGATGTGGAGGAATTAGGCAGCAAGCTGGCTGAAAAAGTAAGCGAGTTTTATAAAGAATATGGAAGCAAGCCGGAAATCTGGTTTGAACCCGGACGTTTTTTAGTAAGTGAATGCGGATATTTATTAACTCGGGTAACCGTGCTTAGAAAAGACCGGGAGCTTCCGTATGCAGGAACAGATACCGGATTTAATCAGCTGCTTCGGCCCAAATTATATAATGCCTATCACGAAATTATAAATACCGGCAATCCCGGTGGCGAGCAGCAAGTGTATCACATTACGGGAAATATGTGTGAAACGGATTTCTTAGGAAAAAATCGCTCCCTTTCTAAAATAGAAGAAGGCCATATTTTGGCCATCAAAAATGCCGGTGCTTATGGTTCATGCATGGCTTCAAATTATAATTCCAGAGTACGACCTGCCGAAATCATGATTCGAAATGGTGAGGCATATCTTATTAAAAAAAGAGAAACGTATGAGGATCTGATTCGCAATCAGGTTAAGGTAAACTGGTAATCAATCACCCAAAATATTAGCATTTAAGTTTATAAATCATGGTTAATCAATATTCCATTTTATCGGTACTGGTGCTGTTTGCACTTGGTTTTGCAGGCTGTAATTCGCCTTCGTCCGGTCAAGACGCCAAGCCGGAGTTGAGCAATTTCCCCAACGTATTAAATGTTCATGGCACGCCTCAGGGGCCGGAGGATGATGGTATTTCTATAATTACAGATTTAGGATCTTGGTTCGGTTTTGCTATTTCTGATAATGAAGATGCATTTGTTGGGCCCTATTTTTTATCAGAAAGCTATGAAGATTTGAATATTTGGCAGAGTGCCGATTTTAATAAATGGGAGCTTCAAGAGAATGGCGAGCCACTTTCACCCGGCTCTGTACAAACGGAAGCTTATCCGGGCCGGCTGGTTCAGCATATTTCTTATGCCGAAATGGAAGTGAAAAACACCTTGTTCTATGCGAATGAAAATTCGGTAATTATTCGGGCAGAGTTGGAAAATCTTGGAAAACAGGCAAGAAGTTTTCAGCCCTCGTGGAGCACTTCATTGTTTGAGGAGAGTGTTGAAGCAGAAGCTCATCAAAATGGAATAAAAGTAGAAGTAAACAACTCTACAGAAAGTTACGAAATACAGGTGAGCGAGCCGGTTACATTTCAAAAAGAAGAAAAAGGCTATCGCATCAAGCTGAAAGATGAGATTAAAATTGAACCCGGCCAAAATGAAATCATTTATTTGGTGTATTCAACAGCCGAAAATAATGCCGGAGAAGTTCTGGAAAATGCGGAGCAGAAATTTCAGGAAAACACCGTCCGATGGAACCAATACGTGCAAAGCGTACTGAATGATGGCGGAGAGTGGATGCTGGACGAAAGCCGCCGCCGTTTAGCCGTTAAAAGCCTGCTTACGCTGGTGAATAACTGGAGGAGCCCGCGAGGTGATTTACATTATGAAGGACTTTTTCCGTCTTACGCCTACCAGGGATTTCATGGCGTTTGGTCGTGGGATTCGTGGAAGCACGCGGTGGCCATTGCAGGTTTTGATGTAGAATTAGCCAAAAATCAGCTGCGGGTGATGTTCGATTATCAAAACGAAGCCGGAATGATTCCGGATGTGATTTATGTGGACAGCTCCCAAAACAACTGGCGCGATACCAAGCCGCCGCTTTCGGCCTGGGCCGTTTGGAGTATTTTTGAGCAATCAGGGGATGTAAGCTTTTTAGAAGAAATGTATCCCAAACTCAAAAAATATCACGCCTGGTGGTACATCCACCGCGATCACGACCAAAATGGATTGTGTGAATACGGCTCAACCGATGGCACTCGAATAGCAGCTGCCTGGGAAAGCGGAATGGATAATGCGGTTCGCTTTGATGAGGCCGTGATGATTAAAAATAATGACTCTGCCTGGTCATTAAATCAGGAATCGGTGGACTTAAATGCCTATCTGTATGCTGAAAAAAACTATCTGGCGCAGATGGCAGAAGCCTTAGGTTATCAGGATGAAGCTGCCGGTTTTCAAAAAGAAGCCGAGGAGTTGAAGGCGCTCATTAACAACAAAATGTACGATGCCGAAACCGGATATTATTATGATAAAGTACTGGAGTCAGATTCACTGATTGTTGTTCAGGGACCGGAGGGCTGGATTCCGCTATGGGCCGGAATTGCCGACCAGCAGCAAGCCAAAGCGGTAAAAGAAGTAATGATGGACTCGTTGAAATTCAATTCCTTTGTTCCGCTTCCAACGCTGCAGGTTTCTCATCCTAAATTCAACCCCAAAAGAGGATACTGGAGAGGTCCCGTTTGGCTGGATCAGTTTTACTTTGGGGTGAAGGGATTAACAAATTATGGGTTTTCAGCAGAAGCCTCACTCCTCACACAAAAGCTGATCAACAATGCGGAAGGACTTTTAGATTCCGGCGCACCTATTCGGGAAAATTATCATCCTATTTCCGGAGAAGGATTGAATGCGCGGCATTTCAGCTGGTCGTCTGCGCATCTGTTAATGTTAAGCAGGCTGGAAGAGCTGAAGTTTCAAAATTAAAATTAAAGATCAGAATCGAGTGGACTTAAATTGGCTAAACCTTTAACAGCCGCAAGATTTGCGGATTTTAAGCTCGGTTAACACTTCTATATTTTCAATGGGTTCGTCAGAGTCGTTAATAACTTGCAATAGTTTTTTAGCGGCTCTTTTACCCACATCATAGGTGAACTGGCGAACGGTGGTGAGCGGTACTTTTAGCATTGGGGCGCGAATATCGTCCGTAAAGCCAACAATGGCAAAATCATCGGGAATGGAATAACCTGCTTCCTCAATAGCTTTAATTGCACCAAAAGCTACCGGATCGTTAACGGCAACAATGGCGGTGGGACGCTCATTTTTGGGCAGAGACAGCAGCTTGTTCATACCCTTGTAGCCGGCTTCTTCGCGGAATCCGCATTCAACAATCCATTTTTCTTCAACGGGGAGATGGTGAGCCTGCAGAGCATCCTTAAATCCTTCAAACCTTTTCTTGCCGATGGAAATAGCGCGCGGTCCGCTTAAGTGAGCAACGTGCGTGTGGCCATGAACTTTTATTAAGTGCTCTGTAATTTGTCTGGAGCTGTCGCGGTCGTTCACGCTCACGCAACTGGCGCCTATTTGCTCAATACAGCGATCAAAAAACACGACTTTTGTTCGGGATTTAATCAGGTTTTCATAAAAAGAATAGTCATCCACTGTTTGGGATGAAGAGATCAGAATTCCATCTACCCGCTTTGATTGCAATGCCGTAATAGCTGCTTTTTCGCGTTCAAACTGTTCATTGGAGTTAGTCAGGAAAAGCTGGTAATTGGAATTGTTAGTTACTTCCTCAATTCCCCGAACTACCTCCGGAAAAAAAGCGTGCGTAATTTCAGGAATCACCACGCCAATGGTAAAGGTTTTGCTGGAAACCAGGCTTTTGGCTACATGATTGGGCGTGTAGCCCATTTTTTGTGCCATGTCAATAACCCGCTTACGCGTTTTTTTATCCACATTAGCCCGGTTGTTTAAGGCGCGTGATACGGTCATTGAAGAAACGCCCAAGGCATCAGCAATGTGTTTTAAAGTAACTTCAGAACCCAATAGTATCTCAATTTTAAATGGAAAAGAATGTGGAATAGTATTCAAATAAAAGCGTTGTTGAAACCTTCTGTGGTTTGCTTTGTGATGATAACTTTATCCGGCCTACACTTTTGGAAAGCTTTAATTTCAAATCAGTTAGAAAATAAACGCTTGTCTAAATATAAGAAAAGTACGATACAGCTTTGTAGAATTTATAATCATGTAATCAATATTGATTTTGAAATTAACAAGTATTATTAAATGCCATAATGTTTAGTTGTGATTATTTATTATATTCTTAACGTATAGTGATAATCTGTTAATTATGTAATAATATTAAATAATACAGGCCGAAGTTATGGACATAAAATTTGTTAAACGAGAGGCTGTAAAGTCATCTAAAAAAAGAACTTCAAAGTTTAAATCCCTTTTGGATGCAATTGAAAAGCTAAAGCCGGGTGGCCAGGCTATTGAGGTGGGCTACACAAACGATAAAAATATCAACTCGATGCGTACGGCGGTGTACCAGTTTAGTAAAAAGTGTGGCTTTAAAGTGAAAAGCCGCCGAGATGCCGATCATAAAAAGATTTACTTTTATAGAGATAAGTAAACGCGTAAAAGTCACCTTCTTGACGTAACGTATATTTTTTGCTGTCTAATTGATTATAGTGCAAAGAGTAGTGTTATTGGCTTCTGATATTTCTATAACCGGTTCATTATTGATTGAGTATGCAAAAGCAATAAGCTGAATAATTTAAGTGCATCGGTTTTTTTAGTGCAAGCTGCCGCCACCTCTTTCCGGTAAAAACCATGGAATGCAGGTTTCATTCTTAACAAATCTATAGAATGCTATTCAGTTTACTCCGGCCCATTTCAGATACATGGCACGTACTTCTATAATATGCTCATCAATCGTTTCTTGCTGCCAGTTTTTGGTTTCAATGGGTGGGTGAATGTGTGCATTAATAGTTCCTTTTTTAGTAAGCAGTGAACTGCCCAGGCTCAACTCTCTGCTGCCTTCAAAATAAATGGGCACGATGGGAATGCCGAGATCTATAGCCATTCGAAATCCGCCTTTTTTGAACGGTCCTATAATTCCCGGATGTTTCCGTGAACCTTCCGGCGCTACCATCACAGAAAGTTTGTCTTTTTTAATGCGCTCATAAGAAGCCCTGAGCCGCTTGACAGCTTTATCGCTTTTTTTGCGCTGAATGAATATCTGCCCGGTAATCCTTCCCACAATAAAAAAGAGGGGGTTGTACTGCAGTTCCCATTTTGCCACAAAGCGAACGTTGGGTAAAGCGAGGGCAATCATGGTAAGTAAATCTAAGGTGGAGCTGTGATTGACGGTGTAAATAATCGGCGGCTCAACTTGCTCTGCATGATGTATCACATTAAACTGAATGCCAATTACCCATAAAACCGGATAGGCAATAAAAGGACTGAAGTATTTTATAACTAAGTTGGTAGCTTTCCCAAAGCTGAGCAGCAGAAAAAGGACAATAAAAGGCGTGGAAATTGAAAACATGACAAAAAAGACCAAAATGCCTAATATACTGCGCATGTATTCAACGGGAGTAAGTGATGTTGCCATAGCTGATTAATTTGGCGGAATATAGCAGTGAATAAGCGGGACTGAAAATCAAAAATGGATAATTTCACGCTATCCCTTATTTATTAAAGCAGATTAGAATATGTATTCTGAAAAAATAAAACTGGAACCATTCGAGCCGATATGGTGGGCATGGAATACGCACGTACATACCATTGTTGCTTCTCAGTTTACACGGGTGCAAAAGCCAAGCAGCAGCCGACTTGAAATACCGACCCCCGATGATGATTTCCTGGAAATAGATGTGTGCATAAAAGAAAATAACAGTCCCATAGTTGCGCTTTTTCATGGACTGGAAGGCTCAACGGATCGGTATTACATTGCGAACTTAATGCGTGATTTAGAACGTAGCGGCTTTTCCTCAGCAGCCTTGAATTTTAGGGGATGCGGCAGCCGAATAAATAATCAGCCCCGCTTTTATCACTCGGGAGAAACGCAGGATTATCGCACATTTTTCAGCTGGATTAACGAGCAGTATCCGGATAGAGAAATTTATGCGGTTGGCTTTTCGCTGGGTGCCAATGCATTGGTGAAATATTTGGCGGAAGAAGGCTCGTACAGCTTGGTGAACCGAGCCATAGCAGTTTCGCCGCCTTACGATTTAAAAGCCGGATCACTGAATTTACACCGTGGATTTAACCGCATTTATGAAGTCAATTTCCTCAAAACCTTAGTTCAAAAGCTGGAAGAAAAAAGGCGGAAATTTCCTGACATGCCGGCGTTTTCAGGAAACTCTGTGTATGCCTTTGACGATGAGGTGACGGCTCCGCTGCATGGTTTTGAGGACGCCGTTGACTATTATCATCAATGCTCCAGCAAATATTTTTACGGAGGGGTGAAGACCGATTTGCTAATCATTCACAGTCAGGAAGATACTTTGTGTCCCATTGTGTTTGCTCCTTTTAAGGTGATTGAGGAAAGCCCAAATATTGAAACTTGCTTTACAGTCAAAGGAGGTCATGTCGGTTTTATAAGTGCTAAAAAAGGCTGGCTTTTTCGAACCATCATTCGCTGGTTAGATAGGAAGTGAAAATGGTAATTCTCACCTTCCCGGTCTGCCGGCTCTGCGCCGTCTGACCGTTTGCTTTCACTCGCTTAGAACTGTGATGGGTGTGATGGGTGTGATTGATGAGATGTGGAATTAATCAGGAACCCCCCATTGACAAAAACCCCATTCCTAATAACTATTTCCCAATAACCACTCCCTAACAAGCAGAAAATCAAAATTTGATAATAAGGCCGTTACTGAGCTCGTAGGTCAGTTTAGGAATGTCGATGACAGGGTTGGCATCGTAGGAGGCTGTGAACTTAATTCCCAGTGCAACATGGCTGCTGATGGAAACCTGAAGCTTTGCGTCTAATATAGAGCGGGCTTGGAAAAACTGCTCCGGTCGAGCCTGGTAGTACCCGATAATCAGCAAAGATGTCTGTGGCGTCAGCTTGCCATGTATTGAAATATTACTGGTGCTTTTCAGGAACTTATTTTCGATGGCAGGCTGCTGCTCCAGCTTCCATTCTTCATATTCCGCCATTATTCCGGTAGAGAAGCTGCCCGCCCAGTTTTCCTCATCAAACAAAACGTAACGGATTCCGGCTCCACCCAATGCACGGTTTTGCAGTCCCAGGTTATTGTTGTACTGGTACTGAAGAAACAATTCGGGTGAAAGTCGGTTTGCACGAAGCAGGGTTGAGCGTAAATGACTGTAACCGCTGCTGATTACCGAGGCTCCATCCAAATTCACTGCTTTAAATTCATTCAAAAATAAATAAGCGTGTTTATCAGAGAAATATGAGATGTTAGACTCGTTGGTAAACTCCAGTACTTTCTTTTTGTACCGGTTGAGTGAAAGGTCGAACTCAAGCTGACCATACCAGCCGGCAGAATCGGCATCGGCGCGAACGCTTTCTACGTTCAGAAGCTGAGCTTGCAGCGAAAAAGGCAGCAGAAAACTAAAGACGAACAGATAGAATAAGGTAAAATTTCTCATGGATTTACAGGCGTTCTCAATATAAAGGGTTAAAAAAACGATGGACTAAGCTTTAATAAGCGCAAAGATAACGCATCCGTAAGCCGTACAACAGAAAGAAATTGGGGTGAATGAAATCAAAGATGAAATCCTAAAAAACCCAAACGATTCGTATCTTAAGGCTGTTTATTTATCACTTACTCAAAAATCTTATAATCAAAAAATCACATGGTTATTATTATTGGGGCAGGTCCAATTGGGCTTGCCACCGGAATTGCACTTCAGGAAAAAAACATCCCGTTTAAAATAATTGAGAGAGGCTGTTTGGTGAATTCCATTTTTCACTATCCGGCAAATATGACTTTTTTCTCCACCTCCGATAAGTTGGAAATCGGGAATGTGCCTTTTATTTCACACAGTTCGAAACCCACCAGAAGCGAGGCGCTGGAATATTATCGGCGAGTAGCAGAGCATTATGATTTGCCCATTAATTTGTATGAATCTGTTGAATCTATGACGGGGAGTGATGGGAACTTCACCGTAAAAACTGATAAGGCAGAATATTCGGCAAAGAAGGTAATTGTAGCCTCCGGCTTTTACGGTCAGCCCAACATGATGGGCGTGCCGGGCGAAGATCTGCCAAAAGTGAAACATTATTATGACGAGCCGCATCCATACGCGTGGCAAAAAGTGCTGGTTGTAGGCGGTGGAAACTCCGGCGCTGATACGGCTTTGGAATGCTGGCGAGGCGGAGCGGAGGTTACCATGCTGCTTAAATATGATGAAATAAAGCCAACGGTAAAATATTGGGTAAGGCCCGATATCGTGAATCGCATCAAAAACGGAGAGATTCCGGCCTATTTTAATTCGGAAGTGAAAGAAATCCGGGAGAAGGAAGTTGTTATCAACACTCCGGATGGTGAGGTTACTCTGGAAAACGATTTTGTGCTGGCTATGACGGGCTATCGCCCCAATTACGAACTGATGGAGCGTTTGGGAATTGAACTCAGTGACGATGACAAATGCATGCCCGTACACGATGAAGACAGCCTGGAAACCCAAACCAAAGGCGTTTATGTAGCCGGAGTGGTATGTGCCGGAATGGATACCAGCCGCCTGTTTATCGAAAACTCCCGCGTTCATGCCGAACAGATTGCACAGCATATTGAGCAAAACTTATAGCTGAACTCTGCCTCGTTCCGCTACGGAATGCCTGCCTGAAAACTCAAGATATGTGAATAGAGTCATTAATTTATTAGGGAAAAACTCTCCAAGGGATTAAAACCCCTGGAGAGCTTGCTGAAATGGACTGTTCCCCCCTAATAAATTTAATCTTACTTTTTTAGAATAGTACTTTTCACGCAATGGGAGCACCGGAACGAGGGAGGAAAGGAAATTAGATCTTCATTAACAGTGTTCGCGATTTTGTGATGCTGCTGTGTTGATGTAATAAAAAGCCAATAGGTTTATTAAGAAGAGATACCGAACCGAAGTTCAGATCAAAGAAGATCAACCCGAAAAGAAAAGGCATAAAAATAGCCCGCCGATAAATACCGTGGGCTTGGGGCTTGTTTTTTTGAATCAGTGCTTTCAATATACGGCGGAAGAGGTGCCTCGGCCAAATCTAATTTGCAATGTATAACTAATAGCAGGTAATGATGGTTAATCCTTTTCCTATGTGGTGTAAAGCGAGGGTTGGACCATGTTTTAATGGTGGGAAAACTGACTGGCCGCGCAGTTAAATAGCAAGGTTGACACCAAAGTGTGCTTAACCAACGCCAAAGAATTTAGAAATGCCGTTTATCACAAACTGAACACCAATGGAAAGAGCAATAAAACCCATCATTCGGGTAATGACGGTCATGCCTGTTTTTCCGATATACTTCACTAAAAGGGGTGAAACGCGTAAAATTCCATAAGCTACCAGAGCAGCAAAAAGCACGGCGCCTGCGTGAACCAAATAATCGGTAAGCCCCTGCGCATCAGAACCAAAACCAATAACAACGGCAATACTTCCCGGCCCTGAAAGAAGCGGAAGCGCAAGTGGGCTGAAGGAAACATCTTCTTTCTCCATAGCCGCTTCCTGATCTTTTTCGGTGAGCTTTCTTCCGGCATTATCGGGGCTCAACATGCCAAAACCGGCACGCACAATTACCAAGCCGCCGGCTATTTGAATTCCCGGAAGGCTGATGCCAAAAAAGCTGAGAATAAAAGTACCCACCAACAAAAAGGTGATGAGTATAAAAAACATATAAGTAGTGGCTTTGCGTGCCGTTCGTATCTTTTCGCGGTCGGAATGTCCTTCCATCAGCGAAATATAAATAGGCATAGTAGCAAAAGGGTTTACCACCGATATCAGCGACGAAAAGCTTGCAAAAAACAGAGCAGCCATGCTCATAAAAACCGTTGAAAAAGGAATTAAATCCCAAAATGTATTTTCCATAAGCAGACAAAGATAAGCACCTTTTCAATAAATATTGAACAAGTTTTTACGGTAAACAAAGCTTAAATTTTGTAATTACTTGTTCACCCTAAAAAAAAGTTTAAAAACTGTATATGAGTACTGTAAAAGCTGCCGGATATAAGCAATTGCTTGCCAACGCTGCTAATATCATTAAAACTGGCCAAAGTTTGGATGAAAAGTTGTTTGCCATCTGTGAACTGCTGGAAGATGCCGTGGATACTTTTGACTGGGTAGGTTTTTATCTGGCCGACCCCGAAGGTAAAGATGAATTAGTGCTGGGGCCGTATGTAGGTCCGGCTACCGATCATACGCGCATTCCGTATGGAAGAGGAATTTGTGGACAGGTAGCGCTCAGTCACCAAACCTTTGTTTCGCAAGATGTGAAAAGCGAAGATAATTACCTGGCATGCAGCGTAGATGTGCAGTCAGAAATTGTGGTTCCCATTATGAAGGACAAAGAATTTGTGGCACAACTTGACATTGACTCTAATACCAAGCATTCTATTACTGATGAACAGCGTGAGTTATTAGAAGAAATTTGCGAACTGCTTACGCACGAATTTTAATTCAACCATAAAGCCCTTGCCATGAGAACATTTCCCCTCACCGATGAAACTGCCATAAACGTACTTATATTTTTTGTAGGAGGTTCTGACGGTTCAACTTCTTATGAAGAACAAGAAGCTGTAAAAAGAGCTTTGAATAACATGGAGTATTCCATGAAAACCTACCGGGAAACCCTTAGCCATCTGGGGGCTTTAAGCACCGAAGATCTCCACAAAGTAGAAGAGGAGGCTATACGCTATGCCAACACAAATTTTTCGCAAAAAGCCAAAAAGCTGGTATTTACGCTTCTTGAAGCCATTGCAGACAGTGAAGGCGGCATCAGTAAAGAAGAACAGAAAAAGCTCGATATTATAAAATCGAGAATAGGTGTTTAACCCGAATTTGGAAACGGGTTAAAAGTCTGCGAATCATTTGGGTTAGCCGGTTTATTTTAAGCCTAAATCCGAAATATGCAGGTTAACACTGTGGTTGACCCGCAGCCCAAATATACCGTCATTTTCTAAAGCAGAAGAAGGGTATGATGCCGCTTCTTCTCCGTTGATATAAAATATGGTTTGCTCGCCAACGGTAACGCTCAAATCATTTTTTACCGAAAACTCCTCTGTATTTTCATATACCTTAATGGCATCATGTGGAGTCCAGTTTTGAATGAGCTCTGTGTTTTCTCCCAGTCGCTTTTTTATGAGGAACTCTCCGGTGTTTCGCAGCAGAAAATAAAGATACTCCTGGTTCTGATTCTGTAAGTTTTTACCTCCCCAAAAAATTCCGTAGCCCTCCCGGTTTCTGCCTTCAGGATTGAAAAAATGAAGTTCGGTATGAATAGTAAAAGCGCCGCTTGCCGTATTTGCGGGGTGATAGAAAATACCTGCCGGCCCGGTAGTGATGTGCCAGCCGGGCGTCATGTTTACAAAATAAAGGTCGGAGGAATCGGGAGAAGAACCTATGATGATTTCGTCTGACGGATGATCTAAACGAACTTCCCAGCCTTCCGGAACCTCAAGATTTGTACCCTGAGGAACTGCCGGATCGGGACGGTTTTGGCTAAAAACTGTGGTGGCGGCTATCAAAAACCAAAGAAAAACAGATGTAACAAGTTTCATATATATACTCTCTATTTATTCAACATTACAGCTTATTATACAATAATTGGAGGAATGAGAAAATAAAACTGCAAAGAATTCTGATAGCTTTGTATGCTATTCTTCTAAACTCAGTCTCATTTTAAGTAAATCCGGCTTGAATTTTCTCTTTCTGTAGGCGTTTATTGCCACTTCATTTTCTGCATATACGTCTAATTGAAGCTCTGTTAAATTCTTCTTTTTTGCCCACTCTGTGAGGCTGTCAATTATTTTACCGTTAATACCCTGACCTCTGAATTTCGGAGATACGTACATAAAGCCCAAATACGCATATTTATCCGGCTTTTTATAGCAGACAGATTCCTTTATAAGCGCATAACCTGAGCCAATGATTTCTCCATCAACTACAGCAACTATTACCTGTGCGTCTTCACGCAGAATTAGAGCTTTTAAATCGTAATACTGAATAGGATCATCTTTTAAATTAGGGGCAAACGGACGTTCAAATTGAATAATACCTTGCTCAAACGCTTTCAGAATGGGTAAATCTTCTATAGTAGCTTCTCGTATGTTAACTTCAGTGCTTTGCATTGTTTTAGGGATGTTAAGCTCCGGGTTACTAATTCAGGGAGAATATACAACCTAAGTTTTATTATGCATTACTGCTTCTATAAAAAAGCAGGCAAAGATGTTATAAGCAAGGAGTTCTCAGTTTATTTACCGCCATTTTTCATCATCCACATAGAACCGTTCTTTGTGGTCAACTTTTCGAGTTTCCCACTGTCAGTCAGTGTATTCAGAACTTCCTCACTTTCTTTTCGTGGGGTGCCGGAAAGTACGCTAAACTCTTTTGCTGTTAGCGAATGATAAACTGAGAAAAGAGTTTCCCAATTTTTGCGGTATTCAGTTTTGTCAATCGTGGGATTCAGCTTTAGAATAGCCGCTTCGTAAAGGGCGTAAGGCCGGGAGCCATACACAACTTCCTTGTTACCCGCATCATCCTCAAAGAAAATGGTGGGAAATCCTCTTACGCCATATTCCCGGGCTAATTTTAAATCTTCTTCAAATAATGTTTTGGCTTTCCCTTCAAAATCAGTTTTCAGCTGAGCTACATTCAGCCCAACAGCTTCAGCTGCCGTTGCCATGTGCTCCCATTTAGCAAGGTTCTTTTTCTTTAAAAACATCATTTCACGCATTTCTCTCATAAATAAAACGGCTTTGTTTTCATCCTGTAACTGAGCTGCTTTAAATGCAATAGAAGGCGGATAAGAAGAGTTCATAGGATCTTCCAGCCACAAATCACCGTCAATAGGCATGTCGTAATATATACTTACTTCATCCCAGTGTTCTGCCACATCCGACGGCTTGCTGATGCCGCCGCTGTTGTAATTCCAATCGGGCAGCAGGCCACCCATTCTATATTTGATGTGAATGTCGGTGCCATATTCTAACTTCAGCTTTCTCAATTGCGGCTCAATACCCCAGCATGAAGAGCAAATTGGATCTGTAAAGTAAACTAAGGTCACTTTTTTTCGGGTTGAATGTGAATCATTGGCGGAAGCATCATTGCCTTCACTGCCGGGGACTTCACACATACCTGTTTCGGGATCGCAAATAAGAGGATTTATTTTTGAAGAATCGTTATTCATAATATTGATTGTTAACTATGTCTCTGAATAAATGATTAAATGTGCTTTAGGGAATGGTCCTAACAACAGTGTAAATATAAGCTTAAATAAGTGTATATTTGGCATGGGTTTCCTTTTGGAAAGTGGTTTCCTTGGGGAAACTACCCAGAGTATCTTAATACTAAGTTTTGAACTTTTATATCCATGAAAAAGAAAGCAGTTGTAAATAACACCCCCGTTTGTAAAGTGAGAATGCAAGGCATTAGTGATACAATGAGCATTCTGTCAGGCAAATGGAAGTTCCATATTTTGGGGACACTGATTGAAGGCAGTAAACTGGGTTTTATGGATTTGATGCGAGAGATAGAGGGGATTGGAACTAAAATGCTGTCTAAAGAGCTTCAGGATTTGGAAAGAAACCACCTGATTAGCCGAACCGTGCTGGACACAAAGCCGATAACAGTAGAATATGCCATTACCGAACACGGAGAATCTCTTTCAACCCTCATTAATGAACTGGCAAACTGGGGAATTGAATACCGCCAATCGATGTATGAAGCGGATTAGCTAAGGGTAAATAGTAAGATGACTGGCTAAACGGGTTTCCTCAAAAATTCTATTATTACTAACCTTAAGGATTTAGCATCGGTTTCAGGCTATCGATGATGGGTTGTAAAAAGCGCTCGCCGGCAAGGAAGCCTCCAATGCCATCAAACATAAACTGGAATGCAATACAGATAAGAATGAAGCCCATGATTCTTGTAAGTGCATCAAGTCCTGAAACTCCTAAAAAACGGGAAACAAATGGCGCGCTGCGCATAGCGAGCCAGGCAACCAATACAACAACAAAAATGCCGATAGAAACGGCGAGGTAACCTAAGAAATCATCTGCTTTAGCAGCCATGCTGATAACTACAGAAATAGAGCCGGGTCCGCTTAACGAAGGCATGGCTAAAGGAGTGAAAGCAATATCATTTTTGGATTTTGATTCTTCTTTGGCTTCATCGGTAATATCATCCGCATCGTTTGGGGTGAGCATACTGAAGCCCACTTTCATAATAATTACTCCACCGGCAACGCGAATAGCAGGAATCGAAATTCCGAAGAAATCTATAATTAAGGCACCGCCCCAAAGAAAGGCAAGCAGGATTCCGGCCATATAAATAGCAGCCTTAAATGCTTGTTTTTGCGACCATGTTTCAGATTGTCCGGCGGTAAGTGATAAATATAAAGGAATGGTCGAAAACGGATTGGAAATAGGCAGCAGTGCGAAAAAAGTAACAAGTGCAATTTCAATCATTTATCTAAAATTAATTGATGAGTGTTTTTAACTGGCGGCCGTTCGTTTTTTGAAATCAGCATAATGAAATGCGCCGGCCCGCGCCTAACTGCTTGATACCTGATTTAATTGTTCA
The DNA here is from genome assembly GCA_964505215.1 of uncultured Balneola sp. GTDB lineage: Bacteria > Bacteroidota > Rhodothermia > Balneolales > Balneolaceae > Gracilimonas. Next base: position 41,487 of record CAZDGU010000016.1, read on the forward strand.
GTAAGAGCATCCCAAAAGCCATTGTGAAAGGAAACGAATATCATCCACAAAATCACCCCAATATTTTGGCCTTCAACAACCTCGCATTCATTTCTGCAATGTTGGTAATGGAAATTCCTTCCGGACATTCCACCTCACACGCACCGGTAAACGAGCAGCTTCCGAAGCCTTCCAATTCCATTTGAGCAGTCATATCTTTCACGCGTGTATGCTCTTCTGCTTTGCCCTGAGGCAAGCTGTTTAAGTGATTTATTTTTGCGGAAGTAAACAGAGCGGCCGATGAGTTTTTACAGGTGGCCACACACGCCCCGCAGCCAATGCAGGCGGCCGCATCCATGGCTCTGTCCGATATTTCTTTTGAAACCGGAATGGCATTTGCCTCCGGTGCAGTTCCCGTTTTAGAACTTATGAAAGCTCCTTGTTCTATAATTCGGTCGAAGGCAGAGCGGTCCACAATTAAATCTTTAATTACCGGAAATGAAGTGGCTCGCAGCGGTTCAACCACAATGATTTGTCCGTCTTCAAAACTGCGCATGTGCAATTGGCAGGTGGTCATGTTATCGTGGGGACCGTGAGCTCGTCCGTTTATATATACTCCGCACTGCCCGCAAATGCCTTCGCGACAATCGTGCTCAAAAGCTATTACCGGCTCATTTTTTAGGACTAATAATTCATTTAAATGATCTAAGGCTTCCAGAAAAGACATGTCTTTTGTTAAGCCATCCACTTCGTAATCCTTAATGGAGCCTTTTTTATCAGGGCCTGCCTGTCGCCATATTCTAAATGTTACTTTCATAATATTCTATTTATAGCTTCTAACCGTTGGTTTAACAAATTCGAACTCCAGGGCTTCCTTATGTATGTTAAAATCGCCTTGGTTATATTCCCAGGCCGATACATAAGCGTATTCATCATCATTCCGAACCGCTTCTCCTTCTTCCGTTTGATATTCTTCCCTAAAATGAGCTCCGCACGACTCTTCCCTTTCCAGAGCATCGGTACACATCAAAATTCCCAACTCAATGAAGTCTGCCAAACGCAGCGCTTTTTCCAGCTCAGGATTCATTTCTTGGTGATGTCCCGTGACGTTCACATCACTCCAAAACTCTTCTCGGATGGTTTTTATGTGTTTGATAGCTTTTTCTAAACCGGTTTTATTTCGGCTCATGGCACATTCCTGCCACATCACTTTGCCCAGCTCCCTGTGAAAATGATCTACCGTTTTGGTTCCCTTTATGGAGAGAACTCGTTCTATAAATTCCTTTGTTTCCTGTTCGGCTTTTTCAAATTCGGGGTGATCGGTAGATGGAGAGTCCGTAGTTATCTCGGAAGCCAAATAATTATTAATGGTATTTGGCAGGATGAAGTAGCCATCCACGCTGGCCTGAAGCAAAGAGTTGGCCCCTAATCGGTTCGCGCCGTGATCAGAAAAGTTGCATTCTCCAACGGCATATAAGCCCGGAATGGTGGTCATAAGTTCGTAATCTACCCAAAGTCCGCCCATGGAAAAATGCGCAGCAGGTGAAATTTTCATCGGCTCTTTATAAGCATCTATTCCCGTGATTTTTTTATACATGGTGAATAGATTTCCGTACCGATCTTTAATGGTTTCCAGCCCATTTTTTTCGATAGCGGTTTTAAAATCGAGATAGACCGCATTTTTGAGTTCTCCAACTCCATAACCGGCATCAATGCGTTCTTTGGCAGCGCGGGAGGCAATATCGCGGGGAGCTAAATTCCCAAAACTTGGATAACGACGTTCTAAATAATAATCCCGTTCTACTTCAGGAATATCCTTTGGTTTTCGGTCATCATCTTTTTTCTTGGGAACCCAAATGCGTCCATCATTGCGAAGCGATTCGGACATTAAGGTAAGCTTAGACTGTGCTTCGCTGGTTTGGGGCAGTGCGGTGGGGTGAATTTGAGTAAAACTCGGCGCACCAAAAAACGCTCCCTTTTTATGAGCTTTCCAGATGGCGCTTCCGTTACACCCGATGGCTAATGTTGAAAGCCTGAAAACACGGGAATATCCGCCGGTGGCTAAAACCACGGCATCGGCCGCAAAACGTTTCAGTTCTCCCGACACTAAATCTCTGACGATAATGCCTTTGGCTTTACCGTCAATAACCACCAAATCTATCATCTCGCTGCGTGCAAACATTTGTACTTTTCCGGCACGCACCATTTTATACAATTGAGAATATGCCGCTAAAAGCACTTGCTGGCCGGTTTGTCCGCGTGCATAAAAAGTACGCTGTACCTGAACGCCGCCAAAACTTCGGTTGTCTAAGGTGCCACCATATTCTCTGGCAAAAGGAACGCCCTGCTGCACAAAATGATCAATAAGCGGAGCTGACAATTCTGCCAGACGATAGGTGTTGGCTTCACGGGACCGAAAGTCGCCACCCTTCAGCGCATCGTAAAACATGCGGTACACGCTGTCACCATCATGCTGATAGTTTTTAGCGGCATTAATTCCGCCTTGGGCAGCTACGGAGTGCGCACGCCGGGCCGAATCCTGATAACAAAAACACTTCACATCATAGCCCGACTCAGCCAGAGTAGCGGCTGCTCCGGCGCCCGCAAGTCCCGCACCCACCACAATAACGCTGAGTTTTTTCTTATTCGCCGGATTTATTAACTGAGACTTCAGCTGATAATTACGCCACTTATCTTCGAGTTTCCCTTCCGGTATTTTTGAATCTAATTTCATTTTTCTGCTATTTGAAGTAAACGATAATAGGAATAATCCCAAAGCCAACGGCCATAATCACCGCAAAAATCAGCGATAGCTTAGCTACCACTTTCAATCCTCCTTTATGATAAAATCCTAAAGTTTTAAAGGCACTTTTTAAGCCGTGATGTATATGCATAGCCAGCGGAATAGCTATAACGCTATAAAAAATAACATAGTAAATATTTTGGAACAGGCTGTAGGTAACTTCATACACGTCTTTATTTCCCAGACTGTCTAACGGGACTTCTTCACCCATTCCCAATTTAATACGCGCCCAGAAATTGGCTAAATGCACAACAATAAACAGTAAAATGACGATGCCAATTAAACCCATGTTTTGGGAAGTCCAGCTGCTGTTTTCCTTGGGGTGATTGACCACATATTTTTGAGATTTAGCCTTTCGGTTTTTAAGCGTCACGAGTAAGGCATATAGCGCATGCAGGATAATGGAGAGATATAAAACGTAAGCTATTATTTTTATAAGCGGACTTTCGCGCAGGGTGGTAGAGTAGGAATTGTACAAATCTCTGGCGATAGATTCCGGCAATAACAGAATGGAGTTTGCAGACAGATGTACTAACAAAAAAGCACACAAAAAAAGCCCGGTGATGGCAATAACCGATTTTCTGAAAAGATGTGAATTCATCAAAGCTGATTTAGAGGGTTAAGAGTGATGATAACTTAAACTTTATTCATGTCTGCCAAGCTTCATGGTATTTAATTCTCAAAGCTTTTCAAAATAGTACAGAAGTAATATGTATTTGTGGTGAAGGGAGGGAAATGTTGAAGGGTAAAGTATATGGATGCTATTAATCCAAAGCTCCGATAATAATACCGAGCAAAGATGGGCTAAATACCCGGATTGGTCGCCATAAAGGGTGGATTAGATTAGAGAAGGGAGAAGACAATTAGTAACTGTGCAGGGTGTGTATGATGTTCGCCAACGTGACTGAAAATAATGCTTTACGGGAGTGTAATCTAAACTCTGTCTGATTATTGGTTAATAGTTTTCAGGGTCTCGGGTCAGATCTAATGGCAGCCGGTCTCCAAATTT
>CAZDGU010000017.1:0-41357 GCA_964505215.1 uncultured Balneola sp.
GATGTGCCTTTTTTTATGGCTTGTCTTTTTGTTAACACCGGAATCTGAAAAATCACCCCATTTAAAACGAAACAAGCAGCAGCAGGGCAAAAATTATATTGGGAACCGTGCCGTATTTAGCTTCTTTCCAAGACTGAATAATTACCACTTGAGAGAAAAGAACACCGGTGAATCCGACGCCAACATAATATCCATTTCCGGAAATAAATAGATTTACGGTGGCGGCAAATAATACAAAGGAAAGCAGCCACACAATACCCGCCGGTTTAGAAATAGGCATATTTAACCCTTTAAGCTTAATAAAGTTAAAAGCTTTCAAAAAGCCCAAAAGATGGATAATGCCGTGAACAGTCATGAAAATAGCAATGGCGGTTTTCATAAGGCCTCCTGTATTGGTTGCCCACAGTGTACAAATCTTCAGTAAAGATTTGATGAATGAAGAAGCCTTTCTTTCCGAACGTTGCTACTTAACTACCGAAAGTTTTTTGGCAGCCGTATAATCACCGGCTTTAATTCTGTAAATATAGAATCCGCTCGATAGCTTTGAAGCATCAAAGGTGACCGTGTGCCAGCCCGATGACTTATAATCATCCTCGAGTGTAGCCACGGTTTGCCCCAGCATATTTAATACCTCAAGCTTTACCTGAGAAGGTTCCGGAATGCTGTACCGGATGTATGTTATAGGATTGAAGGGATTGGGATAGTTTTGCTGGAGCGCAAAATCAAGACGCTTCTTTTTCTTTTTATCTTCGGGTGGAAGTACCGGAATAAAGCTTCGGGTTTCTGACCACGCCGATTTCCCACCAATATTTTGTGCCTGCATGCGCCAGTACAGCTTTTTTTTGGAAGGCAGGTTTTCGTTGTACACCAGCGAAGAGTCTATAGCTATTACGGTGGTGTCTATCATTACAGATTCGAATTCATCATCCTGAGCAACCTGAAGGCGATATTTTTCAGCCCGGCTTGTTTCACTCCAGCTGAATGTTGGGCGTATGGGGGCTTCATTCAGCTCATTTTCCGGATACTTCAATACCACTTTTTCAGGGCGATCAACAATGGTAATAAACTCTAACTGTTCGCTCCACGGGCCTTTTTCGTCATCATTAATGCCGCGCACCCGCCAGTGATAATATTGCTGGTGTTCCAGCTTTTTGTCGAGCTTATAAAAGGTGGTGTCAATATCAGTAATGCGATATTTGACAGGATCAAACCGATCATTCTCGGACAGCTGAAGCTCGTACGTATTGGCTAAAAATGCTTCTTCCCACTCAAAAGTTGGCGAAACGGACACATTATCTTCTAAATCATAAGGAAGCTTTAGCTCTACCGAAGAGGGCAGGCGGCGTACTTCAATATGCGTATTTGTTCTGTTTTGGCGGGTAGAAAAAGTAAGATCGAAGGTGCCTTTGGTATCTGTATTGGTTTGCCAAACTAAGTTTAAGGTAGTTGAGTCTCCGCCTTTCAATCTCTTTCTCTCAGACTTAAGAATCACCTCGTTATTTTGGTCAGTTACAATTACCGGCTGCATGTCAATAATTTCACCTACGTTTTTTAGAGTGAGCGTGAAGTGAGCAGCATCACCGCTAACAATGGTGGGCATGGTCTGGAGGTCAGTAATAGTAAAATAAGGTATCGTCCAGAGCAGTTCCGGCGGGCCGTCCGAAACATATCCCCAACGAGTGTCAAACGAAAAACCATTCATGGCTTTTAAGCCAGCTGCACCAATAAACTGTGGATAGGGAAGCGCCTGAATGCCGTCATCAATTCCACTGTGAACCGAAGCCAAACCCGGTGATGCATCCTGATTCCAATATCCGGCATGTACCGGCAATTCATTCAACCCGATAAAACCTCCGGCGTCTTCTGTACCACTTACCGCACCGGTTGAGTAAGCCTGGTGAATTTCACTGTTCTTTAGATTTACGCCTGCAAAACCTCCCACAAAATGCAGACCGGAGACGTCTCCCGTAGAATATGACCACTTGATACGACCAGTATAATTGTTGCCAACAAAACCGCCTACATTGGTTTTTCCGGTAACATCGGTGGAAGAAAATGAGCGAGCAATGGTGCCGCCGTTACTTCCCGCTAAGCCGCCAACCGATGTTACTTTATCTGCCAACACGGTTCCATGAGCTTGCGATTCTATTACTAAGCCATCATAATTGCTGCCAATCAGCCCTCCTGCATTATGCCCGGTTCCGGTAACCTTTACCATTGACCGAGTGCGCAAAACTCTGCCTCGGTTTATGCCTGCAGCTCCGCCCACGTAAGAAAATCCTTCCACAGAAACATCCGTTTCACACTGTTTTATATTGCCTCTGTTAAAGCCCACAATGCCGCCAATATAGGTATGTCCCGAAATGCGTCCGGTAACCGTTGAGTTTTGTACAGCTCCATCTGCAACTTTACCGGCTATACCTCCGGTAATATTACCTCCTTGAATGGCGGTATTTTTCAGTTTTACACGGTTTACAGTTCCTCCGTTAATAAAGCCGAAAAGTCCGGTATTCTCATTGTCAGGCCGAACAATAGATAAATTATAGATAGTAAAATATTGGCCGTCTAAGCTGCCGGTAAAAGGGTTTTGTTCGGTACCAATAGGTTCAAATCCGGCATCTTTATTGAGACTATCTGCAGCTTTTGCCTCTATATTTTTAGTAATAATGTAATGCTTGTCCGGGTAATCGCGGATGCTTTGAAGCTGCCGAATGTTCGTGATTTGGTAGGGATCCCGGGCGGTGCCGGAACCTCCATCAAATTGAGCAAAAGCGGGGAAAAGGGCGGATAAACTGATAAATAGTGAGGTGACGAGAACTTTAAACATGTCGCAAATAGCGGTACTGAAGTCAAACTTTGTTTGTGTACAAAAATATGACTTTAAACACTTACAGCCAACCTCCTATAAAGGAATTAACAAGCTAAGCTTTACCAATTAATTTCTCCGCAATGATGGAAGAAGACAGCACGCCGGGCAGGCCTGCACCGGGATGCGTTCCTGCTCCCACAAAGTATAAATGCTCCACATCTTCCGATTTATTATGCGGGCGAAACCAGGCCGACTGCGTTAAAATGGGCTCAACCGAAAATGCGGAACCTTTATAGCTGTTTAATTCATTCTGAAAATGCAACGGATCTATATAATGCTCGGCCACAATGTTTTCCTGAAGGTCGGGCAGGTAATTCTCTTCGAGGAAGTTCATAATCTTGTTTCGATAAACCGGAGCCATTTCATTCCAGTCTGTTTCGCCGTCTAAGTGGGGAACCGGAGAGAGCACATAAAAAGCCTCATGACCTTCGGGTGCCATAGAAGGATCCGTTTTTGTAGGCATATGCAGGTACAGCGAAAAGTCGTCAGAAAGCTTCTTGTTGTGAAATATATCTGACAGTAATCCTTTATAGCGTTCACCCAAAATAATGTTGTGATGAGCTAAATTGGTGTCGTTATATCGCTTTTTAGTGCCAAAATAAATTACAAAAAGAGACATGCTGTATTTGGTGTTCTCGATTTTGCGATCCGTATATTTTTTGCGGTGCTTTGGATTGATCAGATTTTTGTAGGTAAAGGCAACATCCGCATTAGATACAATTTCGTTGGCCTCAAGTTGTTCTCCGTTTTTCAGGCGGACGCCCACAGCTTTTCCGTTTTTAACCAAAATTTCTTCCACTTCGGTTTCGGTGTGAATGAGGCCGCCTTGCTCTAGAATCAGTTTTTCAAAAGCATTCACAATGGTACCGGTCCCCCCCATAGCGTAATGAACGCCCCATTCCCGCTCCAGATAATGAATCATGGAATAGATGGAGGTGGTATCAAAAGGATTGCCGCCCACCAGTAAGGGGTGAAAGGAAAACGCTCTTCTCAGAAAATCATCTTCAATAAACTGAGACACATATTTATACACACTCTGGTGCGACTTTAGCTTAATGAGATCCGGAGCAACTTTCAGCATATCGGTGAACTTCAGGAAAGGTTTGTCAGCCAGTTCAACAAAACCTTTTTCAAAAATAGGTTTGGTGGTTTTGATGAACTCCTCATAGCCTTTCACATCCGCCGGATTTCGTTTCTCAATTTCAGAAAGAATGAAATCGTGATTACTGTTATAGTCGAAGCCTTTGCCTTTATGGTCAAAAATTCTGTAAAAAGGATCGCAGGTTACCAGTTCGAAATAATCTTCTCGATTTTTGCCGGCGGCTTTAAAAATTTCATCAAACATAAAGGGAGCGGTGATTACGGTTGGGCCGCCATCAAATTTAAAACCGTTTTGTTCGTACACATACGCCCGTCCGCCTAACTTATCTCTTTTTTCGAGAATGGTAACTTCATGACCGGCAGAAAGCAGGCGCGAAGCCGCACCCAGTCCGCCAAAACCGCTGCCAATAATAATAATTTTCTTTTTCATGCGAATTGATTTTGAAGGCTGTTGAGGTCTTCATTTTTATGTTCTGTGCGGTAAACCGAAATTTCAGAACAATCAATCCAAGGCAGGCTAATTATTTTCTATTTGTTTCACAAAGCCCGAATAACCTGATTTACTTAAACGCTGTTTCTCTTTTTCAGCTTTTTGGGCATCCGTATAAAGTCCGTAAAACAGCCGAAAAACAGGTTTCCCATTTACGGTATAATTTTCGATTCGACTTCCTTTAATTTTTGAGGATAGTCTTTCTGCTTCGGCTTTGTTTTCAAAAGAGCCCAACTGAACGGTATAAGTAGGAACTTTTAAATCGGTGATGCGCGAGTTTTCCAAATCTCCATCTATCAAATACAGCCGCACTCGTGCTGTTCCGGGCCCAATCATATCTATTCTCTTTGCGGCTCCCCTCGATAAATCTATAATTCTGTTTTTGGCATAAGGACCGCGATCGTTTACCCGAACCTGCACCGTTTTTCCGTTGTCAAGATTTTCGACCAGCAGGATGGTGCCAAACGGAAGCGTGCGGTGTGCGGCGGTTATCCCATCCATGTCGTACGTTTCGCCATTGGCCGTCAGCCTGCCATGGAATTTAGGCCCGTACCAGCTGGAAATACCGGTTTCTAACGCTTTGACGTCTTTTTTGTCGGGCATTTTCTCAGATGAGAAATCAGCTGTTTTGCGGGAAACACCGCAAGCCGACAGCAACAAAACAACAGTAATTAGAAATAGAGATTTTAAAAAAGGATGCATGCAGATAATCTGTTTTTGAGGCAGCTAAATATATCTTGTTTGTATGATAAATACTAAGAGAGGTATCACTTTTAAAGAGAGGCTAAAAAAAGTTACTGCGGAAATCAAAACCGCATATACGGGTAGTTTTTTTAGGGCGAGAATTAATTAGAATTTATTCAATTCAATCATTTTAGCAAGTTCGTTTAAAATGACACAATCAAAAAAAGGGCTATGCGATTCATTAAACTAATAATAATCATACTGTGTGGGGCTTCGGTACCAAAAGTATTGAATGCCCAAAGTGTAGTTTCGTTTATGGGAGGAAGTTTGCAAAACCCGACTATGTCTCTTGCTTTTTCGGCAGGAGAAGCAATGTCCGGTAATTTTGAAAGCTCATCTTTTAAGCTAACCGGAGGGTTTAGCAGTGGATATGATCTGATTTTTACATCAGCTGAAAAAATGGATTTAGAAGTTCCGGTCAGGTTCAATCTCAGCCAAAACTATCCCAATCCTTTTAACCCAACTACCAGCATCCGCTACGATGTTCCAAAAACAGCCAACGTAAAAATGGAAGTGTTTAACACCATTGGGGCAAAAGTTGCGGTACTCGTGAACGATCGCAAATCGGCCGGATCTTACACCATCCGGTTTGAAGCTTCTCATTTAGCCAGTGGAATGTATTTTTATCGCTTTACGGCAGATGGGAAAGTGATTTCAACTCAAAAAATGCTACTTATAAAATAAAGAAGGAAAACAATGAAATACTCAGGTACAAAAACGATGCTTTTAGCTGCGCTTTTATTATTTGCAGCAGATATTATGGCTCAGGTTCCGCAGGGATTTAACTTTCAGGCTGTAGCCAGAGATGGTAACGGTGAGATTATTGCCAATACGGCATTAGCCGTTCGTATAACCGTGCTACAGGGTACAGAAGCCGGTACAGCTGTATATACCGAGGTTCAGTCGCCCACCACGTCCGTAGCCGGTTCATTCCAAATTGTAATTGGAGAAGGAACCTCAGAAGATGATTTCGGAGCTATAGATTGGTCAGCTGATAACTACTTTGTGAAGCTGGAAATGGACACCAATGGCGGTACAGAATATGAAGAACTGGGCACCACCAGGCTGCTTTCCGTGCCTTATGCTTTGGTAGCACAGAACGTAGTAAATGGCTCCGGTACCGGTAATGTGGGAGCTCCAATCGAACTCACCGGAACTAATGGCAAAATGAATGTGCGCATTGGCAATACCGGCGCGAATAATAACTATGGCTTGCTGGAACTTGGTGATGATAACGGAGATGCCTTGGCAAAGCTGGAAGTGCCGCACGACTCATCAGGGAATGTAGGTTTCGGCAGGCTTAGGTTGAGTAACAAGGATGGAAAGAACGTGCGTTTATTTCCAAATAATCTCTATTTCAGTAATCCTGATGTTGAATCGGGTACGCCCATAGGCTGGTTTGGGACGCTGGCCGGAAGTTCCGGATTCTCACAACTGTTGGCATATAATGCTGAAACAAAAGCTTATGAGGGTGGAATTTTAACCGGATTCTGGCCGGGAGAACCTACCATTTTAATTGAAGATGAAAATGAAACTCCATTGATTCAGCTTCAAACCCAAACTCAGGAAACCCGAAATATTGGAATGCTGACTCTTAAAGGCTCGGATGGATCAGAGTTTAGCATTACTTCTGATGGAATTGAAGGCAGCAGCGCAAGCGGCCAAACGCTGGATTCACTTTTTATTGCTACCGCTCCTGAAGCAGCTTTCCAACGTAATACTGCCTTTTATCCGGGTTATATAAGACATACTGACCAGAATGGAGACTTTTCTACGTTTTATCGAAATGGACTTCAATATGGCAATGATGGAGATGAAGGTGTTTTTAACTGGTTTAGTAAAGGTTCTATGCAGATTGCACATCAAAACTATTCCAATGGAGAACGAGCCACCGGAATGAATCCCGGCTATTTTTATATGGATATTTATAAGAATGGAAGCTTCTACGCTCCACTTACATATGGCATCAGTAACGATAGTGCCGGAGGAAAGCCATTTCTTTCTATGAGTTCATTATCACGCTTAGAAAATGGACAGGGCGAATTACTGGCAATAAATATTTCGCAAGATTCGAATGGAAATGATCCAAACGGGCAGGCCGGCCACGTATTGATGTTTGGTCAGAATAGTCCCAATCTACAAATGGGAGGGCAGACGTGGGAAAACTCAGATCTTGGATATCTTCAGCTTTGGGGCAGTACCGAAGATGGAAATGGCTGGTATTTGAACAACGCGTTTCTCGGTGTAGCTACGAATGGAACCGATGAATGGGGTACACTTTCGTTACTGAAAACCAATTTAACCGGCCAAACCTCTGTAGAAACCATCCAGTTAGATGGTGAAACCGGAAACATCACCATATCCGGTACGCTTAGCCAATCCTCTGATGCGCGGCTCAAAAAAGATGTTCGGACTTTGGATGATGCACTGGAAAAAATGCTAAATATGAGAGGCGTTTCGTACACTTGGAAAACCGATGTGAATAGCGAACAGCCACAAATTGGAGTGATAGCCCAGGAGGTTGAAAAAATATACCCCGAGTTTGTACATACTGATGATGACGGAATGAAATCTGTCAATTATGCCCAAATGACGGCCGTATTAATAGAAGCAGTGAAAGCACTCAATACCAAGATCAATAACTTAGAAAAAGAGAATAAGATGCTTTCTGCCAAACTGGATAAAAAATCTGAGCTTGAGCAAAGACTCACTCAAATTGAACAACTTCTTGGCATAGCAATCAACGAAAAAGGCATGAAAAATGCTGAATAAAACAGCCTGATTTTATGAGCTGAAAAGCCCCATTTAAGAATGCTTGAGTGGGGCTTTTTTATTGAGCCGAAGATCGGATTTGAACCGACGACCTACGCTTTACGAGAGCGTTGCTCTACCAACTGAGCTACTTCGGCATGTACTCTGAAACAATAAATTTACGACACTTGGCGAATCTTCTGCAACAGTTTTCTTTTCCCCGTACCTTTAAAAGAAAAATACCAGATGTCGGTAACTCTTATTCTAATTATTGCAAATGCCGTTGTTTCACTGACGGCTCTTTTTTTGTTTCCAGTTATTTTTGAAAAGGGAATGATGAAGCCCTATCGCGTTATGCGCGAACATACCTGGTACGAGTTAATCAGCTCCGGTTTTGTGCACGCAAGCATTGGGCACCTGGTGTTAAACATGTTTGTACTTTACTTTTTTGGTACCGCATTAGAACAAACCATTGGGCGCGAGTATTTCATAGCCATATATTTATCCGGCCTGGTTGTGTCGAGCCTGCCTTCTTTATTTCAACACCGCGATAATCCGGAATTTGCCACTGTGGGAGCATCCGGCGCTGTAGAAAGCGTGTTGTTTGCCTTTATTTTTCTATACCCGCTTCACCCCATTTATATCATGTTTATACCATTTGGAGTGCCGGCCATTATTTTCGGTGCATTATTTTTGATATACAGCGTATATGCCAGCAAAAAAGGCGGACGTGTAAATCATGAGGCACACATTGCCGGAGCAGTTTGGGGATTTTTATTTTTGATTTTGTTCCTCCCTCAAAGCCTGCAACATTTTTTCAGAGCGTTTGGGATGTAGAAATCAGCCGTTTTTTTGGCGGAAAGCTTTCATAAAATCAGCCAGTGCGGCCACAGATTCCGGCTCGCACGCATTGTAAATACTGGCTCGAATTCCCCCAGTACTTCGGTGTCCTTTTAAAGCTACCAAATCATGAGCTTCAGCCTCGGCTAAAAACATCTTTTGCAGATTTTCGGAAGGCAGGTTAAAGGCAACATTCATCTTCGACCGCGACTCTTTTTCGGCCATGCCCGTGTAAAAATCATCTGCATCAATTTCTTGGTAGAGCATGGCTGCTTTTTGGGCGCTTGTTTTTTCAAAATGAGCGATGCCGCCTTTGCCCTCAATCCACTCTAAAACCAAATTCACCAAATACACCGCAAAAGTAGGCGGCGTGTTGAAAATTCGAGTGCTGTGCGAGCGATAATCCAAAAAGGTGGGAATATTCGGCTTATCAATCAGATCCAGGAAATCCTTTCTAATCATAACCAGTGTAACGCCCGAAGGACCCAGGTTTTTTTGAGCGCCGGCATAAATCAGTCCGTATTTATTCGGGTTTATGGGACGGGAAAGGATGTCGGAAGAAGCATCACAAATCAGCGGAACGCCGTCCGTTTCCGGCTCAGCTTTAAACTGCGTTCCATAAATGGTGTTGTTTGACGTGTAATGCACGTATTTGGCTTCGGTAGAAAAACTCAGATCTTCATGGTTCGGAACTTTAGCGTAGTCAGCTTTTTTCCCGTCATAAGCGGTATGAACTTTTCCAAAAAGCCGGGCTTCCTTAATTGCTTTTTGTGACCATACGCCGGTATCAATATAATCGGCGGTTTCTTCCTCATTCAAAAAATTGAACGGAATTTGCAAAAACTGAGCGGTGGCGCCACCTTGCAAAAACATAATATGAAACTGATTCTCCAGTCCTAAAATGCGATTTAGTCGTTCCTTGGCTTCCGTATCTATTTGGCTGTAGGCCTTTCCACGGTGACTTTTCTCCATGATGGAAGTACCGGTTCCCTGATAATCTAACAATTCGGCCTGAGCTTTTTCCAAAACTTCTTGAGGAAGTGCGGCCGGGCCGGCGCTGAAATTGTGTACGCGTTTCATAAATAAAGAAAGAGAGTGAGAGTGAACATTTTAAAAAGTATGAACCAGCAGTCCCGATCTGAGTTTAGGCTCAAACCAGGTAGATTTAGGAGGCATTAACAGGCCGGCATCGGAAACCGCAAGCAGTTCCTTAATGTCGGTAGGGTACAGGCTGATGGCCAGTTCGGCTCGCCCGGTCTGTACCAGTCGCTCCAGTTCTTCCGTGCCACGAATTCCGCCTATAAAGTCAATATTCGGGTCGGTCCGCTGATCGGTAATTCCCAGCATGGGTTCTAAAATCTGCTTTTGAAGCAGCGAAATATCCAGCTTGGAAACAGCATCTTGCTGAGTGGGTGCTTTTAAAGTTAAACCGTACCAGGTATCATTCAAAAACAGCGTAATCATTCCTTTTTTAGGAGGAACCGGAGCAGCATTTTTTTGTACGTCAAACTGTTCTTTAAGTTGTTGCAAGAAAGTATCGGGAATAGACTTAACCACTCTGTTGTAAGCCAGAATTTCCATTTGGTCCATTGGAAAAAGCACAGCCGGAAAGTAGTTATAATCTTCCGTGCCATCATGCCCGGGGTTGTGAGAGGCGTATTCTTTGGCCGCACGCGCCGCACTGGCACAGCGATGATGGCCATCGGCTATATATAGCTTTGGAATGGAAGCAAAAGAAGAAACTAAGTTGTCTGTCTGCTCCACTTTCCAGATGGTATGGCTTACTTCATCTTCGGCTGTAAAATCATAAATGGGTTCGTTTTCAGCCATAAATTCATTCATAAAAACGGTGATTGAACCGGGATCTCTGAAAGTAAGCATTACAGGTTCTGCGTGTGCTTCCTGAGTAATAATGTGCTTGGTTCGGTCATTTTCCTTTTCCGGACGGGTAAGCTCGTGCTTCAGAATAACATTGTTTTCATAATCAGCCACACTCACACAGCCAAAAATACCGGTCTGTGAACGTCCGTCCATAACCAGTTTATAAATATATAACGCCTCTTCCTGCTCCTGCATAAAAGCATCGGAATTCAAAAGGGAGGTTAAGTTGTCACGTCCTTTTTCGTAAGCTTTTTCATCATAAATAGAAACTTCAGGAGGAAGATCAATTTCCGGGCGAATAACGTGCAGATAGCTATTGGGTTTATCGGCAGCTAATGTTTTTGCCTCTTCAGAATTGATGACATCGTAGGGAACGCAGGCGACTTCTTCAGCAAATTCGGGTTTAGGTCTCCATGCTTTAAACGGGGTGACAGTAGCCATGTAAAAAAGAATTTATTTTGTGTTATTCTTAAGGCGTGAAAGGTACACAAAAGAAGTCATTGAAAAACCAAGGATTGCGTAATAATCAGGAAATACAGAGCTTTGTAAAAACGAATTATATTTAATGCGAAAGCCCTTAAATTGCAGCAAACTAAAAAAAAGTTAAAGCAAGAACATTATGAGTGAGAACGGAAATAAACTAAACGAAGAACAGCAAGAACAACTGCTTTTTATGATGTTGGTTCAGCAGCATCAGCAAATAGCCATGATGGGCCTGGGTAAAATACAGAATCCGGGTACCGGAGAAATGGAAAAGGATTTACCGTCTGCCAAATATGCAATTGATACGTTGGCGATGCTTAAGAAATTCACGAAAGGAAATCTTTCCAGTGAGTCTGAGAATTACCTGGAGCAGGCGCTTACGAATTTGCGCCTAAATTATGCAGACGAATCTAAAAAGGAGAAATCCTCTTCGGGTGAAGACGACAAGAAAAAAGATGAGTGAAGCTAAAATGCAGCCGATAACTGCCGCGGGCGGTGTTGTTTTTCGATATAGGAAAGCCGAAGAGGAGCCGCAGGTTTTAATGATTTTTAGAAATAACCATTGGGATTTGCCCAAAGGAAAATTAGAATCCGGTGAATCTATTGCCATGTGTGCCGCTCGCGAAGTGGCTGAAGAAGTGGGAAGCCATATGCCTGCCATCGTTTCATATCTTGATAAAACGTATCACGAATATGAAGAAAAAGGCGTGCTGATGGGCAAAACTACCTATTGGTATGCCATGGTTTTTACCAAACCCGAACAGTTTGTGCCTCAAGAAAAAGAGGGTATAGAAAAAGTTGAGTGGGTGAATGCGCGCAAAGCGATAAAACAGGCAGACTACAAAAACCTAAAAGATATTTTGCTGGTATTTTTGAATAGAAAAAACTCAGGACAATAAAAAAAGGATGCAACCGGCAGGCTGCATCCTTTAGAGGTACAATAGTATTTGAATTAATTTTCTAAGCGGAAGTTAATAGACAGTGCATACTGAACACGAACCGGACGACCTCGCTGCATACCCGGTGTAAACTCAGCTTTTTGCACAGCTTTCAATGCTTCCTCATCACAACCGCCGCCAATGCCTCGAACTACGTGGGCATTTTCAACTTTACCTTGTTCGTTTACAATAAACTGAACGGTAACACGGCCTTCAATACCTGCACGGCGCGCCATTTCGGGATACTTTACGCTTCCCTGAAGTTTGGCCATTCCGCCTTTAAGATCAGGCATTTGCTCTACCACTACAAAGAAGTCTTCTTCTTCCTCTTCTTCCGGTGGTGGTGGAGGTAAGTCCATTGGAGCGTCCATATCTAACTCGGCATTCAGCTCAATAACTTCATCTTCAATAATTTCATCATTGGGCACTTCAACCGGTACCGGTGGACGTGGTGGTGGGGGTGGGGTTTCAACTTGTTTGGTTTGGATTACTTCCTCCATTTCAACCACTTCCTGCTCGTCAAGTGCAATTACCTGCGGCGGAGTTGTTTCGATGGTCACCTTTACGGCAGCTATCATAACAAGCAGCGCAACAATCAAACCAATCTCTAAATAGAGCGTATATGATCTTTTCAGATCTGCTTTTGGGGATTTTCTTTCGTTTCTCATAATTCAAATACAATTTTACCGGTTAGATTAATCAGGTTAGAAGAACGGGATTTTATATATCGTGTGCAAGTCCTTCTGCCTTATTTTAACTTATTAAACAAAGTTTTAGTATGCAGCGTTGCTTATGGGTTAATTAATAGGAACTGAACTTGTTCTTTTATTCTAAATGAGGCCGGTTTACCGCCTTTCTTTCCGGGTTTGTAGCGCTGAAATTTGAGAGCAGTTAAAACAGCTTGGTCACAACCGCCGCCTATGCCCCGAATAATTACCGGATGATGAACTTTTCCAAACTCATCAATGGTAAACTCGACTTCCACAATGCCTTCAATGCCGGAGTTCCGAGCTCTTGCAGGGTATTTAATACTGTTTCGGAAAGCCCGCTCACCACCCAGCATTTCGGGTGGCTGGTCAATGTCTTTGAATAAGTTTAAGTTTGATGTAGGCTGTAATTCGTTGGGCAGCGGGGGTATCATCAGCCGTGTGGTAAGATTGAGCTCCGGCAGGTCTATCGGTTGACCGGGAAGTGTTTCATCATTAGGAAGATGTATAGGTACTGTTGGTGCAGGCGGTGATTTTAGAGCAGGAGTTTCAGTAATTGGCGGAAGTAATATGAGGGCGGTTTCGTCACTAATAAAATAGCCGGCCCGGTGAGTGTTTTGCTGCGGCAGTTTAATATGCGTTACAGTAATAATGAAAAGGAGTGCCAGTATCACGCCGGTCTCTACCGCAAGCGGATACGAAGCTTTAAGGCTCGATGTTGGTAGTTTTCTGAGCATATAACCTTCCTGCACCGGTGTTATGGAAATGCAGTGCGCTATTTAAAATAGCAAAAAAGCAGAAAAAATCAGTAACGGAACGCATTAAGAGGGAGAAGGTGAAAACATGGGTACTTTTTTGCTGATTATATAAAGCACAAGAATGGCTGCACCGGTTCCGCTAATGTCGGCAACGGCATCCATCAGCTCAGCGGTACGTCCGGTGGGTAAAATATGCTGCATCACTTCAATAAAGATTCCAAAAAAAGCACTGATCAGAAAAACGGGCAGTAGCGAATATTTTTGTTTCAGAAAACGAACCAGGCCAAAGAAAAGAGTCCATGCCCCAAACATGACAAAATGCACCACTTTATCTAATCCGGAAATGGTTTTGGGAACGTCATATTCAATCGGAAATAGCGTGCCGTACAAAATAAGGGCCGTAGAAATTATCAGTAAGGCAAAGTACAGTTTTACTGATTTTGTGAATGTCTCAAGTGATTTTTTCATGTATAAATCTATATAATATCAACAGGTTCAAGAGAACCTGAATTTCCCGTATAATAATTTATTGCCTGATGATAGCCATCCAATAAAGCATGTAAACAAGCTAAATTGGGAGAAGAATACTTCAACCAAAAAGCTCCTGTTTTTCCGGCCAGCACGTCTCCAAATCCGGCTCGTGAAAATATGCGCGTGTCGTACCCTGTTAAATAAGTTTCACCCGTTTCTGTTCCAACTATGGAAGGCAAACCTTTAGCTAAAAGTGTAATATTCTGCTTCTTGCAAAGCTTTTTTGTCTGCTTCAAACGCTCCCAATCACCATTGACTTCCGTTTTCACCAAGCTTTTAAACTCGCCCGGATGGGGCGTCAAAATCCAATGAGATGTTTCGGGTTTCTTCCAGTTTTCCAATTCAGATAACGCAAATAATGCATCTGCATCAGCAATTAAATGTCCCTGATAAGTTTGTAATATACTTTGGGTGAATTGAACGGTTTCCGGGTGGCGGCCAAGTCCCGGCCCAATGAGTAATTTTCCGGGTTTTTCTTGCAAAATGCTGTTCACCTCATCAAAGTGAGAGCTTTTAAAATATGCATCCTCTATACTGCCAACCGGCTTTTTGATGATTTGCACCAGCTGCTTGTCATAAACGTCCAGCAGTCCTTTTGGGGTGATGAGCACCACGGCTCCCAATCCGGCCGACCAAGCACTTTTAGCCGCCAAAACAGCGGCGCCCGTCAATCCTTCCGAGCCTGCAATAATGTAGAGCACGCCGCCATCGTATTTGTGCTTTTTCTGTTCTGCAATCGGCGAGTTGGCATTCACCCAGCTTTCATCTATAAGATGCGCGGTAGGATTTTTGTATTTATTAGGGAATGAGAGCTCGCAAAGTATGACTTCACCCGTTATATCAAATCCATTATTTAAGAAAAATCCGGTTTTTAGCGCACCGAAAGAAAGAGTGAAACCAGCACGAACGGCTGTGCCCATAATTTGGCCCGAATCGGCATGTAAGCCGGTGGGCACGTCTAACGAAAAAACGGGAGCTTCCTGTTCATTAATCCATTTAATTGCTGCAGAATAGGGAGTACGGACGTCGGAATTCAATCCGGTCCCGAGCATTCCATCAACCACAAAATCATAATTAGTTGGGGTGAATTGATCCCAGTTGAGAATCTCAATGTTTGTATTCAGCTTTTGGAGCAGTTCAAGATTTCTTTGGGTGTCAGCTGAGAGCTCCTCGGTTCCCGCCAAAAAGCAAACTGTAACGGTATAACTCTGCTGCGAAAGGAGGCGTGCTATCACCAACGCATCGCCGGCATTATTTCCCTTCCCACAAAAAAAGATGCCGTGGGCGCCTTCGGAAATTTCTGTACGGATGAAGTCAGCTGCCCGGGTTCCTGCAATTTCCATCAGCGTAAAGCCGGAAATGCCAAATTCTGAAATGGTTTTTTCATCCATTATTCGGCTTTGCTCGGCGGTACACAAATTATATGGAGGGGGAATCTGGAGCATAAATTGTTATTTAAACTACAAAGAGCGCTAACGTATTCAGATGAATTTTAGCACTCTCTGCGGTTTTAAATCAATATGAGATAGCAAAAAGCACTTTTTGTTTAGAAGGCTTTCCGGTAACCATGCAAGTGCCTTCTTCACCTTCTTCTAAAGGAATCAGGCGAATGGTGGCTTTGGTTTCTTCTTTAATTTTTTCTTCTGTTTCGGCCGTTCCATCCCAATGTGCCCATATAAAACCGCCATCTTTCTTAATCACCCTTTGGAATTCTTCGTAAGAACCTACTTCGGTGGTCATTTCATCCCGGCGCTTTTTGGCTTTCTCAAAAAGCTCGGTTTGAATGTCATCCAGCAGTTTATGAACGCGCTCGCCAAGGCCGTCACGAGATTCTATATTTTTGGAAGTTAAATCTCGGCGGGCCAGCTCTACGTTATTATTTTCTAAATCGCGCGGGCCAACGGCAATACGCAGCGGAATTCCGGCGGCTTCATGTTCGGCAAATTTATAGCCCGGATTGTAATTATCGCGGTCGTCCACTTTAATACGAATGCCCAAAGCCTTCAGTTCATCAAAAATACCGTCGGCATATTCGAGCACGGCTTCGCGCTGCTCATCGCTTCGGTAAATAGGAACAACTACAACCTGTGTTGGGGCCAGTTTTGGAGGAAGTACCAGTCCCTGATTGTCAGAGTGCGTCATAATCAACCCGCCAATAAGCCGGGTAGAAACGCCCCAGCTGGTAGCCCAAACCGGTTTGTGCTCGCCGTCTTTATCTTGGAATTTCACATCAAAAGCGTTCGCAAAATTTTGTCCCAAGAAGTGAGAAGTTCCGGCCTGAAGTGCTTTTCCATCCTGCATCAGCGCTTCAATACAATAGGTGTCAACCGCACCGGCAAAACGTTCGCTTTCGGTTTTCACACCGGTAAGCACGGGCATGGCCATAAACTCTTCAGCAAAGGTTTTATAAACCTCCAGCATTTGCAGGGTTTCGTCCACGGCTTCTTCTTTGGTAGCGTGGGCGGTATGACCTTCTTGCCATAAAAATTCCATGGTTCTCAAAAATAGCCGGGTACGCATTTCCCAGCGCACCACGTTGGCCCACTGATTAATTAAAATGGGGAGGTCGCGGTAGGACTGAATCCAATTGCGGTACGTGTCCCAAATAATAGTTTCGGAAGTAGGGCGTACAATCAGCTCTTCTTCCAGCTTCGATTCGGGATCTACTTCTACGCCGCCATCCACACTTTTGAGCCGGCTGTGCGTAACCACGGCGCATTCTTTGGCAAACCCTTCTACATGCTGTGCTTCTTTTGAAAGAAATGATTTGGGGATAAACAGCGGGAAATAGGCATTTTGATGGCCGGTATCTTTGAACATCTTATCCAGTGCATTACGCATATTTTCCCATAGCGCCATGCCGTTTGGGCGAATAACCATGCTGCCCCGCACCGGAGAGTGCTCTGCAAGTTTAGCTTCCCGGACAACATCCAGATACCATTGTGAATAATCTTTTTCCTGTGAAGTAATGTTTTTAGCCATGAACCTATTTTGGATTGAATTTTTTAGAATATGGAAGTTAAGAAAAGTAGCATAGATAATAAGGATGCTAATATGAAAAAGTTGGTTGAAGGAATGCTGTGCATATTCATCGGTTTTGAAGCCTGAATCTAAACTTCACCAACAAGTTTCAGCAATCGAATGTCTGCCAATATTTTGGTGTTTTGGATATAGACTTAACCATCCATCGGTAAGATTAATAAGTGAAAATTATCTCCAAATTTTGACCTTGGTGGAATCTATAATTTAGTCTGAAGATTTTAAACAAATTAACTTCATACAGCCTTATCTTTTGCCCAAAAATTGTATTATTCCTATGATAAAAGCCTCATCAATTAAAGAGAATTTAGACGTTATTCATCAACGTATTGAAAGTGCTTGCGAGCGGGTAGGACGAAATCCGGATGAAATTCAAATTCTGCCCGTTACAAAAACGGTTCACCCCAACCGTATTAAAGAAGTGCTGGAGCTTGGCTTTACGGAAATTGGGGAAAACCGTATTCAGGAAGCCGAACGAAAGGTGGTGGAAATGGAAGAGTTTGAACCGCAGCCAACGTGGCATTTTATTGGCCATCTGCAAAGCAATAAGGTGAAGAATGTAGTTCGGTTTGCCGCCATGGTTCAATCTATCGACCGGCTGAAAATTGCCCGAAGATTAAATAAAGAGCTCAAAAAAAGAGGAGAAACGCTGGATGTGCTTATTCAGGTAAATGTATCGGGTGAGGACAGTAAGTATGGCATCAATCCCGATGATGCCCCTTCATTCGTAAAAGAAGTAGCGAAATTTCCGCATTTAAATGTGAAAGGGTTGATGACGATCGGGCTGTTTTCGAATGACTGGCCTAAAGTGCGAAAGGGATTCAAGCTGCTGCGAGAGTTGCGGGATGAAATTCAGTCTCTCGAAATTGAAAACGTTTCTATGGAGCATCTTTCCATGGGCATGACCAACGATTTTGAGCTGGCCATAGAAGAAGGAGCAACGATGATTCGGGTAGGGCGTTTAATTTTTGGCGAACGCACAACTTCGGATGCTTTTTACTGGCCGGGAATAAAAACCGATACAAACTGAAAAGTTAGCGCAAAATCATACAATAATAATAATGACTGACAAGCAATCAACAAAAACGTACACTGCACTCACCATTGCAGGCAGCGACCCAAGCGGGGGAGCCGGTTTGCAGGCCGACCTCAAAACTTTTTCTTTATTTGAAGTGTACGGAATGGCAGCAATAACCTGTTTAACCGTTGGGAATACGGAAGGTGTAACGGATGTAAAAGGAATGGAGCCGGATTTTATTCAAGCCCAAATTCAAAGTGTAGTTAAAGACATTGAGCCGGGCGCTATTAAAACGGGCATGTTATTTAATGATGATATTTTACTGGCAACCATTGCCGAGCTGAAAAACACCCAATGTCCTATTGTGGTAGATCCAGTAATGACAACCAAACGGGGAGATATGCTGCTTTCGGAGGAAAGCCAAAAGCATTATATAGAAGGTTTGATACCCATTGCTGACGTAGTTACACCAAATATTCCTGAAGCTGCGTTGCTGACAGGCCATACCATTAAAACGAGAAGTGATATGGAAAGCGCCGCGAAAGCAATCCACAACATCGGTTGTAAAGTGGTGATTGTAAAAGGAGGACATTTAAGAAAAGAATCCCATTCTGACGACTTATTCTATAACGGCAAAGAGCTGTTTTGGTTGAAATCAAAGCGCCATCAAACCCGACATACGCACGGTACCGGTGATGCTCTTTCGGCAGCAATTACAGCGTTGTTGGCTCGGGGGGCGTCGGTTTCTGAGGCTGTTAAAATTGCCAAAGAGTTCATCAGTAAAGCCATTCAAACTGCACCCGGGTTGGGCAAAGGACAAGGACCTGTGAATTTTAACATCGAAATGGATTTTTGGGAGAGGTGATTTTGTGCCCTCAAATATTTACTCCCGGCTTCAGTAATTTTTTGATTTTTCCCCTCGTCCCTGACCTGAGGTTCAGAAATGTAAAGATTACAACACTGCTTTTTTTACCTGTTGGGAACCGGAGGTTCCTGCATGCCTAACGAACGAGACGTTCGTTACGAGTGTAACTTAGGTTTCAAATCAATTACTTAATTCCGTCAGCTTTTTCAGGATTTTATTGGGTTGAAATTGAAGCTTTAGCGGAGAATAAAACAGCAGGCTTAAGCCATAAAAAAACCCGTATTTCTTAGTGAAATACAGGTTTTGATTGTGATAGGTTAAAAGTGGCGGTTAATCTACTTCGTGGCTTTTTGTAGTGGAAGAACTCACTTTTTGGTCGCCTGCAAAAGTAGTAGAAATATAAGCGTAAGCTACGCCATCAACGGTAGTCCAGTCGCTGTATTCAACTTTTATAACCTGCTGCTCTCCAACTTGCGGGTTGAACTGCGAATACGTTTGCATGGCCGGAAGAGAAGTAGCCGGATCCAGATAATACGTAATAGGATTATCGATCATTATTTTCAGCTTCACATATTCGGTTCCGTCTATGGTTTCTGTGCCCAAATATTCAGCTTCATACGCATCTCGATTAATCGCTATTCCTACATAACTTCTTTTAATCTCATTTTGAATCTGCTGAACCTGAGCCGGTGGCATTGGGTATTCCTGTCCGCCTAACTTCTGGGTTCCTTTACCGTCTGCAATGGAAATTTCTACTTCTCCCTGCGGTGTATTTACGGTTCCGGACTGCGAGTTTTCTACATAATTGATTGTCACCTCGCTGGAAATTGAAATTTCGCCCATTGGAGAAGAAAGGGTCTGGTCTGTTACCGTAGTTATAGATTCCACTTCGCGGCCGGGCTCTACTACAGCTTCTGCCATTTTCTTGAGCCATTCGGCGCCTTGGGCTTTATCTCCGGCTTCCTGAGTTTCTTCAGATTTTGGCTCCGGAATACTTATATCCAGCTCATTAACTTGTCCGTACTTTTGAAGCTGGTCGCCAATTTCTTCTTTATTCCCAACCACTAAAATCTGCATTTGGTCAGGCTTCAGATACTTTTTGGCCACCCGCTGCACGTCCTGGATGGTAGTGGCTTTAATGCCTTCAACCAGTTCATCAAAAGCATCCGGTGATAAACCGTTATACTCATTACTGATGCGCTGATTCAGAATTTTTGATTTGCTGTCGTAACGAAATACCAGAGAGTTTAGGAATTGATCTTTGGTATTTTCCAGCTCTTCTTGGGTGATGGGCTCGTTTTGAAGCCGCTTTACTTCTTTGATAATAGCATCAATGGCTTCGGCTGTTGTTGAGCTTTTAGTCATAGTAACTAAGCGAAATGTGCCGGGATAATTGATGTTACTTCCATACCCGCCACCCACGGAATAGGCCAATCCAAGATTGGTGCGAACTTCCTGGAAAAGACGGCTTGAAAATCCACCCGAAAGCACCTGATTCATCACCTGAATAGCAGCGTAATCCGGATTTTCGCGTAAACCGCCAATGTGCCCCATTGTTACATAACTTTGATTTACATCAGGCTTATCCACGAAATTAACGGTAGTTGGATAGTTGTAATCCACTTCCGGATACAGCAAATTGGTTTCGCTTCCTGTTTTGAAGCTGCCAAAAGCCTTTCTAAGCTTTTTCTTCATTTTTTTGGCATCAAAATCACCCACAATTCCGATGGTTATGTTAGCTCCCACAAATGCATTTTCATGGAAATCGATCATATCCTCGCGGGTGATGTTATCAATTGTAGCGTACTCGGTTTCGTAGGTATAAACCGAATTTTCTCCATAAATCAGCTTGGCAAACTCTCGTCCGGCTATTTGCTGCTGGTCATCATTCCGGCGAGAAATTCCGCTTTTGGTTTGCGTTTTG
Source organism: uncultured Balneola sp. (assembly GCA_964505215.1). Taxonomy (GTDB): domain Bacteria; phylum Bacteroidota; class Rhodothermia; order Balneolales; family Balneolaceae; genus Gracilimonas. The sequence goes on from CAZDGU010000017.1 coordinate 20,940, forward strand.
GCAAGATCGATTTTGTCTTGCGGAAAGGCCGGATTTTGAAGTACATCTACAAAAACAGGCAGCAGCTCGTCAAAATCTTCTTTTAGAACATTAAGGGAAGCTCCGCCCGACCCTGAACCGATAAAGGTAGAAATATTAGCTGCTTTATTTTCCAGCAGCTCATTCAGCTTGTCGGCAGGATAGTTTTTGGAACCTCCTTCTCGCATAACCGAGCCGGTGATGCTTGCGAGGCCGGTTTTATTTTGGGGAACTAAAATGCCGCCGGTTTTTACCGTGGCTCTTAAGTTAATGAGCGGAAGTTCGTGATCCTCTACCAGTAAAAACTTAATGCCGTTGTCGAGATTAAATTCCTCAACCTTAGGCATTTTAATGGGATTCATTTCGGGATACTTAATCTCGTCGTATCGCTTTTGGGCTACAAGCGGCAGGGCCAAAAGGGCTATAAAAGTAAATAAAATTAATCGTTTCATAAGAAAACCTGTTTGGTGTGTTAAAATCATGATTAGGAGTCGACCCGTACAGTGGCGCCAACGGTTCTGTTTTGCTTCACTAAGTATTGTTCAGCTACGCGTTGTAAATCGTCCAAACTTACCTTGTCAATGCGATCGAGGCGCAAAAATACTTCCCGCCAATCTCCCTGTGTGGCATACGTAGAGGCAAAATTACTGGCCAGCCCGGTGTTATTATTCAACCCGCGCACAATTCCTGCACGGATGTTTGTGCGAGCGCGGTCTAACTCCTCTTGTGTAAGAGCACCTTCCTTAACAGCTTCTATTTCTTGGTAAATAGCTTGCTCCAGCGTATCTAAATCTACGCCCATATTGGGTACGGCCAGCGTTAAAAACATAGAAGCATATTTACTGCCCGGAAATCCGTTAAATGCGCCTACCTGCAGCGCCAGCTTTTCTTCTTCTACCAATTCTTTGTACAGCCTTGAAGTTCGGCCGCTCGAAATGATGTTACCCACCAGGTTCAGCGCTTCATAATCAGGATGAGATTCAGATACACCATGATATCCAATCAGCATAATGGGCTGTGATTTTCCTTCTATGGTGAACCGGCGCTCGCCCCGCTGTTCAGGCTCAAGAGTAGTTACCGGAGGAGCAGGTTTTCCTTTTTTAAGATCGCCAAAATACATTTCGGCGAATTTCTTCATTTCCTTGGGATCTACATCACCGGCAATACCAATAGTGATATTGCTTGGAACGTAATACTTGTCATAAAAATCACGCGCATCGGCAATGGTTGTTGCGGTGATGTCAGAGTCCCAGCCCACAACAGGTCGGCCGTAGGGATGTGCAGTATAAGCCACTGCTAAAAACTCTTCCACTAAACGCCCAATTGGGTTCGATTCGGTTCTCATGCGCCGCTCTTCGCGCACCACTTCTTTTTCAACATAAAACTCGCGGTAGCTTGGGTTTTTGAACCGATCGGCTTCCAGATTAAACCAAAGTTCTGCCCGGTTTGAAGGCAGGCTGTAAAAGTAATTGGTGAAATCGGCTCCGGTAGAAGCATTTAATCCGGTAGCTCCATTTTGCTCAATAATTTGTGAGAATTCGTTATTAACTACGAATTTTTTCGATTCTTCCTGAAGCTCGCTGAAAGCTTTCCATTTCTTTTCCAAAGCGTCCGAATCAGGATTAGCCTTATACTTTTCATGAAGCCAGTCTCGGTAAGCGGCGTCCATTTTGTTGATGACTTCCTTTTCTTTTTCCCAATCGGTTGTACCAATGTAATGGGTTCCTTTAAATGCCATGTGCTCGAAAATATGAGCAATACCGGTGTTGCCTACCGGCTCGTTAGCCCCGCCAACATCAACATGTGTGTAGAAGCTGGCAACCGGCGCATCGTGGCGCTCTATAATGATAAAGTGTAGCCCGTTGTCGAGGGTGAATTCGGTAACTTTTTTCTCGAATTCCTTCAGATATTGAGCTTGTACTCCCGAAATAGAGAACATGAGCCCAAAAAGAAGGCCTAATATTATGCCTTTAAGTTGTTTTGTTTTCATAAGATGTAACCTTTAATGAATTATGATTATGAACTGAAAGATGGTGTTTTGCATTTTATTTCGCAAACATTGGGGAGAATTCCTGAAGGGGTAAACCGTCTTTGTAAGATAGCAGGGAATCGTCATTCCGCAGCAGTTCTACCACATACGAAACGTCTTTTGGATTGTAGTACCTTTTTTGAAAATAAATTTTTTTATCTCCGGTGGTACGCGAGCAGCGATCGATGCGCAGAAGTGCGGTGTTTTCCGGAACCTTCAAATGCTTTGAAATGTAAGCATCCGCATTGGCTGCTGTAATTTTATAACTGCCGCCCTGTATGGGAATTTCGTATTTGTCTTCAATAATTTGATAAATGGTTTGGGTGGTCAGATCTTCATCAAAAAGCAGTTGTCCGTAGCCGGGCGGCATCCATGTAATGTCAAAAGCAATGGGACTTCCATTCGCCAGTCGAACGCGATCTATGCGAATGAGTGGCATGTCGGGGCGGAGTTTTAACACTTTGTTTACTTCTTCAATGGCATCCACTTTGGTGAGAGAAATCAGGCGAGAGCTGCTTTCTAATCCGGCCTGCTTCATGTCTTCGGAAAAGTCAGTGAGCCGCACCAGATTGTTTTTAAATTCCTGATTGCTGACAAATGCTCCTATTCCTTGCTTGCGGTAAATAAGTCCTTCATTTTCTAAGGTTTGAAGGGCATGCCGAACCGTTACCCGGCTCACGTCAAAGTAATCGCACAGTCTTTTTTCGGAGGGTAACTTATCACCTGATTTATATTCTGTACCTGTGATTTCTTCTCGTAATTGAGCCGCTATTTGCTCGTGTTTAGAACTGAATTTTTCCATGAATTTATATTATGAGAACAGTAAATATCGAATAGCATAATATACTTGTTATAACATGTTGTAACAAATAGAAAATCCTGCTTAAACTTGTCCCGCATTGAAGCCGAAAGTGAGGTATTGAATTTTCCGGCACTTCAAAATTGAAAACAATATTAAGCAGTAAAACATGATGACAGATAAATTAGAATATGCGGGTTTGATGGCAACAGTAGCACTTTGGTTGCTTTCCATTTCTGCAACGGCACAAACCCGGGCTGATTCTACCCAAGTACTTTCTCTAAGCGTAAATGAAGCGCTGAAGCAGGCCTCGGAAAGCGGGTACGAGCTGCTGATAGCCGAGCAGCAAAAAGAAGCAGCAAAAGCCGGACTAAATCAGGCGAATATGGTGTTTTTGCCGCAGCTCAGTATTGAGGAAAGCGCGGTTAAAACGAACGATCCCATTGGCGTTTTTGGCATAAAATTGCGACAGGGAGTAATAACGGCGGTCGATTTCAACCCCGCACTGTTAAACGACCCGGATGCCGAACATAACTTCACCACAAAATTTGAAGTACGTCAGCCCATCTTAAATCCGGAAGGACTATTTCAGCGCTCGGCGGCAAAATTTCAGGCCAAATCGGCTCAAGACCAACTGAAGGCTGCCAAGGGAAAGACCGAGCTGGCCGTAAAGGAAACGTACTATCAGCTGGTAATTTTGGATGAGCAGGTGGAAGTCATAAAAAAGCATTTAGAAACCAGTAAGAAATTTGAAGAACAGGCGGCCGATTATTTTGAGCAGGGCTTGATTACCAAATCCGACTATCTGAATGCCAAAGTACAGAGTCTGGATGCGGAGAAGCAGGTTTTTAATGCAGAAAATCGCCGTAAAACGGTAAACGATCAGCTGCTGATGCTGCTGGGCATAGAGGAAGAATATCTCGTAAAACCCACCGAACGCCCGGAAGCGGACGGCATTAAAAAAGCACCTCAGGTTTCAGAGTTTGGAATGAATGCCGAGCTGATGGCCATTCGAAATCAGGTGAAGGCTTCCGGCGCTATGCTGAAGTCAGCTCGTTCGGGATTTCTTCCAAATCTAAATGTTTTTGGTGCATACGAGCTGCACGATACCCAAATATTCGGCAATCAATCCGATAATTATATGATTGGCGCCAGCTTAAAGTGGGATTTATTCAAGGGAATGAAGCAGGTTGGCTTAGTGGGACAGCGCAAAGCAGAGCTGAAAAGTGCCGAACTGCAGCTGGAGCAAAGCCGGCTCCGCCACCGCATACAAATAAAAAATGCCGAGCGAGCTATTTCTGAAGCCATCAAGAATATTGAGCTGAGTGAACTGGCTGCAGAACAATCTGAAGAAAACGTACGCTTTCGAAGCGACCGCTATGAGCAGGGAATGGAAAAAACAACCGACCTGCTGATGGCCGAAACCAAGCATGTTCAAAACCAGCTCAGCAAGCTTCAGGCACTGTATCAATATCATATTTCCGTAGCAAATCTGGAATATCTGCTGGAAACAGAATTATAAAAAACAAGACGATCAACTATCCTTTTCAAATGAGTGAACCCATGAAATTAATGAATAACTATACCCCTTATTTTTTAGCCACTATGATTGCAGGCGTAAGTCTTTTTGCCGCCTGCTCCGGCGAAACTGAAAATGTGTCTGCCTCACAAGCAGAAGTACGAGCTGAAGTTGCAACGGCCGAATTGGAGCGGATGCAATCAGACAAAGTATTCAACGCCACGCTGAGCAGCGATGTGCGTAGCGAAATTGGCACCAAAGTGATGGCGGAAGTAGAAGCCGTGCCTGCAAAAATTGGTGAAAAAGTAGCCAAAGGAGCGCTGATTCTTAAATTAAAAGACGAAGCACTCACGGCTCAAAAGCAACAAGCTTCGGCAGGCTTAGAAGAAGCAAATCTGCATCTAAAAGCCGTGGAAAAAGATTACCAACGTTTTAAAGCTTTGCATGAGCAGGGCAGCGCCACGGAAAAGGAATGGGATGATGTTTCAACCCAATATCAGTCGGCACAGCTGAAAGTGGAAGCAGCGAAAAGTAAGCTTGCTGAAATAAATGACATGCTCAGCTACACGCAAATAAAAGCGCCGTATGCAGGTGTAGTGGCTGCAAAATATGTGCAGGTGGGCGACATTGTAGCTCCCGGCCGTCCGCTTATTGCCATAGAAGAAGTGGGGAATTTCAAGATTGTAGCTTCGTTGCCCGAAACAGAAATTTCATCCTTGCAAAAGGGAGAAAAAGTGAGCGTGCGCATTCCGGCCATTCATTCCGAAGTAATGGAGGCCGAGGTCAGAAATGTGAGTGCGTCGGGAGATCCTCAAAGTCGGCAGTTTGAAGCAGAATTTATGCTGACGGATGCCGGGAAATTAGAAGACGCCCGTTCAGGTATGTTCGCAGAAGTGATGCTGAAGGAAGAAACCGAAATAGCCGTTACGGTTCCGGCTTCCGCGCTCATACATCGCGGACAGCTAAGAGGTATTTATACGCTGACGGAAGACAATAAAGCTGTATTACGCTGGCTCAGAACCGGAGATATACAGGACGGGAAAGTAGCCATTTTATCCGGGCTTACTGCCGGTGAGCGGTACGTAAAAGACGGCAGTCTGGTACCGCACGATGGCGTGAAAGTAACGGCTCAAAATTAATTTATAGATAGATAATATTATGAAATCCGGAATAGCAGGAAAAATTGCTAAGGCGTTTATAGACTCAAAGCTGACGCCTCTTTTAATGATCGCATTTTTGGCGCTGGGCGTATATGGAACCTACCTGACGCCGCGCGAAGAAGAACCGCAAATTGATGTGCCGATGGCTGATATTTTTATCGGTTATCCCGGCGCCTCGCCCGATGAGGTGGAGCAGCGAGTGGCCATTCCATTAGAAAAAACGCTGTCGAATATTAAGGGCGTTGAGTACGTGTATTCAACCTCTATGGAAGGACAGGCTATGGTCTCCGCTCGCTTTTATGTGGGTGAAAATGTGGAGCGAAGTCTGGTGCGTTTGTATAACGAGCTGATGAAGCACGCCGATAAAATGCCGCAGGGAACCACTCAACCCTTAATAAAAACGCGCTCTATTGATGATGTGCCCATGATGACGCTCACGCTTTGGAGTGAATCGTATTCGGACTATGAACTTCGGCGGGTTTCGGAAGAGCTGGCCGGTGAAGTGAAGAAAATCACCGATGTGGCGGATGTAAAAGTGCATGGAGGACGTTCGCGGCAGGTGCGCGTGCTGTTGAATCAGGCGAAAATGGCTGAGTATGGCATCAGCATGTCGCAGGTTGCGGGAACTATTCAGGCCTCAAATCAGGAATTAGGCTCCGGCTCATTCAACAAAAATGACACAGAGTATTTGGTTAAAACCGGCAGCTTTTTGAAAAGTGCTTCTGATATAAGACAGCTCATTTTAACCATGAAAAACGGGGCACCGATTTATTTAAGCAGTGTAGCCGAAGTTGTGGACGGACCGTCTGAATCAACAAATTACGTAGCCTATGGTTTGGGCGCAGGAGCTGACGGAAAGGATAAACAATCATATCCGGCGGTTACTATTTCGGTTGGAAAGCGTTCGGGAACGGATGCCATGGCCATTGCATCTCAAATAGAAAAGAAAGTAGATGCGCTGCAGGGCTCACTCATTCCGACTGAAGTAACCGTAACTACCACACGAAATTATGGAGAAACGGCTGCGAATAAAGTAGCATCTCTGCTGGAGCATTTATTGGGCGCTGTGATAGCCGTTACCATTGTAGTTGCCCTTGCAATGGGCTGGAGAGGTGGATTGGTCGTGTTTTTATCCGTTCCGGTTACCTTTGCTTTAACGCTTTTTCTGTACTACATGATGGATTATACGCTGAATCGAATTACCCTGTTTGCACTGGTTTTTGTGACGGGTATTGTGGTGGACGATTCCATTATTATTGCGGAAAATATGCATCGCCACTTCAAAATGAAGCGGCTTCCGCTTAAGCAGGCGGCTATTGCTTCTATTAATGAGGTGGGGAATCCAACTATTTTAGCCACATTTACCGTAATTGCAGCGGTGCTTCCTATGGCTTTTGTATCGGGATTGATGGGGCCTTATATGAGTCCTATGCCTATTGGTGCTTCTTTAGCTATGATCTTTTCACTCATTGTGGCGCTCATGATCACCCCGTGGCTGGCTTACATGCTCTTGCCGTATGTGAGTAAGAACGGAGCCGGGAAAAAGAAAGAAGAGAAAGCGTATAAACTGGAAGATACCTGGCTGTACAAAGCCTACTATAAAACCGTAAAACCCTTGCTGGACAGCACCAAGAAAAGGTGGGCTTTTATTATAGGCGTGACGGTGCTTTTAGTAGCTACCACACTGCTTTTTGTATTCCGAATGGTAGAGGTGAAAATGCTTCCATTTGATAACAAGAATGAAATTCAGCTCATCATGGATATGCCGGAAGGTACCACGCTGGAGCGCACAAATGCGGTGGCTAAAGAAGTTGCGCTGAGCCTGGCCGATGTTCCTGAAATTCATGATTACCAGATTTACGCAGGAACGCACGCGCCCATCAACTTTAACGGACTGGTTCGTCATTATGATTTACGCCAGGGCTCGAACATTGCTGATATTCAGCTGAATTTGTTGGATAAGTCAAAACGGAAGGATCAGAGTCATGATATTGCCAAGCGTATCCGCCCGATGGTGCAAAAAGTAGGAGAGAAATACGGCGCTAATGTGAAGGTGGTTGAAGTACCGCCGGGTCCGCCCGTGCTTTCCACTTTGGTGGTAGAAGTATATGGACCAGATGAGCAGCATCGCGTTCGGATTGCGGAAGAGGTGAAAAGCATTTTCCGGGAAATGGAAGGAGTGGTAGATGTAGATTGGCAGCGAGAAGCCGAACAGCCCCGTCTTCATTTCAAGATACAGAATCAGAAAGCGCTGGCAGCGGGCATCACGCCTCAACAAATTACGCAAACGGTAGAGATGGCGCTGAATGGAAAGCCGGTAGGACGACTGTCAGATGGCGAGGAAATTAATGAAGTGCCTATTATCATTCAGCTTCCCGAGCAAAAACGTTCGGGCGCAGAGCACCTGAAGCAGATTTATGTGAAAAACGGGCAGGGTATGATGCTGCCGGTATCAGATTTTGTGACTGTAGAAGAAAAAACGCTGGAGCCGAGTATTTTCCGTAAAAATCAGCAAAACGTGCTGTATGTGATGGCAGAAGTGGCCGGTGTGATTGAAAGCCCGGTTTATGCGCTGTTGGATGCCGGAGAGAAAATGGAGCAAATTGCCGTTCCTGACGGATACTCACTAAGCCAGATTTTTGCCGGTCAGCCATTTATGGAAGAAGACTACACGCTGAAATGGGATGGCGAATGGCAAATTACGTACGAGGTATTCCGTGATTTAGGCATTGCCTTTGCGGTAGTACTGTTAATTATTTACATGCTCATTATCGGCTGGTTCCAGGATTTCAAAGTGCCCGTTGTGATGATGGTTGCCATTCCGCTTTCGCTGGTGGGAATTATTTTAAGCCACTGGATTTTAGGTGCGTTCTTTACCGCCACATCTATGATTGGAATGATTGCGCTGGCCGGAATTATGGTGCGAAACTCCGTGCTGCTTATCGACTTCATTCAGCTGCGCCTGAAAGACGGAGTTGATCTCAAAAATGCCGTTATCGAAGCCGGTGCCGTACGAACGATGCCCATTTTACTTACGGCCGGAACAGTGGTAATTGGTGCCTTTGTGATTTTGTTTGATCCTATTTTTCAAGGTCTGGCCATTTCACTTATGGGTGGAGCCATTGCCTCTACGGCCCTCACGCTGCTGATGGTTCCCCTGATTTATTACATGACGGTACGCAAGCAGTACGAACAAGAAACTATTGAATCAACAACTTCAAACCCTGAATAACATGAAATTACTCATCATTTTAGCGATTGAGCACCACACGAAAGAAGTGCGTAAGATTTTGAGAGAAGAAGGTGTGCCTACCTATTCAGAAACGGATATTTATGGCTTCGACACCGAAAAAAATAAGCCGGATATCTCCAACTGGTTTTCTCACAATGGAGGCCAGCGATTTTCGAAGCTTTTTTTCAGCTTTCACACCAAAGAGGGTGTGAAACGAGTACTTGAAACGGTAAGAAAATACAACGAAAAAGACGATGCAAACGAGAATTACCCTTTGCATGCTTTTCAATTAAACGTAGAAGATTCAGCATAACAAAATGAAAGATTCAAAAAATAACGAAACCGTCAAATTGAGCAGCTGCTCGTACATGACACCCATGGAAAAACTCATTCGCAGATTAGCCGGTACGCTGGTTACGCTGAGCGTAATTTTAGGGCATTTTGTAAGTCCCTATTGGCTGCTGTTAGCTGTATTTGTTGGGTTGAACTTGCTTCAGTCTTCATTCACAAAATGGTGCCTGGCCGAAAACCTGATGGCAAAGATTGGCTTAGCGCCCAAAAATCCGGAGCCCTGAGGCAAAAGCTAATGCTAAGCTTTTAGAAACCTGTACTAATACAGCTATGGATTGTTAACACTTCACAAAACGAGTTAAACTTTGTTTATATGAGGTAAAAGATAGAAATAGCAGTACAGGTTTCTTATCATCGGCAGGCACATTTTGATGTGGTTATGGCCACAGTGTTTATTCGGTATTAGGATAAATTCAGGCCGTAACTCAAAACATTTTATAACGAAGGAAGTAAAGCAAAATAGATGGTTTTAGCATGGATAGGAGCGCTTGTTATAGGGCTTGCCTTAGGTATTTTAGGCTCGGGCGGTTCCATACTTGCCGTGCCCATTCTCATTTATTTAGTGGGAGAGCCCGAAAAAGCAGCCATTGCTGAATCTCTGTTTATTGTAGGCACCATTAGTTTAACGGGCGTAATTCCATCAGCCATAAAAAAGCAGGTGCACTGGAAAAGCGTCGTTCTTTTTGGCCTGCCCGGCATGGCGGGAAGTTACACCGGCGCGTGGCTTTCCGGCTACGTTTCTTCCGCATTTCAGCTCATAGTTTTTGCTGTTATTATGCTGGTGGCGTCCGGGTTGATGTTCAGAGGCAAGGGCCCGGTTCCGGTTCAAGCCGATAAAAAAACACATGCTTCTTGGAAATTGGTGATTGAAGGGCTTGCCGTGGGAATGCTAACCGGATTAATAGGAGTAGGCGGCGGATTTCTGATTGTGCCCGTATTGGTACTGCTGGTTGGCTTAGAAATGAGCATAGCTGTGGGAACCAGTTTGTTCATCATTGCGTTAAACAGCTTTACCGGAATTTTCAAACATTTGGATGTGCTGGAGCAGTTAGGACTTCAAATGAATTGGGAATTAATCCTTATTTTTAGCGTGATTGGAGGAGCCGGCAGTTTAGCTGGTAAAAAAATCAGCGCAAAGCTGTCAAATGAATGGCTTAGAAAGATATTTGCTGTATTTTTAGTGGTGATAGGCATTTATATCATCTATATGAATTTTTGACCTGAAAATTTTAATAAAGTTTAGTTATGAAAATAAATTTACCCATTATTTTACTCGTTTTAGTTGCTCTAATTGTGGTGTATATCAGCATTACTAAGAGGTCGGGAGAAGGAGTACTTACTCCGGATGCTTTCAGACAAAAGCTGCAGGAAACACCCGGCGTAGTTATTGATGTACGCACAAAAGGTGAGTATGATGGAGAACATCTGGAATTAACCGATTTTAACTATGACGTTACCAACGGTCAGCTAAAATCTAAGCTGAACAGTTTAAATAAAAATAAAACCTACTATTTGTACTGCCGAACCGGAAACAGAAGCGGTAAAGCAGCAAAAATTATGAGAGATAACGGATTTGAGAACGTATATAATATCGGCGGGCTCAGTACTCTCAAAAAAGCAGGGTTTGAAACCAAATAACTGAACCTAAAGGCGCGATGCTACCGCTCGTAAAACCATGGCCTCACCCACATGATGGGTGCCTTCATTCAGCTCAACTTCCACTTCTTTCAGCGTGTGAATGGTTGTTCCCGCAAGAAGTGATCGCAGCGATTCTTTAGTGTATAGCACGCGGCGGTCGGTAGGTCCGCCCGAATCTCTGCCAAGCTGATTAACAGAATAAACTTCCACAATAATCCGGCCGTCTTTCTTTACGCTTTGAATGATATTTTTGTACACCTTTTGAATAATGGAACGAGGAAGATGCACATAAATGAATGCAGCGGCATCGTAGGAAGAAGAACCGAAATTAAATTCACCCAAATCACCCAAATGATAGCTGATTTTAACCTCGTTCTCCTCAGCCAATTTGAGTGCTTTTTGGCGACCTTTTTCGCTATAATCAACGGCAGTTACATCCCAATTTTGGGTGGCGGCATAAACGGCATTGCGGCCTTCACCCTCAGCGGGCAGCAGCAGCTTGCCGGGCGTAAGTTGTGCCAGCTGTTGTTTAAAAAATTGATTAGGTTTTTTGCCGTAAATAAATTCAGGCTGAAGATAGCGCTGATCCCAGAAATCTTGCATTACCATAAGCAGGTTTTTGTGTTTAAAGACCGGTAAATTGAAGATAATTAACGTAAATAAATAAAAATACATTCATGTTTTTTCAGCAGATATTTGAAGAGAAATTAGCTCAATATGCATACCTCATCGGATGCCAGGTTTCAGGAGAAGCCATTATCATCGACCCCATGCGCGACATTCAGCGCTATAAAGCAGTGGCTGCCAAGCATAATTTGAATATCATAGCCGCAGCCGAAACGCACATACATGCCGATTACCTTTCCGGATTGCGTGAATTTGCCGAAGACGGTGCTTTTGTGTACGCCTCGGATGAAGGCGATAAAGACTGGAAATACGAATGGCTGATGGGCAGCGACTACAAGCACAAGCTGCTGAAGGACGGAGATGAATTCAACATCGGGAATATCAAATTTACTACGGTGTATAGTCCCGGCCATACGCCCGAGCACGTCAGCTTTTTGGTGACCGATGAAGCTGCAACTGATGAGCCAATGGGCATTCTTTCAGGTGATTTTGTTTTTGTGGGTGATGTTGGTCGTCCTGATTTGCTGGAGTCGGCAGCGGGACAGAAAGGAGCTATGAAAAGTTCAGCCAAGGTGCTGTATGATTCTCTGCAAAAGTTTAAAGAAATGCCGGAGTATTTACAGCTTTGGCCCGGTCACGGAGCCGGAAGTGCGTGTGGAAAAGCACTGGGCGCCGTTCCGGATTCTACCGTTGGTTACGAGCAGCGCTTTAACGGCTCCATCCGTGCAGCCATCAGCGAGCAGGAGTTTGTGGATTATATTTTGGAAGGCCAGCCGGAGCCGCCACTCTATTTTGCCCGCATGAAGCGTGATAATAGAAAAGGCCCAAAAGTGTTGGGCAATATTCCTCAACCCGAAAATATGACGGTAGAAGAAGTAATCGGAAAAGTACGCCTCGATGATGCCGTAATTCTGGATACGCGCGGTAGGTATGAATTTATGAACGGCCACATTCAGGGCTCGCTGTTGAGTCCGCTAAATAAAGCATTTAATACCGTGGCAGGCTCATACGTCAAAGAAGACGAAGACATTTATCTGATTGTGGAAGAAGACCGGGTGGAGGAAGCCGTTTTAGATTTAATTCGTATAGGTTTGGATGATATTAAAGGATTTGTAACTCCAAGACAGCTGCAAAAATTCTCTGAAGACGGCGGCTCGCTGTTCAAAACCGAAACCATAGGCTTTGATGAAGCAGCAGAGCATTTAAAAAATGATACGGCTCATCTGCTGGATGTTCGCAAAAAAACAGAATTTGAAGAGCTACGCCTGGACGATTCTCAAAACATCGCTCACACACGTTTATTGGAGCGTATTGATGAAGTGCCTGCCGATAAGCCTGTTATGGTTTCATGTAAATCCGGAGCACGTTCTGCAGTAGCTTCTGCACTGTTAGAGCGCGCCAACTTCAAAGTAAAATACGTGGATGATAACATCGACGTATGGATGGCCAAGCAAAAGTGAATTTGTGGTTTGGGTTGATTGAATCAGCAAACGGTCATACGGCTTAGAGCCGGCAGACCGTGAAGGCTGGGAATTATCACTTCAGATTCGATCTGACGGATTGCCCGTCTGATCGATGGATTAGGTTTAGTTCGTCGAAACAAGCAACCGGTTGGACGAAAAGGCTACATTTGTGAGGCTGGGAGGCAGAGGAACCGGGTGGTTCATAGCTGCGCTCCCAACGGGGTCGTTGGGAGCGAGTATTAGCGAGTATTGAGTATTCAGGATTACTAAAGTTTAACTGCCTTTACTCAATGCATCATGCCGAAAGCAGTGTATGGTATGATCCATTATCAGTCCGCAGGCCTGCATGTAGGCGTACATGATGGTGCTTCCTACGAACTTGAATCCGCGTTTTTTGAGGTCTTTACTGAGGGCATCCGATTCTTCGGAAGTTGCGGGGACTTCATCCGTACTTTCCCAATGGTTTATTTTCGGCTTTCCACCCACAAAACCCCAAACGTAGGTGTCAAAACTCCCGAACTCTTGCTGTATTTTCAGAAATTTTTGGGCATTGCTGACGGCCGATCGTACTTTTAATTTATTCCGAATGATGCCTTTATCCTGAAGAAGTTCCTGTACTTTTTCCTCATCAAATTGCGCTACTTTTTCAGGGTTGAAGCCGGCAAATGCTTTTCGGTAGCCTTCACGCCGCTTTAGGATAGTAGCCCAGCTCAGTCCGGCTTGGGCGCTTTCTAAAATAAGGAATTCAAAAAGGGTGGTGTCATCATGCGTGGGAACGCCCCATTCTTCGTCGTGGTATTTTTGGTAGGCTTCAAATTGATTGTTGGCCCAGTCACAGCGATTGGTACTCATAGGATGTATATTCAGGCTTTAGTTTGAATGAAGGATGAACTCTTTGATTTACAAACAGTTCAAAAAAATAAGCATAATTAACATTGCGATTTTGTGAAGCCTTTTTTAACTATGTATTCACTCACACACTCATTACAAAAACACAATTTATGCACTGGAAAGATACCGTCCGCGAGCTGGCAGAGCAAAGCGGAATCAGCCAAAGCCTATCTAAACGAATTATTAATCTTACCGATTTACTGGAAGAAATTCCTGCTCAGGAACAGGGAAAGGAGTTTGTAAAAAAACTGGGCTCACTTCCACTGGAAAGCCTGAAAGCGCTGGATGAAGGAGACGAAAATGCGCTCAAAATAATTCAGGAAGAAATTGGCGGACTTTCGCTGCCCGAAATCAAAGAAATACTCCAAATGTACACCACGTTTTTTCACTTGGTGAACTCGCTGGAGCAGCACGAAATAAGCCGGGTAAATCGCTCCAGAGAGTTTGAGGAAACGCCGGAATCACCCCGAAAAGAAAGTATTGCCGAGGCCGTACACCGCATGAAAAAAGCGGGATACAGCTTTGAGGAAGCGCTGAATGTATTTCATCAAATGGATATTCAGCCCACCATCACGGCTCACCCTACAGAAGCCCGGCGCCGCAGTATTTTGGTGAAGCAGCAGGAGGTAGCCGCCATGGTTTCCCGACTGGGGAGTTCTGATACCACTTCGGATGAAGAAGAGGATTTGCGCCGCGAAATCCATAATCAGCTGCAGCTGTTGTTGCACACCGACGAAGTGCGCTCAGAGCGATTGACGGTGGAGGATGAAGTGGAAAACGGCTTGTTTTATTTTACGCATTCCATTTGGGATTCTATTCCCGTGCTGTACCGGGATATTCGCCATGCTTTTGATCGGTATTACAATCGCCGGCCGGAAATACCTGTGGTGCTGAAATATCGTTCATGGATTGGAAGCGACCGCGATGGTAATCCAAATGTGACCTCAAGCGTAACCTGGCAAACGCTAATTGAACAGCGAAAAACGGTGCTTTCGCTATATCTGGACGAGCTGAATGAGCTGCGCAGATATTTAAGTGTTTCGGATAATCAGGCAAACGTTTCGGAAGAATTGTTGCAATCGGTGAAGGAAGATGAAAAAGAATTTCCGCTTTCCGAGCGTTTTCAGAGGCGGTATAAGCATGAAATTTATCGCCGTAAAGTGACGCATATAAAACACAAAATTCAGTTTCTGCTGGATGCTCTTTCGGAAGATAAAGCAAGCCTGCTGAAAAAATCTAAAGTGTATCAAACGCAGGATTTTATTAATGATTTGTTGCTTATAAAACGAAGCCTGATAGAAAACGGCCTGTCCGGAATTTCGGATCGAGGACGATTGCAAAACCTGATTGTTCGGGCGCATACGTTTGGATTTCATTTGTCTGCTTTAGACATTCGTCAGCACAGCAGGCTGCACGAAGAAACCGTGAGCGAGCTTTTTACTGAAGCCAACGTGCTGGATAATTATGCCGAGCTCAGCGAAGAGGATAAAATTGAGGTACTGGTGAACGAGTTAGCGAACCCGCGTCCGTTAAGTCCGGTGAAAGGAAAACGTTCGGAAGTAGCCGAACGAGTGATGACCGTTTTTGAGGAAATCAGTGATATACTGGCACTCAATCCCGATCATTTTGGGAGCTACGTGATAAGCATGACGCATGGCATCAGTGATATGCTGGAGGTGATGTTAATTGCCAAAGAAGTAGGCTTGTGGAGCTATAATGGGGATGAAGTGGAAAGTGAACTTGATGTAGTTCCGCTTTTTGAGACCATCGAAGATCTGGAGAAAAGCGCCGATTTGATGGCGAAAATGTACGAGCATCCACTGTTTGCGAAACATCTGGAAGCGCGTAATAATTTTCAGGAAATCATGCTGGGTTATTCTGACAGCAACAAAGACGGTGGCTACTGGATGGCAAACTGGGCACTCGATAAAGCGCAGTACGAACTGGGAACCGTGTGCCGGAAATATGAGGTAGATTTCCGCCTGTTTCATGGTCGCGGTGGAACCGTAGGCAGGGGCGGCGGACAGTCAAATCAGGCCATTATGGCCATGCCCGTGGTAGCCAATAACGGACGCATTCGGTTTACCGAGCAGGGCGAAGTCATTTCATTCCGTTATATGCTGGCTTCCATTACGCATCGCCATTTGGAGCAGATTGTAAACGCCATGGCCAAAGTAACCATGGCTCAGTATTCGGAATCGGCGGGTTACCTCACCGGAAAAGAAGAAGAGCGGCAGGTTATTGAAACGCTTGCCGATGCTTCTATGAAAGCCTACCGAAACCTGATTGATGACGAAGATTTTTGGGACTGGTATTCGGGCATCACTCCCATAGAGCACATTGGGAAACTTCCCATTGCCTCACGTCCGGTTTCGCGAGGAGCTTCAGATTCTATGACTTTCGACTCGCTTCGGGCCATTCCGTGGGTATTTGCGTGGACACAAGTTCGGTATAATACGCCCGGTTGGTATGGAATTCATGATGGCTTGAAAGCGGCTCAACAAGAAAATCCGGAGGTGTTGAAGGTGCTTAAGAAATGGGAAAAAGAGTGGACGTTTTTCCAAACGGTGCTCAATAATTCGCAGCGTGAAATGGCGCGGACGCATCTTCCCACATCTGAATTGTACAATAAAAAGTCCTCCGTTTTCCACAAACGGCTGGTGAAGCAGTTCAAGGAATCGGAGAGGTGGATGAAAGAAATTACCGGAAATGAGCATATTTTAGATCACAACAAAGTGATTCAGAATTCCATAAAATTCAGGAATCCGTTTACCTATCCGTTAAATATTATTCAGGCAGAACTGTTAAGCCGTTGGAAAAAAACAGAACTTGAAGAAGAAAAAGAAGAGCTTACCGAAGCTTTGTTTTTGAATATCAACGGGATAGCAGCTGCCATGCAAAGCACCGGTTAAGGCGGATTGAGGCCTTTTCAGAGTGCTATTCACTTCAGAAAATGCTATTTTAAATAAATGAAAAATAAAGATATGAATACCACCGAATTTACACTGCAAAAAACCAAAAAAAGCCGCATTGATGAAGTAGATTTTGACAATCTGCTGTTCGGCCGAAAGTTCTCCGACCACATGTTCGAAATGGAATATGCTGACGGAAAATGGGGCACACCAACCGTGAAGCCTTTCGGAACTTTTGAAATGAGTCCGGCCACAAATGTGCTTCATTACGGGCAGGCCGTTTTTGAAGGAATGAAAGCCTACTATGTGGATGAAAACACGGTACATATTTTCCGACCAAAAACGCATTATGAGCGCTTTTTGAACTCATGCCGCCGCATGTGTATTCCCGAAACGCCTTACGAAGTTTTTATTGAAGCACTGGAAACACTGATAAAATGGGATTTTAAATGGATTCCCAAAGAGTCGGGCAAAGCGCTGTATATTCGCCCTTTTATTTTTGCTTCGGCTGATTTACTGGCGGCCACTTCTTCCGATAAATTCAAGTATCAGATTATAACTTCTCCCGTTGGCGCTTATTATGCGGAAGGCTTTAATCCCGTTTCACTCACCACTACGCCCGATTTTGTGCGTGCCGTGAAAGGAGGAACCGGAGAGGCCAAAGCAGCCGGAAACTACGCCGGCAGCTTTCTTCCTGCCCAAAAAGCCCAAGCAGACGGTTACACCCAGGTGCTGTGGTTAGACGCCAAAGAGCATAAATACATTGAAGAAGTGGGAACTATGAACATCCACTTTTTGATAGGCGATACATTGGTTACTCCCGCACTCACCGGTTCTATTTTACCAGGCATAACCCGCCGTTCTATCATCACATTGGCAAAAGAGTGGGGACTGAAGGTTGAAGAGCGACCCATTACCATCGACGAAGTTTTTGAAGCTCACGCTTCGGGAGAGCTGAAAGAAATATTTGGCTCGGGAACGGCCGCTGTGGTTTCTCCGGTCGGTTTCATTAATCACAATGGAAAAACCATTGAGCTGGACAGAGAAAAACCCGGCGAGTTTGCCCAAAAGTGTTTTGACGAAATCACTGATATCCAATACGGCCGCAGCGAAGATAAATTTGGCTGGGTTCATCCCGTAAGTATTTAAGGATGAATGTTGACTGGCTGAAAGTATTAGCCGTAGGCTCGGGAGGGTTTATTGGGGCTGTGAGCCGATATATGATTTCATTGTTGGCTCAGTCCCAATTTTCCGAAAGCTCATTTCCATACGGAACGGTAGCAGCAAATCTCTTAGGCTGCTTACTGATTGGATTTTTGGCCGGTTTGTTTGAAGTGAAATCCTGGGCCCATCCCGAAATTCGCTTGTTTGTATTTGTGGGAATTTTAGGCGGTTTCACCACTTTTTCAACCTTCTCTCACGAAACATTCCTGCTGTGGGAACAAGGCAAAATATGGCTGAGCTTCTTAAACGTAAGCCTGCAAATCATGTTTGGCCTGTTGTTCGTGTGGATTGGCTATCAAATAGTAAAATGGTTCAGCCTCAGCTCTATTTAAATATTTTCCATAGACGAACTGCCAATAACCATTATACCATTACACCAATCCCCAACAACAACTCTAATATCCCTGTTCTCTATCTACGGTGTAAAGCAGGTCCATGCCCGAAAGTGCTCGCTTATAATTTTCCACAATTACTTTTGCAGCTTCTTTAGCCGGCGTAATGGCAGCAATATGTGGGGTAACCATAATCTTCTTCCGGTTCCAGAAGATATGATTTTGAGGAAGCGGCTCTTCTTTAAAAACATCGAGGTATGCGCCTTCTAAGAGGTCCATATCAAAGGCGTAAATTAAATCCTCTTCCACTAAATGTCCGCCGCGACCCACGTTAATTAAATAGCCGGGCTGCTGCAGCATCTTAAATACATCCAGATCTAAGATTTCATAAGTTTCTTCGGTAAGAGGAAGCAGGTTCACCAAAATTTTAGTTTTACCCAAAAACGCATCCAGCTGCTCCTCGCCGGCAAAGGTTTGAACGTCTTTAATATCCTTTTCAGAGCGCGACCAGCCCGAAACTTTATATCCATGTTCTGCCAACGATATTGCAACATGGAGTCCTATTTCTCCCAATCCCATGATGCCAACAGGGGATTCTTGTTTAGGGATAGCCGATTTTGGTTCCCAGAAACCTTTCATTTTCAGCTCGGCATAATCCAGTATATGCAGCCGGTAGTTTACAATAGCATTCAGCACATATTCGGCCATTTCATCTTTTAAGGCCGTAGTTACAAGTCGGCAAATGGGAACATCGGCGGGCAGGGCTTCATCATCCAGCAGGTGATTCACCCCGGCGCCCAGCGAAGAAACCGCCCGCAAGTTTGGGTAGCTGTCCAGCACGTGTTTGGGGTGATTCCAGCACACGGCAAAATTCACCCGTTCGTTATTCTCCACACGCGGCCAAACCTCTACGTCCAGGTTGGGATCCTCTTCTAACAGTGCATTTTTAAGGGAAGTGAAATCTCTATTTTTGGCAATAAGAACAAGCGACATAATCTCCGTTTTTTGATGAGCCCAAAGATAGGAAAAAGTGCTTTCGGATGAAGGCTTATATTGGGTTAAAAGGGTTATTCAATCAGCAGATAGAAATTCTTTATAAAGCTCCACTAATTCGCTCATCATCATAGCGGTGGCTCCCCACAGCGGTACGCGGTGGATATTCCAAAAAGGAATATGGTACGGAGTTCCGCGTAAATCCCATTCCTCTTCTACAAAATTATGTTCTTCAATAAGCTTGGTGATGGGGACGCTGAAGACCTCTTCCACCTCATTGGGGTTGGGTGTAAAGGTTTGGGGTTGATTTAAAAAAGCTACCACGGGAGTTACCATGTTATCGGAATGGCCAACGTACAGTGGCGTTAATTTTCCAATAATTTCTACTCCCTGTCTGTGTAACCCAATTTCCTCCTGCGATTCCCGAAGCGCCGTTTCTTCAACCGTTTCATGTCCTTCCTTTCCACCGCCCGGAAAGCTTAACTGTCCGCCATGATTAATATCGGCAGCACGAAGGGTAAGTACAATTTCGAGCTCTTCCTTCCAGCAAATAAAAGGAACCAGTACGCTGCTATTTCGGAAATCATCGTTAGCAGGCTGATAGTGCGTTTTGTTGGGACGACCGGTTTTAGGAAATGGAGCCATTTTTTGGTGAGCATCGCGTCCGGGCAGAGCAGCGTTCAATCGTTTAGTCAAAAATTCCTGAAAAGTATTCATATCGTGTAATTTAGCAAGCAAACATAAAAGAGTGGGTAAGCATTTCAAAGTAGAATCATGATATTAACGTTCTCCTCGTTGCGCCGTTTTTCCTCGTTGCGTGGGCTCTGCTCCACAATGCTCAGTGGAGGCTCCGCCTCCTTCTACAAAAGCCAGTTCCGGTAATTACTTAACTACGGGGCAGAATGAGCGCTTTTTGCTAAATGTCAAGAAATTAACTAAAGTAAAACCATCGCAATTATATATATTACTGTATGAAAACCGCGATTCTATTTATTATTATTTCCCTGATGAGTCTAAACTGTTTGGCTCAGAAAGATACAAGCAGAACAATAAATGCTAAGAACGCAATCTTTATAGAGCTTCTTGGCTCCAGTCTTATATATTCTGTTAACTATGAACGGGCTTTGAGTCGGTCATTTGTTCTAAGAGGTGGTTTTGGTTATATAAAAGGAGGTTGGACTTGCAACAAAAAAGTGGACAGTAAGTTAGAGTAGTCAAGCAGCTATGTTG
>CAZDGU010000018.1:0-35125 GCA_964505215.1 uncultured Balneola sp.
TTACTCCTATTTATCTCCACTATTCTGTCCAAATTAAGAGTCGAACTCAGGTTATCAAGATGCAGAAATTGTTCTTCACGCATTACATGGACTATATATACAATCTCATTTTCCTGCCGATAAAATATCCGGGAAGGAGGTAAAACTACTTCTCTATATATAGAGTTATCAATCTCTTCAACAAACTTACCACTTTTAGGATGAGATGCTAACCGCTCTATTTTTTGGAATACAGACCGGACTAACTTTTTTGCGGCTGTTGGGTTATCTAAAGAAATGTAGTCAGCTATTTTGTCTAACTCATTGAGAGCCGGCTCAGTCCAAATTATTCGAGCCATCTTGCCAAGCGTTTTTTTGCCTCAGCATGCGGAACAATACGGCCTTCTATAATTGCCTTTTCACCGCGAGCCAATCCTTCCAGAAGGGATAACTTTTTTTGAATATGCTCAAAATGTTCCACATCAACAAGGTATGCCGAAGGTTTTCCATGCTCAGTAATTAGCACAGGTTCCTTTTCTTCGCGTAACTCTTTGAGAAGTTTGGTTGCTTGACGTTTAAGTGTTGTGACCAGTTCTGTTTTCATAGTGATACTAAAGTATCATTTTAAAGTAAGATTGACAAAAACCACTATAAAATTGGTATAACAATCGTTTGTATGATATCGGTGTTTGGATGGATCGAATAGCATCGGAGCAGAGGGGGACATACGATGGCTGGGGAACCTCAGTTTGACGCCATAATTTGTATATTTGAGGCTTCATTCAAAAAGAAGCTCACACAAATTTACGCATGAATATTTACGCGATTATTATTCTGGCAACCATTGCCATAGATTTCATTCTGGATATCACTTCCAACTATTTCAATCTGAAATCTCTTACCAAAGAATTACCCAAAGAGTTTGAGGGCGTTTACGACGAGGATAGTTACGCCAAATCACAGCAATACACCAAAGTGAGAACCAGGTTCGGCTTTCTCACAGGTGGCTTTGATTTAGTCATTCTGTTAGGTTTTTGGTTCTCGGAAGGTTTCAATTGGTTAGATCAAATAGTACGTGCATGGGGATTTGGTGAGCTACTCACCGGATTGATTTATATAGCTATTTTATTGGTTGCTAAATCCATCATAGGCCTTCCTTTTAGTATCTACTCTACTTTTGTGATTGAGGAGCGCTTTGGCTTCAACAAAACCACACCCAAAACTTTTGTCCTTGATTTGATAAAAGGACTTGGCCTCGGATTGATTATCGGGATGCCGCTGCTTGCCGGGATTTTGTGGTTCTTTATGTACGCAGGTGATTTGGCCTGGCTGTACGCCTGGGGCGCAGTAACCGGATTTACGCTGATTATGCAATATGTGGCTCCCACGTGGATTATGCCTTTATTCAACAAATTTACCCCTTTGGAAGAAGGTGAGTTGAGAACGGCCATAGAAAATTATACCGAAAAGGTGGAGTTTCCCCTTCAGGGATTATTTGTGATTGACGGCTCCCGGCGCTCCAGTAAATCAAATGCATTTTTTACCGGTTTTGGTAAAAATAAAAGAGTGGCTTTGTACGATACGCTCATCGAAAATCACACCCAAGAAGAGCTGGTGGCAGTGCTTGCTCATGAAGTAGGTCATTACAAGAAAAAACACATTATTAAAGGAATGATAACGAGCGTACTGCAAACCGGGGTGATGTTTTTTCTGCTTTCTATTTTCTTGCAATCTCATGCTTTATTTGATGCATTTTATATGAATGAAATGTCTGTATATGCAGGACTGATATTTTTTGGGATGCTCTATGCGCCTATCGATATGATACTTTCTGTTTTTATGCAGATGTTCTCTCGGAAGCATGAATTTGAGGCCGATGCGTTTGCCGCCACCACTACAAATAAACCGGAAAGTATGATTTCGACCCTCAAGAAATTATCCAGAGATAACTTGTCGAACCTCACTCCGCATCCGCTTTATGTGTTTTTGAATTACTCCCATCCGCCGGTGCTGGAACGGATTCATGCTATAAAAAAGTTATAACCTAAAGAGTTAAACCATTTGGTTAATCTGTTCAGTCTATCCATGCAGTGCATGATTGAGAGGTTTGATATTTAACAACAATAGAGGCCGGGAAGGCGGTTTAATACCAGATTCATGAGTGAGACTTATTTTTTAAAAGGGGAATAACTCCGCTAAATTTTACGTACTTTTTTGAGAAACCAATGGCTATCCAATTATGAAAAAACATATCGAGACCATAGCAATTCACGCCAGTATGAAGAAAGCGGATCGGGAAAATGATACCATCGTTCCGGGTATTGAAGTTTCCACGATTTATGAACATCGGAAAGGAGGCCGGCGTGAAGGTGATGATAAATACATCCGAATGTCGAATCCAAATCGGAGCCAGTTAGAGCGGGTGCTGGCGCAGCTGGAAAATGGAGAATCGGCGGCGGCTTTTGCTTCGGGAATGGCGGCTATATCGTCGGTATTTCAAACGGTTGAGTCCGGCGCGCACGTACTGGTTCCGAAAGACGTTTACTTTGGCACGCGAAAGCTGATGTGGGAGTTTGCCGAACGGTGGAACTTGGAAGTGGATTTCGTGGATATGACGGATGTGGATGAGGTGACATCAGCAATCCGGCAAAACACGAAATTAGTTTGGCTGGAAACCCCGTCTAATCCGAGCTTACACATAACCGATGTTAAAAAAATAAGCGCAATTGCAAAGGAAAACGGAGCAGTTGTGGCCGTAGATAATACCTGGCCAACGCCTTATAACATGCGTCCGCTGGAGCTTGGCGCTGATGTATCGGTTCACTCCACCACCAAATATTTGGGTGGACACAGCGACATTTTAGGCGGTGCTGTAATCACCAAAGAAAACGGCCCGCTGATGGAGCATATTCGCAAAATTCAACTTATACAGGGAGGCGTTCCATCACCCCGAGACTGCTGGCTGCTGAGCCGAAGCATTCGTTCATTCCCTTATCGAATGCGTGCTCATAACGAAAATGCTCGTAAAGTAGCCGATTTCCTGAATGAGCATTCCAATGTAAAAGAAGTTTTTTATCCCGGATTAGAATCTCACCGCGGACATGAAATTGCCCGTGAACAAATGGATGATTTTGGAGGTATGATTTCCTTTTTAATTGACGGCGGAGAACAGCAGGCTGTGGACATAGTAGATAAAAGCACGCTGATAAAAGCAGCCACCAGCCTGGGCGGAATTGAAAGCATTTGGGAGCATCGAAAATCTTCGGAAGGAAAAGATTCCAAAGCTCCTTATAACTTAATTCGCCTTAGCGTGGGTCTGGAACATCCCGATGATATTATTGCGGATATTGACCAGGCCTTAGCCTAAGGTGTGCCGAAATATGAAAAATTAATGTATAACTTAGTCAGCTAATAAAATTTGATTAGGGTTAATCGGATTATATTAAAGCTATAATTCTGTTACGTTTTATAATGCTTAGGCTGTGAAATAATTCTTATATTAAAACTGTTCATCAGGCTTGAACGCCATGGCTAAAGACCGTTAATTATTCAGCCACGTCTTATTATTATCCATCCTCTTACCTACTTTTTTACATTATGATTAAATACATATTCCTTAGTTTTTTTATGCTTTTCTCTTTCACAACTGCATATGCTCAAAATGAGATTGTGGAAGATTTGTACGAGTGGAAAACCATGGAGGAAGCACAAAAACTGGCGGATGAAAACAGTAAAAAAGTAGTGGTTTACGCCAACGCCAGCTGGTGTACCTATTGCAAAAAAATGGAAAGCGAAGTATTTACTTCCAAAAAAGTACAGCAGGAAACCGCCGAAAACTTTTATCCGGTTTGGGTTGATATCGAGTCGGATGAAAAAATGATTTTTCGCGGTGAAGAAATAACTCAGATGCAGTTTGCACAAGCCATGAGAATTACGGGAACGCCCACCTTTGTATTTTTAGGTCCCGATGGCGAAATTATTGCCGGACAGCCCGGATTTATCCCCGAAGAAATGTATTTGCAAATGCTGGATTTTATTGGAAGTGATGCGTATTTGAAGCAGAGCTTTGGAGAGTTTGTAGAGAATTAAGCGATATTTACTTTTTTGATTTTTTACTAAGCGTGTTTTCTGTAAAGGAATAAAGCAGGAAGACTGCGATTATTCACTTGGAATTTTATTCCGTACCCACCGTTATCTGCCATAGTTATTAAGCTCAATCGGGGTTGTGCATGTATCATGGCAAACTTTTAATGTATTGCCAATTCCTATTTTCTCATTTGTTATAATGCAAAGGCAGTTGTAATAAATATCTCATCAATCTTAGCAGGAATTCCTGCGAGCCTAATCGAGTTATAAAAGTAAGATGTTTAAAGTATGAGGCGTCAATTAGCAAAATTATAATCAAAATAGTATAGCCATGGGCACGAATGTAATACAAGCAAAGACCGCTGCTGAAATTCAGGATGAATCAACCTTTCTTTTTTCCAGATCGGAACTCATTCAAAAGTTTGAAAAAATAAGAGCCTTCACCGAAGAAATTACCGCCCCACTGGAGATTGAAGATTATGTAGTGCAGGTAACAGAGAATGCGAGTCCTGCTAAATGGCATTTGGCTCATACCACATGGTTTTTCGAGACATTTTTGCTGGAAAAAGAACTCAAAGATTATGATCCCATTCATCCCCAGTACAGCTATTTATTTAACTCCTATTATTTGCAGACGGGCGTTCCCCACTGCCGTGCTCGCAGAGGAAACATATCGCGCCCAACCGTTAAACAAGTTTTTGAATATCGCAAAAGCATCAATGAGCATGTAATCAACCTGATTAAAAATGCTACGGATGAACAGTTTGAGGAATGGGGGCCGGTTGTTGAGATTGGGATTCATCATGAACAGCAGCATCAGGAATTACTGATGACAGATCTCAAATATATGTTTTCCCAAAATCCGTTAAATCCGGTGTATAAAAAGGCAGAACGTCCAAAGGTGAAATCTATTCCCGATACTTCTTGGATTAGTTTTGAAGAAGGGGTTTACAAAGTAGGCCACAAAGGAGATGGATTCGGGTACGATAATGAATTTCCGCGCCATAAAACCTATATACATGATTTTGAGTTGGCCAATCGTCTGGTGACAAATGGTGAATTCATGGAGTTTATAGAATCCGGAGCCTATGGAAATCCAAAATGGTGGCTTGATGAAGGCTTTTCTACAGTTCGGGATGAAGGATGGAAGGCGCCGTTATACTGGCGAAATATAGAAGGAGAATGGCATCAATTTACATTATCAGGCTTAGAGAAGCTTGATCCTAATGATCCTGTTACGCATGTCAGTTATTTTGAAGCAGACGCTTATGCCCGCTGGAAAGGATACCGCCTGCCCACCGAACAAGAATGGGAATTGGCAGCCGAGCATTTGGCCATAGAAGGAAGTTTTGCTGATGCGAAGTATTTGCAGCCGGCTGCCTTGCAAACCGAAAAAGGTGGCTTGCAACAAATGTTTGGAGAGGTGTGGCAATGGACTCAAAGTTCGTACGCTCCATATCCCGGATATAAACCGCTTCCCGGTGCGTTGGGAGAGTATAACGGCAAATTCATGTGCAACCAATATGTACTGAGAGGAGGCTCCTGCGCCACTTCTAAATCGCATTTTCGAAAAACCTATCGCAATTTTTTTCATGCCAATGAGCGCTGGCAGTTTACCGGAATTCGTTTAGCAAGGTAGCTTTGAAGATTAATCCGGATACAAAATTTATGAACACTGTGATGACTGAAAAGAAAGCCTCATCAGTTATGCTGAATGATGTTTTAGAAGGGCTGAGAAAATCCCAAAAAACACTGCCGAGTAAATATTTTTATGATAAAAAAGGCTCGGAGCTTTTTGAGAGCATCTGTAATCTGGAAGAATATTATTTAACCAGAACAGAGCTGGAAGTAATGGAAGAAAATATTCATGAAATTACCAAAAAGCTGGGAGATCATGTTCAGCTCATCGAGCTTGGAAGCGGCAGCAGTGTGAAAACAAGGCTTCTGCTTAATAATTTGGAGCATATAGCTTCTTACGTACCGGTAGATATTTCGGAAGAGTTTTTGGAAGAAGTGACCGAAAATCTTAAGAATGAATACCCGGATTTGATCATTAAACCCGTTTCTGCGGATTACACCAAACCCTTTGATTTGCCGGAATCTAAGCCCGGGATAAAGAAAATAATTTATTTCCCCGGCTCAACAATAGGAAACTTCACCAAAGAAAAAGCAAATCGGTTCATAGCATCCATAGCAGATTTGGTGGGAGAGAACGGAGGGCTTTTAATCGGGTTCGACCTTATTAAAGACCGAGACACGCTGATAGCCGCTTATGATGATTCAAAAGGAATTACGGCTGCATTCAACAAAAATATTCTGGCGCATATAAACCGGGAATTGGATGCAGATTTTGACTTAAATCAGTTTGAGCACCGGGCTGTTTTTAATGAAGAAGCAAGCCGGATTGAAATGCATTTGGTTAGCAAGATTGAACAGCAGATAAAGATTGGAGGGAGTGAAATTCAGTTCTTTGAAGGCGAAACCATTCACACCGAAAACTCCCACAAGTATTCGTTGGCCTCATTTAGAGTTATGACAGCACCTTATTTTGAAAAAGCACTTTCGTGGACAGATAAACAGGAATTATTTGCCATTCAGTATTTAGAATAAGCGCACCCTTCGCTGCATATATCTTTCTAAATCTTGACATTCGTAAGGCTTTGCGTCATGTGCCATCAACGCTCTGCCTGTTTATTTCGGGTTAGCTAAGACGTGAAACTGGAAAATGAATGCTCGACTTCAACAATCAGTTTATTACTAAAACTCAGCAACAATTTTGTTGAAGTTGAATAGAAGGGCAAGCTGTATCGCCGAAAGAGCAAAATACGCAGCAATCTCCCTTGTTTGGTCTTATCACTTCATTACAATGAGGACAGCTCCAAAAAAATTGGCAGGAGTCGGTAGGCATGGTTTCGGTGGTTTTATGTCCACATTCAGGACAGACTATGGTAGATGTTAGCGTTACAGTATTCATGGAATATCTAATATTCTTTTGAACTAATAAGTGCAGTAGCACGGTGTTTTAGAGCGAGTTGTATTGGGTAAATATAGCCAAATTTTCTTTCACTCCGGCGTATGGGCTGCATCAAAAAAAGCAGGATTAGTTACTTTGAAATATCTGCGTGAGTCTTCCCGAAAAATCCTGTACCTTCGTGCTATTGCATTAGTTGCCCGAATATAATTGAATAGAAATGACAAGAATCATTAAAGCCCCAACAGGATCAACCCTAAACTGTAAAAGCTGGCTGACGGAAGCTCCTTTCCGGATGATTCAGAATAATCTGGATCCTGAAGTAGCCGAAAAACCCGAGGATTTAGTGGTGTATGGCGGCATCGGTCGCGCTGCTCGGAATTGGGAGAGTTTTGAAGGTATTTTAAATTCTCTCAAAAATATGAGTGATGAAGAAACGCTGCTGGTTCAATCCGGAAAGCCGGTTGGTATATTTAACACCCATAAAGATGCCCCGCGAGTGTTAATTGCCAACTCTAATCTGGTTCCAAAATGGGCGAACTGGGATCACTTTAATGAGCTCGATAAAAAAGGGTTGATGATGTACGGACAAATGACGGCCGGTTCATGGATTTATATCGGAAGTCAGGGCATTGTGCAGGGGACCTACGAGACTTTTGTGGCCATGAGTAAAAAGTATTTTGGTGGGGATTTGGCAGGAAAATGGATTTTAACAGGCGGACTGGGCGGCATGGGTGGCGCTCAGCCATTAGCTGCAAAAATGGCCGGCGCCAGCATGTTAGCCGTAGAGTGCCGGGAATCTCGGATTGACATGCGGCTGAAAACAGGATATGTAGATAAAAAAGCGTCCACGCTGGATGAAGCCCTTGACATTATCCGGCAGTCGGTAGAAGATAAAAAACCGGTTACGGTAGGTTTGCACGGCAACGCCGCTGATATTTTTCCAAAACTGTTAGACCGAAATATCCTGCCGGATGCGGTAACCGATCAAACCAGTGCCCATGACCCGCTAAACGGATATTTACCACTGGGCATGAGCGTGGAAGAATGGGAGAGAAAGCAGCAGTCGGCACCAAAAGAAGTAGAACAGCGGGCTAAAGAATCTATTGCCGTTCAGGTGCAGGCCATGCTGGGATTCCAAAAAAAGGGAATTCCAACGTTCGATTATGGCAACAATATTCGCCAGGAGGCTTTTGATGCAGGCGTAGAGGACGCTTTTAATATTCCCGGTTTTGTGCCCGAATATATCCGTCCGCTGTTTTGCAAAGGAGTGGGGCCCTTTCGCTGGGTGGCACTTTCGGGAGATCCGGAGGATATCTATAAAACGGATAAAAAAGTGAAAGAGCTCATTCCCGACGACCCGCACCTACACAACTGGCTGGATATGGCCAAAGAGCATATTCATTTTCAGGGATTACCTTCCCGGATTTGCTGGGTAGGATTAGGTCAGCGTCATAAACTCGGTCTGGCCTTCAACGAAATGGTGAAATCCGGAGAACTGAAAGCCCCGGTTGTTATAGGGCGCGATCATTTGGATTCAGGATCGGTAGCCAGTCCAAATCGGGAAACGGAGAGCATGAAAGATGGCTCCGATGCGGTATCTGACTGGCCTATTTTAAATGCGCTGCTCAATACTTCATCAGGAGTAACCTGGGTTTCATTCCATCATGGAGGCGGCGTAGGAATGGGTTTTTCTCAACATGCCGGACTGGTAATTGTGGCCGATGGAACCGAAGATGCCGCCGCCAGATTAAATCGCGTGCTGTGGAATGATCCGGCCACCGGAGTAATGCGCCACGCCGATGCCGGCTACGATATTGCCGTTAATTGCGCTAAAGAACATCAGCTGAAGCTGCCGTTTTTAGACTGAAAATAGGGAATGGAAAAGTGCACCACAGCGTAGCTTCATCTGTGGATGGCTATTTCCGATTTTTCATTATATTGAATCAGATACAACGAATTTTCAGCTATGATTAAGGAAAAGATTCAGAAAGAAATACAAAAGCTTTCAAAAAAGGAAAGAGCAAAATTATTGAGGAATGAAGGCTGAACTCATCCAGTTTGATGCTGATGCGGAAGAAGAATATTACAAGTCAGTAAAATATTATAAAGATATTGATCCCCGGATATTGGGATAAACGAATGTAACCTCTCACAAATCTATCAACCCACAAAAAATAACATGTACTATAAAATTTTATTATTTCTGACGCTGACATTTTCCGTGATATCTTGCTCACAAAAATCGGAACAGGGAATTCCCAAGGAAACTCAAGCTAAAGTAGAGCAGGAAGTTGAACGCGTAATGGATGATTTTGAAGCCATAGGCGTTAGCTTTGTGGTGGTGAAAGACAATGAGATTATGTACAAACAAGCCAAAGGGTGGAAAAATCGCGAAACCAAAGAGCCGCTAAAGCTTGACAATCTTTTCCGAATAGCCTCTATTTCGAAGTCATTTTCTTCCACAGCTCTTATGCAGCTTATTGAGGAGGGGAAGGTAAACTTGCAGGATGATATTAATGAGTACGTCGATTTTCGCGTAAGAAATCCCAATTATCCGGACACTCCAATCACCATCGAAATGCTGCTGTCACACACTTCTTCCATCAGCGATAAGAACGGCTACTTCCGCTTAAGCATCATCGATCCCGGTGAAAGTGATGAGTGGGGAAAAAGTTATAATGATTATGCCCCCGGCAGCCAATATGAATACTGTAATTTATGCTTTAATATGTTGGGCGCGGCCATTGAAAATATTACAGAAGAACGCATTGATCGGGTTATAGAAGCTCGAGTTTTGGATCCGCTTGGGTTGCAAGCCGGCTTAAATGTGGATGCACTGAATAAAGACAGGTTTGCGGTAATTTACTCTTATAACGGCGATGAAAATAAGTTCTCACCTTCTCCATCGGCTTATGCATCCCGCCGGGAAGCGCTTCAAGATTATAGGTTAGGCTACGATGCCCCGATTTTTTCACCCACAGGGGGAATGAAAATCTCTTCTTTAGACTTAGCTAACTACATGATGATGCACATGAATTACGGCCAATATGAAAACGGACGGCTCATTACGGAAGAGCTGTCAAAAGCGATGCAAACGCCGGTTTTGGAATCATCAAAATACGGCTTAGCGCTGCGGGTTGATGAAGAACTGGTGCCCGGAGAACGATTGGTTGGCCATACAGGAAATGCGTACGGACTTTACAGCGCCATGTTTTTTGAACCGGAAAAGAAATTTGGTATAGTAGTAGTTACCAACGGAGTAAATATTACCCCGGTGGACGGTTCCAATGCGTTTCATAAAGCCATGTTTGATGTTTTATATCGGAATTTAATCCAAGAATCTGAATAGCAGATGCCGGGCTTTTGAAGTTCAACCCAAAATCCACGCAAATACATAAATATGTCAAATCTTCTTATTCAAAATATCAGTCAAATTGCTACTCCCAAGCCCGGCGTGGTGCGTGGATCTGAATTACGAAATCTGCGCGTTATTCAGGAAGGAGCGGTGTATATCTCCGATGGAATCATAAAAGCTGTGGGCCCGTTAAGTGAAGTGCTGGAGCATGTGGAGGGTCATCCCATTATTTTGGATGCAGAGGAAAAAGCCGCCGTGCCCGGATTTGTAGATTCTCATTCGCATCTGGTTTTTGGCGGAAATCGAGCCGATGAGTTTGCCATGCGCTCCGCAGGAATGAGTTATGAGGAAATTGCCGAACAGGGCGGTGGAATTGTTTCTACCGTTGAAGCTACCCGAAAGGCATCGAAGGAAGAACTGAAAAATGCGGGGCGAATTCGTCTCCACAAGGCGCTGAAGCAGGGCATCACCACCATGGAAATTAAAAGCGGTTATGGCCTGGATTTAGAAACCGAGAAAAAGATGCTGGAGGTCATTAACGAGCTGAAAGAAGAGCAGCCCATTGAGCTCAGTTCCACATTTTTGGGCGCTCATGCCGTTCCAAAAAATTCAACCAAAAAAGAATATTTGGATGAAGTGCTGGCGATGATTCCTCAACTTTCCGATTTGGCAGATTATTGTGATGTGTTTTGTGAGGAAGGCTATTTCACGGCCGAAGATTCTCGGAAAATATTGGAAAAAGGAATTGAGAACGGCCTCAAGCCGAAAGTTCACACCAACCAGTTTAATGATATTGGTGGAGTTGAAATGGCGATTGATTTAGGCGCCGTTTCGGTAGATCATCTGGAAGTTTTGAGTGATGCGGATGTACAACGGCTGGCCAATTCCGAAACGATTGCAACCGTGCTTCCCGGCGTGTCATATTTTTTGAATATTTCGTACGCCCCGGCGCGTAAACTGCTGGATGCCGGCGCGTTGGTGGCACTGGCCACAGACTTTAATCCGGGTTCGTCCATGACCATTTCCATGCAGTTGTTAATGAGCATGGCGTGTACCAAAATGGGAATGTCGGTGGAGGAAGCGCTGAGCTGCGCCACGCAGAACGGAGCCAAAGCTTTACAGAAGAATAATCTTGGCTGTATTGCACCCGGTTATCAGGCCGATATTTTATTGTTAGATACAGAGAATTATAATGACTTAGCCTACTTTTTTGGCGAAAATCATATTGACACGGTTATTAAAAAAGGAGTAAAAGTATGGGGATAGAAAGACTGAATGATATTCTGGAACCTGTTTCTGAGCATCTGAAATCTATGCGTTCTCATGACGAGCTGGACCACTGGCTGGTGCAGGAAATGCTGTTCAAAGAAATTGAATATTTTAATGCAACGCATGTAATAATAGGCTGCCCGCAGCATGAAGGGGTGAAGCGCAATAAAGGACGTACGGGAGCGGCTCAAGCCCCAAATTTGATTCGCAAGTATTTGTATAAAATGCAGGTTCATCCGGGAACGCCCATTAAGCTGTTTGATGCGGGGAATATCCGAACGGCCTTTTTTGATGCCTCGGCAGAAACACTGGAAGAAAGTTTAAACCCGGACCAAAGCGACGTGCTGGAAACCATTCATTCCAATTTAACCAAAGCTGTTTCCAAGTTTGTAAGAGATGGCAAAAGGGTGATAGTTTTAGGCGGTGGGAATGATATTTCGTACGCAGATGTGCGGGCATTGGCCGAGGTAAAAAGAGATATTTCCGCCATTAATATAGATGCGCACTTAGACATGCGTAAATCTTCTGTTATGCACAGCGGAACGCCTTATCGCAGGCTGGTGGATGAAGGATTGCTGGAACAAGCTTCTTTTTTTGAATTTGGAATTCAGCCTGAATCAAACGGTGCTCGTTATATAGAAGATGTGCTTGACCAAGGGGTGAATGTGTTTTATTTGGAAGATATCATCAAAGACGGAGCAAAGGAATCATTTAAGGAAGTGCTGACCTGTATAGAAGAACGAGCGTTTTTTCTCGGCTTAGATATGGATTCCATTCAGGCTGCAGATGCGCCCGGAGTAAGTGCCTCATCCCCAATAGGACTTACAGCCCGCGAAGTGGCTGATATTTTACGCATGGCGAGAGCTGAGGAAAGCCTGCATGTTTTCGAGATTACGGAAGTAAATCCCACTTATGATATAGACCATCGCACGGTTAAATTAGCCGCACGATTGGCATATATATTTCTATTTGGGTGAATTAGTGAGTTAAGTTTGCAGGCTTTATCGGCAGAGTTATTCCCAAACTACCGTTGTGCCTACGTCTTCTCCGTCAACCACAATCTTTTTGAGATTGCCTTTCTGATTCATATCAAAAACAATAATAGGCGTCTTATTTTCGCGGCACAGTGTGAACGCGGTGAGATCCATCACAGAAAGGCGGCGTTTTAATACATCATCTCCGGTAATAGTGTCGAATTTTTCAGCATCACCGTTTTTCTCGGGATCGCTGTCATAAATACCATCAACCCGAGTTCCTTTCAGAATTACGTCAGCTTCTACTTCTATGGCGCGGAGTGAACCGGCGGTATCGGTTGTGAAATATGGATTCCCGGTTCCGGCTCCAAAAATAACCACACGACCTTTTTCTAAGTGGCGAATTGCGCGCCTGCGAATATATGGCTCAGCGATGGCTTCCATACGAATGGCGCTCATCAGACGGGTGTGTACGTCAATTTGTTCCAGAGCATCTTGCAGGGCCATGCTGTTAATCATAGTAGCCAGCATGCCCATGTAATCGCCTTGTACGCGATCCATACCTTCAGTGGCTCCCTTCACCCCGCGAAAAATATTTCCGCCGCCAATAACGATGGAAACCTGAACACCGGCTTCTTGAATAGATTTAATTTCCCGGGCATAGTTGCTGAGAATATTGGCATCAATGCCATGTCCTTGTTCGCCTAAAAGGGCTTCACCACTGAGCTTGAGCAGTACTCTTTTGTATTTATTTGCCACAATATGTCTGATTAAAAATTATAAGCCAAAAAAAAGGCTGCCAAAAATGACAGCCTAAAGGTAAAAAAAATTTACTAAGCGTTTTCGCCAAGTTGCAGCCTGTAAAAAGAGCTGACCAACGGGGCATCGTTTTGCTCAAGATATTCTTTAACGGATACTCCGTTATCTTTCACAAACTTTTGCTCCAGAAGTACGCGCTCTTCGTAAAAGCGACGTAATTTTCCTTGAGCTGCTTTTTCTGCAATATGCTCAGGCTTGCCTTCATTCAATAGCTGATCTTTAGCAATTTCGAGCTCTTTCTCAACTAAAGAAGCGTCCACGCCGTCACGGGTAACAGAAAGAGGACTCATGGCAGCAACCTGCATCGCTACATCTTTGCCGATTTCTGCATCGGTAAGATCGCCGTCAAACTCTACAAGTACACCCAGCTGGTTACCGGGGTGAATGTAAGAAACCAGCGTACCATCAGTTTTAACAAGTACTAAGTTGTTAATTTCGATTTTCTCACCAATTTTGCCCACCATTTCTTCCAGGTGCTTTTCGATAGTTAAGCCATCCATTTCGGTAGCAAGAAGATCATCCAAGTTGTCAATGTCATTTTCAAAAGCTGTATTTAAGAAAGCTTTTGCGTCGGTTTGGAATTCATCATTACGAGCCACAAAATCGGTTTCACAATTAATTTCCAAAAGGGCCGCTTTTGTTTTGTCATCATTAATACGGCTCAAAATAAGGCCTTGGTTAGCTTCTCTGTCGGCTCTCTTTTCAGATACCTGTTGTCCTTTTTTACGTAAAATTTCAACAGCGCTGTCAAAGTCGCCATTTGCTTCGGAAAGGGCTTTTTTGCAATCCATCATGCCCGCTCCGGTCATATCTCTAAGTTTTTTAACGTCTGCAGCAGAAATGCTCATGGTTTTAAATAATATTAGGAGTTGAAATTACTTTATTCTTCTTCGTCAGTGCTGTCAGCTTCATCCGCTTTAACTGCACTTTTTTCATCATCTTTGGTTGACTTTCTGCGGCGAGAGCGAAGTTTAGTTCCTTTTGCAGCGTCTTTTACATCAACATCATCGTCTTTGTCACTGCTTTCGCCTTTAGCATCAGCAGCTGCTTGTTCCATCACGTCTTCTTCCTGCTGTGCTTCGCGCTCGGCAGAACCTTCAATAATAGCATCGGCCATTTGCGTTGTAACCAGTTGTATGGTGCGAGCAGAATCATCATTACAAGGAACGATAAAATCAGGAACATCTGGATCACTGTTAGTATCAACCATAGCAATAATCGGGATATGAAGTTTAATCGCTTCATTTACCGCCAGGTGTTCTTTAATAATGTCAACTACAAAAATTGCACCGGGCAGGCGTCCCATATTTTTGATACCCCCAAGGGCATCATTCAGTTTGTCTTGCTCTCGCTGAAGCATCAAACCTTCTTTCTTAGTAAGCTCTTCGAACGTTCCGTCCGTTTTCATGCGCTCAATTTCTTCCATACGAGAAATGCTTTTGCGAACGGTACTGAAGTTGGTAAGCATTCCGCCCATCCAGCGATGGGTTACATACGGCATGCCGCAGCGTAATGCTTCGTTCTTAATAATTTCGGTAGATTGCTTTTTAGTACCTACAAATAGAATAGTTTTGCCGGCACGAGATAGTTTTTGAACCTCATCAAGGGCTTCTTGTAAGTATTCGCGTGTTTTCTTCAGGTCAATGATGTGAATCCCGTTGCGTTGCATAAAGATGAAATCATTCATTTTAGGATTCCATCGGCGGGTTAAGTGACCGAAGTGGGCGCCTGATTTTAACAGGTCTTGTATAGATGCAGCTTTTGGCATGATTTTAATATGTGTGTTTAGGTTAATCCTCTATGCGGGTCTTACCAGAGCGTTAATCCTGAATAAAGTTCAGGACACCAAACGTCGGGTCGCCACATATGTGTGATTGAATTTTGTTGAGTGGCTAGTTGAATTGTATATCAAATAACCATTCAACAAGAAACGAATAACAAAATTATCGTTTAGAGAACTGAAATTTCTTACGAGCTTTAGGCTGTCCGTACTTTTTACGCTCAACCATTCTGTCGTCTCTGGTAAGAAGTCCGTGTCCTTTTAAGATATCGTGCAGATCTTCATTTTCACCATCTAAGGCACGTGCAAGTGCGTGAGAAATAGCACCGGCCTGGCCTGTGCTTCCGCCACCACTAATGGTTACTTTAATATCGTACTTGCCCTCTGTTTCGGTAACAGCCATTGGGTGCAGTGCAATATTACGGCGTGCTTTTACGGGAAAATATTCTTCAATAGGTTTGTGGTTAACGAGAAATTCGCCTGTACCCGGCTTGATGTATAAGCGGGCAGTTGCAGTTTTTCTTCGTCCTATGTAATTAGCTTGTGCCATTGTCAATTAAAGCTCAATGATTTCTGGTTCTTGTGCAGTATGCGGATGAACGGGGCCGGCATAAACTCTAAGGTTTGTAGCAATTTTATTGCCAAGCTTAGTTTTAGGAAGCATCCCTTTCACAGCTCTTGTAATTAATTGCGATGGGTCTTTAGCCATCAAATCAGCTGCTGTTTCAAAGCGCTCTCCGCTTGGGTAAAAAGTATGGCGGAAATAGGTTTTATCCGTCATTTTATTACCGGTTAGCTTCACCTTTTCGGCATTAATAACAATTACGTTATCGCCGGTATCCATGTGCGGG
This sequence comes from uncultured Balneola sp., assembly GCA_964505215.1. Classification (GTDB taxonomy): domain Bacteria; phylum Bacteroidota; class Rhodothermia; order Balneolales; family Balneolaceae; genus Gracilimonas. The sequence goes on from CAZDGU010000018.1 coordinate 16,088, forward strand.
GTGAAGGTAGGCTTGGTTTTGCCTCTTAAAATTTTTGCTATCTCGCTACTCAAGCGACCCAAGGGCTTATCTTCAGCATCAATGAGCACCCATTTCTTTTCAATGTCGCTGGGTTTGGCCGAGTATGTTTTAAAACTTAATGTGTCCACGATTCAACTCTGTTATTTTCGTCAATTTGGAAAGTCGAATAAGATAGAATTATTATTCGTAGATATCAACATAAAAGAAACAGAAAATTTTATATCTCTTCGAAGTTATTAGAATAGGAGTTCAATGTATATCAGTTGCTGCTGATGGGAAGAAAATTAGTAATCGAAACTAAAAAAACTCACCCATTAAAAACAGACTTTTGGTCATTATAAAGAATCCTCATAAAGCCGTCTCATTAATGCACCTTAATTGGTGCATGTGCAAAATACCCAATTCGGGGTATATAATTTATTTCTGTATCTCATCATACTTAGGCAACACTTAACCTCACTGAATAAATATTAAATCAAAAAGTAAAAGGGTATATCAATGAATAAACTATGTATGATTTTGGCTGCAGTAATGCTCATTCCAATGGCTTTGCAGGCTCAGGAAAAAAATGAAGTAACACCTACATTTCGCGGTGCCGGTGCTATAGATATTAATGCCGGTATTGGGCTGGGAACTACATTATCAGGAACAGGAATCCCCATCAGTGCATCGGTGATGTATGGAATGAACGAAAACATAAGTGTGGGCGGATATTTTGGCTTTGCTTCCACATCAGAAGATTTTGGTATGGGAACGTGGACATACACAAACATTATTATTGGCGGGAGGGGAGCATATCATTATCCATTAGTAGATGATATTGATACGTATGGCGGGGCGATGCTTGGCTATAATGTGGCCTCTGCCAGCTGGGATGGTCCGGGTAACCCAAATGCATCGGCAGGCGGAATAACGTATTCTGCTTTTGTTGGTGGCCGGTATCACTTTACAGATAAGTTAGGTGCCTTTGCCGAAATCGGTTACGGCATAGCCTACCTTCAATTTGGGGTGACTGTTAAAATTTAGCAAAATTTTTTTCATAGCTAAAGCCTTGCCTTTTTTGAAGGCGGGGCTTTTTTGTGTGTTTACAGTTCTGAATTTCACTTTGTAAAATCTTATCAATCATCCCATTCAATAAACATCATAGAGAGTTGATAAAGACAATTCCCAAAAAGATTTGTACCTTTGGGAGCAGAAGGAGAAAGAAAATCTAAATTGAAATATAATGACTGATAAACTGAAACAAACCAGAGTTGAATTTGACACCGGTTCCGGGAAGGCAAACCTATATAGCCTCCCAAAACTAAAAGAACTGGGGTATAAAAGCATTGACAAACTTCCCTTTTCGGTAAAAGTTTTGTTAGAAGCCGTACTTAGAGAATACGACGGCTATGCAGTTACTGAAAAAGATATTGAAGCATTAGCAAATTATGATGCAAAAAATCCACAGGGCGAAATTCCATTTAAACCTTCGCGCGTGGTATTGCAAGACTTTACCGGAGTGCCTGCTGTGGTAGATTTGGCCGCTCTTCGCTCTGCCATGAAGCGCATGGGAGGAGATCCTCAGGATATCAACCCGCAAGTGCCGGTAGATTTAGTAATTGACCACTCCGTTCAGGTAGATATGTTCGGTCGCGAAGCCGCATTGATGTTTAACGTAGAAAAAGAAATGGAGCGTAACAACGAGCGTTACGAGTTTCTGAAATGGGGTAAAGAAGCATTTGACGACTTCCGTGTGGTGCCGCCGGGACGTGGAATTGTACACCAGGTAAACTTAGAGTATTTAGGCCGCGGTGTGTTCACTCGTACAGAAAAAGACGGTTCTATTACGGCATATCCTGACACATTGGTGGGAACCGATTCTCACACTACTATGATTAACGGACTTGGTATTCTTGGTTGGGGCGTTGGCGGTATTGAAGCCGAGGCCGCAATGCTGGGGCAGCCTATTTCTATGCTGGTGCCGGAAGTAACCGGAATGAAATTAACCGGAAAGCTTCGCGAAGGAGTTACCGCTACCGACCTCACGCTTACTGTAACTCAGATGTTGCGCAAGCATGGTGTGGTAGGTCAATTTGTTGAGTTTTACGGTGAAGGATTGAGCAGCATGAGCCTCCCCGACAGAGCAACTATTGCAAACATGGCTCCCGAATACGGAGCTACCATGGGTTTCTTCCCGATTGATGATGAAGCATTGAGGTATCTGAGAAGAACCGGCCGTTCTGAAGAGTTGGTGAAACTGGTTGAAAATTATACTAAAGCTCAAGGCCTGTTCCGCACCGATGATACGCCTGATCCGGAGTTTACTTCTACCCTCGAATTAGATTTGAGTACCGTAGAAACTTCACTTGCAGGTCCTAAGCTTCCGCACGACCGAATCGCACTCGGCAACATGAAGCAAGCATTCGAAAACTCGCTAACCAGCGATGACCCAACAATGGGCTTTGATTTAACTCAAGAGCAGCTTGCTAATAAAGGAATCTTTAAAAACGGACAGGAAATTGAAATGAAGCATGGTGATGTGGTAATTGCCGCGATCACTTCGTGCACCAACACTTCTAACCCCAGCGTAATGTTGGGAGCCGGTATTGTAGCTAAAAAAGCTTATGAAAGAGGCTTAAAAGTTCCTGCTTATGTAAAAACATCATTGGCACCGGGCTCTCGGGTAGTAACCGAGTATCTAAAAGAAGCCGGACTTACGGAATACATGGATAAGCTGGGCTTTAACCTGGTAGGTTATGGATGTACTACTTGTATTGGAAACTCCGGACCGCTTCCTCCCGCAGTTGAGAAAGCTGTAAGAGAAGGTGATTTAGTAGCCGCAGGAGTACTCTCAGGTAACCGAAACTTTGAAGGACGTATTCATCCGTATGTGAAAGCGAATTATCTGGCCTCACCGCCATTGGTAGTTGCCTACGCACTGGCCGGTAGTGTTGATATTGACTTAGCCACCGAGCCTTTAGGAAAAGATAAAGACGGAAATGACGTATATCTGAAAGAAATCTGGCCAACAACTGAAGAGATTGCCGAGCATTTAGATGAAGCTATCCGCCCGGATCTGTTCGATAAAATGTATGGCGATATTTTTGAGTCTCCGGCATGGGAAGAGATCCCGGTTACTGGCGGTGATTTATTTGACTGGAGTGATGAGTCAACCTACATCCAGGAGCCTCCATTCTTTATGGATATGAATGAAGACCCGGATCCAATCAAACCAATTAAAGGTGCTCGCACATTAGTGAAAGTAGGTGATTCAATTACAACCGACCACATTTCACCCGCCGGAAACATTGCGGAAGACTCACCCGCCGGTGTTTATCTGAAAGAAAACGGTGTGGAGCGGAAAGATTTCAACTCCTACGGTTCTCGTCGTGGAAACGACCGGGTTATGACACGCGGCACGTTTGCCAACGTTCGATTCAAAAACCAGTTAGCACCCGGTAAAGAAGGAGGATTCACCAAGTACTTCCCGGATGATGAAATCACTACAATTTATGATGCATCTCTGAAGTACAAAGAAAGTAATACTCCGCTGGTAGCACTTGTAGGAAAACAATATGGCTCCGGCTCTTCTCGAGACTGGGCGGCAAAAGGCACAGCACTATTAGGTATAAAAGCCGTGATAGCTATTTCTTACGAGCGTATTCACCGCTCAAACCTAATCCAAATGGGCGTGCTTCCTCTGCAGTATAAAGAAGGAGAAAACGCAGAAACATTAGGATTAGACGGCTCCGAAACGTTTGATATTCACGTGGATGATACGGTACAAGCCCGTGATGAAATCAAAGTAACGGCAACCAAAACAAATGGTGAAGAAATAACCTTTATCACCGATTGTAGAATTGATACCCCGGTAGAAGTTGATTACTACCGAAATGGTGGAATTCTTCATACCGTACTGCGCGATTACGTGAAGAAAAGTAAAGCGCAAAGCTAAATACATTCGAAAGGAATAACCCTTTCATTTTATAAAAATTTAAAAAGCACAGGTGCTAACGCCTGTGCTTTTTTTTTTTTGAATGAGAAATAATTTTAACAGGAAGTATCCACTCTGCTCTTTAAAATCGACAAGTTCTCTTCTTTCAGTCGGTATAATATTTTAAAATTCTTTTGGGGGTGCCCGGCCCGGTTGTGTGTACAGCTACTAAAGGAACAATGTGAAGCGTTCTTTTATTTTAAAAAAATCTCAAGCAAACTGAGCGGGTATTAGTTTCCGGTACGTATATAAAAAAAACAGAGACGTTTATTACAACGCATCAGAACTATACAAGTTCAGTAACAAAGAGAAAAGAGATATGAGGTATGGTCAAGAAACTGACTTATCTAACAACGATGAATGAATAATTCAGCCTCATACAATAAGTATTTAAGATGAGATACAAGTCATCTTAAAAAGACCCGAGAGGGTAAAAAGAGAAATAATCATTAATAATAATTCTAAGGATTAGAACTATGAAAACAAGAGATATACAAAAATCGAAACTTGCAACCATGCTTACTGCATGGCTGTGTTTAGTAGTCGGATTCAGCTTTTCGCTACACGCGCAAAGCCCCGGCGACCAGTACTGGAGCGATGAATTTAGCGTAAGCGGCGCAGCCGGATACATAGGTACTACGGGTGTGTTAACTACACACACTGCAACAAACGGCATATACGTTGGTGGTGTTTTTAATGCCATGAATGGCGTACCGGCCAATGGCATTGCGTACTTTGATGGTACTAACTGGAACGCCTTAGGCGACGGCCTTATCGATGGTGCAAGTCCGGGAATTGTTCGCGCGGTGTACGCCGATGGAAACGAGGTGTATGTAGCCGGTGAATTTACACATGCGGGATCTACTGAGGCTAATAATATTGCCGTTTGGAATACGAATACCGAAGAGTGGTCTGCTGTGGGAACAGGTAGCACTAATGGTACCGACGGTGCCGTACATGCCATGTTAAAAGTAGGCAGTAAACTGTACATTGCCGGTAATTTTTCGAATGTCAACGGTAATGCTATGAACAATATCACGTATTGGGATGGCAGCAGCTTTAATGCCGTAGGCAGCGGAACCGATGGTGAAGTGCTGGATCTGACCGTTATTAATAACGAGATTTACGCTACAGGCGACTTTGCCAATGCAGGGGGTAACCCGGCGGCCAATATGGCCATTTGGGATGGCGCCAACTGGTCGGAGTTTGCCGGCGGAAGTGACGCTCCGGTACACACCATTGCAGCCGTAGATACCTCCATTTATGTAGGCGGCAAGTTTAACAACCTAAATGGGAATCCAATAAACTATATTGGCCGATGGGATGGAACTGTCTGGAATGCGCTGCCCACCGAGCCAAATGCAGATGTGTACGACATTAAAGATACCCCAGATGGTTTGCTGGTAGCCGGTAAGTTTGATGCGGTAGGTATTTTAGACGCATCGGGTATTGCCCGCTATTCCAATTCGGGATGGGAAGCAACATCTGAACTGATACAAGACTTTTTAATTCTAACAAGTACCGTTTATACTATTGATGAATACAATGGAGAGTATGTATTAGGAGGGATGTTTTACCGATCCGATTCCTATAGCTTTAATCATATTGCCGGATTGAATAGCTCAATGGAACTGTCTCCGTTTAAGGCAAAACTGAGCGGTAATGGAGTAGCAGGCGTAATTGTAGCTTCCGCCACATCGGGCAGTGATATGTATGTAGGTGGTTTGTTTACAGGAACGAATAACGTTGCTGCTAATAATATAGCAAAATGGGATGGCGCAGCCTGGTCTGCCTTAGGTGAAGGGGTTGATGGCTCGGTATCTGCTATTCTGGTAGATGGTAATAAAATTTATGTAGGCGGAGATTTTTCCCAGGCAGGATCTGTCCAGGCTAACAATATTGCCGTGTGGGATACCCAAACCGAAACTTGGTCTGCTTTAGGTTCCGGTGCAAATAATGGTACTGATAATGAAGTGATTGACATATTAAAAGTAAGTTCCAAAATATATGTAGCCGGATCTTTTACCCAAGCCGGTGGAAGCTCAGCGAATAGGGTTGCTGTTTGGAACGGTAGCTCATGGGCTAACCTGGGCAGTGGTACCAATAATGATGTATCTAGCTTAGCCTTGATGGGCGGTACTATTGTTGCCGGTGGTCAATTTACTATGGCCGGAGGTAATACCGCCAACAACATTGCCAAATGGGACGGCTCGGCATGGAGCGCATTAGCAACGGGAACCGATGGAACAGTTCGAGATCTTGTTGTAGTAGGAGACTCGGTGCTGTATGCCGGGGGTGATTTTTCAAATGCTGATGGCAGTCCTGCCAAAAAAGTAGCTAAGTGGGATGGAACTGCTTGGGAAGCCTTAGGAGCCGGTCTTGATAATACGGTGCACACACTTCACTTCGCTGATAATACACTGTATGCGGGAGGAGCATTCCAAAACTCCGGCGTTACCGAGATTTCCGGTGTGGCCTCGTGGAATGGCACCAGCTGGGAAGCCTTAGGTTCAGGGCTCACCGGAACTGGGACCCAAATTATAGGAACTCTGTCGGTTACCCAAGATAACCAGTTAGTTGTTGGTGGAAACTTTTCTGAAGTAGGCCACAAGCCGGCAAGTGCAATATCTATGTATGATCTGGATGAGCCTACGGTTTCTAACGAAACGGAAACAGAGGTTGCTTCTGACTTTACACTGGAGCAAAACTATCCAAATCCGTTTAACCCAAGCACCAACATTACTTATAAGGTGCCTTCTCAAAGCCCCGTTACCCTGAAAGTGTATAACATGCTGGGGCAAGAAGTAGCCACGCTGGTAAATAGCGTGAAGACGGCGGGAAGCCACACGGTAAGCTTTGATGCTTCACAACTATCGAGTGGAATGTATATTTATCGCCTGACATCAGCGAGCACTTCAATCACGAAGAAAATGATGTTGCTTAAGTAGTAGTAGCACTTAACATACATACATAGCCGAAAGCGCCTCTTGGAAACAGGAGGCGCTTTTTTTATTGCAGACATACTTTGCAGAAATCAGAAATCAGAGGGGTGATTTTGTGAGCTTATTGAAGCGATAATTATGCAGCACAGCAGCTACGCTTAAGCCGCAAATCAAACCAAACCATAAGCCTTTTGGACCGTAATCAAGATGAATCCCGAGGTAGTAACCCGTAGGAAAGCCAATCAGCCAATAGGAAATAAAATTAACAATCATTGGTAATCGTGTGTCTTTCAATCCGCGAAGCGCTCCAAAACCACCTACTTGCAATCCATCAGAAATTTGGAAAACAGCAGCCATAAAAAGCAGAGCCACTGCAAGATTAGATACTTCCGGATCATGTGTGTAAATGCCGATAATGAATTCAGGAATCGAAAATAAAAGCAAGGCAGATAATATCATCACTCCGGTACAAATGACGATGCCGGTGAAGCCTCTAAAACGAGCCATTTTCATAGAGCCTTGGCCAATGGAGAAGCCCACACGCTGCGATATGGCTATAGATAAACCAAATGGAATCATAAACATAGCAGATGAAGCGTTAATGGCAATTTGATGTGCAGCTGCTACATTTACGCTTAAGGTTCCCATCAACAGGCTAACGGCAGCAAACAAAAGTACTTCCATAGAAGAACTGACTCCGTTAGGAATGCCTACTTTCACAAGTTCCCCTACATAATCCCAATCGGGGAGGGTGGGGCGTTTAAAAATATCAAACCGCTTAAAAGGTTTAAATGAAGCAGTGAACGCAATAAAAATAATTGCGGCTATAGTGTTAACAATAGAGGTAGCATAACCGGAACCTACGGCCCCCAGTGCCGGAAAGCCCAGTTTACCGTACATTAGCACATAATTTGCCCCAATGTTAAATACCAAACTGGTAGCAGCAATAAACATTGCAGGTTTTGTAACCGAGAGGCCTTCACTGAAGTATCGAATGCCCATATAGGTTAACAAGGGAATAAAGCCCCAGGAAACAGCTTTTAAATATCCATGAGCAATTGGAATTATCTCAGGTGTTACATTAATGAGGTTCATTACTACATCCAGATTTCGAACCACAAAAAAACCCGGGATTCCGAGTATTAAAATAAGCCAGAGCAGCTGTCGGGCACTTTTCCCGATTTCCTCAAATTTACGGGCACCCAGAAATTGAGATACTATAGGATTAATGGCAATAAGTGTAGCCATGCAAAACACAGCTACCGGCATGTAAATAGCATTACCAATAGCAACGGCGGCTAAGTCGAGGGCAGATAAATTCCCGGCCATTACCGTATCTACAAAGTTTAAGCCCATGCTTAATAATTGTGTAGCTATGATGGGGCCACCGATAGAAAGTAATTTCCGGCTTTCCTTTTTGATTTCTTCTGTTCTGTTTTCCATAAAATGATATAACCTGAAAAGGTACGAACTAAAAAAACTGAAAGGTGATAATTTTTGGCTATTGGCAGTATCAGTTACGTGAAATATTATGTAGGCAACTCTGGTTGTTTTTGAATTTATTAATGAACAACTAAAGGGTTGAAGGTGCAATTTTAGCCGGTGGCTATTAGCTATCAGCTTTCAGGCTTCAGCTTTCAGCGGCTTTTTGAGTGTTGGGAGCGGGTTTTTTCTTATATCCACGCACCATATGCTTTTGTAAAACATCCAGATAATCCCCAAAATCCTGGCCAATCCTGGTTCAAATAACCGGCATTTGAATTATAGATTTCCATTGATTCAGGTTGGTGCAGATTCGGATTTTTGAAGAGGCAGCTGAATGATAAATGCCGTTCCTTTGCCCGGTTCAGAGTTAAAATGAATTTCCCCGTTATGTTCCTCAATAATTTTTTTTGCAATGGCCAGGCCTAAGCCCGTGCCGCTGGATTTGGTGGAAAAGTTAGGAACAAAAATCTGATCTCGGTTTTCTTCAGGTATGCCTTCACCCGTATCCTCAATCGTAAGAATGGCCATGGTTGCATTTGCTGAAATATCGGAGGTCAGCGTGATGGAGCCATGTTCTTGCACGGCTTCTATGGCATTTTTAATTAAGTTGATAAGCACGCGGCGGAGCTCATCTTTGGCGCCATTCACCCATAAATCGGCGGAGTACAGCGAGCTGTCAATCTGTAAATTCTTATCAGGTGTATATAACTCGGTAACAGCTTTTAGTAATTCATTAAGCTCAACAGGTTCATACTCTTTGGCCGAAGGCTGTGCAAATTTAGAAAAATCGGAGGCAATTTTACTGAGCGATTCTATCTGCTCAATCATATTTGAAGCAATGGCCTCAATTTTCGGCTTCAGTTCTTCAAAGTTCTGAGGATTTGCCTTCAGCTGTCTTTCCAAATGCTGTAGATTCAGCTTCATGGGCGTTAATGGATTTTTAATTTCGTGCGCTACCTGCTGGGCCATTTCTTTCCAAGCCGCTTCTCGCTCGGCTTTTGCCAAATCGGTTTGTAATTCTTTGAGTCGGTACACCATTACGTTATATGCATTGGTGAGAGCTCCAATTTCATCCTTACTTTTTACGGGTAAAGTGGTTTCTAAATCTCCCCCCGATATTTTTTTCAAACCTTTATGCAGTGCCTCTAAAGGCGCGGTAAGTTGGGTTGAAATGAGGGCTGCACCTAAAATAAACAGCCCAAATACTATGGCATAAATGCCAAACAAATAGCTGGTTGTGGAAAGAAGCTGTTCGTTAAACTTTGGAGCTTCTAAAAAAGTTGGAATAGCCACCACTCCGGCTATTTCACGATCTTGATTTAACCAAGGCTGATAACCGATAAGCAGCTGCTGGTTACCCAAGTGTATTTTACGGGTTACCTGCCGGTTTCCCCTCTTGTAAATGGATTGATAAACCCCCCAAGGGAGTAATTGAGGAAGCAAGTGCTGCCGATAGATTTGGCCTGTTGTGGAAAGGTCAATGCTGTTGTTACGGTATAAAGAAGCATCGGCATCTAAGGTGGAGGCCAGTTTGTTTAGTTGAATAGGAAAGGTTGAGCCTTGCTGTACTTCTTGCAGCGAAACGGACTCGGTTAGATTTTCTAATTTAGAGAGCAGCTGGTCTTGTACACTTTTCTGATTTTGACTTTTGATGGCATAATAGGTTGTTGCAATAAGTGCAATCAGGCAAATAAGAGAAGCAAATATAAACCGATCAATCAGGCGGTCTCTAAACCGATAATTATGGCCTAAAATATATGGGTTTTTCTTCCAGAATAATATGCCAAGAATTATCATTCCGCTAATAATCACGCTAAAGAAAAAGCGCATAATTGAAAACAGATGATTATCAAAGCTTGGGTGCGTGGTAGCCGCACGAATTATCTGCTGTTCCGGAGTAGTGATGAAAAGCTCTCGCAGTTGTTGGCTGGCTAAGCCTGTAGTTCGGTAAAATGTTGAGTCTTGTTGAAGGCGTTGGGTTAGATTTTCGGGTAAACGAAGATAACCGGGCAGCTCAATGGGGGTGCCTACCACATTTTGGCGCGTGGCTAATCCATTTAAATATTCGGTTATACTTATTGAGGCATTCCACTCTTTACTGCTTTCTGCTGCAATTACGGCTCGCAACGGTTTTTCATATTGCGGCCGTTCGCGATAAACGGAGCATAAAATCCACCCAACTCTTTCCCGGCTGTCATCGGCGTATAGTGGAATCCATGCGCGACGGAAAGAAGAGTAATTTGAAGTAGCCTCGTGCAACGGGCGTTTTCTGATAATAGGACGCAGGTTTTCAATTCTGATTTGTTCTGACTCAAACGGAATAATCAGCGAGGGCATATCAAAAGCACGTGTCCAGGCTGGGGAATCTAAATTTGAAGAATACTCCCCCATAATGGTTCCATTATTATCAATCAGCTGAGTAGAAATAGAAAACCTGTCCCATTGGGAGGAAAGAAGACGTTTTGTTTGCTGGGTGAAATAGCTTTCAACAAAAGTTGGACGCTCCTTAAAGTCACGAGCCGATAATCTCGATATTGACTGTTCAAGACTGTTAAGCAGAGAAAGGGCAATGGTTTCGGCTTGGGGACCTTCTTCTTCTATAAACAACCGGGTGGCTTGCTCCATTTGGCTGTCTAATCGTTCAGAATACCCCTTGTAAACAGCAATGTACGTAACGCAAACGCCTACATAACTGAAAAGTAGCAGGAGCCGTAGCTGTGAAATCGTAGAAAATAGCGAAGGATTTTTGTGAGTTACAAACGTCAATAGGATGATGGCCGTAAAGAATAATGCAACGGTCAAAAACAGCCAATGGGTGTAGAACTTAAACCTCAGCAAAATAAAAAGGCCTGCAGCCAAGCCGCTCATTGCAATTAAAACAGATAAAAATGGCGCATATATGGCAGAAGACAGCAAGAACCGACCCAGAGATATCACAATGAGGATGCAAGACAGAGCAAAAACTCCGGCCGTTATATAAAATAGAAGTGTTTCAACAGGTGGGAAAACCTCAAGGTCTAAAACTTGAATAGAGGTTTCAATAAACAGAGCATACGTTTCGAACAGGAAAAAGTGAAGCAGAAAAGCACTTAGCATTCCAAATATAAACAGCATTACTTTTACAATTGGGGCTGTTTCATTTGTTGGCTCTAATGGATTATAAAATAGAGGCTTGAAAATTGTGACTGCCACCAGAAAAGTAAAAAAACTGTGTACAGCATATACCAGCAGTGGTTTTAAATCGGCAAAACTATGTTCCTGCAGGGGGTAGAAAAGTTCAATCCAGCGGGTTCCATAATCCAGAGTTGAAAAGAATAGCCAGGCCAACCCAATAGCAATTAATTTCAAAAATAATGACCTCCACCTTGAAAGCTCCTTTGAAATGGAAATAAGAAAAAGTGTTGCTAAGGAGATGATAAGAGCATAAAAAATAGCCCGTATCAGAAAATGCCGGTTTTGTTTAGCTTTTCGATAGCTTGCATAATCTTCCTGAAGGGTGTAAATAACTCCGGCTGAATCCAGATGCTGTGTTGCTATTACTGCAAGATGAAGTGGGTTTTGTGGTGCTTCTTCAAAAAAACTGAAATGTACTTTCCAGCCTGAGGATGGCTGCAGGTAGCTGCTCGGGTCAAGCTCGGCGCTCTCTCCAATAGAAAGTATATTTTGTTGTTTAATTCGCTTTTTGGTGACGAGCAGAAAAATAGCTGAGGTATCATCTTCCGGAACTTCAATAGAAGTGGTGTACTGCAAATAGGTAACATTATTAGTTTGCTGAATAGTTACCGAATCTTTGCCTGTACTATACTCGGCAGGTTTGGGCGCCTCAGCAAGGCTAAAGCCCGTCCAGACGATAGCTTCCCTGTTTTTAAAAAGGGAGGCTCCCCAAAAATCATAGTTCTGTTTTGCACGTTTTGCTATGCTTTCTAAGGACGCATTTTCGGTAAGCTGCCGTTTAACTGCTGCCGAAAAGTGATTGCTTTGACTAACAAAAGAATCCTCAAGCTGCTCAAAATTATGAAGCGCTTCTTCTACGGCGGTTTTCGCGATATCTGATTGTTGCTGTGCAGATAAATCGTTGTTTGAAGACCAAATCTCAAAAACGCCATAGCTTAAAGTGGCCAGGGTAAGCAGCAAGGCCAGCATCCAGGATTTATTTTTTACGGGCGATTTCAAAAGAGTTCGGCTCAAAAGTTAAAAACGAATATGAGCGAAAATTACCGGCTAATCAAGTTTGGGATTTCAGCATCATCCTTACCTGCTAAAACACTTACTATAGCTTGTGCGGCTAACATGCCAATGTCTTCCCGGGTTTTATGCGTAGCGCTGGCTATATGCGGCACAAGTACGGTGTTGGGTGCGGTCAATAATTTGGGGTGAACTTCGGGCTCTTTCTCGAATACATCTAAAGCGGCACCGGCTATTTCACCGTTATGAAGCGCTTCGGCCAGGGCAGCCTCATCAATTACGGCTCCTCGCGAAATGTTAACCAACAGCGCGTGTTCCGGCATTAAGGAAAGCAACTCAGCATCCACTAAATGATGGGTTTCATCAGTAAGCGGACAGTTAAGGCTTAGTACATCTGCCTGCTTGGCTAATTCTATATGCGATGAAACATATTGAGCTTCCAGTTCCTGCTCAACAGCTTTCGGTACCCGACTGCGATTGTTGTATTTAATATTCATTCCGAAAGCACGTGCACGGTGGGCAAACGCCTGTCCTATTCTGCCCATGCCAACAATGCCTAACGTTCGTCCTCTCAGTTCCATACCTAAAAAGCCAAGCGGTTCCCAGCCTTTAAATTTTCCGGCGCGTAAGTACTGCTCAGCTTCTTTAAATTTTCGGGAAAGTGCCAGCAGTAATCCCATTGCAAAATCACCGCAGGCCTCCGTCAAAACATCGGGCGTATTGGCTACTTTAATGCCTTGCCGGTGTGCCGCCTCAACATCAATATTATCATAACCTACAGCAAAATTAGCTACTACTTTGAGGTTTTTTCCGGCTTGTAAAACTTTTTCTGTTACAGGGGTTGAAAGCATGCACAACATGCCATCAAAATTGTCAATGTCAGCAATCAGATTTTCTTCTGTTTGGTACTTTCCTTTTTCGCCAACCGTAACATCGGCGTGTTCTTTAAGGAATGAAATGGCTTTTTCAGGAATTGGTTCAGTTACAAGTATTCGGGGCATTTCTCTCATTAATTTTTTTGTATATCAGAGGTTCTATACTCTTGATTGTTAATAATAACCAGCTTTGTGTTTTTCCAAAGCTGAGCGTCTAAATTCTTATGAATATAGGTAAATGCGGGGCTTCCGGATTGCTCGCAAGGTTTTTTATACTGCTGCCATCCAATAATAGTAAGCTCAATAATTTCAGGTGGTGTTTTTTGATCAACCCGCAAAATTTGGGTACACATATTAGGTAAACGGCCTTTAATTAGCAGAGCGGGATTTCTTTGGATTTCCATGAATTCAACCCCTTCAATCTCAATATCTTTTTCTATATAGGGAATGCGGTTTGGGGGATTTACTTCAATGAGGTCTGGATGCAGCTCTTTTAGCGTTTGCTGTGAAGAGCTGCAAGCGGTTAAGAGTCCGGCAAAAAAAATAATAAATAAAAAGTGTTTAAGACTCAGCATCATCATCGTCGTTGATGTATGTAATTTTTGCATCATTCCACATGCGTTCAAGTCCGTAAAAATCTCTTTTCTCTTTACTCATTATGTGAACTACGGTGTTAACATAGTCCAAAATAACCCAAGACCGACCCTGCAGTCCTTCTTTTTTCCAAGCTTTTTCACCGATATTTTCGCGCACGCTTTCTTCAACAGAGTCAGAGAGAGCTTTGATTTGCACATCCGAAGTTCCGTGGCATATCACAAAGAAATCGGTTAAAGTAGTAAGTTGGGAAAGATCCATTATAGTAATTTCCTTTCCCTTACGCTCTTGTAAAGCTTGCGTAATCACTTCTACTAATCTTTTAGAATCCGGCTTGTCATCCGAAAAAGAGCTTTCAAATTGCTTATTTGCCGGTTGCTTAATGTTTGACATAAATTATTTTGTATTTAGTTTTTTGTAATCGTGCCCAATAACTACGCTGACATCCAGGTAAAAATCTGGCGACGATTCTCGTATTACATTTTGCTCGGATACTCCCAACGCGCTGGCTACCCGATAGGCATTATCCATGGTGCCGCTTCTCGATATAATAAGGGTTTCCTGAAGATCAAAGGTTTCAAAGTTACCGGTTTCAACTACATCAAACCCATTTTTACGCAATAAGCCGGTGTAAGAATTTGCTATGCCGGAAACTCCGCACCCATTTAATACTTCGATTTGAATGATTTCGCTGATTAACTGGGAATCTAATTCCGTTCTCTCATTAAAAATACGCGGATACACTATGCGTGTGAATAAGGCTACAATTAAAACCAGTAGCAGAACGCTTAAAAAGCCAATTGCGGCATTTAAAAAAAGTTCGTTTGTGCCCGATGCGGAAGAATTGCCGTTTTTTTCTGCCATTAACGTTTTGTTTCAGATCGCAATCTAATACCAAAGTCTGTTAAATCGGCCTCGGGACCCATAAGGAGAAAAACCGTATGGATTGAAGAAGCCATATTGGGCAGGCAATTGCTGATACTGCAGGCGAATGTGTGCATTATCGCCGAGTTTATAATTCAGCTCAGCATTTCTGATAATTACGCGATTGTCCATACTGTTTTCAGCTCCCATAAAATTAGAACCACCAAAAGGAGAATGGAGAAAAGATACATCAACGCGACCGGTGAGATCTTCTGAAAACATAAAGTTGAGCGTGTTGGTATAAGCATTCATGTTTTGAAATGAACCGCCGGCTGCTCCAAAGTTCATTGAGTAGGAATGACTCATGCTTACCCGGTTTTGGAAAAAATCATTGAGCCAGCTTTGCACAGTTACCGTGTTTGAGCTTACAATAGGGCCGGAAAAATCGTAGTACGTAGGCAGGTCATTTCTCAACTGAGCCGAAAGCTGGGTGCTGGCAATAACAGATACAGCAAATAAAAGCATTAAAAATTTTTTCATAGCAGTCGTCAATAGATTGCAATTATATTCATGAATGGTACTATCAAGTATAAGGAATTGGCCTGTAATAATAAACAAAAGAGAATAGGCTCTGCCGTTGATATAGATACAAAAAAAGGCTATTTTAATCAACTTTTCAACAGTACCGCTAAATAGACAATAAGCTACATGAAGCTCACCGATTTTAAATTTGAAACTGACGATTTTAATATTCCGGAAGAACCGCTGAAAAAAAGAGATTCAGCCAAGTTGATGGTTCTTAATCGCGAAGAGAAAACCATAGAGCATACTACTTTTGATAAGATTCATGAATACATCAATAAAGATGACGCAATGGTGTATAATAACACTAAAGTTTTCCCGGCGCGCCTGAATGGTAAAAAGGAAAAAACAGAAGCTGATATTGAAGTCTTTTTATTGCGTGAATTAATGCCCGAAAACATGCTTTGGGATGTTTTAGTAGAGCCTGCACGTAAAATCAGAATTGGTAACAAACTGTATTTTGGTGAAGAGGAAGACGAGTTAATGGCCGAAGTGGTTGATAATACAACCTCACGCGGGCGCACAATTCGTTTCCTGTATGAGGGGCCAAATCAAGAGCTGTACGATCGATTGGATGTGCTGGGTAAAATGCCTCTTCCGCCTTACATAGAGCGAGAGCCTGTGGAGGAAGATAAAGAGCGCTATCAAACTATTTTTGCTACCGAGCGTGGCGCAGTTGCTGCTCCGGCGGCGGGCATGCACTTCACTCCCGAGCTGGTAGAGAAAATTGAAAAGAAAGGAGTTGAATTTCTGCCCACAACTTTACATATCGGGTGGGGAATTTTCCGAAATGTAGAGGTTGAGGATTTAACAAAGCACCGCATGGATTCGGATAACTACTTTATTTCTAAAGAAACTTCCGACAAAATTAACGTAACGCTCAAGAAAAAGAAAAACCGCGTTATTGCTATAGGTTCCAGTGCCGTGCGTACTATGGAGACGAGCGTTATGGCCAGTGGGATGTCTAAGCAGGGCACCGGCTGGACAGATAAATTCATCTACCCTCCTTATGATTTCAAGATTACAGAAGGGTTGATTACGAACTTTCACCAACCTGAGTCTACGCGCCTTATGTTGGCTGCAGCCTTTGCAGGTTACGACTTTCTGATGGAAGCTTATGAAGAGGCTAAGGCGAAAGACTACCGAATGTTCGCATTTGGTGATGCAATGCTGATTATATAGTATGGAATTACTGTCGGTCATAATACCGGCTGCCGGGGCCGGAAAGAGAATGAACACCGACATTCCTAAACCATTTATAAAAGTGGCAGGAAAAACCATTCTCGAACACACCATTGCTCGTTTTGCAGGTTATCCGCAGTTAGTTCAGATTATAATAGCGGCTCAAAAAAGCTATATGTCTGAAATAGAAGAGGTGGCGGAAAAATATGTTTCCGATAGGTTGCGTTTCTCTGTAGTTGAAGGGGCTCAGAGTCGCCAAGGTTCAGTATATAACGCACTTCAAGAAGTAGATGAAAGAGCAGGCTTGGTAGCCGTTCACGATGCTGTTCGGCCTTTTGTGAGTCAGAATCAGATACGTGCCTGCTGCGCTGCCGCTCAGGAATTCGGGGCCGCCGTGCCGGGAGTTCCTGCAAAAGACACCATAAAAAAAGTGAATGAACGGCATGTAATTGTGGAAACGCCGGATCGGACTTCGATCTGGCATGCACAAACGCCTCAGGTTTTTCGAAAAGAGCTTTTAATAAAGGCTTATGAAATGGCGATCAAAAATTCATTTATTGGAACTGATGATGCCTCTTTGGTTGAATATGCAGGCGGCCGTGTTAAAATGGTGGAAGGTGAGCAGGAGAATTTTAAGATTACTTTTCCTGTTGATTTTAAGCTGGCTGAACTGTTGCTGGAGGAAGGGGGATGAAGTCAATTCGAATAGGCTTTGGATATGATGTGCATCGTTTTGCAATAGGAAGAAAATTGATGCTCGGCGGGGTTGAGATTCCCCACGATCAAGGCCTTTTAGGTCATTCTGATGCAGATGTATTATTGCATGCTATAACAGACGCTTTGTTAGGCTCGCTGGCTCTCGGTGATATCGGCTTGCACTTCCCGGACACAGATCCGGATTACAAAAATGCAGATAGCCGAAAATTGTTGCGAGAAAGTTATGCGCTCATTCAGCAAAAAGGATATGTGCTGGGAAATCTGGATGCGACCGTAGTTGCAGAAAGCCCAAAATTGCGCCCATATATAGATGATATAAGAAAGAGTATTGCAAATGACCTTGAATGTGAGCTGTCAGCTATATCGGTAAAAGCTACTACCTCTGAAAAGATGGGCTTTGTTGGCAAAAAAGAAGGTGTGGCAGCACAGGCGGCAGTTCTTATTTATAAAGTGTAGTATGGCAGATCAAGTAATACAAAGTATAGTGGAATGGGTGAGTGCAGCACCCCCTTTGGGTATTTACTTTATCTTTTTTGGAGTAGCTTATTTCGAAAATATTGTTCCTCCTGTCCCCGGAGATGTGCTTGTAGCCTTTGGAGGTTATTTAGCAGCAGAAGGTGTGGTTGGGGTGACTCCTATTTGGGGCACTACGGTAACAGCTTCAGTCATTGGATTTATGACCATGTATTGGGTGGGGCATAAGTGGGGCGCTCAAATAGAAAACGACAGGCATAATCATATTATCTTGCAGTTAATTGATTACAAGTATTTTTACAGAGGTAAGAAATGGATGGCACGGTGGGGGCAAGGTGTTATCTTAGCCAACAGATTTTTAGCAGGTACGCGCTCGGTGATCTCGCTCACAGCGGGCATGTCTAACCTGAAAGTGTCCACTACTATTATCAGTTCTCTGATAAGTTCAATGCTGTGGAACTGCTTACTTATTGGCGCAGGGTGGTTTGTGAGGGATAACTGGAAAGTAGTAGGGACCTATCTTTCTAATTATGGAAAAATTATTTTAGCGTTAATAGTGCTATTTGTGGCCTATAAGGCCTATTTTATGTACAAAAGGAAGGTCTCAGCTGAAAAAGATAGAAAAGAGTGAAATTTTTCACAAAAGAATATTGACAATCAAAGCTATCATACTTAATTTTGAAGTCTTTCGCGAAAAGCCAGTGTAGCTCAGTTGGTAGAGCAACGGTTTTGTAAACCGTCGGTCATCGGTTCGAATCCGGTCACTGGCTCAGCGATTTTGATTTATTGAAGTTTGGGGGGATACCAAAGCGGCCAACTGGGGCAGACTGTAAATCTGTTGTCGTAAGACTTCGCAGGTTCGAATCCTGCTCCCCCCACGCGTAAGCGAGCGTAGCTCAATTGGTAGAGCGTCACCCTTCCAAGGTGAATGTTGCCGGTTCGATTCCGGTCGCTCGCTCAGCCACGCCGATATAGCTCAGAGGTAGAGCACTTCCATGGTAAGGAAGGGGTCGTCGGTTCAAATCCGACTATCGGCTCAGGTCGAATTTTTATAAATAATTTTTTAAACAATACTAATTAAATAGCTTAATCATGGCAAAAGAGACCTTTGAACGGAATAAGCCCCATGTGAACGTGGGAA
>CAZDGU010000019.1:0-34008 GCA_964505215.1 uncultured Balneola sp.
GATGTAACAGACTGGAAAGAAAAAGGAAACAGAGCACCTTTTTTGCAGGTTATTTTAGTGGGAGATGATCCGGCTTCCAAAGTTTATACCGGTGCCAAAACCCGCGCTTGCGAAGATGTAGGAATTGAAACGCACACCCAAGTACTGCAAGACACCATTTCTGCCAAAGAATTGAAATCCATCATTCGTGGGCATAATGAGGATGATGAAATAGACGGTATTTTGGTTCAGCTTCCGCTGCCTTCGCACCTCTCGGCTTACGATGTGATTGAAAGTATTGATTATCGTAAAGATGTAGATGGCTTTCACCCCATGAATGTTGGCCGCTTATCTATAGATCAGCCTTGTTTTAAGAGCTGCACGCCCGCAGGGATTATGGAGCTGTTTAACTACTACAGCATTCCCGTAAAAGCCAAACATGCCGTGGTAGTGGGAGCCAGCAACATCGTAGGTTCGCCCATGGCCGTAATGCTGTCTCGTGAAAATTCATCCGGCAAAGCAACCACAACTATTTGCCATAAATTCACCAAAAACCTCACACAACACACTATTTCTGCTGATATTTTAGTAGTAGCCGCCGGACAGCCGCATCTTATAAAAGGGGAAATGATTAAAGATGGTGCTGTTGTAATTGATGTGGGCATTAACCGTGTGGCAGACGAAACCTCCGAAAAAGGATATACGCTGATTGGTGATGTGGATTTTGAATCGGTGCGTAAAAAAGCCGGCTGGATAACGCCGGTACCGGGTGGCGTTGGGCCGATGACGGTAGCCATGCTTATGAAAAACACGTTGTTGGCGGCTAAAAAGAGTATTTACCCAGAGTAGAAAGTCTTTTATTGATTCATTAATAATGGATAAATTGAGTGAGCGCATTTTTTGTTAAGAATTCACTCAGATGAACAGCAATAAATCCATTCTGGATACCGTGATTTTTCAGTCTGCTTTGGAACAGGTTCCTGCTTCCATTGTGATTACTGATCCTACGCCTAAAATATTATATATTAAATAAGTTTTTTACAGAACAGACGGGATATACTGAAGAAGAAGCCAAAGGGAAAAATCCAAATATCCTGAATTCCGGAACCCATTCCCGGGAGTTTTATCAGGAAATGTGGCAAACTTTGTTATCAGGTAATATTTGGGAAGGGGAGCTCAGGAACCTAAGAAAAGACGGCACTTATTTCTGGGAAAAAGCTTCTATTGCCCCTTATTTTGATGATGAGGGCGACATTGCTTACTACGTTGCCGTAAAGCATGATATCACCAAAGAAAAAGAAGATTTAGTAAAAACCAAGAGAAGGGAGAGGTATCTGAATAACATTCAGGAACTTTCGCTGACCGGAGGCTGGGAGTATGATATTGTAAATGATCGATTATTCTGGACCGATCAGATGTATAAAATTCACGCGTTTGAAAAACCATTTTCAGGAGATCTTACCCAAGAAAGTTTTAAATGTATTGACGAAGAAAGCCGGGAAAGAATTGTTGATTCGTATAGCAAATGCATTCATGACGGCATACCTTTTGATCACACCTTTAAGTTTACCGACTTTAAAGGGAATAAGAAATGGATAAGAGCCAGGTGCAATCCTATAACCGACTCTGAAGATAATATTATAAAAGTTGTAGGATCATTTCGTGATGTTACTGTTGAGACCGATGCCCTCCATGCTTTAAAAAAGAGGCAATCTAAACTTAAAGCGATAGTAGAGTCGTTTGATGATATTATATTTACGCTTGATGAAGAAGGCAGGTTCATAAAATTATACGGCGAGTGGGCAAAGAGTAACGAACTTAGCACCATAATGCTGGGCAAAACGGCTAAGGAAATATTTGGGAAAGAAGAAGGTAAGGTTCACACAGACGCTTTGCAGAAAGCCAAAAAACAGGGATTTACATCTTATAATTGGTACATAGAAAACAAAGATGGTGTGAAAAACCATTTCGAGATAAGGCTGACCAAACTGAGTGATGTTGATTCAGAAGTTCCGGAAGAAGAAAAATTTTTAGGAGTCGGGCGGAATATAACGGCTGAAGTAAACTATCGAGAAGAGCTGGAAGATCTTAGAGATCGCTTAAATTATGCTCTTATAGGTACCAAAGCCGGAACATGGGATTGGGACATTCAAAGCGGGAAAATTATTTTAAATGAACGCTGGGCCACCATGTTAGGATACTCGCTCAGCGAGCTGGAACCTGTATATATTGAAACCTGGAGAAATTTAATACATCCTGAAGATCGTGAAAGGGTAGAGACCGACCTTCAAAACTATTTTAATGGCCATACACCTATGTTTGACGTTAAAGTTAGAATGCAGCACAAAGCCGGGCATTGGGTATGGGTGTTAAGCCGGGGTGCTTCTTTTGAGCAAGATGATAAGGGAAATGCAACCCGCATGGTAGGTACGCACATTGATGTTACTGACTGGATGGAAGCAGAGCAACGCCTTAAAAATTCTGAAAGAAAATATCGGGAACTCTTCGAAAATTCTGGAGACCCCAGCTTGTTGGAAAAAAACGGCCTTATTGTTGATTGCAACCGTGCAGCGCTCGATTTACTTGGAAATGAAAAGAAAAGTGAATTAATCGGGAAAAGTTTTGCTGAAATCTCGCCTGAAATTCAGCCCGACGGACAGAAGTCTGAGCAATTCTTTAAATCAATGTTTAATGAACTTTTAAACCAGAATAAAACAGGCCTGATGCTTGAGTGGGAGCATCTTGGCAAAGATGGAAAAATAATACCCGTGGAGAGCGTGATTACGAATCTCACAGATACTGACGGCGACAGTATCAGATACATTGTATTGAGGGATATAACCGATCGTAAGGCAGCTGAAAAAGAACTTATGGAATCTTATGAAGAAAGAGGTGCGTTGCTGTCAGAAATACATCACCGGGTGAAAAATAATCTGGCCATTATTTCCGGCCTCATTCAGCTGCAGATACTTGAAGCCGAAGATGAGAAAACGGCAGAGCAGCTTAATAAAAGTGTAAACAGAATAAAATCTATTGCACTAATTCATGAGCAGCTCTATCAGTCTAAAAGCTTTTCCGAAATATCTTTAAAAGAAAATATCAAAAATCAGGCAGAGACGTTGTTGACCATGTACAACAGTGAAATATCAACACATGTTGATATGAAACTGGATCTGGAAGATGTGCAAATAAATATTAATCAGGCACTCACCTGTGGTCTTTTATTGAACGAGATACTTACTAATGCTTTTAAACATGCTTTTAAGAACAGAGATACCGGACAGATTCAAATAAAGCTGAAAGAAACAGATGGGAAAATCAGCCTCACAGTACGTGATAATGGAGTTGGGATTCCTAATGAGCAAGAGAGCCCAAAAAACTTAGGCCGTACTCTTATTGGAACTTTTATCCAGCAGTTACGTGCAGATGCCGAGGTTAAAGGAGAAGAGGGAACCTGTTATATCATTGAATTTATGAAGCATAACCAGAAAGGAGTTATGGCATCAAATTTAGACCTTAATTTAGAAGAGGAATAATTTTAAAATAGCAGTGACACTATGCTGTCACTCACTGTCATTATCATTGGGTTAACCAACAAACAAAACACCAGGATTATGACAAGCAATGCATTTTCAATCACTCCAAAAAACAAAACTCAGTCTGCTAAGCTTTTTGCAGTTCCAATTTTAAAAAGAATCAGAACTGAAAGCCGCAAAGAATACCAGGAGATGCAGCAGGCATTTGATTTGCTGGGCTGGGGTAACTTACCCGACGAGTTAAAAATTGAAGTATATGGTGATGTAAAGTTTATGGTAGAAGAATTAAAAGGCCGGTTTTCTACCTGCGACCCTTTTGTAAAACGCCGTCGCGAAACGGTTCACTACTGGGTAAGTTGCTTTCAGGATGGCATTTGCAGCCTGCAAACAGCTATTAATGCGCTTAAAGTGAAGACGCTGTAGGCAAGAATTTACACTAATATTCTTTGGGTTGAGCCCGGAAAACTGAATATTGTCCGGTTGCTATCACCCCAACCAATTAGGGAATTTGGTACTTTTGAAGTGCCCGGCAGTGGCAGAAGAGCAGAGGAGTTCCGTTGTGTAAAAATCACGGTAAAAAATGTGATTCAATGCGGAACTTCCAAACAGATATACTTATCTTTGAAAAACTGTAAACTAAATTTTTCTTATTTAAGATGAATACCTCTCCTTCTCCCTTTGAACGAATTTCTCGCCAAGGCCTTACCTACGATGACGTTCTGCTGGTTCCCAATTACTCTGAAGTTCTGCCGCGCAATGTTGACACCGCCGTGCAGCTTACACCTTCACTCAAGCTAAATATTCCGATTATAAGCGCGGCTATGGACACCGTTTCGGAATACAGAATGGCCATTGCGTTGGCTCGGGAGGGCGGTATTGCTATCATTCATAAAAACATGAGTATAGAAGATCAGGCGGAACAGGTTCGGCTGGTAAAAAGAAGCGAAAGCGGGATGATTGTAGATCCGGTTACGCTAAAAAAAGATGCCACCGTAGAAGAAGCTCGCGCGCTGATGAGAAGGCAAAAAATTGGCGGAATTCCCATTGTAAATGACACCGGAATACTGATAGGAATTGTTACCAACCGGGATTTACGGTTTGAGTCGGCAATGAATAAAAAGCTCGGTGATATTATGACTCACGAAAATCTCATTACGGCAAAGGAGGGGACCGATCTTAAACAAGCCGAAGCAATTTTGCAGAACTACAAAGTGGAAAAACTGCCTATTGTAAATGAAAATAATAAACTGGTTGGCCTCATCACTTTTAAGGATATAGAGAAGAAAATGAACTTCCCAAATGCCTGCAAAGATGACATCGGGAGATTGCGAGCCGGAGCTGCCGTGGGCGTTACGGCCGATACCATGGACCGAGTGGAAGCACTGGTGGCCGCCAGCGTTGATGCCATTACGGTAGATACGGCTCATGGACATTCAAAAGGAGTGCTGGAAACCATCAAAAAAATTAAAGAAGCCTATCCCGATTTGAATGTAATTGGCGGAAATATAGCCACACGAAATGCAGCAGAAGCTTTGGTAGAGGCCGGTGCTGATGTGGTGAAAGTGGGTGTTGGTCCGGGCTCTATTTGCACCACGCGAGTGGTAACGGGCGTGGGCGTGCCTCAGCTAAGCGCGGTAATGGAAATAGCTGAATTTACTGAAGAAAATAATATTGGACTGATTGCAGACGGCGGAATTAAGCAAACCGGAGACATTCCAAAAGCCATAGCCGGCGGTGCCGATGCGGTTATGATGGGCTCCATGTTTGCGGGGGTTGATGAGAGCCCGGGCGAGACTATTATTTACGAATCTCGTAAGTACAAATCGTATCGAGGCATGGGAAGCATCAGCGCGATGAATAAAGGCTCAAAAGACCGTTACTTCCAGGATGTAGAAGATGATATCAATAAGCTGGTGCCGGAAGGAATTGAAGGCCGCGTTCCCTTTAAAGGATATTTGCATGAAGTGGTGCACCAAATGTCGGGCGGTTTACGGGCGGCCATGGGCTATGCCGGAGCCGCAAATATTGAGGAAATGAAAAAGGCTGAATTTGTGCAAATATCTGCCGCATCATACCGCGAAAGTCACCCACATTCTGTCCAAATTACTCAGGAAGCTCCCAATTACTCGGTTTCCTGAGCTATTTTTTCTAAATGAAAAACGTACTCTTTATTGTTTATTACTTTCCGCCTATGGGAGGGAGCGGCGTACAGCGTCCTCTCAAATTTGTAAAGTATTTGCGCAAATTTGGGTGGAATCCCATTGTGCTTTGTCCGGAGCCGGGAGCCTATCATACCTTTGATACTTCCCTTTTGCAAGAGTTAGAATCTCTGGATGTTGAAGTACACAGAGTTAAGGGAACTACGCCTTTTCATCGCACCGGACAGCGCTCTCGTCAGGTAAAAATACAGGGTGCAATAGCTAAAATTTTGCGTTGGTTTTCCATGTTCTTTTATCTTCCGGACAATAAAAAAAGCTGGATTAAACCTGGCTTAGAAAAAGCTCTGGCATTAACTAAACAGAAAAAGATAGATGCGATTTTTGCTAGTGGTCCGCCACACAGCAATTTAATGTTGGCCAAAAAGCTAAAAGGTGAAACCAAGCTGCCAACCATTATGGATTTACGAGATGATTGGGTTGAAAGTCATTTAATGCGTTATCCTACAGCTTGGCATAAACAAAAAATGAAGCAGTTAGAAATTGACACGCTTAGCAAAGCAGATCAATTACTGACTATTAATACCAAAATTGCCCACAGTATACAATCAAGAGTGTTAAAAGAGGTAGCGATAATAGGGCATGGGTATGATCCCGAAGATTTTGAAGAAGTTGATACGTTTGTACCCGGTTCACCTCAGAAAATTAAATTTTTGTATAGCGGCACATTTTATCCCGATAGTACTCCCTTTGCTTTCTTAGAAGCCGTACGCTCGCTCATTAACGAATATCCGGAACTAAAAGATAGCATTAAACTTCAGTTTCAAGGTGGCTTGTCAGCCAAGCATTTGAAGGTCATTAACAAGTTTGAATTAGAGCCAATGGTTTCAGATTTTGGATATGTAAATCATAATTTAGCGGTAAAAAACCTGATGAATGCAGATGTGCTTTGGCTAAATATAGGACAAAAGAAAAATCCGGAAATAATATCACTGGGAAAAACCAGTGAATACTTTGCAACCAAGAAACCTATTTTAGGCCTTGTACCCGAAGGAAGCGCAAAGCAAATGTTGCAAGATTATGGAAAAGCATTTATAGCCGATCCGTACGACAGAACTGAGATTAAAGCGGCATTATTGGAAATTATAAACTGCTACAAGAATGAAAGCTGGCCACAACATTCGCAACAAGTGGTTGACTCTTATAACCGTAAAAAACTGACTGGGAAATTAGCAGAATTACTGGATGAAATTTCTTCTCAATAAATAGATGGGATTATAGTAAATTGACAACTTATGATTGATCTGCTTAAAAAATTATTTGAACAGCGACAGAAGGAAATCACTGTTATTCTGCTGGATGACTCTAAACCGGATGAGGATAATTCGTATTCGGTTAATCCAAATGGTTTGTTTGGGATGATTCTGGGTATTTCTACTGTTTTTGCCATTTTTGTGGCTTTAATATTTATGCTTACGCCTATAGGCGGACTGCTTTACAGCACCGATGATGCCGAAATTCGGGCGCAAATTATGAGTATCACCGAGAAGACCATGGCTCTGGAGGATTCACTCCGTGAACGCGACTTACAACTTCGCGAAATGAAGAATATCATTCGATTCAGTATTGATACTACACTGGCTATGGACAAGCGATTTGATCCTTTATTTGATGCTGACAATTCCTTTCAAAACTCAACTATTCTTTCCTTTGGGGAGGGCGGTACTTTTAATCGGCTCAGTCAAAATGAAGTTTTATTCTCAAATGTGCCAAAATCTTCGCTCGATTTTCCCTCTAAATACCCGGTATCGGGTTCACTTACCCGCAGATATTTGCCGGATGAGGAGCATTATGGCTTAGATATTGCCACAAAAAGCAACGAACCGGTCTTTAATGTAGCAGATGGTTCTGTTTTTAATAGCAGTTGGACAATTAACAATGGATACGTAATATCCGTGCAACATAGCGAAGGTGTGGTAACTACCTATAAACACCTTTCATCATTAAATAAGAAGGAAGGCGACCTAGTGTTAAAAGGTGATATCTTAGGCAATATTGGAAATGCCGGGGTATTAAGCACGGGGCCGCATCTCCATTTTGAAATTTGGAAAAATGGAGTACCTCAAAATCCTGAAGTCTATTTAATCAAATAATTAAACTATGCTAAATTCCAAGAAAACAAGTAGTACAAATAGCTCACTAAACGCTAACCAATCGCCGGCGGTTAATATTTTGAGTGAGGGTACAAAGCTAAAAGGCGATTTAAACTCTCAAACCGATATTCGTATAGCCGGAATAGTTGACGGTGAAGCTATTTCGAAAGGAAAGCTGATTGTTACCGGAAACGGAAAAATTATTGGTAACATCACTTCATCCGATGCCGATATTGCCGGGCGGGTAGAAGGGGAAGTTAAAGTCTCAAACAAACTGACCCTTAGAGAGAGTGCTATTATTGACGGTAATATTTATACCAAAACGCTAATAGTAGAAGAAGGCGCTCAAATAAACGGCTCATGCCGAATGGGTTCCGATGCTCAATCTCTTTCCCAGAAAAGTGATTCGGATTACGCCAGCGATACAAAAGTTAAATCCTGATTAAAGAACGGTGTTAAATAACCTGCTCCCAAAAAAATATGCTGAATATATTGGCTTGGGAGCAGAGATCGCTGTTTCCATAGCCGGGCCCATTCTGTTGGGGCACTGGGCAGATTCCTATTACGAGATTAAACCATGGGGATTGTTTTCAGGAATAATTGTGGGATTGATAACTTTTCTTTTCACTATGATTCGTATTGCAAAAAAATTGTCTTCCGAAGATGAGTGAAGAAAGTATCAACTTATTTAAGCGCACGCGGAACGTTGCTTTTGTAAACTGCGCACTGGCAGCTGCCTTTTTTTTGGCCGGAGCACAGATTGGTATAGCTGTTTTAGTAGGGGCACTGCTAAGTTCACTGTACGTGGTAAGCAGCGGTTGGGTTTTACACGCCTTCAGAAACGCTGAAAGCAACATGTTTATACAGGTTTATTTCTTTTCTATGGCACTTCGGTTTTTAATGGTGTTAATCCTTTTCGCACTTTTAATGGGATTGACAAAAATTGATAAAATCTACTTTACAGTTAGCTTTTTATTTTCCTATCTTTGCCAATCTGTAAGTGAAATGATTTTTATTAACAAAATTCTACAAAAGAGCGGCAGCTGAAAATGGTTCAAACCTTGCGTCGAGTTTTTCTAACTCTTTTATTTTTAAGTGTAAGTACACCAAATACGTTTGCATTAAGCAGTGAAGAAGCTGAGGAGCAAGATAGTCCCATTGATATTATGGGAACCGTTGCCGATCACCATGCATTTGACCTTCCGTTTTACAAGGTGCCCTTGCCTCGCATTTTCTTGCTTCAGGATGAAGAGGGTAAAGCAGGTATCAGTGCTTTTTGGTCTACCGAGCAGGCTGTAGAATCAGGTTCGTTTGTGGAAGTTGATCACGCATTAGTGCCCGCCGGTGAATCTAAGATATTGATTGATTTTTCTATTACTTCCCACCTGGTTTACTTCTGGTTTGGAATGATTTTAGCGGTTTGGCTGACAATGAACATGGCAAGGCGCTATAAAAAAGGCGTTGGGCGTAGCGTGGAGCCTAAAGGTGCTTTTCAAAATGTATTTGAAATCTTGTTTGTATTTGTTCGTGACGAAATAGCCCGGGATAATATTGATGATCGCAAAAGCGATAAATATGTTCCCTACTTATTTACCGTTTTTATGGGCGTTTCTTTTATGAACCTGTTTGGTTTGTTCCCATGGGCTGCAACGGCAACGGCTGATATAACCGTTACGGCAGTGTTAGCTCTCATTACGTTTTTTATTACCCAGTTTAGCGGGACCAAAGATTATTGGGGGCATATTTTCTGGTTCCCCGGAGTTCCAACATTAGTAAAGCTAATTATGATACCGGTAGAGGTGGTGGGAATGTTTACCAAGCCGTTTGCACTCGCTATTCGTTTATTTGCAAACATGATGTCCGGTAAAATCATGATTATCTCTATTCTTGGGCTGGTATTTATTTTTGCCGAAATGTACGGCTCATTTACAGGCTACGCGATTGGGGCATTATTCTCTGTACCCATGACCGCAATTCTGTATTTCTTAAAGGCTTTTGTGTCTCTGTTACAAGCGTATATTTTCACTCTTCTGTCGGCAGTGTTTATTGGTATGGCTGCCGAAGGTCATGATGCAGAAGAGGAAGGTTATTACGTAGAGCACGTTGAGTAACATTTTTATTTTTTATCTAAACCATAAATCAAAACAAATAAAACAAACAATAATATGGGACTTTTAGCAGCTGGTATCGGTGCCGGAATCGTAGCAATCGGTGCTGGATACGGAATTGGAATTATAGGTAAAAGTGCAACAGAAAGTATAGCTCGCCAGCCAGAGGCCGCCGGCGATATTAGAGGTGCAATGATTCTTACTGCAGCTCTGATTGAGGGTGTGGCTCTATTCGGTGCTATTATTTGCATTATCCTGGCCCTACAGGGATCCTAATTTAAAACTCTTTAAAAGAGAGCTATGATTTATCTTTTAGCAGGCGGCGGAGGATTGCTTTCATTTAATACGGGGTTTGCCATCTGGGTAGGAATATCCATGATAGTATTCATCTTGTTGATGATGAAGTTTGCAGTGCCTCCGATTATGAAAGCACTCGAAGAGCGAGAGCGAAACATCAAAGATTCACTTGAATCGGCGGAAGAAGCTCTCGCAAAAGCTGAGCAAATCTCAAAAGATAATGAGAAAGCTCTTCGTGAAGCTGAAGCAGCAGCTCAGCAGCTCCGTAAAAAGGCTAAGGAACAGGCTGAATTGATTCGTGCAGAACGTATCAAAAAAGCTAACGAAGAAGCTGATCAACTTGTTGAGCAGGCCCGAGCCTCTATAGAGCAGGAAAAGAAACAAGCTTTAGTAGAATTAAGAGAAGAGGTAGCAAAACTTGCTGTACAATCCGCTTCTATTATAATTGACGCTGAGCTTGACGAAGAAAAAAATAATAAGTTGGTAGGGAAGTTTTTATCCAACCTGCCTAAAAATTAACCAATTCATTCATGTTGGTATCTAAAGCGGCACATCGTTATGCCACTGCACTTTTGGAGCTTGCTAAAGAACAAAATGCGGTAGAGCAGACGCTCAATGATATTCTATTTATAAAGAATACCATAGGCGATTCTCGCGAACTGCTATTGTTCTTAAAAAGCCCAATCATCAAACCCGATCAAAAGGTTCAGGCATTAGAAGCAGTTTTCGGCGATAAAGTAAGTGACTTAGTTCATAATTTTATTACTCTTATTGCCCGTAAAAATCGCGAAAATGTAATTGATGAAATTGTGGAAGCTTTCATTGAAAAATACAACAAACATGCAGGCATTATAACTGCTGAACTTTTTGTTGCAAAACCAATGGACGAACAATTGCAGGCACAGGTAATAAAAAAGCTGGAAGAAAGTACCGGTAAAAAAGTAAATATTACCACCACAGTGCAAGAAGATTTAAAAGGCGGAATAGCCGTGAAAATAGCAGATACAGTAATTGATGGAACGGTAAAGCATCAGTTACAGCAGCTTGAACACACGTTTTTGCAAACACCAACTGAATAAATTAAAACAATTTTATAACTAAACATTACGATGAGTCAAGTCAGACCAGACGAAGTTTCAGCCATACTACGCAAACAATTATCAGGCTTCGATAACGAAACCGATACCTACGATGTAGGTACTGTTCTCGAAGTAGGAGATGGTATTGCGCGTGTATATGGGCTTTCTAAAGTACAGGCAGGAGAATTGGTTGCACTGCCGGATTCTACAGACGAAAAAGGCCAACAAGTAACCGGTATGGTACTTAACCTTGAAGAAGATAACGTAGGTATAGTACTTTTTGGTGCTGCCAACGCTGTAGAAGAAGGTCATACCGTTAAACGAACCAATGATATTGCCTCTATTAATGTGGGCGAAGGTGTTCTCGGCCGCGTTATTGATCCACTTGGAAATCCTATTGACGGAAAAGGTGCTATCAGCGGTGATACAATTCGCCTGCCTCTTGAGCGTAAAGCTCCCGGAGTAATTTACCGTGAACCGGTTGCCGAACCTCTGCAAACAGGATTGAAATCTATTGACTCATTAATTCCGATTGGTAGAGGTCAGCGAGAGCTAATTATTGGCGACCGCCAGACCGGAAAAACATCGGTTGCAGTAGATACTATTATTAACCAAAAAGCTACACAAGACACTGACAAGCCTGTTCACTGTATTTATGTAGCTGTTGGACAAAAAGGTTCTACGGTAGCAAATATCAGCAAGGTGCTTGAAGAAAATGGCGCTATGGAATACACTACTATTGTAGCTGCTCCGGCCAGTGTTTCTGCACCTATGCGCTACATTGCTCCTTTTGCAGGTGCAACAATTGGCGAGTATTTCCGAGATACCGGTCGCCACGCTTTGGTTATTTATGATGACCTTTCAAAACAAGCTGTTGCATACCGAGAGCTGTCTCTGTTGCTGAAGCGACCTCCGGGACGTGAAGCTTATCCCGGTGATGTGTTTTACCTGCACAGCCGATTGTTAGAGCGTGCTGCTAAAATTATTGATGATGATAAAGTAGCGCAATCAATGAATAATATTCCGGATGAGCTGAAGCCTAAAGTAAAAGGCGGCGGATCGCTTACAGCCCTTCCGGTTATTGAAACTCAGGCAGGTGATGTGTCAGCTTATATTCCAACCAACGTAATTTCTATTACGGATGGTCAGATTTTCTTGGATACAGATTTATTTCACCAAGGAATTCGTCCTGCTATTGATGTGGGTACGTCTGTATCCCGGGTGGGTGGTTCTGCTCAGGTTAAATCCATGAAAAAACTGTCCGGTACGCTAAAGCTTGACTTGGCCCAGTACCGGGAACTGGAAGCATTTGCTAAATTCGGCTCTGATTTGGATGCATCAACCCAGGCTCAGCTAAGAAAAGGAGAGCGTACGGTAGAATTGCTGAAGCAAGATGTGTATCAGCCATTACCGGTAGAGCAGCAAATTGCCTTGCTGAAAATAAACGACGTGGGACTTCTTGATAAGCTTGAAGTAGAGCAAATCGCGGGCTTCGAAAATCAATACCTTGAAAGTGTTGGGCTGAAGTACCAAAAGGAAATGGAAGAGCTTGCAGCGAGTGGTAAACTGGACGATGATTTTGGCGACAAACTTGTTGAAGTGGCAAATTCCGTTATCAGTCAAATTACAGCATCTAACTAACTATATACACGCATAGATGGCGAATCTTCGAGATATACGAAATCGGATTTCTTCGGTAAACAATACGCAGCAAATTACAAAGGCCATGCAAATGGTAGCTGCTGCTAAGCTTAGAAAAGCGCAAGATCGCATGATCCAAACGCGCCCATTTGCTTCCAAAATTGAGGAAGTAGCCGGGCGTTTGGTGGAAAGCAGTCAGGCTGACAATGATCTTATGCGCGATCCTGAAGAAGTAAACCGCGTATTATTTATCATAGTAGGTTCAGATCGTGGACTTTGCGGTGGTTTTAATAACAACTTATTTAAAGAAGTTACCAATCGTCTCAAATCTGATTTTCAGCAACACATTGATGCGAATACCCTTTCGTTGGTTACCATTGGCAAGAAAGCTACCACTCATTTTACCAAGCGTAATTATGATATTATAAAAAGCTATCCCGGCTTTTTTGATAATATTGATTACGAAGTCGTTTCGTCTATTATGCATGAGGCAACCGAGCAATTTGTTGCCGGAGAATTTGATGAAGTATATATTGCATTCAACGAATTTAAGTCTGTTATAGCTCAAGAACGTGCCATTCAAAAAGTACTTCCAATTGATACAAAAGATATTGGAAAATTTGAATCTGAAGATGCATCTAAGCAAGCGATTGATTACCTTTACGAGCCAAATTCGCAGGTGATATTAGATCGATTATTACCCCTGCATTTAAACATGCAGCTTTGGCGTGCAGTGTTAGAATCTAACGCATCGGAGCAAGGTGCCCGAATGACGGCGATGGATAGTGCAACTGAAAATGCTAAAGAATTGGAACGCGAATTAAGGTTGAAATATAACCAGGCACGACAAAGTGCAATTACAACCGAAATTTCTGAGATTGTATCGGGTGCGCAAGCACTCAGTGAATAATAGGAGAGCTGGCAGAGTGGTCGAATGCGGCGGTCTTGAAAACCGTTGAGGCCTCACGGTCTCCGGGGGTTCGAATCCCTCGCTCTCCGCATTAAATAGCCCCTTCCTGGGGCTATTTTTGTTTTTATTGTATAATTAAATAAATGGATATTAAATAATATCTTCGTGCAATCGTTTATGCTTCAAAACAAATCCAAACTATGACCGCACGAATGCGTTTCCTTATTGCCAGTATGCTTTTCTTTGCGCTCAGCTTACCCGGCTTTGCACAAGATACTTTGCGTATAGATATCTACACTTTTTTAGATATTGCTTTAGAAAACTCAGGCCAAATAAGCTACGAAAAACAGAATGTAGCTTTAGCTGAAAATCAAATTGATAAAGCCAAAGCCTTGCGGATTCTTCCAAATATGAAGCTTGAAACACAGCATGGATTAGTTCCGGGTATTTACAGTGACGATCCTGATTTGCCAAGAGACCATTATTATTTAGATCCTAACCTTAGAAACGACTGGAGTGACTGGGCTATTTACACCAAATTCCAACTTTCGGCAGCACAGCCGGTTTTTACATGGGGAGCTATTAACACGGCTATAAAAGCAGCAAAGCTGGGCGCAGAGGCTGCTCAAGCCGAGTTTGAGGGCAAGAAAGCAGGGCTTGAACTTCGCCTTTTTGAACTATATTACAGCTACATATTTGCCTTAGAAATAGAACGGCTTTTGCAAGAAGCTCAGGATAAAATTGATAGGGTTGAGCGCCAAATCGATAAAATGAAGAAAGAAGGCGATACCAGCCTGGATGAGTCCGAAATCTTCAAATTTGAGATTTATAAATCTGAATTTGAGATACAAAAAGCTGAGGTTCACGAGTACCTTAATTTTGTAAAACAAACGTGGGGTTACGTGCTTCGTAATAATGAAAGCGTTACTTACGAGCCTTCCATCCAGTTTTTAGATCCCGTTGCCTCGTCAGTTGAACCTCTAAATTTTTACCAAAACGCGGCTTTTAATAACCGTCCTGAGCTGGAAGCTCTTAAATTTGGGCAGCAGGCCACCGAAAAGCTTATAACTTCCATGAAAAAGCAAAACTTGCCGGGCTTATATCTTGGGGGCTATGTAAATTTTGCCAATACGCCAAACCGCCCTCGGCAGTCGAACCCTTTTATCCAAAATACCACGAACTTATTTACCGGAGGTTTTGGTTTTACCATACGGCAAAAGCTGAATATTTTTTCTATGAAGGCTTCTTTGGAACGCAGTAAAATTGAGCTCAAAAAAGTTTCTTTTGCCCGTGATGCTGCAAAAGACGGCATTATGCTGGAGGTTAACCAAAACTATCAGTCGGCAGCTTTGGCTAATGTTAAAGTTGAACAAACAGATAATGCGTTAGTGACTTCCAAAAAATGGCTTCGTCAAGAAGAATTAGATTATGATTTCGGTATGGGAGATGTAAAGGATTTAATAGACGCCATGAAAAAGGAACTGGAACTAAAACTAAAGCTTAAGCAGCGTATTTTTGAATTTAATTCATCCTTAGCTAAACTAAATAAATCTGCCGGAATACCGTTAACTACGCTGATAACCAACTAATTAAATTATGAAGATGATACACCGTTTGTTAACCTTATTTTTTATCCTGTTTGGCCTTACAGCTTCACTCTTTGCTCAAAAATCAGAGGCTGACATTAAAGAGATGCTGGAAGAGCGCGACGTGGAAATTAAAGAGTTAGTAGGCCCTGAGGGTACAGAATACACCGACGAGCAGCGCAACAAACTCAAAGAAATTATAAACGGTGTTATTGATTTTGAAGCCATGGCGAAAGAAGCGCTGGATGAAACCTTCAACACCATTTCGGAAGAACAGCGCAAAGAGTTTGTTGACCTTTTTGCCACCATTGTTCGCGATCAGTCACTGAATACATTAGATATTTATAGGGCAGAAGTTACTTACACAAACATTGAAGTTAACGGCAATAATGCCCGTGTTGAAACCCTGGCACAGCTTAAAAATGTGCGAACCCCGGTAAATTATGAAATGCAGTTTCAAGATAATGAATGGACTATAATTGACATGGAAATTGATGATGTTTCAACAGCCTCATCTTATAATCGTCAATTTCAGCGCATAATTAATAAGAAAGGATTTGATGCGCTGATGGACAGCCTCCGAAAGCGTGCCGCAAGGGCGTGAGTCCGGCTTATAATAGCTTTAAAGAATTGGTTAATATTGAGCCTGATTAAATTAAATACGTTGTATATCGAAAAGGTAACTGTGAATTCTGTTTTTTAGAACATGAAGCAATTCATTAATTTGCAAGAATTCGTGCATCATCTAATTAGGGCTATTTTATGAAAGTACTGATCTACGCTACTACCTTTGGCGCAGACCTGTTAAGTTTTACGAAATATCTTACCGAAGAAACTGACTCTGAGGTAAAAGTTTTGTTAGATAATGCAGATAAGTTTAGGGAAGAGGGTATTATTGATTATTGGGATTTAAACATAGAGCTTTATGATTCCAATAAAATCACTTTAATTCGGGGTATTAAAGGCTTTTCACCGGATATAACTATCATGGATAATAATATTCCGTTGCGTAAACTCAGTCCAAAAGGGCTGATGCTATGGCACGGATACGGCTGGAAAGGTCCAAATGATGAAGAAGAGTTTAAATGGATTCATCGTAATATCCGCCTTTCCTGGGGAAATATGAAAGAACCGAATCCGGATATTAAATGGCAGTGTTTTGGTCCTATAGATTTTAAACACCGGACTGAAATTAGCGGATTTCACCCCGAAAATTGCATTACAGTAGGCTCGGCCAGCCACGATTATCTTCAAAAAGAAATTCCAAAAACCAAGCTCCAGCCATATTATCCTTTTGACGTAGTGAACCGTAAAACCGTGCTGATAGCACCAACATGGCACTATGGTGAGGTGTTTTCGCATTGGGGTGATGAGGAAGAAGTTTTCGACCGATTGCTAACCTCACTGAATAACAAAAATGTAAATGTGATTCTGCGTTTGCACGATTCATTTCGGTTTGAGCATCATTATTTAGAGTTTTTGCAAAACCTGGAAACCCGCTACGATAACGTACTTTTAAAATTCAAAGACCATCATCCCGACAATTATTTAGACCTTAAAGTGGCCGACCTACTGGTTACCAACTTTAGCAGTATTGCCAACTTATTTTATGCTACTAAACGACCCACAGTGCATATATATCCCGTAAAGAGTAAGGATGAATCGTTTATGTGGCTGAATAAAACCGTGTTCGGTATTCGTAAAAAAAAGGTAGATTCCATTAAGTTTATCTGGAAATATCCGCCCGAAGATAACGGAGGCTTTTTAGCGCGAAATTACGACATGATGATGGAGCAAATTGAAGAAGGGTTGGCTAATCCCGATTGCTGTGCCGATAAAGCCCAGCAGTATTTAGATAAACACATGTTAGGAGCTGACGGCAAAAACTGCGAGCGCATTTGGACTTCTATCCAAGAGCTGGTAGGCTAATATGCAGTACGTTATCTTTCATTTAACTTTGTGGATTACCATTGATCAGTAACATCACACAACAAAGCCTGAAAGCTACTGAAGAACGGTTTTTTTTCATTTTGGGAACCAGCCGTTCGGGTTCAACGCTTTTGCAAAGCATGGTGAATTCTCATTCCAAAATGGTAATTCCTCCCGAAACACACTTTTTCCATTCAGCCCGAAATCTCATTCGTCAGTTTGGACGCGCGTCCGACAAAGAACGGTTTGCAGAGAAGCTGTTGTCTTTTTGGTATGATGAGAAAACAAGAATTCGTGATTTAGGTCTTTCCGGGGGAGATGTGCAGCGTGCGGCAAAGCAGCTGAGCATCAGCCATCCGGTTGATTTATTTACGCTTCAGCTCACGATGTACAGAATGTTGCGCCAAAAAGAAATTGTGGGGGAGAAAACTCCACGTCATATTTTGCACGTTCCGGAAATTTTAAAGGCGTATCCCAAAGCAAAAATCATTTCCATGTTTCGGGACCCACGTGCAACGGCCTATTCTGAAATTAAAGCCCATTTCGGTTCTCCATCGGTTATAGTAACCACAAAACGATGGAAAAGATATGTGCAAATGCATGAAAAGCTCTCACGGGAATTACCCAAAGCTCAGTATATGATGTTAAGATATCAGGAGCTTATTGATGATCCCAAGCGCACTTTACAGGAAGTATGCGACTTTCTGGAAGTAGATTTTGAACCTGCTATGCTGGAGTATTATAACCGTGACGAGAAAGGTTTTGCCGCCGGGGAGCAGTCATGGAAAAAGGGAACGCTAAAGCCTATTCAAAAAGGTAAAAATACCGAATGGAAAAAGGAGCTTTCTCCATGGCAGGTTTCGCTGGTTGAGCAAACGGCCGGCGAACAACTCAATACATTAGATTATGCTAAGCTGGGTGAAGGCCTTTCTTTTCCCAAAAACCGGTATTATTGGTGCCTGGATTACAGTAAATCAATTTGGGCAACGCTAAGCGGAGCTCGCGAAGAAGGATATACAGAACCCACAAAACTAACTTTCAAATAAATTTAGAGTAACACATGTCAGTATTTAAAAAAATTGGGAACCAAGTAATTGCATTGTCGGATGCAATGGGGTTTGAGCGCCGTGATCTTCGTGCAGATTTAGGAATGCCTTGGGATTATGTGAAAAGCAAAATTTTAAATACTCACTTTAAGTGGGATTATGATGAAATTGAGCGCTACTGCATGTTTATCGGTTATCCGCGAAGCGGGCATACGCTGGTAGGTTCGCTGCTGGATGCTCATCCCGATGTGGTTATTTCTCATGAGCTGGATGCGTTGCGTTATCTGAGAGCCGGTTTTAGCCGGGAGCAAATATTCAGCCTTATTTTACATAAAGACAAAGTATTTACCGGAAAAGGGCGAGAGTGGACAGGCTACGATTATGCGCTGGAAGGCTTATGGCAGGGACGTTATCGCAATTTGAAAGTGATTGGTGATAAAAAGGGAGGCGGGTCTTCACGTCATTTGCAAGCCAAACCTGATATCATCAAGAAGTTAAAAGAAACGGTTCAGCTTCCCATTAAACTGATTCACATTGTTCGGCATCCGCTGGATAATATTGCAACTCACAAAAGAAAATGGTCGGTTCAACCCACGTTACAAGAAGCCATAGACAGCTATTTTAAAAGGGTTGAAGCTAATGCAAAGTTACAGGCTGAAGTGGAAGAACATGAATGGTGTGAGCTTTCGCACGAGGCTTTTATTGAAAATCCCGAAAAAGCGCTGACTACTCTGATTGAATTTTTAGAGGTAGAACCTTATCCCGAGTACATTCAGTCAGCGGCTAAAAAAGTGTTTAAATCACCTTCAAACAGCCGTAATAAAATTGAATGGCCGCAGGAGATGATTGATCAGGTAGCGGAAAGAAGTCAGAAGTATGACTTTTTAAAGGACTACGAGTTTACCGTTTAGTTAATAAACGGTAATTCGTTGACAACATCTTCCGGTCCTGACTTCCGGGTTAAACGGGCTGAATGAAGCTGTATGTTCAGAATATAAAAGACCGAGGGGAACCGGAAGTTTCGTCATGCGTTACGAACGGACGTACTTAACGAGGCTAAACCACAAGGCTTTTTGCAGTCGCTATTTTCTTATAGCCTGAATGGCGGGTTTTTCCCTAAACCAAATTACGGCAGCTGTTATGCTGAATACAAAAACTGAGGCTAAGGCCACGGCTAAGATGCCGGTGTCTTCAAAAAACTGGGTGATAGTGAACCGAACCAGATAGGCAAATGCCGCTAATGGAATGAGTGTGGTGAACGCAGTAATGCTTTTTAATCCAAACTCCCATGCGTTGGTTTCGGTGAGCTTAGCTCCAAAATAAACGAGAACCAGCGAGGCTAATGGGTAGATTGTAAGCCAAACTAATGCTACGGCCATCATGCTAAACTGAGATGCAATTAAAAAGCCGGTCGGAAGCAGGATTGCGTTCACGGTAGCGAAGTAGAAGATGAACTTAGCCTGACCTTTCGCATTAATCAGTTTAGGCAACAGTGTAACCAGGCACTGAATGATGCCCACCGCAACAAAAATACGCATGTATGGCACAGCATCCATCCATTTCTCATATCCTACCAATGGAAGAAACCAGTCGATATAGGTTCCGATAATTACCATCACGGTTCCAACCAAAAGCATACTGGCCCGAGACATAGTGTAAAAGTAATTTCTAAGCCGGGGAATTTGGTGCTGAAGTTTAGCAAAAGCAGGATAAGCTACCCGGTTAATTACGCTCGACAACTCCTTCACCGTATCAAAAACCAAGCGGTAGGCGAATGAGTAAATTCCCACTAATTCCATAGAAAAGAACTTTCCGATAATGAGGAAGTCTGCGTTCATGTACATCTTTTGAAAAAAGTTTGAACCCGTGGTGTATAAACCAAACTCGATAAGGTGTTTTACTTGCTTATAATTGTATCTGAACTTTGGCCAATATGGCTTAAAAACCATGCAGAAAAGCATTTGCCCAACTTTGTTGGCCAGCTCTGCCAGTATAATTGCCCAAGCGCCCCAGCCGGTGTAGGCCAGATAAATCATGAGTCCTGCAGAGGAGGCGAGCGCAACGTTATCGCTGATGGCCAGTTTTTTAAATTCCAGTTCGCGCATCATCAGCTTGCTCGAAATCATATAAAAGCTAAAAACGATAATAGCTAACATATACACTCTAATCATGGCCGAGAGTACAGGAGTGTCATAAAAAGCGGCTATAAAAGGAGCGGCAACATAAATAAGGCCATATACTACAACAGAAAGCAAAAAGCTGGTCCAGAACAAAGAGTCAACCTGAGTTCGTCCAATCCGTTTTTCTTGTACCAAGGCGGTTCCCAGGCCTAATTCAGTAAGAGCTTTTGTAGTGCTGAAGAAAGCTAAGGCAAGAGCAGCAATCCCAAACTGTTCTTCCGAAATAACTTTTAAGGTATAGAAGAGAGCCACTGCATTTAATAACCGCGCCGTTACCGATCCTGCTCCGCTGTATAACACAGAAGAAGCTACACGGCGGGCAAAAGAACTATCGCTCATAGCCAGTGGAAATTCATGAGATTAGTGAGGTTTTATTTAGGAATTTACAGAAGGTCAAATATAGGGTTAACTGAAGGGAATTGAAATCAAATATCGGTTGCTTTTCAATTTAAGAGGTTTTGTGGAACTTAAATTAAATCCTTACATAACATGCACAAGTTCCGTATATTTTGAGAATAAAATTCTCCATTATTAAAAAGTTAAGGATGTCAAAAAATAATAGTAAATCATCACCAAAAGGTAAATTATTAGTATTAACGCCTGGTATGGGAGCGGTTGCTACTACCTTTATAGCCGGAGTTGAGTCTATAAGAAAGGGCTTGACAAAACCCATTGGGTCGTTAACTCAAATGCAAACCATTCGATTAGGAGCCAGGTCTGAAAACAGAAACCCGTTGGTTAAAGATTTTCTGCCCCTTGCCGATTTGGAAGATCTCACTTTTGGAGGGTGGGATGTGAAGCCGGAAAATGTGTACGATGCTTGTGTTCACTCCAAAGTACTTAAAGCACAAGATTTAGATCCTATTGCTGATTTTTTGAAAACCATCAAACCAATGTCAGCCGCTTTTGAGCAAAAGTATGTGAAAAAGCTTGATGGCCCTAATGTGAAAGATTTCACTACTAAGAAGGACTTAGCTGAACAATTGCGCGAAGATATTCGCAACCGAATGAAAGAAACCGGAGCCGAGCGTGCCGTGATGGTATGGTGTGGTTCAACAGAAGTGTATCAGTCGCCAGCCGACTGCCACATGTCTATTGAAGCATTCGAAAAAGGAATGGAAGAAAACCATGAGTCCATTTCTCCTTCACAGCTATACGCTTACGCTGCAATTAAAGAGGGCGTTCCGTATGCAAACGGTGCTCCAAACTTATCAGCAGATTTTCCCGCACTGATTGAACTTGCTGAGAAAAATGGCGTTCCAATTGCAGGTAAAGACTTCAAAACCGGCCAAACGTTAATGAAAACCATTTTAGCACCGGGCTTTAAAACCCGAATGTTAGGTATTGAGGGCTGGTTCTCAACCAATATCTTAGGAAACAGAGACGGTGAAGTACTGGACGACCCGGAAAGCTTCAAATCTAAAGAAGTTACCAAAGCCGGTGTGCTGGATACCATTCTACAGCCCGATACGTACCAGGATCTCTACAAAGATTTATACCATAAAGTACGTATTAATTACTATCCACCGCGTGGAGACGAGAAAGAAGGCTGGGATAACATTGATATCTTTGGCTGGATGGGATACCCAATGCAGATTAAAGTAGATTTTCTCTGCCGCGATTCCATTTTAGCTGCACCTATTGTTTTAGACTTGGCGCTATTTTTAGATCTTGCCATGCGTCAGGGTAAAAAAGGTATTCAGGAATGGCTCAGTTTTTATTTCAAGAGCCCGCAGGTAGAAGATGGTCACGTACAGGAGCATGATATTTTTATCCAGCATTTCCGACTCAAAAACACCTTGCGTGTAATGGGTGGGGAAGAGCCTGTAACGCACTTATCTGAGAATTACGATACGTATAAATAATTGATGCCTGATATTCAAAGCAAAAAAACAGGCGTAATATTAGCGGCCGGTTTCGGCTCGCGTTTAGCAGGAGCTGATACCGAAACACACTTAAAACCGCTTACTTCGGTAGGCGGTGTGCCGCTTATCTATCGAACTATAAACAGCCTTAAAACAGCCGGGTGCCACAAAGTTGTTGTTGTACTCGGCTATGGCTTCGAGGAAATTAAGAACGATATTCTTGAGTCTTATACCGATGATTTTACCGTAGAGTTTGCCCAGAACGAACGTTACGATCTCAGTAACGGCGTTTCTGTTCTTGCAGCAGCTCCTTTTATTGAAGGTAATTTCATTTTGACTATGGCTGACCACATCCTTTCTGACGAAATGATGCACTTAGCTCGCCGTCATCAGCCGGCTCCGGAAGGCGCAACCCTGCTGGTCGATTACAAAATAGACTCTATTTTTGACATGGACGATGCCACTAAAGTATTATCCAAAGACGACAAAATAGAGCAAATAGGGAAGCAAATTGACACCTATAACTGTATAGATACCGGCGTTTTTGTGTGTACAGAAGGCCTGCTGGATGAAATTAACCGGGTGTATAAAGTAAAGCAGGATGCTTCTTTATCTGATGGAGTTCAAGCTTTAGCCAATGCCGGAAATATGTTTACCTTAGATATCGGTGATGCTTTTTGGCAAGATGTGGATACACCCGAAATGCTTGCACATGCCGAAAAAGTATTAGCTGCCAAGGTTTAAAAAGCCACTCAGTTTTAGATTTTTCGCTTAGCTATTATTTGGTCACTAAATAATAGTAATAGCCGGGCATGCTATGGTTAATCTCAATGGTGCCATTCAGTTCTACAAGCTCTCCAACTACACGTTTGGCCAGAAATTTTGCAATACCGCCTAATTCATTAATTATGGAATAGGTGTTTAAATGCTTCTTAACCCGAATATTCAGGACCTCGGTTTGGTAAGGTTTAATGGCAACATAAGAGTCTAACTCAGAAACATGCTTATCTTTTTCCATTCGCCGGATATATGCGGGCGTCATTAAAAACTCAATTCCTTTCCGGTATCCCACACCATAACCGATGGGATCTGCTTTTTTAAGAGTTAAAAAGTGAAAGTAATACCCATCTTGGGTATCACCGGCCTTTACTCTGTAGCTGCGATCTATAATATCGGTTGACAGGCTGTTTTGATAAATATGATCCATATAGCCGGTTCCGTTTACTTTTACAGTATCACCGTTAATGGCTACAAAGCCTTTTACGTTGGCGTGGGGGATTAGAAGAGACAGCCCAATTTCATTTCCACCGGACTTATAAACGCCATCACCCAATACTTTACCGGCTGCAATATCATAAAAGGTGAGATCCACATCATACTGAATACCGTCTTTGGTGTTGTGGAAAAACAGACGATGCGTATCATCGAAGCTTCCTTTTGCCCAAAATGGCCGCTCAGGATGCAGTCGAATATAATTGCTGTCCGGCTCCACAATTAGCGTATTGGGATTGTATTCTTTGTTAACCACATAGGTATTTCCATCTTTCCAGCTAACGGAAAGGTTGGCACCGGTTACCCGGCCTTTAAAAGAACCAAAATCGTTAATTGAAAATGTATAAACCACCTGCATCCCGTTATCGAACTGCATTTGGTACGTCCAGAGCTCGTTATAATATTTAGAAGACAAATTTTTAGCTTCGAACTGCTCTGCACCGGCCTGTTTAAAACTCCCGGTAGGATACTCAACATGCTGGGCGTTCAAACCAATAGGTAACAGCAATATTAATGAAATAAAAAGCCGAAATATTTGATTCATGTTTTAGGCTTATACAATTTGGGTGATTATAAAGTTTGGCTTTTGAAATGGTTGAAATCTGCTGAAGCTAAGCTCCACCAATTTGTATATGATTTACTAACTGATTGTATGTATAATTCGATTTTTGCCAAAAGCTCAGAGTCTGTCAAAGCCGTGTGTACTGTAGATGTTTAAGTTTTATGAAAGAGAAAAACCTTCCAATAAGTTCCGTATATCCAACATATTTCTTTAGCATTCCATTTGTTTCAGGCTGATGATCGGATATTATTGATGAACAGTAAATTATTTAAAATCAATGGTTAGCCTTTTCCTACTGTTAAGCAGGTTTACTTGATGTAGAGTGGTCATTCCTAAATAATTGAAAACGGTTCAAACAGTAAAGTATGCGTAACATAAAGGCTATTGAAAATTAAAAGAGTGATTAAATACAATGGTAAATCCGAATCACTGGGTAAATTGTGAGTTATATTAAATACGTACGAAAAGGTAATAAATTATTGGAAAAACAGTTATTTTACGAGCTTGTTTGGATTGAATGTTACAGCACTTTTGTTAAGCCAAAGAAATTTCAAGTTTATTAAAAAACATATTCTTTTTTATACAAAAAAGCTTTTCAAAGTACATGCAAAACGTTCAGGTGCATGAAATTTTCAGGAATCTTATTATTTAAATGAAACGTATTCTTCAGTTTTTTAAACCGCTTCTCAAGTTTAACTATTCTCACCCATATCGGGTTATTCTCTTCAGTTTAATTTTGGCCATAGTTGGGGGGTACTATGCCCTTCAGCTTAGAATTGATACCGATATTGCAAATCTGCTTCCGGAGGATAACCCCAACGTTCTGGCATTGGAAAAGCTCAGCGAACAAGTAGGCGGCGAAACGCAGATGCTGGTGGTTATTAATTCTCCAAGCTTTGAGGCTAACAAAGCCTTCGCCGATACGCTCATAAAACGCTCGCTGGGGCTCTACTATCCCCGTTATAATGATACCTATTTTAAGCGGGCTGAATTTAAGAGAGAAACGGAATTCATAAAAAATAATGCCCTGTATTTGGCCAGTCACAAGGAGTTGGACGAGGTTACGGAATACCTGCAAGATGAAATTCAGGATGCAAAAGAAAAAGCAAACCCCTTTTATTTCGATCTTGGCGATGATGAGGAAGAAAGCCTGAGTAAAGAAAATTTCGAGGAAAGCTACAACATGCTGGTGCCTTCCGAGTATCCGGTAAACGAAGACAGCACTATTATGGTGGTGAAGTTTACGCCCACCGGTTCTAAAGGGGATCTGAAGTATTTAGAGGATATGTTTGAGGATTATGATGTGCTTCTATCCTCGC
This sequence comes from uncultured Balneola sp., assembly GCA_964505215.1. Taxonomy (GTDB): domain Bacteria; phylum Bacteroidota; class Rhodothermia; order Balneolales; family Balneolaceae; genus Gracilimonas. The sequence goes on from CAZDGU010000019.1 coordinate 25,619, forward strand.
TCAACCCTGAAAGCTTTCACCCCGAAATGGAAGTACGCTTTGGCGGTAAACTGAAGCGCCATCTGGAAGAAATTTCATCCATCATGCGAGATGTGGTAGAAAGTTTTGCAACCGGAATCAGCAGTGTGATTTTATTGGTGATGCTGTATTTCTTCACCAAAAAATACCTGCACTATCGCAGAGGCACCAAAGGAAATGGAAAGTACACGGTTTGGTCGCATTTAATAAGAATGCCTGTGCCTATTTTTATAATCGGTATTCCGCTGCTTATCAGCCTGATGTGGGCTTTCGGGATTACCTATTTTTATTTGGGGACGTTGAATACCATGACTTCCGTATTGTTTGTAATTCTTTTCGGGCTGGGGATTGATTACGGCATTCATTTTTATGCCCGCTATATAGAATTGCGTTCCTCGGGCTTAAACGTGTACGATGCCATCATGAAAACAAATGAAAAAACCGGTGAAGCTATTTTAGTTTCTGCATTCACTACGGCTTCGGCATTATACATTTTGATGTTCGCAGATTTCAGAGGATTCTCAGAATTCGGTTTTATATCAGGGACCGGAATTTTGCTCACGCTGATGTCGATGCTGTACATTTTACCGTCTCTGCTGGTGGTGTTAGACGAAAAGCTGAACTGGATATTGATTGATGATCAGAAAAAGGAAGAATATAACGGCCGGCATCGCTATCCGTTTGCGCGCACTATTGTTACCGTTGGTTTGGTAGTTTCGGCGGTGGTAATTGCATTTAGCGGGAATTTGAACTTTCAGTACGATTTTGGAAAGCTGGAGCCCACTTTTCCTGAATATGAAGAATTTCGAAAATTTGCAGGTCAGGTAGATGATAACAGCAAGCGAAATCCCGCTTATATTATCGCAGAAACCAATGAACAGGTTGAAGAGATTCAGGCTATTTTGGAACACCGAATGCGTACGGACACTACCTCGCCCACTATCCAAAGCGTGGAATCGCTGCAGCAGCGCTTTCCTACCACAGAGGAGGAAAAGCAGGAAAAACTGAAGCGGATTGCACAAATAAGAGAACTGCTTAAAGACCCGTTTTTGGTAGATCAAAAAGATGATGATCTTGATAAGCTTCGCAAAGCTTCACAAACCAGGGAGCCGGTTACAATCAGCCAAATTCCGGATTATTTAAAGTCTCGATTTATAAATAAAGAGGGAGAAGTTGGGCGATTTGTAATTGTCTATCCATCGGTTGGCCTTGGTGATGGTGAAAAATCCATTGCCTTTAAAAATGACGTAGCCGTAGTAACGCTGGATAGCGGAGAAACTTTTTATGCCGGAAGTACCTCTATTGTAGCGGCCTCAATGCTTGAACTAATGCGCAAAGAAAGCCCATATATGGTAGGTGCTACCTTTATTTTTATCTACTTTTTCATGTTATTCTCATTTCGCTCTTTCCGCTGGTCGGCCATTGCCATGCTGCCGCTGATTGTCGGTTTACTCTGGCTTTTTGGCATCATGATGATATTTGGGCTGCAGTTTAACTTCTACAATTTAGTGGTACTTCCCGCTATTTTAGGTATTGGTGAAGACAGCGGCGTGCATCTGGCGCATCGCTACAGAGAGGAAGGTAAAAACAGCATGTGGCAGGTACTTTCAAGTACGGGGCAGCATATAACCATGGGCTCGCTAACTACCATGCTCGGCTTTACAGGGCTGATTTTTACCAATCACCCCGGCTTGCAGTCTTTAGGAATTATAGCCGTATTGGGAATTGGAATGACGCTCTTGACTTCGCTCACTTTTTTACCGAGCCTTATACAATGGTTAGAAGACAAGGATTGGATTCGCTTCTAAACTGCGGTACATTATTTATATACGGTGTTGTGATTTTTCATATAAACGCACCGTTTTATGGATATAAATATGAAAGTAACTAAATACCGTGCCAATGCGTTATGCCCTGATTTTTCTATTTGTGATTTCTGCATGTTCACCGAAAAGTGAACAAAATAATGAGCCAGTAAAGCTTTCTGTTGCCGAAAATCAGGAAGTGGCAGCTGCCGGTAAACATATAGCTTCCGATACCTTTGCCGCATTAAGCGGAAAATTAGGAGCCGCCATGCAGGAAGGTGGAGTTCCCTATGCGCTGGAATTTTGTAATGTGGAAGCGATGCCTCTTACCGATTCTCTATCCCAAAAGCATCAGGTGGAAGTGCGCAGGGCTTCTCATAAACCCAGAAATCCATCAAACCGTGCAGACTCTTTAGAGATGAGTTCTATCCAGACTTTTATTGCCCAGATTGAAAAAGGAGAACAGCCTAAACCTGTTTTATATAAACATGCCGGTAAAACGATTTTCCATGCGCCTATCCAAATTCCGAATCAGCTTTGCCTGAATTGTCACGGAGGGGAAGGAACCGATATTGCGCAAGAAAATCTGGAACTGATTGACAAGCTGTATCCGGAAGATGAGGCCACCGGCTTTGAACAGGGGGAATTGAGAGGAATTTGGGCAATTAAATTTCCTGCAGGATTTTTCGATGAAAAGTAAAGCAGCTGCTCCTAATTAAAAAGAGGGCACTGTTTCAGCTGAAAACAATTCAGCTAAGAGCGCTATTTCTTCCAGAAAGTTGGAGAAAATATAATAAGCACGGTGAAAATTTCGAGCCTGCCTACCATCATCAGCATAATTAAAATCCATTTTCCAAGGTAGGGCAGTCCGGCGAAGTTATCGGTAGGACCAAAATCACCCCAACCCGGACCAATATTACCAATGGCTGAAATACTTGCTCCGATGGAGGACAGAATATCATACCCAAATAAGCTGATGCAGAAAGCGCCCAGTACAAATATGAAAATGTACAGAATAAAGAAGCTGAGCACCGTACGCTGCATGTTTTGATTAATGGCCTGATCGCCAATGCGTACGGGAAGAATGGCTTGGGGGTGAAGTATTTGCTTAATTTCCCGCCCGGTATTTCGGATTAAAATCATCCAGCGAATCATTTTTATTCCACCGCCGGTTGAGCCCGCACAGCCTCCGGTAAAGAAGAGCAGAAATAGAAAAAATGCCCCTATGCTATTCCAAAGCTCGTAATCATTGGTTCCAAATCCCGTAGTGGTTACAATGGAAACCACCTGAAAGGCACCGTATCGGAGGGCTTCAAGAATGCTGTAGCTGTCTATAATCCAAAGCGTGCCCGATACAATCATCACCCCAATAAATATAATGAGCGTGTAAAAGCGAATTTCCCGGTTTGCAAAAAAGGACTGATAATCTCCCCGAATGAGCCTGAAGTGCATGGCAAAGTTAATGCCTGCAAAAAACATGAACAGGGTAATCACCCAATCAATATAGGCCGAATCAAAGGCTTGTATGCTGGCATTTTTCGTTGAAAATCCTCCGGTGGCCATGGTAGCAAAAGCGTGGTTAATGGCCTCAAACCAGTCCATAGAAGGGTGCAGCCAGAGCAGAACAAACTCGATAGCGGTAAAGGCCACATATACGCTCCAAAGCAATTTGGCTGTTTCCTGAACGCGTGGAGTGAGTTTATCGGCCGTGGGACCGGGCGACTCAGCCTGAAAAAGCTGCATTCCGCCAATGCCCAGTAAAGGTAAAATGGCCAAGGAGAGCACAATTATACCCATGCCGCCCAGCCAGTGCGAGAGCGATCGCCAAAACAGAAAGCTTTGGGGAATATCTTCGATAGCGGGATTTGCAAAACCCGTGCTGGTGGTTCCGCCTAAAATAGTGGAACCGGTTGTGCTTAAGCCGCTCATGGTTTCGAATACAGCGTCGGTGAAGGAGGGAAGAATGCCTGAGATGACAAAAGGCAGTGCTCCAACAAAAGAAAGCGTCAGCCAGGTTAAGCTAACTACTAAAAAGCCTTCTCTGATGCGCAATTCCTGTTCAGGCCGAAATGAAAACCATAGAATTCCGCCAACAAAAAAAGCAATACCGGCTGAAATTGCGAAAGCGTGCCAGGTTTGTTCGCCATAAAAAAGGTCAACGGCGGCGGGCAACAGCATTGCAAAGCCCATGAAGAATATAAACGCTCCCAGCACCCCAAGTACTACCAGAAAATTTATGTTGGCCCGGTTTATGCTTTTTGCAGAAAAGCTCATTATTGAAACAGTTTGGTTACCTTGCCAATAGCAGAAGGAAGGCAGAATATAATAACGCGGTCGTTATCTTGTATCTGAGTTTCGCCGGCGGCAATTTCTACACAGCCCTTGCATAGCACGCCGCCTATTACGCAACCTGAAGGCAGGTTTAATTTTTTGATGGGTTTTTTGGTGATTTTAGAACCCGGAGCAGCCTGAAGCTCAATCACCTCGGCTTTAATGCCGCGTAATTCGGTTACGGAAATAACCCGTCCCCTGCGTACATGGCGATGAATTTCATTAGAAGCTGCTGCTTTTTTGTTGATAACGGCGTCCAGACCAATGGTTTGGGCCAGCGGTATGAAATCGGGCTTAGAAACCAGTGCTACCGTTTTTTTAACTTCAAGGTGTTTGCCCATGAGGCACGAAATGATATTGGATTCTTCATCGTCTGTGACGGCTACAAATGCGTCCATCTCGCTGATACCTTCTGCAGCTAATAAGTCGGGATCGGTGGGATTGCCATGCAGCACCATCACGCCTTTAAGGTTGATGGCTAACTGCTCGGCGGTGTCATAATCCGGTTCGATAAGCTTAACATTCCAGTTTTTAGAATCATCTTCGGATAATATATAGGCAATCATTGCGCCCATTCCCGAGCCGCCGGCAATCATAACGGAATTGAGTTCGGTTTCTTTTTTCCCCGATAGCTCAATTACCTTGGGAATGTGCTCTGTTTTAGCAAGAATGAAAATCTGATCAAATTTCTGCAATTTTATGGAACCGTCCGGGATGATAGTGCGTCCCCGCCGGGCAATGGCTACAACGCGAAAAATAATTTCAGGAAGGGAGGAAGCATATTCATGCAAGGCTTTGCCAACAATTGGAGAATCCTGCTCTAAACGGATACCCACCAGCTGCATTTGCTCTTCGGCTAAATTGATAACATCGCTGGCAGAGGAGCGCTTTAGAAGCTGTGCAATTTCCTCAGCTGCACTTAGCTCAGGATGAATCATCACGTCTATGCCTAAGTCGGAAGGAGTGAGCGGAGCTTCCTCATCCGAAAATTCAGAACTTCTGATTCGGGCAATTACCATTTTGGCACCCAGCCGCTTGCCAATCATCCCCGAAATCATGTTTACTTCATCAATGCTGGTTACTGAAATCAGAATATCGGCATCAGATACCCCGGTTCGCACTAAATCTTTAACGGAGGTGGCGTTACCTTCAATAGTTAACACATCCAGCGAATCAGACACTCTGGCAAGTGCATCTTTCTCACGGTCCAATACGGTAACATCATGCTTTTCGGTGGATAAAACACCGGCAAGATCATATCCAATTTCACCGGCACCAATTATAACTACTTTCAAATGCGATCTGTTTTCTGATTATAAAACATTTAATGGTACCATCTTTTTGAATTAAAATAAAACCATTTATGGGATTTAAGACCGACGAAAAAACATTAAAAATCAGTGCTTTTTCAAGATATTCACATTAGTACATCATACAGACACGTTTATTTGTAATCAGTGACCGGCAGACTTTGTAAGTGAAGCCACCAATTACAGTTTGATAACACGCTGAAATCTTTTACTCAGTAACCACAACTACTTCTGTGCTTATGGAAGCGGATTGCTCTGCTTCCTTATCAAACACTTTAACCGTAAAGCGATTGATGCCCTGCTGTAATGTAACCGACAGATTAATGCCTTCACCCAGCTTTTCTCCATCTTTAAACCATTGATAACTCACTTCATCTAATGCTCGGTTTACCTGTGGGGCTTTAGCTATATACGTCGGGTTTGCCGGATTCCATATAATAGTTATGTCTTCAGCATTTTCAGAAAATGCCAGAGGGGGCAGTACTTTAATAGGAAAGGAGGCGCGAGTCAGCTCTTTGCCTTCATTCAGCCAGGCGAAGGTGAGAGAATCACTTTGGGCAGAGCCGGCTGTCCACCTTTCTTGATAATTATTATCGTCAGTCACAAACATCCAACCGTTATCCATTTTTAAATCCCCAATGGATAGCTCCGCGCCACTTACCACTTTTTGAGGCAGCTTTGGCTTTGCAACGGGCAGTCTTTTTGGAACATATTCTACTACGACAGAATCAACGGAGTTGGATAATGCTCTGCCATCATCCTGAATAAGCACAACACGATAGGTTTTGAGCTCGTGAGGCACAAAGGTGGGTTCATCAACAACAACATTATTTAATAGCCAGGTAGAACTGAGTTCATCTCCATCTGCATCTTGATTATGCAAGCTTTCCATACTTACCTGTTCGTACACATACCGTGCTTCGGGAACTTTAATTTCAGGCTTTGGACCGCTGTTTACAAAAATGGTTTTTTCTATGCTTACGGTTTGATTAGCAGCATCCGAATTGTCTGAAACTTCCAGCCGTATGGTGTGATTACCCGGCTCTGATGCTTTTATGATCTCAGCGGAATTTTTACTGACAAGGCTGTCATTATAAAACCAGGCAAAGCTTGTTATAAAACCATCTGCATCGGTTGAGCCCGTGGCGTCTAATGTTAAATCACTGCCGGCGGCAATAAACTCAGGAAGTTCCCACCTGATCTCAGGTGCATCATTAACCTTAATAACTTTGGTTAAACTAACGGTATTACATGAGGTTGAGGTGTTGGTTTCTAAATTCAGCGTTACAAAATATTCGCCCGGAGTTTCAAAAGTATGTCGCGCTTATCATCAACCCGCAAGGTGATAGTGTAAGTTCCCGGTTTTTGGAGCTTCAGCTCAGCCGTTTCATTTCCTTCAAACTCATCTCCGTCAACAAACCAGCGGTAGTGTAAATCAGTATCATTTGGGTCGGCAGTGGCTGTGGCATCTAATGTAAGGATATCTCCCGGAGCCGCTTTTTCGGGAGCCGTAAATACCACATTGGGTGCGGCATTTACTTCGTAAGATTTTGTGGTGCGATAAACCGCATTGCTTGCTTTTGAGCCGTCATCAACCGATAACGTAATCTCGTATTGGCCCGGAATTGTATGGCTTACCGAAACGGAATCTCCAATATTCATTTCAGAAATTCCTGCTCCTTCCCAAGTGAAAGAAAGACGGTCATTATCCGCATCATTTTGGTTGCTTACGTGGAAGGTTACGGCTTCATTCGTCCCAAAAACATCGGGATTTGAAATTTCTGCATAAGGCTGCGTATTCACCCGAATCTGTACATATTTTCGAGCGTTACTGCACGCCTGAATGGTTCCGCCATTAGAAACCTGAACCGAAATGTCGTACAGGCCAGAAATGGTGTTTGAAAACAAAAATGTTGCTCCGGTTGCGCGTTCAACACCATTTACAAACCATGTATAAGAAAGAGTCTGGTCTTCGGGATCGTACGAATCTGCCGCGGAAAGCTCTTAAATTTCTCCCGGCGAAATAATTTTCTTGGGTGTGTTGAGCACCGCTACGGGCGGGGTATTTAAAAACACCTCTTCCCGGTACACCCAATATTCAGGAAAGTAGGAATTTTGATTAGGCACCAAAACATCTAACACAATTCGGCCGGTTGTTTCACCAAATGTGATATTTGGCTGCTGGCCTACGGCTACATTTTCAGCTCTTAACTTCCACATGGCCTGCTTCAGCGCTTGTGCAGGCAGCACTGTACTTCTCAGAAAAAAGCTTTTTTCGGTACATTCAGCTCCCGGCGACTCAATAATATCAACGATGGGTTTTTCAGGATTTGAGATTTGAATGGGATCAAACAGCCACAACACGGGTTCTTCGGCACCGGCTACCGTAAAGTTATTAATAAATTCTGTTGAGCCGGTGAAATGCAATCCCCAATTATTTGGCAGGCTATATTTTTGAGCCGATATATTGGTTTCAGCTGTTTCGTATTGCTGACCAAAAGCATCCATTTTGGTTACTTTTGTATCCTCTTCACCCCGTACCGTTAAAACCGTATTTCTTGTTTTTTCGGGGAGATAGGGACGGATTTGGAAAGAATGTTCAGGTGCGGTGCGATATACGCCAATGGATAAATCTATGGCTATAAATTGCCAGTTTTCGGGGGTGAAAATCTGTGAGTTTTGGTCGGTTAAACGAAATCTGAAGTTGTTTACATCATCCCCGTCAGAAGCAGTAACACGTATTAAAAACCCATTATTAGCAGATTGATGATCTATTTCTGAAAACGAAACCCAGCGATTTCTGTATCGCTCCTCTGTAGAAGTGGTTAAGGATTTTATGGGGGCCGGGGGAGACTTCGGCTCCAGTTTTCCTTTGGACTTGCTACATTTTAATGGACACGAAGTTAAGGTATATTGCAGTCTAAAC
>CAZDGU010000020.1:0-31123 GCA_964505215.1 uncultured Balneola sp.
AGATTTTGCCCTTTTAGTCCCGAGTATTGTAATTCAGGTGTATGACCAACTTCATGTTTACGCAATCCGGCATAGTAATAAAGAGCCAGAATAGGCTTAAACCAGTGCTGAACTTTTCTGGGGTCAAATTCCGGAAGTTTATTTTTTAGCTCTATTTCTTCGTCAAAATTTTCAAAAACCGACATGAGTTCTTCTTCAGAAATCATTTTTGGTCGAATACTGGATCGGACTTTGGGTAATTCTTCCCTTATCTGATCGATCAGATCTTTAGTCACAATCTTCCGTTTTTTTAAATAATACCACCAGGTTTTTAGATGTTTGAAATAAAATCCCATAGTGGCTGTTTTAATCTCTTTTCTGAGAATGACCCTTTCAAAATGCTTGAGGTGTATCCTGCGTGGATCAATTTTTTCAAGATCATTTAATTCCACAAAATATTCTAAAACTCTTTTATATGCAGCAATAGTCGCAGGTGATAAATGTTTCTTGGATTCATAAAACATATCTATCGCCTCACGAACCGTTCGGCAGTTGTAGGGATTCTCTACTTCCTTTAAAGCTGCAATTGGGTCAAAGCTGGGATGGAAAGGATCAATTTTGCCGAGACTCTCCAGGCGCTCCAGCTTAGAGATCATCTTGAGTGCTACATCCTTATGCCGGGTTTTAAGCGATTTAGTAATGGTTTGAGAAACGCCTTTTACGGAACTATGATATCGGACATAGTAATAGCGGTTTCGTTTCTTGAGATATGCCATGATAAGTCTCCAAAAATGTACCCCAAAACGAACCAAAATTGTGGGAATGGAAGGGAATAAAAGTGTTCCTTTTCGTTCCTTTTTGTTCGCTTACTAACTGTAAGAAAAGGGGCTTTTTTTTTAACTTAAGAGGCACATTTTGGCGTTTTCAGTACTTTAAAAACACACAAGATAAGCTTCATACTTTCCGCCTTATGAGTCGACTGCTCTAACCAACTGAGCTACGGGTCCTTTTTTGTTCTTGGCGGTGATTTTTGAATAACCGCAAGACTCCAAAGATAATTATCTTATTCTTTAGAGTCGAATGTTTTTGACATGAATTTTTCGATAATTGTAAAATAGATACCGTCCCAAAATAAAGCCTCTTACAGATTCCTGCTTTTTGGGCAAAGTCACTTTATTTAATGCTTATTACAACATCCATCTTTAGCGGTTGTCTGTTAGTTAATAAGCACATCTGCGTTAAAGAAGAAATAAGCCTGCCCATAAAATACTTGCTACAAATCAGGATGCATAGTAAGTAGCGGCTTTTTGAGGTGTTGCGCTACAACACCTGTAGTTGAGCCTAACAACACTCGCGCAAGCCCGGTGCGGCCGTGAGTACTCATAACCACTAAATCCGTATTTTTATTACCATAATCACAAATTTCGGTGTGGGCTGAAAACCCCTTTTTCACGATGCTTACAAATTTAACGGATGAGGTCTCTTTTCCATCATCCTTTGTGTAAACAAGCCGGTCTTCGAAATCTACGCCCGTACGCTTCACTTCAAAGCCCATTTCTGAGTGCTTTTCAAAGTACTCTTCTATGGATTTCATTATAGATTTATACACTGCAAGATCATCTTCTATGGTCATGGGTATTACTTCCATGCCCAAATTATAAGGCTCAATAATATGCAGCAACGTAATGCGCGCATCAAACAGAAGAGCTAAATGGAAAGCCTGCATTAAAGGTGCTATGGAGTTTTCAGAACCGTCAACCGGAACTAAAATCTCGTTTACCTGCTCATTGGTTAAGCTTTCGGACAGACTAAGAACCGGTTTGTGAGAATAGCGAATCACTTTTTCGGTGATATTGCTTCGCACTTCTTTAGATTCATGCCCGCCTTTATTACTCATTATCACCAAATCGCACTGGCTTTCGTTAGCCTTATTAGCAATAATTTGAGCAGGCTTGCGACCAACCAAGTTTATCAGTTGTCCGCGAAACTCTTTTGGAATATACGTTTCTGCAATTTCATGGAGCTTATCACTCGCTTCTTGCAGTATTTTTGGATATACATCCTCCTCCATATCAAACGGCACTCCTAAATGCTTCATGCTTTGTTCGTAATACGCCAGCAATGGCGTAACATGAATCAGATCAACGGTGCATCGGTATTTACCTACCATCTCAGCAGCCATTTTCACAGCCTCAAGAGATGCATCAGAGAAATCGGTGGGTACTAAAATATGATTCACTTTCATAACAACCTCCTCATTTATTAGCTGGTACCCGATAGTACCTTAATTTTGTGAAGTTTGAGTGAAGCAAAACCCTTTACTTTTCAAGGTCCGGTTTTATGGTAATTTGAGGAATATCAAGATGTTGAATTACATGTTCGGCCGTAGAACCTAACAGCATCCGGGACAGCCCTGTACGTCCATGCGTACTCATTACTAACAGATCGGCGTGCTCGTTGGAATAATCTATAATTTCGTGATGGGCGGCTATCGATTTCCGTATTACTGTTTCGCAAGCTATGCGCGTTGTTTCTCCATCATCGCCATGGTGCACCAGCGTATTTTTAAATTCCCCTTCAGCTTCTTCTACCGTAAATTGGAAATCTTCATATTCTTCAAAAAATGTCTTTAATCGGTTTATAAGCCCTTTATATACGGCATTTTCATCAACCCCAATAGTAGTGGGCTCAATTCCATGCACATCATGTGCGTACATTTCAATTACATTTAGCAGCTGTAAGTCTGCCTCAAATTTGCGGGCTGCAGCAAATGCTAAAGGAATGGCCCCTAACGAATGGTTAGAAAAATCGCAGGGTACTACAATGGTGTTTATTTTGCTTGTTTCTATTTGCTCAGTAAGGGTAAGAACCGGCGTTTTTGAACGACGGACAATTCTGTCGGTTGCGCTGCCGTGGAAAAAAGCAGCGTAGTGTTCGCCCTTTGCACTCATCATAATTAAGTCATAATTCCCTTTTTCTATCTGCTGTAAAATTGAATCGGAGGGTTTGCGGTCTATGGTTATGATATATTCTCCACGCCGTTCTTTGTCTTTTATGTGCTTATGAGCAAAAGCACTGAGCTCTTTTCGCTTACTCTCAATCAACTTCGGATATATATCTGAGTTCATACTCAGCGGAAGGCCGATTTTATCAAAACTATCACCCAAATATTTCGATAGCGGTATCACGTGCATTAAATCAACAATGCAATCAAAACGGTCAATAAATAAATCAGCTGATTTTAATGCCGCATTAGACTTTTCAGATAGATCGGTAGGTATTAAGACGCGTTTAATGTTCATAGTGCTATGTATTTAAGGGTGAAGGTTGTGCTCTAATTTAATGGCCTTTACTGTAATATTCTCATCACTCTATACTAAATGGAATGAATTTCTATAAAATTGCTACTCTTAAAGTTGGTTGAAATTTAGCTCATAACAAAATATTTCATTCATAAAAATCACTTAGTGCGCATAAATGTTCCATCTATTTTTCTCTGAGGCGCTCTAATCCCCCAACCATAATTATTCCTGCTAATATTCCCAAAACTCCTCCCCACACATTGGGTTGATCGGTAGGCTTGGCACCTATCCAGCCGGGAACAAACGGCTCAGATTTGATTAGCTTATTTTTCACCGTTTCAATTTCAGCTTTTTTCATTTCATCAAATAAAGACGCTTCGTTTTGGATGGTTCCAATCCGTTCAAATTCCGGTAAATTTGTTTTGGGTGGATTTTTCAGCAGTTCCTGAACTTCCGGATCTGTATAGTTTTCAACCCGTACCTCACGCACCTGCTGTACATATTCGCGGTGCTGATACGGCCAAATTACATATAACGAGCCTATTAAAAAGCCAATTAGTACCGCCAGCGTTTGGGCGTGATAGCGGGCGAGCAACCACGACAGAAACCGCGAAAAGACAACCAATCCCGCAACGGCTCCCAAAACAAACGGCAATAATCCCAGCAAACCGTCCACAGTTTCTACGCCGCCTAATTTCCCGATGTTAGCCAGCAAATGGTCATATTTGCGCATAATAAGCAGCAGGTATGAGCCGGAAATGCCGGGTAAAATCATGGCGCAAATGGCAATACTTCCGCTTAGGAAAACAAATGCGGGGTGTTCGGGCGTATCGGTGGGTACCAACGAAACAATCCATATTCCAAATGCCATACCTAAAACTAACATCAGCGCTTCGGTTTTTGAAAACCGCTCCAGCGCTTTAATTAAAATATAGATAGAGCCGATAATCAACCCAAAAAACAGACCGTACACAATTTCGGGGTGCGTGAACATATATACCTGCAGCGGCACTACTTTGGTGAAAAATCCCAAGGCAGCAAAAATCCCAAAGAACAGCGTACCTAAGAAAAACAGATGGATTTCACTGAAGGCTTTTTTCCATTTAAAGCTGAAAAAAGCTTTTAAAAATTGCCCGTTTACACTTTTTATGGCATTCAGCAGTCGCTCATAAATTCCCACAATTAGCGCCATGGTTCCGCCACTCACACCGGGTACAATATCGGCCGACCCCATCAAAAAACCTTTGAGAGCTAAAAAGGGAGCTTCTTTAAGCGTAGTTGTATCCCGGGGTGATGCTTTTACCGGCTCTTTTTCAGTCAAAATTATTCTCCCCAACCTTTTTCGCCAATAAGCGGTACAAATTTAAAATCGGCCAATTCTTCCCGCTCAAATTCATTTTCGGAAATGCGTGTGATGCGTAACATCATCTGCTTTTGGTCGTCCCCAACAGGAATCACTAACCGGCCGCCAATACTAAGCTGCTGCACTAACTCATCGGGCACTACGGGTGCGCCGGCAGTTACTACAATGCCATCGTAGGGTGCATACGTTGACCACCCCAGCGTACCATCGCCTACCTTAAGCATGGCTCTGTAACCCAATTCTCGCAGCTGCTCTTTGGCGCGATGATATAATTCATGGTGGCGTTCCACACTGTAAACATCGGCTCCCAATTCACACAAAACCATGCACTGATAGCCTGAACCGGTTCCAATTTCCAGCACTTTTTCACCGGGTTCTATGGCTAACAATTCGGTTTGGGCGGCCACGGTAAAAGGCTGTGATATGGTTTGTCCCATCCCGATGGGCAGCGCCGTATCGTTGTAGGCTTTGGAATGAAGGGCTGTATCAATGAGCCGGTGTCTCGGAATTTTCCCGATGGCATCCAATACTCGTTTATCCTCAATTCCTTTTTTCTGTAAGGTTTCTACCAGCTGCCTTCTGGGACGTACAAATCTACGATCTAACTGCAAATCATTATCCTTTAAGGGTGTTTGTTTTACTTCAAATGGAAAATTACTTGGTTGTTTTTGGCTCTTCCTATAGTTCCCGAGCTTTATAAAAGTCACTTTATGTACCAATAAGTCGACTTTGAGTGTTCTCAAATTCAACCGTTACCAAAATTCTGACTTTCCTGCTTTTCCACTGAATCCAAGTATAGGCATTTGATGCTAAAGATGAGATGCAAAGTTGAGGAATTAATCACTCTTTTCCTTAAGCTTACCCTCGTTGCTAAGCACCAGCTTCCCGTGGAGTAAGTTGAAGCCACCGGTTATTAATACTTTCAGGTTTTTGAATCGCAGATTAAGAGGATTGCTCGGATGACACGGATTTTTTGCACTTAAATTGAAGACTATTTAAAAGTGGAATACTTCATCCGTGTAATCCATAAATCTGTGCAAAATCCGTGATTCAACAAATGGATGTTAGAGCCGCGATTGGAGGTTGCTCTGATTTAAGAATTACACCGGCTCCTTTATTTTCAGGAAATGATTTTTATATCCTCTTTAGGTTCTTATTTTCTGATGAAATTTCCAATAATCAGATGATAATGCTTGCACTGCTGCAAAATTTAACGTGGGGTATAGACCCTGAAATCTTTTCTCTTGGCCCAATTGCCCCTCGCTGGTACGGACTGCTATTTGCCGGGGCTTTTATCTCCGGCTATATGTTTGGGGTGAAAATGTGGAAAGATGGTGGCCGCAAAGTCGCCGAAATGGAAAGTATGCTTACCTGGATTTTAGTGGGAACCGTAGTAGGCGCTCGGCTGGGACACGTCATTTTTTATGATCCGAGCTATTATCTTCGAAATTTAGATCAGGTGCTGGCCGTTTGGAATGGCGGCTTAGCAAGTCACGGTGCAGCCATCGGCATTATCATTGCCATGTACTATCAGGCAAAAAAAGCACCCAATATGAGTTTTTGGTGGCTGGCCGACCGGGTTGTAATTCCCACGGCCGTTGGCGGTGCATTTATTCGAACCGGTAACTTTTTCAATTCTGAGATTTACGGTCATGTAACGGATGTTCCCTGGGCTATTACTTTTACCAATCTTCCCGGAACTGCGGGCACCATGCCCCGGCATCCAACCATGCTGTATGAAGCAATACTTTGCCTGGCCGTATTTGCCGTGCTTTGGTATATCTATAAAAAATATAAGGCACACCCACCGGAAGGCTCTTTATTCGGCACCTTCCTAATTCTTCTTTTTACGGGACGATTTTTTCTGGAATACACTAAAATTCCACAAGCTAACTTTGCCAGCGACTGGCTCTTTAACATGGGACAATTATTAAGCATCCCCATGGTGCTGATTGGCTTATATATTGTGTTTAAAACTGTGGATTGGAATAAGCAATCTCAATCTCCCGCAAACCCGGGTTAGTTTCGGTTTCGAGCTTATGTTTTTTGAACCGGGTTTCCTCGTTGCTAAGCTCTCCCGACTGCTCGGGACAACGCAGTCCCGGAAGCTCCGGCTTCCCGTGGAATAAGTTAAAGCCACCGGTTATTAATATTTTGGGTTTTGAATCGCGGATTAAGGGGATTGCTCGGATGACACGGATTTTCCGTGTCCGTGTTGTTGCAATATTGCAGCATAAATGACTTCCATCCGCGTAATCCAAAAATCCGTGGAAATCCGTGATTCAACAAATGGGTGTTTAAATCAGTATTTAGGATATTTTCAGGATTTCCTTCTTATCTCTTTAATCAAGCCCCAACCGTCGCAAGCGTTCGCTTGTGTCTCAACTCCGTCTTCCTTTTCTCTAACCATCAATTTTGCTCTTTTTGGATGAGCTTCCAATTCTTAACAATTTCAACCTAAAATGCCACGTGCCAGGTTGCTACTAAACCATGGTTTTTGAAGTCAAGATCTTCTACGGGAATCACATAATTTAATCGAATTCCGGTTTGAGATGTTGGGTAATGGTTCAGGCCCAGCATAACTCGTTCCCATGTTATTACCGATGGCATTTCATCAGAGCTAAGCTGCTCGTAGCGAATCATTGCTCTTGTTTTTGGGGTGAATCGATAGCCGCCGGTAAGCTGGTAGCTGAGTATATTATCGCTAACGGCAAATGTTTTATAGTTTAATTGAGCCGCCAATATTTCCCCCGCTGCAATCCATTTTTCACTTTCGTAACGGAAATCACCCCCGTAAATAAAACGCTCTCCTCGTACTGCAGGCAACAGACCGCTTCCTAACACCAGGTTTTCTGAGGTACCGTAACCGCCATTTATCCCCGCTCTAAATTGGCCTGTTTCTCCTATTTCTTGTTTATAGCCTACATGTGCGGTATAGTAGAATTCATTGTCAGTATTTATAGCTAATCGGTTTCCGTTGAAAATGCCTACACTGTAATCTACATGCGAATTAAAAGTGCCGGACAGCTGAACACCAATTTCCCGATTTTGCAGCAGGGCTGTGACCGGCAAACTGCGCGTATAAAAATCAATTTTGTCAGGGCTTGTCATCAGCTCGCCACTCAAACCGGGCAGCATGGAACCTGCGCTTATGGTTGCTTTTGGGCTAAAGGTGTATTTCATGAGAGCATCCAGTAAAATTCGATCATTAGCGGCATCAACGTGCAGCACATAGCCGAAGCCTTCGCTCAAATTTCCTTTGGCTTTAACCCGTGCAAATGGAACTGAAAATCCGCGGGCACCCGGCCCGGCATTATTATCAAAAAGAAAAGCGGCTCTTGGCATCAGCATGGTGCTCACGTGCAGAGCTTCATTCTTGAAAATTGCCTGTAATTCTTCCGTTAAACCTTCTGATTGCCGTTCCTGAGCTTTTACATATGTTGAAACAGCTAAAAACATTCCCAGAGTAGCAGAAATAATGATGAATAATTTAGAATACTTCATATTAATAACTTGTCATTTTATTGTTTGACGGAGAGATACTCCCTGTTTCTTGATGATTTTAAATGGCAACCAATCCAAAATTTAATGAGGTCTTAAATAAGGGTTCCATGTGAACTTTCGATGAACTTATCTTCTCTGAATATAAAATTCTGAACGGGCGTCATCATACTTGATTTCTATTCTTTTAAGACAAAAGCGCGGCTTAAATTTAATCTTGTTTTTAAAGAGTTTTTCAAAGCCTCATTTCTGAATTTTGTATTTTCTGTAGCCAAAAATTATAGCCCATTTACACCACTTTGAAAATTAAGCTACTCCCCCTCTTTTTATTATTTCTGCCTGTAAGTGCATTTTCTCAATCCTCCGGCAATGAGGAAAAACAAACGCTAAATGTGTATTTAGATTGCAGAGGCTGCAACGGAAGCTACGTGCGTTCTGAAATTAATTTCATCAATTTTGTGAGAGATCAATCGGCTGCAGAGGTGCATTTATTAGTTACGCTGGAGCAAACCGGAAGCGGCGGCTGGGAGCACACTCTGAATTTTATGGGCTTGGGATTTATAAAAGATAAATCTCAAATCCTCAAATTCATAAGCCCAAAATCGGACACTAACGATGAAATGCGCCGCAAGCTGGCTAAGCACGTAAAATTAGGGCTGGTCTATTTTCTGGCTGACAGGGACGTACTATCTGACCTTAACGTTAATTTTTCGGGAACTTTGAGTGATGAACCGGTGGTAAATAATGATGACCCCTGGAATAGCTGGCTTTTTAAAATTGGAGCCAGCACCAACTTTAGCGGCGAGCAATCGAAAGGCAACTTATGGGTAGGTGGCGATGTAGATGCACGGCGCATCACCGACAAGTGGAAAATCAACTTTAGTTACAGCCAAAACTACCGCCGGCGGAGCTTCACTTCTAAAGATGATAATACCGGCAAAAACAAAACCGATATTTACATCACCGAAAATAAAAACTTTTTTGGCCTTCAAGCCTTCAGCTTAAACGACCACTGGACGGTGGGTGCCTACCAAAGAGCTCGCTCATCAACCCATAATAATATTGATTTGAGTGCCGGAATCACGCCTTCTATCGAGTACAGCTTATTTCCCTATCGCGAATTTAATCGCCGCGAAATTACGTTCAGGTACGGGATTTTAGCCTCTCACTACGATTATGCCGAAACCACCGTTTATGGAAAAGACGAGGAGTTTTTATGGCGGCAGGAGCTTTCCATTCGGGCTGATTTTACCCAGCCCTGGGGCGGCATTAACGGGAGGTTGGATGCCGGTGCTTATGCTCATGATTTTAGCCTGAACCGTGTAAACACTCGCGTTCGGGTAAATATGCGCATCACCCGTGGGCTTTCCATCTTTTTCTCCCTGCGCTATTCTCTAATAAACGATCAGCTCAGTCTTTCCGGAAAAGGCCTCACCGAAGAAGAACGTTTGCTGAACCTCTCTCAACAGGCTACCTCATACGATTATGGCGGCTCTTTTGGGTTTGAATTTAATTTCGGATCGGTTTATAACAACGTGATTAACTCCCGTTTTTAAGCTATAAATATCAGTTAAAAGTACGGGCAGAGTTGTTGCTTCAGAAAAAAATAACCGGATTATGCATCTTTAAGTTTATCAAAAGATGCATTTCCGGCAGAGGGTTTATAAAAGAATAATTAACTGCTTTGTTCTCCCATATTTTCGGCCAGTACTCCGTTCAGTTTTTCACCGCCGCGAATGCCAAAATCCAGCGTTCTGATTGGAAATGGAATCATAATATCGTTTTCATCATACGCTTTTTTGATGGCCATAATGGCTTCGCTTTGTCCTTCCCAGTAGTGTACAGGCTTGGTGAAATCAACCCAAAACCGAATGATAAAATTGATAGAGCTTCCGCCAAATTCATTATAATAAAGCTCAACATCGCGACTTTCATCCCGCGCACTAATCCTGGATACGGCTTCAACTGCTATGTTTTTTGCTTTTTCTAAATCATCGCCATAAGAAACACCACAGGCTAAATCTACGCGGCGTTCTCCGTTTTTTGTGAAATTGGTGAACGGATTTTCATACACTTCTTTATTCGGCACGTACATAATTTGTCCTTGCGGAGTGCGGATAACCGTATTTCTTAAGCTCAGCCGAATCACCGTTCCAAAAAGGTCATTTGTTTCTATCACATCACCAATGCCAAAGGGATGCCGTACAGAAAGTAAAATCCCTGATATAAAGTTTGCCGCAATGTCCTGAAATGCAAAACCTAAGGCTAAACCAATAATACCCGCTCCGGCCAGCAGACTGGTAACCGTTCCGTCCAGATTTAAAATGCTTAACGCAAAAAATACACCCACACCCAAGGTGAGTACACCTAAAATTGTTTGCGCCAGCGTGGTTATGGTTTTATTGGCTGTTACCTGCGAAAGCATTTTACCGGCAAACTTTTTTATGATTTTTGCCAACACATAAAAAAGAATTACTATTAAAAGCGCCATTACCAAATTTGGCAGCATTTCGATAGCGGTACTTAACCAGTTTTCTAATTTTCCGGTTATAAGTTCGTAGATATTGCCTATTTCCATAAATCCTTATTTTAGTTGTGAATATTCTCTTTATACAAAGAAAGTCAGCCTAAAAATGTTCCATCCTGCTACCTCTAAAGCATTATATGCAACTACTTAGGCTACTGAAACCTCATACAAAACAATCCATTTGATTAGCTACGAACGTTGATTACCTTGCATTCCAAAAGCCGGGATGAAGTTGCCTGATGTTTATTCCGGGCTTTATTGTTTATAACTGCAAATTTCTATTTTCATACATGGCGGGTAAAAAAACCTTTCGACGTACTATCATCACGGTGGCTAATCAGCCGGTGGAAGTGGCTTGGAAAAATGTAAAAAATCTGAATATGCGGGTCTATCCAAACGAGAAATCTGTTCGCATTTCTGTGCCATATTTAACACCCAAACGGGTGGTTATTCATTTTATAAAGGATAGACTTCCCTGGATAAAAAAGCAGCTGGCCAAGCATCGGGAAAGGCCAAAACTAAGGTATGAGTCGGGTGAGCAGCATCCGGTCTGGGGAACGGCTTTAACGCTGCAAGTGATGAGTAAAAATGAAGCTCCAAAAGTGTGGATTGATGATACACAGCTTATGCTTCAGGTTCGTCCCGGAGCCGACATCAACAAGAGAAAAAGCGTGCTTGCAGAATGGTATAGGGGTGAAATGAAACGAATCATTCCGGTTTTAATCGAAAAGTGGGAACCCATCATGGGCGTACAGGTTTCGGAGTTTGGGGTGAAAAAAATGAAAACCCGATGGGGATCGTGTAACATTCGGGCAGCCCGAATATGGCTGAATTTAGAACTGGCTAAAAAACGACCTGAAATGCTGGAATATGTTGTAGTACACGAAATGGTGCACCTTTTGGAACGCCTGCACAGTAAACGTTTTTACCGACTGATGAGCACTTTTCTACCAAACTGGCCTTCACTTAAAAATGAACTGAACGGCAGATCGGCCGCCAAAGATTGTTGAAGGTCCGGAAACTTATTGAGATATGGGGGAAGCCGTCAGCTCTTAACTTTCAGCTGAGTGCTTATAATAAACAGTAAATGCTCGGTTATTGCATTTTAAAGACAAGCTGTAAGCGCGTGAATGAATTATAATTTTACAAGTGCGCAAGTTTTTTGAGTAGTTGTCATCTAATTAAGTGAACCCAAAATTGGAAGGAGAACTCCCATGAAAACATTATTAAAAGCAATTCCTCTCGCATTATTAGCACTCGCATTATCTGTTAATGCCAGTGCCCAGCAGCGTGCTAACCGTGGCATGGGTATGCAGCAAGGCATGCAGAACGAAGGCGCTATGCATCAACGAATGATTAATATGCTTGATCTCAGCGACGAACAAAGCCAAAAGATTGAGACCATTCACACCAATGGTAAAAAGTCGATGCTGACCTTCACTACAAAAATTGCAGAAAAAGAGGCCCGGCTTCAAACGCTGGTAACGGCGGATGATTATGATAGTAAGGCTGTAAATAAAGTAATTACAGAAATCAGTGAGCTGCAAAAAGACCGGATGCTTACAAAGTATGCACATCATCAAAAAATTCGCGAGCTACTTACCGATGAACAGCGCGTAAAGTTTGACACCTTTCATCTGAATAAGCATCGCATGAATATGAACCAACACAACATGAAAGGAAAAATGGGCAAGCCCGGAAAGCAAGGCAGACGTAACTAAATATAAGTGGGCAGTAATCACGCAGAGTTTCGATTTCCTATAATTCTGCGTGATACTTTACCTTAGCGTACGTATTATGCACCTTTCCAGCGTAACATTAAAACCTAAAAAGCTTCCTCATATCGAAGATGCTCAACTAATACCCAGGCTCGAAGCTCGCGAAGAGGCGGCTTTCAAGCTGTTGGTTAAAACCTATCAGGATCAGGTGTATAATACCTGTTTAGGATTTTTGCGCAATCCCCATGATGCCGAGGATGTTGCTCAGGAGGTTTTTATGCAAGTTTTTGATTCTATCAGCGAGTTTAGGGAAGATGCTTCCCTCTCCACATGGATTTATAAAATTGCAACTACCAAATCGCTGGAGCTGATTCGGTATAAAAAACGTCAGAAGCGATCGGGCTTTTTTAAAGCTTTGGGAAATGCGTTCAGCTCAACCAACCAGAAGGAAGATGTTTCCACGTATGCGCACCCGGGATTATCGCTGGAAAATAAGGAACGAGCCGAGATTTTATTTGATCATATTGAACAACTTACCGAAAAACAGAGGACAGCATTCACCCTGCAAAAAGTGGAGGGATTAAGTTATCAGGAAGTGGCAGAAGTGATGGATTTGAGCCTTCCGGCGGTAGAATCACTGATTTATCGAGCTAAGGAAACGCTGAAGAAAAAGCTCTATTCCTACTATCAACAAAATGAACTGGAGTAATTATGGATAATCGGAAAAAACATATTAATGAGGAAGTGAACAAAACCCTGAACGCACTGGATGATATGGAGCGTGCAACTACCGATGACTTTTTCTACAGCCGATTAATGGCAAAAATGGAACAGCAAAATCAAGCTATTTCAGCATCTTCCGATTTTGACCGAAAGTTTGTGTTTAGCGCAGCTGCCGTGTTTATTATTATGCTGCTAAATATAGCGTACTTATCATCTTACAACCGGTGGACAGATGAAGCGCCTGCTACCGAACGGCAACAGCTGGTTGAGGAGTTGGCAAATGATTTTCAAACAGTGGATTTAAGTTATTTAGAATCTTTTGAGGAACAGTAACATGACGGTTGAAAAAAAATATAAATGGGCTTTGGCCGGGCTGATCATTATGGTGGCACTGAACGCTATTACTTTGGTGATGCTGTGGAATATTCACCCGCTGGCACATAATCACGATAGAAGAAACCAAGGAAAAGAATATGACCGGGGAAAAATTCACCGTTACATGCAAAAAGAGATTGGATTATCAGACGTTCAGATTGACTCTCTGTCTGCTTTAAGGCGTGCTCATTACCAAGAAATTCGTGAACTGCGTGCGCAGCTTAATGATTTCCGCAGCGAATATTTTGATTTTATACTTAGCGAAGATGCGCAAAACAAAGCAAAGCAAGACTCCTTAATCAATCAGCTTTCTAAGCAGTATATGAGGATTGAACATGCCCTGTTCGAGCACCTGGAAAAAACCAAGGCTGTGTTAGAGCCGGAACAAATTCCTAAATACAAACGCCTAATCAAAGACAGCATGTCGGGCGGGCGGCATCAAAAAATGAATCGCGGTCACAGGAAGTGATGTTTTTGGCTTAGCGTTAAAAGCTCGGCTGTTTTAAGTTTTATTCCCTCGTCTGGCGCAAGCGTCCGCTTGTGCCAATTCTATATCCCATTGTCCAAATCCGAACGTGTACGTTAGTTTATGAGAAATCCGTGCCATTCATACCATCCCTTTAATCCGCAATTCAAAATGGAGTAATAGTGACTTACGAATTTTAATTCACCCACGGGAAGCAGGAGCTTAGCTACGAGGGTATTAGTTTATGAAGAGCATACAACAACAGCAGTAGCAATAAAAAAACTCCAAGGCTTGATGCTTTGGAGTTTTTTTATACGTTTTGTGATTTGAATTAGGTTATTTAATGAGCGTCATCTTACGGGTTTGGGTAAGTCCCGAAGCCTTTAACCGGTAAATATAAATACCACTTGCTAAGGTTGAAGCATCAAAACTTAGCACATGGTTCCCTGAAACCTGCCGCTTATCCACCACCGTAGAAACCAATCGGCCGGTGATATCAAACACTTGCAGTTTCACATCTCCGGAAACCGGTAAATTGTAACTGATTTTTGTGGTTGGGTTAAACGGATTGGGATAATTTTGGTGCAATTCAAACTCCGAAACAGCAGTCAGCTCTTCTTCATTAGCAACGGAGAACTGATCGGAGCTATAAATATATATTGGATCCGTTTTGAAGTTCCTATCCCCAATTTGCGGTAATATGTAGTCATTTTTGCCATCGTTATTAAAGTCACCTACAGCAGGAATGCCTCTTGCAGCATATATGTAATTGGCAAAGGGACCAAGTCCAGCGTTCTGATTTGGAGCCTCAAGATATACATCTATGGTGGTACCCATAGTGTCTAAATCGCCGCCATAATACACTCCGGCATTTGTTGACCAGCCATATCCAGCAAATAGTAATTCATCCTTCCCGTCATTATTCTGGTCGGGAACTGAAGAAATAGTGCCAATATTTTGGGAAAGCGTATCTTCCATATTATTAGGTGGCATTAACGCATAATCATCAGCTAATAAGTAAATTTTTCCGTCCACCACAGTGTCAGGTGAGGTGCTTCCGGCATAAAGCCTGATGGCCTCAGCGCTGCGATATGCACCATTAATATATTCCTGATGAAATGCAGAAGAAAATGCCAGATCTGCTAAACCATCTCCGTTAAAGTCACCGGAAGTTATAGAATGCCCATAGAACGAATAAAATCCAAACTGGTCAACTCCATTATAGTCCGGCGCTGCTAATTCCAGCATAGGCTGATCGCTAAAAGAGCCTCCTGCTGAAGCATCAAAACCGCTGTAAATGAAGACACGGTTAGAGTTATTGGCAACAGCGAAATCTGCTAACCCATCCCCGTTAAAATCACCCAATTTGCTAAAGTTCATGGCAAAATAGGGCAACTGCTCATCCGGAGTTGCCGACAGAGTATTTCCGCCATATATAATATGGGTTACATCTTCCATTAACTCGGAAGTGAACATGATATCATCAAATCCATCATGATTTATATCTCCTATAAATTGTGCATTACTCAGAGTTCCATCAGTTGTATCAGGATAAATATCGCTGAATAAAATGCTATAATCGGAGTCCAAATCAGGAGTGCTTCCACCCAGATAAATATTAATAGCAGCATCGTTGGAACCGGTTGGGATTGTACTGATTGAAATCAACACGTCATCTATTCCATCACCATTTACATCTCCTGTACTTGGGGAGAAAACAGTAGCATTATAAATTACACTTAGATTTGGTGTCATCTCATTTGACATAGCACTTTCCAGATACAATTCTACTTTCCCTGAAGCGTATGTAACCCCAAAGTCTTCTTTGCCGTCATTGTTAAAATCTCCGGCATTAAATACATACCGGACGGTACTTGTTTCTCCTCCCATGATATATTCGATTTCCGTGGTGGCCGTATCGGTAAGGCTCCCAGAGCTGTTTCCAAAATGAACCCGATAACCATAACGCTGATTTTCAGCATTTTCAAAACCAACAACGATATCCCGGATACCATCTCCATTAACATCGCCACCACTGTTCACATCTTCAGTAACACTTTGAGAAGGCCACACATAATCGCCATCCTGCATCGGTAAATCAGTTTCTGTAAGATTAAAGCTGGCATCACTGCTTATGTATTTCACAAAATCATTACTATAGATGAGCAGGTCTTCGGTCCCGTTGTCATCAAAATCACCTAAGGAGGAAAACCCATTGACCTCATTGGTAAGAATCGGGTTATCTGTATCAAAAGATAGCGTGGTATCTGTACTAAGCTGATACACATTCAGCAGCCCATCATTATATAAGTGCAATTCTTCTAACCCATCTCCATTTAGATCAGACAATCCTATTTCCCCATTTCTCATGGTGTAGGCAAGCCAAAAATTATCCCATAGCGTATCCGTAGAAACAACTTCTAATTCTCCGGCGCCGTTTATTCGATGAATCATTATGTTACCATATGCTTCATTATCCGAATTTGTTCCTGACAATACTCTTATAATTTCTGTGATACCATCTCCATTGATGTCGGAGTATGCCATTTGGGAGTATTCAGTATAGGATCCAGTACCGTTTTTGATAGCATAAAGCGTATCTATTGTAATATTAGCAACATTACTGGCACCATAAATCATAAAAACTTCTGTAGCATCCATGCTATTGACAGTATTATTGTAAACCATTAGATCATTGAAGCCATCACCGTTGAAATCTCCATGAGCACGGTATTCAGCACTATAATTCAGCTCAAGCAAGCTAACATCAACCAATGTTTCTAATGCCCCATTCGATTCATCCACAACTAAGTATAAAGCTCCATCTCTATATTGAATGGATTCAGGCTGGCCGTCTCCCGTTACATCAGCCAGGAAAGTATAGCCATCTCGGACCACCGTACTATTCTCATCATCAATACCTGAAGGTGAACCATAAAGCACAATAGTTTTTCTTATCCGGTCATCCAAATCATCCGTGGTCTCATCAGATGCCACTACCCTATAATAGAAATCATCGTATCCGTCCCCGTTTAAATCACCGGCATAATGAAGGCTCAAAGATGGGAGAAAGTTTCTTGCTGTATTCTCATATTTCAGTCCACCTAAAGTATGAATTGGCGTTAATCCCAACTTAGGGCCCTGTTTAAAAAACCCATTGTATTGTGAATTTTGCTCGACCGGATATATATCCGTGATTTTCACATTCCGTACACCCATATCCTGAGCAAAAACTGACATACTCAGTACAATTGAAATAATGCATGTAAGCATTCCCGTATAGTTCATATAACCCCTATTTAGTTATTGTTATATACTGCAAACACACTATAATTTTAATTCTACTCTTCTGCACTACCCATCCATGCGGTTTTACCCACTTCATGCTTTTATATTTTAAACATCATTTTTGGCATTATGAATGCAGAAAAAGCTACTTCCCCTATGGCGAAAATGCACACCGAAACCAGTTTTAATTACTCGGATGAGAAAGCCTATCCATTTAATCTTCTTAATCTTCCATAAACTGAGTACAAAAAAATCGGTACCATCCATACCATCCCTTTAATCCGCAATTCAAAAATGGAGTAATAGTGACTTACGAATTTTAATTCACCCACGGGAAGCAGGAGCTTCCGGGGCTGCATAGCTAAGCCCGAGCTTAGCTACGAGGGTAAACCTATCCTTTTCTGCCAGTTTTCCTTTTTTTGATTCGTTTTACAGGTGATGTTCGGGCATTTTATGCGTATTTTGGGTGTCTATGAATATTACAGAAACATCTCCCAAAACCGACCTCAAATCTCTCACCAAAGCAGAGCTTGCTACTTTTTGCGAAGAACTTGGATTGCAAAGCTTCAGGGCTGACCAAGTTTTCCAATGGCTTTATCAAAAAGGAGTTTCTGAATTTGAGGAAATGACCAATCTCTCTAAAGAATTACGAGAGAAGCTGGATCAAATAGCTACCATTAATCGCATTCAGCCCGTGCAGCAGCAGGAAAGCAGCGATGGAACTATTAAATTCTTGTTTAAGCTGAACGATCCCGAAAAAGAGCACAAAATTGAAGCCGTGCTTATTCCTGACTTTTTTGAAGATGGAGCCGCTCGCCGACTCACCGTTTGCGTTTCTTCTCAGGTTGGTTGTGTGTTTGGATGTGCATTTTGCGCTACCGGAAAAATGGGTTTATTCCGAAGCCTTTCACACGGTGAAATTGTAGATCAGGTTCAGTACATCAACGATCTGGCAGAAGAAAAGTACGGCAAGAAAATCACCAATATTGTATATATGGGCATGGGCGAGCCGTTACATAATTACAAAGCCATTACCGAATCGGCCCATATTATTTGTGATCCGCTGAGTATCGACTTATCGCCTAAGCGCGTAACAGTTTCTACCGTTGGGCTCACCAAACAAATCAAGAAGCTGGCAGATGACGGTGAGGAGTTTAATTTAGCAATTTCTCTTCATGCCCCTACCGATCCCAAGCGGGATGAGATTATGCCCATCAACAGCTCTATGAATTTAGCGAGCCTGGAAGATGCCGTTAAACATTATTACAAGCTTACTGAACGACCGTTAACTTATGAGTATTTACTATTCGACAACTTCAATGACAGCCCCCAGGATGCCCGGGATTTGGCCAAAATAGTGAAGTGGGCGCCCAGTAAGGTGAACATCATCATGTACAACAACGTGGCCGGTGTAGAGCTGAAGCGCGCCAGAGAAGACCGCCTCAATAACTTTATGCGAGAGCTGATCAAAAATGACGTGCGTGCAACCGTGCGCCGGAGTCGGGGTGATGATATTGATGCCGGCTGCGGGCAGCTTGCCATCCGTGAAGGTGCACCAAAAGGAAAAACAATGGCGAAGGTGGGGGAATAGTTGTCAGAATTCAGGAGTCAGAACTCAGGATTCTGAATTCTCTACTTATTCAATCAGTGTAAATACTTGCTCGGAACGTGGTATTATTCCTCTCAATGAATGCCAGACAATAGACGCTTTACCTATCTCATAACTTTTAGGAATGAACCTTCAAATCTGACTTCCACGCTGAAACATTCAAGAAACAAACACCTACCGTGCTCCAAAGTTAGGATGATGGTTGTCAGAACTCAGAATTCTGACTCCTGAGTTCTGTGTTCTGACTCCTAAAATCACTCATTCAATCAGCGTAAACACGCGCTCGAAACGAGGCACCATACCATCCATAGAAAACCATACGATAGACGCTTTACCAATTACGTGACTTTTAGGAACAAAACCCCAAAAGCGTGAATCCTGACTGTTGTCGCGGTTATCACCCATCGCAAAATAGTAATCTTGCTGAATGGTGTAGCGGTTGGTTTCTTCTCCGTTTATAAAAATCTTACCGTCTTGTTTGCGGAGCTCATTTTTTTCATAGCGCTCAATTACGTCTTTATAGACAAACCAATTGTCTTCGGTAAGCTGAATTTCTTGCCCCTTAAAAGGCACAACGGTTTCCGGCATCTGGTCCGGATTATCAAAAGCCCGAGAAAAGCTCCCTTGGCTTTGCACATAGCCCCGTTCGGTTCTTCCTTCAGGAATCGCATTCATATATAGCGTATCCACTTCGGCCCAACCGGCTACTTTTTTCGCCACATCGTCGGCCATGTTTACTACATAAACGTCTTGGTTGCTGTCGTAACCAAGCAGTTCTCCTCCAACCGATTCCATTTTTGCGTTACTGAGGCGAACCCGCTCTGCCATTTTCACAACAAAATGGCGCTGAACACCTTCATGAGGCGCTTCTCTTTCTCCATTAATGAACAGAATTTTATCTTTAATGGAAATGGTGTCGCCGGGAATGGCCACTGCTCGTTTTATATAATTGGTTTTTTGGGAGATGGGTTTCACTTCCCATGGCACATTAAACACAAAAATATCATCCCTTTCAATATTACGAAAGCCCGGAAGGCGGGTCCAGGGCAGCTCTACACCGGGCATACACCAGCCTTGTAGAAAAGGCACACAAAGTCCCATAGGCGTTCGGGGACCATAGGTGATATTCGACACGATCAGCAAATCGCCTGTCATTAATGTTTTCTCCATAGAAGGAGTTGGGATTTTATAGGAGCCGAATAGGAAAGCACGTAAAATGGCTGCGGCTATAAAAGCAAAAACAATGGCATCTAACCATTCGCGTAACCAAGATTTGGCTTTTTTATTTTCTTCTTCGGTTTTTTCCTTCCTTTTTTTCCAATAAGAACTCAATCCCTGATCTTCCGACTGCTTTTTTTCTTCCAAGATGGATAATTATTTAGTTTTTAATATGAGAGGGCTTTTTAATTTCCTCTTGTTTATATTCGCCGGCTTTGTATGAAACTTTATACCATTGCCCTCTTTCCGGGGAATAGAAATAGTCAACATACTCTTTGGGAGAGGCTTCGCGCAGCTCTTTGGTGAGCGTGCGTTTTACCTGCGGCATCAAGTCTATATAGCGGCTGGCGCCAACATATACCAAACCATTTTCGAACGGACCTTCCAGGTCTAAAACCATCATAGGAATGTAGCCGTCTATAATAAACCAATATTCAAATTGAATGGATTTACCGTCGCGGAGGTAACCGTCTTTGGCAATAATATCTTCTACCGTTTGGGTAGGATCTCCATAAGCACTTTGCAGAACCGCTCTTATTTCGATGGCGGGCATGCGGTCTAATTCATTACTGTTAAAACCCTGCCCGGTCCATTTTATATCGGCAAAGCGGGACTGAAATTCAGCTCGTGCTTCTTTCGTGTTTTCCACTTTTTTGATGTCCGGCTCTTCGAATTGTGCCTGTGCTGCGGTTGAAATCATTACCATTAATATGAAAAAGAATAGAATTCGTTTTGTCATGTGTTGCATAAATTTATCGCTCGTCGTCATCCATAGAAAGTACAGCTAAAAATGCCTCTTGGGGAATTTCTACCGTACCTACTTGTTTCATTCGTTTTTTACCTTCTTTCTGCTTTTCAAGCAGCTTTCGTTTTCGGGAAACGTCGCCTCCGTAACACTTTGCGGTTACGTCTTTGCGCATTGCCCGCACGGTATCTCGGGCAATTATTCGGTTTCCGATGGCTGCCTGTACGGCTACTTCAAACTGCTGTTGCGGAATAAGTTCCTTTAATTTTGCACACACTTTACGACCTAAATAATAGGCTTTGTCGCGGTGTGTAATACTTGAAAGCGCATCTACCTGGTCGCCGTTCAGCATAATATCCAAACGGACCAAATCGCCTTTTCGGTATTCAATAAATTCATAATCTAAGGAAGCATATCCTCGCGTTCCTGATTTGAGCCGATCGTAGAAATCAAAAACTACTTCTGCCATTGGCAGTTCATACGTAATTTCAACCCGATTATTTTGCATAAAAAGTTGATTTACATAAATACCTCGCCGTTCCTGGCATAAATTCATAATGGGCCCGATATAATCGGCCGGGGTAATAATTGTGGCTTTTATATATGGCTCGTAAATCGCCTTAATTTCACCCGTATCGGGCATTTCACTCGGATTATCAACCTCAATCCGCTTTCCGCTTTCTTCCAGCTCTACCTCGTACTGCACGTTGGGCACGGTGGTGATAATATCAATATCAAACTCACGATCAAGACGTTCCTGAACAATTTCCATGTGCAATAATCCAAGAAATCCGGCACGGAATCCAAATCCTAATGCTTTGGATGTTTCCGGTTCATAAGTAAGCGAGGCATCGTTCAGCTGTAGCTTTTCGAGTGCGGCTCTCAAGTCTTCAAAATCATCTGCATCGGTTGGGAAAATCCCGCTAAATACCATCGGTTTTGCTTCCTGATAACCCGGAATAGGTTCCTTGGCGGGATTATCCACTTTTGTAATGGTATCACCAACGCGCACATCCTGCAGTGATTTTACACTGCCAATTACGTAGCCAACATCTCCCGCATGTAATTCCTTAGTCGGCTCTTGCTTCATTTTCAGGTAGCCAATTTCTTCAGCGTTATACTGCTTCTTGCTCGACATAAACTCGAACAAATCACCTTTCTTAAGCACGCCCTCCATCACTCGGACATACGCTACCGAACCGCGATAAGTATTAAAAACAGAATCAAAAATAAGCGCTCGAAGCGGCTTATCATCTTCCCTTTTTGGTCCGGGAACGCGCTCTACAATGGCTTCAAGCAGCGCATCTACACCTTCTCCCGTTTTGCCCGAAACGTGCAGAATTTCATCGTGTTCACACCCAATTAAATCTACAACCTGCTGACCAATTCCTTCCGGATCGGCTCCGGGCAGGTCAATTTTGTTAAGCACCGGGATAATTTCCAGCCCCTGCTCAATAGCTTGGTACAGGTTTGAAATGGTTTGAGCCTCGATACCCTGAGCGGCATCAACTACTAAAATAGCTCCTTCACACGCTTTAAGTGCGCGCGAAACTTCGTAAGCAAAATCAACGTGGCCGGGCGTATCAATTAAGTTAAAGGTGTATTTATCACCGTTTGGTCGCTCATAATCCATACGGATGGCATGGCTTTTAATGGTAATACCGCGTTCGCGTTCCAAATCCATATCATCTAAAATCTGCTCCTGCATTTCGCGCTCGCTGATGGAGCCGGTAATTTGGAGCAAACGGTCGGCCAGGGTTGATTTCCCATGGTCGATATGGGCAATGATGCAAAAATTTCGAATGTTATTCATGAATTATATAGGATATGGTGCGTCTCACTTTAAAGAAACAAAGATACAAAGAAGGCGGGAGCTGTTAAAACCACTTATAAGGATTTTTATTGCAGCATTTCTACCATTATACTATTCGCCAATGTGTTTATTATTGCCTTTGCTGTGGCGCTTTCGGAGCTTTTTAATTACTGCATGAAGGGGAATTTCTTTTTCGGCCAGCAGCAACATTAAGTGAAAAACCAAGTCTGCCGCTTCGTTAATAAACTCGCTTTCGTCCTCATTTTTGGAGGCTATCACCGTTTCAACGGCTTCTTCTCCTACTTTTTGAGCAATTTTATCTATTCCCTTTTTGTACATTGTTGTAGTGTAGGAGCCGTCCGGCATTTCATCTTTTCGCTCATATAGTAACTCCTCCAGCTCAACCAGAAATTTACGATCTTTTTTTGTCAGTGTTTTTATATCGGGCATGTTTTGGATATAGATCTATGCGTATTTAGAAAGGAGGATTAAGTTCTCATTTTTATCCCTTTCATACAACGAAAATCATAAAAATATAATTGGCGCGCCAATCTAAATAATCTATTGCGGCGCATAGCCGGTCATTTCAATAAACCCGACTCCGCCAATCTCTTCCCCATCTGCTTTTCCCTCCACAGAAAGCGCGCCTTCATAATAGCGAACCGACACATTCATTTCCTGATTATCAAATACGGTTTCAAGATTCAGGCTTAAATTATGAGCGGGTACCTCCAGTTTCCACTGAACCGGATATTCGGCTCCGTTTTCAGGGCTTTTCCAAGTATCCAGCACCGTTAAAGTAACCGTTTCAGGGTTGATGGCCGTCACTTCTCCGTCCGGACTCACCAGCGTGGCCGTAGAAAAAGAACTGAGCGTACCGTCTTTATTTCGGAGCTGATAATACATTAAATCGTAGCCGTTGGAGAGCTGAATTGAAAACCAATCCCACCCTTTTTGTTCACTCCCCAGCGCCGAGGTGCTCCATTCATGATCCATCCAGCTTTGGCCTTTTACCGCAAATTTTTGCCCGTCCAATGTGATAAATCCTTCGGTTTGGAGCCGCGTGAATGAAATATAATAGGACGCATTTCCTGCATCTGGACCTTTTTCATCGTATCCGCGATCTCCATGAAAAACGGATGGTTTCAACGGACGGGTTTTCAGACTGATAGAAGCTCCGTTTTCCATTTCAGCTTTTATGTGAGCAGAAAGCGCATTGGGAAATTCTGAAGATTGTACTTCCATTCCTTCAATAGTCCAATCTTCCAGCCAAATTTTGTAGGGTTGAACCTGAGCACCGGCCAATCCTGCGGCACCGCGACTGTATCTTTCATCAAACACATGGCGTTCATTTTCAATATCAGATACCGCCACATGACCTAAATACAGCTGGTTTGAGCTCCAGATTGAAGAGCTGTCTGAATTTTGCTCTGCACTTTCAGAAGGCTTTAGCTGATTTCTGAAAATCGTAAACTGATAGCCAAATCGGCGGCCGTTTTCCGTAAATAGATTTCCTGTGTAATACCACCATTCGGTTCGGAAACCGGGATGTGGTCCGTGATCTTCCGGAAACTTAAATTCGCGCGGACCGGTAGCTCTTAAATATCCTTCTGTGCTGTTACCTCCCATAGCTTCGGCTACTGAAATGGTAACTTCCACATCCTGATTATCTTCTGAAACTTGCCAGATAACAAAACCCACAAGCACGCCAAATACCAATAAAAAAGTGATCCAAATTGATTTTTTGATCATACTAATTATTCATTTCTAAGCGCATCAGCAGGATTAGCCTGCGCCATTTTCCAGGAAGGATATATTCCCGCCAATACGGCCGCAACTATAGCAAGTGCTCCTGCCTGCAGCAGAATATCACCCGATATCATAAACTGAAGCGTCCATCCAAACGAGCGCAAATTAATGACATACACCAGCACGTATGCCATTAAAAGTCCCAATGGAACTGAAAGAACGGCGGCTATTATGCCCATAACGCCGGTCTGTGTAATCACGTAATTCCAAAGCTGAGACGGCGTCAATCCACTGGCGCGCAGTACGGCTAACTCCTTTGCTCGCTCAAACTGAAGCGCCATCAGTGCGGAAAGTACGCCCATAAATGCCACCAAAATGGCCAGCATTCTCAACACCGTGGTAACGGTAAAAGTCCGATCAAAAATTTCAATAGAAGCTTCTCGCAATCCTTTATTCGAGCGTATAAAAACCTGCTGTTTACCATCGGCTCGTTCCCGCAGGCGATGTACCAAAGCATCAATTTCCAATCCATTTTCTGCATACAGCGTCAGCCCGGAAATGGCTTCATCCTCAAAAAAACGCCTATATGTTTTTCGGTTCATGCTGATGGTGCCAATGTCAGAGGCATAATCAAAATTAATGGCTTCAATTATAAACGGCTTATTTCCTTTGTCGGTTTGAATGTGAAGCGTATCTCCCAAACTCATTTCGTGGTGATAAGCATACACTTCAGAAACCATCACCGCCGGCTTTTCTTCAAAACGATTCCAGAATTCCTTAACCGAGTTTTTCAGCTGATATCCTTTGCGAGCGTCTTCATTTAGAGTGACAGCCACCAAATTATCCACTCCGTTATTGGTACGCACTTCTACCCGACGAACGGTTCCCGTTTCAGCCACTCCGGGCGTATTTTTAAGGATAAAAACCAGAGATGAGTCGAGCGTGGCATCGGCATTTCTGGAAACGGCACTGGGTGGCTGCACGTACACATCGGCCTGCAGCTGTGTTTCTAACCAAGAAACTACGGTGCTTCGGAAGCTGTCAACCATCACCCCAACACCTACCGTGGCGGCTACGGCTACCGCCAATGCAGCAATGGCTACTGAAGTTCGGCTTAACTCGGTGACTACTCCCCGAACGGCCATTTTCCCAATCAGCCCGTTCACCATTCCCGCCGGTGGACGCAAGAGTTTGGCCATGCCCACGATAATGACGGGAGCGGTGAGTGAAAATCCTATAATCAGGAAAAGCAGTGCCGCATAACCGGCTAAAATTCCACCACTGGGGATTAGTAGCGTGAGTCCGCCCGCCGCCGCAATCAGCAATCCGGTAGCCGTAATAATTCCTAATCGCGAGGTGATGGCCGACTCACCGGATGAGCGCTTTAAAACCGTAGAAATTTCTTGTTCTGAAGCTTCCCTCGCCGGCCACCAAGCGGCTAAAAGCGTGGCCCCAATTCCCAATAAAACTCCTTTTAAAAGCAGGAAGAAACCAATTGCCAACGCCTGCACGTTTAGCACAAAATACAGATCGTTGATGGATTGGGTGACCAGCTTTACCAGCACTTGAGCTAATAAAATTCCGGCTGCTATTCCCGCAACGGTTCCTAATGCGCCAATCAGCAGCGCTTCTTTTAAAATGAGAGCTAATATTTCTGATTTTTGCACGCCCAGGGCTCTAAATCGTCCAATAACCGGACGCCGCTGCACCACTGAGAACGTTATGGTGTTGTAAATTAAAAACATGCCTACCAGCAGTGCTAACATGCTAAGCGCCTGCAGGTTGAACTCGAACGCCCGCGTCATTTGCTCTACCGTTTGCGTTCTGATTTCAGAACGAACCAGCGCTGTGCCTTCGGGTAAAACTTTCGTTATTTGTGATGTTTTTTGAGAAGATTCGGACGGTAAAATTAAGTCGATACGACTGAGTTCTCCCTGCATATCTAACAGCTTTTGGGCCGTGCCAATATCTACGGCAATCACGCTTTCCAAAGCCTGACGGCTGCGCGCATCTCCCGCTTCAATAAAGCCGGAAATTTTGAGCTGATGCGGCTTTCCATTTACCGTGATTGAAATCCAGTCTCCCGGCTGAACGTCCAAAGTCTGCCCTACTTCTTTTGATATCAATCCGGTATTGGCGCCGCTCATAAATTCCGATAAATCGACTCCTGCTTCCTGACTGGTAAAATCCCTGAAAGGCGCTTCTGCAATCGGATCAACCCCTAAAAGCTGGAAAATGCGATTCATCCCTTCAACCCGCGCATACCCTTCTATGACGGGAGCAGAATTCCTGACTTTCTCATCAATCCTGATTTTTTGATAGGTTTCTTCCTGCACGCTTCCGCCAGTTCCGGTTATTTGATGCGTCACTTTTCCGGTTACGGTTTCAGTGGAAAGATTGAAGGCTTTTTGGGCGCTGCTGTTGGAAAGATCGATGGAGACCACCACGGCCACGCCCAGCGCTACGCCTAAAATGGACAGCACAAAATGCCACGGATGGTTCAGCAAAAACCGAAAGCTTGAGCGCCATAATAAATCTGAATGCTGCTTGTTCATGCTGTCGTCAGCTCAGAAATTTCCCAAAGCTTTCCTTTTTGAAGCTCAAAAACGCGGTCGGCCATAGCGCAAATATCACGATCGTGGGTAGCTAAAAGAATGGTGCGGCGGTGTTCGCGAACCAGCATATTCAGCATATCTAAAATTTGCCGGTCGGTTTCGTAATCCAGGTTTCCGGTCGGCTCATCGGCTAAAATAAGCATGGGTTGATGTGCCAGCGCTCGGGCAATAGCTATCCGCTGCTGCTCGCCTCCCGAAAGGCGATCGGGATAACTGTCGGCACGCTCAGAAAGACCTACTTCTGCTAAAAAATGATTCGCCTTTTCGTGGGATTCCTCTTCCTTCATTCCTTTTAAATGAAGAGGAAGCAGCACATTTTCCAGCGCCGTAAGGGTTGAAATGAGGTTAAAAGATTGAAATACAAATCCAATATTATTACGGCGAAACAGCGTGCGTTCTTTTTCGGTAAGTGTAGCTAAATCGGTACCTGAAATCAATACTTTACCGGTATCCGGCGTATCAATGCCGCTTATAATATTCAGCAGCGTACTTTTACCGGAACCGGAGCGCCCTAACAAAACGGCCAGTTCTCCTTCGTTCAGCTCCAAATTAAGATTGCTCAAAACGTTGCGGTTCTTCGCTCCTTCGCTGTAGCTTTTACTGATATTTTCTAAGATAATGTGTGTATGTATGCTCATATATTCTTTTCACGGGTTGATGCCCTCGGCTCAAGCCAAACACCGCTATTTAAAAAAGTGTTCCTGCTTTTTAATTGAAAGTGATTCTCTCTGCGCGAAAGCCTACCTTTGCTTTAAAAATATTTTTATGCAGACTATTCCCGCTATCGACTTATTAAACGGACAGGCCGTCCGTCTTCACCAAGGTTCTTACCAAGAAGTAACCGTGTACCACGAAACTCCGCTGGAGCAGGCCCGCGTTTTTGCTGATGCCGGCTTTGACCATATTCACGTTGTGGATTTAAACGGCGCTAAGGAAGGCAAATTCGTGAACCTTCCTCATATTCAGAAAATTATTGATGAGCTTGGTATTTCTGTGCAAACCGGCGGTGGAATCCGAACGTTTGAGGATGTAACCATGCTTTTAGAAGCCGGACTTTCTAAAGTGATTTGTAGCTCTATGGCTATCAAAAATGAAAAAGACTGGCTGAAAGCGCTCCAGCAATTT
Organism: uncultured Balneola sp.; assembly: GCA_964505215.1. Taxonomy (GTDB): domain Bacteria; phylum Bacteroidota; class Rhodothermia; order Balneolales; family Balneolaceae; genus Gracilimonas. The sequence goes on from CAZDGU010000020.1 coordinate 28,117, forward strand.
CCGGAACGCATGATTTTAGGCATGGACTTAAAAGACGGAAAAATTGCCTACTCCGGCTGGCTGGAAACGGCGGAAGAATCGGCAACATCTTTTTTGAGCCGGATGATTGACCACGGTCTGCAAGAAATACTGTGTACCGATATTTCTAAAGACGGAACGCTGGCGGGTCCTAACGTAGAGCTGTATAAAAACCTGAAAGCTGAGTTTCCTGAAATCAGACTGATTGCCTCCGGCGGCGTTTCTTCTGTTGAGGATTTACAAGAACTGGATGCAGCAAATATGGATGCCGTTGTGGTAGGCAAAGCTTTCTACGAACACCGCGTTTCTTTAAAAGAAATGATGGCATTTAATTTGTAATGACATCATTTTTACTTTATAAAAGAATCTTCGTCACGAACGTCGCAGCCTGTATGAAAACTCAAAGTTTGCGAATAGACTCATTAATGTATTAGGGAAAAATCCTCCAAGGATTCTGAATCCTTGGAGGATTTGCTGAAGTAACCACCTTCGCAGCGACTGGTGCAAGTGTCCGCTTGCACCAATCTACTTGTCGTTGAGATTTACAACGTATTGAAAGATAAGTAAAAAGGTCACAGCGGACGCTGGAACCGGTTTTAAGGATTTCGGGGCATATAATATTCAACCTTCTGTCTTTTAGAAACCTGAATACAACAAAATATGCGCCATCCGTGCCATCCCTTAAAATCCGCGATTCAAAATCCGGGATGTTAGTACATGAACGAAGTATTCCAATTCACGCCACGGGAAGCTGGAGCTTCCGGGACTGCGTTGCTAAGCCGGAGCTTAGCAACGAGGATAATTCAAAAGGTTCAGGCTTCGATAAATGAATCCAACGGTTTCACTTCAGCCTGATACATTCTCTTTAAATAATCCAGACCTTCGTGATATTCTTCTTCGGTAAAGGCATTGGTAGTTTCTTCGGGAACCAGAATTTTATAGCCCATCGCGTAAGCATCGGCAGAGGTATGCCGGCAGCACATATTGGTATGCAGACCGGTAACCATGATCGTGTCTATTCCCAAACTTCTGAGCAAAGGATCCAGACCGGTTTCATAAAAGCCGCTGTAAGTACGTTTTTCGAGCAGGTAATCTTTTTTATCACGGGGTAGCTCTTTAATAACCTCGGCTCCTTCCGTTCCTTTCATACTATGCGGACCCCAAATCTCCAGCTCCCGGTCCACATCCAAATGAGAATCGGATACATAAATAACCGGGATTTCGTTTTCGTGCGCATATTCGACAAGTTTTTTCAGCGGTTCTATAACCGTAAAAGCCCTTGGGGTTGTCAGTTTCCCGTGAACAAAATCATGTGTGAGGTCAAGAATAATAACAGCAGTGTTTTTCATTTTATTTGGTAATTATGGAGTTTGTAAAAGTGGAGATCAAAAATCCGGAATGTTAGTAGATGAACGAAGTTTCCATTTCACACCACGGGAAGCTGGAGCTTCCGGGACTGCGTGGTCCCGAGCAGTCGGGAGAGCTTAGCAACGAGGACATAATTTAGGGTTTGCACAATACGCTCTCATCACTAATTGCTTACCGTAGGATTGCCCACTTTACCCATAAAAATAATGGCGCCGGTTTGCTGCTCTCTAATTAAAAATACAAAGGGGCGGTTGGCTGTGAATGAAGGTGGCATAGAAGTAACGCCCACGCCTACAGATGTAGCTGCTCCTGCTTCGGTGCCCTTTTCATCAACGGTTATAAATGCTTTGTGTTTCACCTGACTGATGAACAATCCGCCTCCTTTATTTATGCCCGTAAAATCTGCTTCACTTTCATTGAAGGCATCTTTCATTCCCATGTTTTTCAGGATGTCATTCATCGTAACATCATATTCCATCTCAAACTTGGGCAGGTCAAACTGGGCTCTTCCGTAGGTGAGATTACTTACCCAGTTATTAAAATTTTCTTCCGTCAGGTTGTTTGCGATGAAGTCATCCAGAGATACGTTTTTGTCGGTTGGCATCATCAGCGTCATACTGTAGAGGCTGTCGCCGTAGATGGCGTCAATCATACTGACATCACTTGAAAAGTAGGTGTTAAAAGCCCGGGTCTGGCTCATCATATCAACCTGTACCTCTTCTCCGTTTTCCAGATAAAACGGGCGCTCTCGGGTATGTTTTTCATCAAAGGGGTGTGTCCATTCGCCTTTAAAATACACCGCATTTATCAGATACATCACCATTTCATCGGGAATGCCTTGGATAATCTCATCAATCAGCCCGTTGGTGTTTTCGGCCACCCATTTGTTAATGATGTTAACAGATTCCGGATCTGTGAAATCAAGCTCGGTGGCTTTGGCTCCAAAATATTTTTCTAAGCGTTGGGCAAAATCCTCTTCTATAGCAAAATCTTGTTTACTCCATACCGAATTAGCGATCTGCAGCTTTACTTCTTTATCAGCCGTTTTCAGCCGTTCAGCAAGCAGGTGATAGCCTTCATTAATTTCTTCCATTTCCAGCCCTTGCAGCGCCAGTGTTTCTCTCATTTGGCGATAGGTTTCTTCTTTGGCTCCATTTAACGTCATTCCTAATGCCATAGAAACGCTCAACGGAGATATAAATATATTCTCTTTTTCTTCCTCTGTAACCACATTTTCAAAAAGATTAAAACTGAACGATTGTGCGGTTTTTGACAGTTTTTTCTCAGCAGCGGTTACTTGTTCGGGGACTTCAATTTCGGTTTTTGAATCTGTTACTTGTTCTGTACAAGACATTAAAACAGCAAGAACGCATACACACGATAACAGGTTGGCAACTTGGGTTTTCATCATTTCCTCATATAATTGGCTTTCTGAAAGATACTATATTTTAGCTATGAATTAAACGCTCGTAACCGAAGAAGTTCCCCCGAAATTTAGCTTAGTTTTTGGTTTGGCGCAGTGTTTCGGTGAGGCGTTGCGAAAATTTTAAAACCATTACTTTCATATGGCCAACAGCTTCTAATAATTTTCTATATTTGAACCCCATCAAAAATGAACCTG
>CAZDGU010000021.1:0-17089 GCA_964505215.1 uncultured Balneola sp.
TTGGTTACTTGACCTACGTCCCAATTTCCCAGATCACCGTTAAAAGCAGCTGCTTCAAAAAACAACTCCTTCATATCTGTCACGTGCGAAGTGCATACATACAGCGGATTTGAACTGTCTCTGACCTTTCTTTCCAGCATGGCTTTATCAACAGCTACATAAATATTTCCGGAAATAGTAGCCGTGTCGCCAACGGCTGCATTTTCACATTTTAAAATGCCGTTTTTATCTATGGTAAAGTCTTGAGCAAATGCTTGACCGATTATCACAAAAAATAGAAGTGCGGTACTGAATAATGCTTTTTTCATTTGATTTCTCCTGTTGATATGGCTTTTTATTTAGAAAGACCTAAATCTATCCTGTTTTATCCGACCCTATTTTATTTAGTCCGAATTACTTCCTCACAGCTCTAATTTCGGGTTTTCAAACGAATAGGTGATTCTGCTAAAATGGTTAGTACAAAAAGCCAAAATCTCTCTTAACTGTATATTTCATTGGTTTTACGTGCCCAATGTACTTGAACTCAAAAAGGAAATCAAGGTTTAATCCGGATTAAGCTTCATAAAATACTTCTGAAAGCATCGAAAAGTCTTGCACATAATAACTTCAGCTTGTAACCTTGCTTTTTAGATCCAAACCCTCGCTTAAAATAACGGTTCAAAAATAAATTGTAAGGAATGTGATTTCAATCGCTCTAACATATATCACACATAAATTAATCGTTAAGGGGAATATAAAAAACGAACGCAGGTACATTTGCCTATTACATACATTGAACATATATTCATAAAAAATTAAAATAGGTGACACAAACTGACACTCAGTCTCCTTACTTTGTGCACGGTTGCAATCACCGAAGAACTTTTATAACAAATTATTGAATCAAATACGCTCAGTGAACCTCAGCTTTATTACCTGCGCAGAAATTGAATAAGTGTATTGAAAATTGAGCTCTGACTTTTGAATTACAGAGCAAAACACCAACCATTTTTTATTAATAAAACAGGATACAATTATGGCTAAAGATGACAGAATGAAAGCCCTCGACATGGCCGTTGGGCAAATCGAAAAACAGCATGGAAAAGGAACCATCATGAAGCTGGGGGCGGAAGCCATTCAGGATATTGATGTGATTTCAACCGGCTCTATTATGGTTGATTATGCCCTTGGCGTGCAGGGAATTCCGCGCGGACGAGTAACCGAAATTTACGGTCCGGAGGCCAGTGGTAAAACCACGCTGGCGCTTCAGGTAATTGCCGAAGCACAAAAAGCCGGCGGATATGCCGCATTTATTGATGCTGAGCACGCATTTGATCCGCGCTATGCAAAAGCGCTGGGCATTAATGTAGATGAACTGCTGGTTTCCCAACCCGATAATGGTGAACAGGCGCTCGAAATTACCGAAACGCTGATTCGCTCCGGTGCCTTAGATGTGGTAGTGGTTGACTCCGTTGCCGCTTTGGTTCCCCGTGCTGAGCTGGAAGGCGAAATGGGTGATTCTCACATGGGCCTGCAGGCGCGGTTGATGTCGCAGGCAATGCGTAAAATTACGGGTATCATCAATAAGAGCCGAACGGCTTGCGTTTTCATTAACCAGGTGCGTGAGAAAATTGGGGTGATGTTTGGAAACCCGGAAACCACTACCGGTGGCCGTGCCTTAAAATTCTATTCATCGGTGCGATTGGATATACGCCGCATTGGCTCCATTAAAAAAGGTGATGAAGTAATCGGAAACCGTACAAAAGTAAAAGTGGCTAAAAACAAAGTTGCACCGCCTTTTAAAGTGGTGGAATTTAACATTATGTACGGAAAAGGAATTTCGAGGGTGTCAGAAATTTTAGACCTTGCCGTTGAGTATGATATCATCGAAAAACGTGGAAGCTGGTTCCGTTATGACGGTGAGCCGATTGGTCAGGGTTCCGATGCGGCCATGCAGTTTCTGGAAGAAGATCCCGAATTGGCGAAGAAGATTGAGGATAAAGTCCGCAAATTGCTAATGGGTATTGAACCGAAAGAAGAAGAGAAAGACGACAAAAAGAAGAAAAAAGAAGCGGTTGAAGAAAAAGGATAAGAAAACCCGGTATTCGGAAGAAGGCGCAGCCCTTCTTCCGGCTGCCATTTCTGAAATTCAGGTACAAAAAAAGAACGCCACACGGTTTTCTCTGTTTGTGGAAAATCAGTTTTTAATTGGCGTATCTGAAGCAACTCTTACTCATTTAAACTTAAAAAAAGGCGTTGTAATGACGCCTTCTTTATTGGATGAAGCTGAGCAGGCTGAAGAACGATGGGCCGTTCGGGAATATTTCTTCCGCATTCTGTCGCGCCGCGCTCATTCCCGAAAAGAACTTTCCGACAAAGCTTACCGAAAAGGCTATTCCGGAGATTTCATTTCTGATATTCTGGATGAATTTGAAGCCAAAGAATACATTGACGATGAAAAATTCGCCTACAAATACGCTTCAGATAAATTCGAGTTTAATGAATGGGGACCCTACAAAATAAGAATGCAGCTTTTCAAAAAAGGGATTTCAAAAGCTATTGCCGAGCAGGCTATTCAAACTACGTTTGGAACGGAAGCCATTAAAGAAAGCATGTTTTCACTCATCGAGAAAAAAAAGAGATATTATCAGCGCCAGCCGGAAGACAAAAGAAGAAAGAAAGTCTTCGATTTCTTAATGAGAAAAGGCTACAGTTCAGAGCACATCCTAAAATACATGGATGAACTTTTAGAGCTGATTTGATTGGATTATTAGTCTAAAAGCCTTTCCCCTCATCACGAAGGTCCGCCTTCGTGATGCAGTCCCGGAAGCTCCGGCTTCATCTTGGATTGCAAAGCACCAGCCGAAATATAGTTAAAGGCACAAGCGGACGCTTGCGCCAGTTAGGAATTAAAAAGCTTACCGGCACCGACCTACTGTTAAACTCCGTTGGGGTTTGGCACTGTTTTACAGCTTATCTACGGATTGCGAGCACTGCGTTCTCTTATCCGTGGTTATTTAGGTGTATCCCCATTCGGGGATGTTTTGGAACGCGAGAACCGAACAAGTTCCTTAAAAAGCCTTGCTTGTACTAAGCTCAAAAATCACCCAAAAAGGAACTTAATCCCGAAGGGATTTAACTCAAATAACGGCGGGTGCAGCTTGCAGAACCCGCCGCTGCCATCACGCCCAAACTGCAAAAATCCCAACGGGGGTTAAACATAAATGCCTGAATATTGTAGAGTGTTCAGCAAACAAGGTCACAAAAAAATCCGCGTCATCCGCGCAATCCCCTTAATCCACGATTCAAAAACAGAAATATAAATAACAAGTAACCTCCCATTCACACCACAGGAAGCCGGAGCTTAGCAACAAGGGTAAGAAGTTACCGAGCATGAAAAGGCTGAATACAAAAAATCTGTTTACTGTTCACTGTAAACTGCTCACTGACCTCCCATTACTTTAATAAAATCAGCTGTTTTGTAAGCGCATATTCTCCCGAAACTTCTAAGCGATAAAAATAAACTCCACTTGAAAAGCCTTTTGCATTCCATTGAAGATGATGCTTTCCTGCAGGCTTAAAATCATCCATCAGGGTGGCTACTTTTTTTCCAAGCATGTTAAAAATCTGCACTTTTATCTCGCTTGGCTGCTCCAGTTGGAATGAAATAGTTGTGGAAGGATTAAAAGGATTCGGATAATTTTGAAATAAAGCGGTAGCTAAAGGTTTCTCTGATTTCGGTTCCGCACTTATCGGCTGTACTGTGTAAGCCTTTGTGTACGTCTGCGTATAATATCTGCTGCTTATTAAGGGGCTTCCGGTCGGTGTCATTCCCGTGCTGTCCGTATTTTCATTACCCAAAGCTACTATATAGTAAAAATAATACTTGCCTATTTTTGGACTTTCCAACAAGAATGTGCCCGGATAATTTTCTCGGGAAGAAGGCTCGCCATCAACAATAAGGCGCTCTCCCTTTTCCGCTTTATACAACAACTGATACGCACTGTCCACCTTTCCTGATGCTCGATAAATCTCAAACCCATGTATGTTATTGATGCCGCCTGCATTATAATCCCATTGCAACACAATGCCGGAATCTGAAGGAGCCACATCAAAAAACGAGGGCGGCTCGGGGGCTTCCGGAATTTGAAAACCGGAGTTAAAATTAGCCAAAGCTCGCTCAAAAGTTTGGAAAAGTGAGTCTCTTCCCTGAAATACAATTCTGTTTTTTTGCTCAGCCGTAATTTCCTCATTTTTGAATTTCAATCCGGTCTCGTAAGCCAGTTCTTTGGAAATACCTGCGGCCGCTTCAGCTACCACAATTCTCACGCTTTCTCCCGGTGCCAACGTGTAGGGGCCGTATCCTGTGGAATAGCTGAAGCCTCCCGGACTACCCAAGTTTGGTAAAATTGACGGCTTAATAAACCCTTCAAATCCGTCAGGTTCTACCTGATAGGCATGGCGGGGTGAAGTTCGCCCTACACTCATTAAATCATATTCTCCTTTCATTTTAGCTATGTCGAAAGCATTATTATCGAAAAAGAAAAGATTATTAAAGTTATGTACTTCAGACATCGTAAATGGCTGTGATACATCATCTGTGGGATTACTTGAAGATGAATCAGCATGCAGTGTTACGGTTCCCACAAAATGATATGCACCTAAACGTCCCGTGGTGTCATCTGCAGTCAAATAATTTCTTGAAGTATATGGTACAATAATAGGACCTCCAATATTGTCATAATCAACTTCTTGCTGCCAGTATCCGTGCCATGCAAATTGTGCTCTAAATTGCTCAGGCTCCGGTGATCCTTCTGGGGCTAATCCATCTCCCCGGCGGTCATTCATTGTGTTTCGCCCCCATCCAGTATCATGTCCAATAGCAAACCTGGTCTGTTTTACTATAGCCATCTGGTTATTAAAGAAGGGAATAAACCCCTCAATATGCTGCCCGGGAAGTTCAATTTCTTCATCTGCATCCGTATTTCCGGTATTTGTGAAGGTGTATTCAATAATGTGGTAATTATCATGATACTGCTGGCTGAATTGCATTATTTTTCTCTCTACCGTAATGCCGAGCAGGGTATTCATTTTGCTATACAGTACCCGATCGGCTTCTAAATCAGGATTCACTTCGTCAATAATGGTTTCATGTTTCTCCTGTAGCCTGTCAGACACATACACTTCCGGCTTGGGATATTTGGAGATTAGTTTAAACTCAACCGGGAAAAATTCTCCAATGCCATCCATCCGCGGTCCTACATGAACCACCCGTTTCTCGTACTGAGTGCCGGAGCTGTCCGTGAAATTTTTAACTCCCAGCCAAAGTGCTTTAGAAACCTGAGCATCCTGATATTCATAAATAGCCGGCCACTGCCAACCTGCCTGCTGCTCTCCAATAAGCCCTTCTATTTCTGAACCCATATTGGAATAGAAATTGTGGAGGCTTCCTACGTCCATCCACCGGTATGTCACCTGGCTCCAAACTTCTGTCGAGAACATTGTAATGATTAGAACAAAAAGAGTAACTGCTTTTTTCATTATGTATTGAATTGCTTACTATTGGAGTATCGGTCGCATATGGTCGAAAACCTGTCAGATTTTAAGCTGTTATGGCTTTTTAACAATCCATTTAATTTGAAATCTGACAGGTATTTTATGAAATCTGAAAATTGAATTCACTGTATTCAATTGCTGAATAATACAAAAATTAACAGACTAAAAATTTCTTGAAAAACTTAACCTTAGAACGAGTTATACGCTTTATCATTGGGGCTGGCGCAGCAGGCTTAACCCTAATGATTTTATATAACTATTCTACGCTGGTTGTTTTTTTGATTTTAGCTATCATTTTAAGCTACATTCTGGATCCAATTGCAAACAGGCTGCAGGCTGTTGGACTGAACAGAACCTTCGGAATTACGCTGATTTTAGCCACTGTTATTCTCTTGCTGGTTTTTATTTCAACCAGCGTTATTCCAATCATAGCCAACCAGATGGCGGAACTGACGGCCCAGCTCAGCCTTGAAAATATCCGAAGTATTGTAATCAGAATTGAAAATCAGCTTACGGCAAAGTTTGATTTCCTTCCGCCCGGATTTTTGGAAGAAAGCACCACCGATCTTATTAACGGTCTCTTTAACATCAACCAAATATCATCCGTTGTCAGTGATGCTTTAAGTATATTTACGAATATCTTTTCGGCCATATTAGTGGTTCCTTTTGCTGCATTTTTCTTTTTAAAAGATGGCAGTAAAATCCGCCGCGACTTACTCCGTCTGGTGCCAAATAAATATTTTGAAACCACCCTCACCGTAATCGATAAAATTGAGCAGCGCCTGAGCTTATACTTCAGAAGCGTACTGTTGCAAAGTATTTTAGTCACCCTGTCGTCCTGGACAACCCTAAGCATAGCCGGTTTAGATAACTCTATGTCGGTGGGAATTGCCGTAGGTGTGGCCAACACCATTCCCTATTTTGGGCCTATTTTGGGATATTTTCTATCCATCATTGTTTCCATTATTGAAACGGGGAACTTCTCGCTGGTGGCCGCTTGTATAATGGCCATTTTAGTAGTACAAATTTTAGACAATGTGGTTTTCCAACCCATGCTGTTCTCCCGTTCTGCCGATATGCACCCTGTGGCTATTTTATTCATTATTTTGATTGGAGCCGAAACCGCCGGAATTTTAGGCATGTTAGTGGCCATTCCCATAGCAACGGTTATCAAAATCACCATCACGCAGCTTAGCTGGAGCTTTAACAACTATCAGGTGTTTCGCAGAGATATGGCTTCAACATCTGACCCGCCGAAATAACAACCCATTTTTATTAAATCTCCCGAAATTTAACCCTTCATACCATCTAAACATTTCCTATCTTTTCCAGCCAATCAGGCACTGAAAACCCGCTCATTTTTTGAAGAATATCGTTGTTTTTGCCTCCGGTTCGGGCTCTAATTTCCAATCTATTATAGACGCTGTTCAGCGTGGAGACCTTGTTGCCAACATAAACGGGCTGATTACCGACCGCCCCCATATCGGAGCCATCCAAAAAGCGGAGAAACAAAACATACCCGTACAGGTTATAAGCCCTGATTCTTGTACCGCTTCTGAATTTGAACAAAAGCTGCTACAGCAACTCGCCGAGTGGAATACCGACCTTATTGTACTGGCCGGTTATCTCAAAAAAATTCCTTTAGGGGTGATTCAGCGCTATAGTAACCGAATATTGAACATTCACCCCTCCCTTTTGCCCAAGTTTGGAGGGAAAGGGTTTTATGGATTGCGCGTTCATCAGTCCGTACTGGATGCCGGCGAAAATAAGTCGGGCTGTACGGTGCATGTGGTCACAGAAGAATTTGACCAAGGCCCGATTTTAGCACAAATCAGCGTTCCCGTTTTTGAAAATGACAGTCCCCAACAGCTTGCTAAGCGAGTTTTAGAACAAGAGCATAAGCTCTATCCAAAAATCATACAAGATCACCTTCAATCTTTATAAATAAATAACAACACACCGTGGCTCTACAACCTCTTTCCTCCCTTCCTCAAAATCCGTTAACCATAAAACGAGCATTGCTTTCTGTTTCCGATAAAACGGAACTTCCCAAGCTGGCCAAAGCTCTTCATCAGGCCGGTGTGGAACTTATTTCTACCGGCGGAACGGCAAAAGCTATTGCGGCCGAGGACATTCCCGTTACCGATGTTTCTGAAGTTACCGGCTTTCCAGAATGTTTAGACGGCCGGGTAAAAACCCTTCACCCCAAAGTACACGGCGGAATTTTAGCCCGAACCTCTCACCCTGCAGATGTGCAGGAAATCGAAGAACTTGACATCACTCCCATCGAGCTGGTTGTAGTGAACTTGTATCCGTTTAAAGAAACGGTGGCCGACCCGGACATCGCCCCGGCTAAAGCCACTGAATTTATTGACATCGGCGGCCCTACTATGATTCGCGCAGCTGCCAAGAATTTTGCCCACGTTGCTATACTCAGCTCGCCCACTCAGTATGATTCTTTTGTGGAAGAGCTGGAAGAAAATGCATCCGTTGCATTTACCACCCGCCGCCAATTGGCAAAAAATGCGTTTGCCCACACGGCCGATTACGACAGCGCCATTGCCAATTACTTTACCGAACTGACGGAAGAAGATCCGGCTCAACAATTCAACATTTCTCTTCCGCTTTCTCAGGAGCTTCGGTATGGAGAAAACCCTCACCAAAATGCAGCTGTGTATGGAAATCAAGATGATTTTATAGATTGCTTTCACGGAAAAAAACTAAGCTACAACAACTACTTAGACGTAGATGCCGCCCTAAACATCATTTCTGATTTTGATAACTCAGAACCTGCCTGTGCCATTATCAAACACACTATTCCCAGCGGCGTAGGCGTGGCAGACAATCTCACCGAGGCCTACAGAAAAGCATTCAGTACCGACCGGGAATCTCCATTTGGAGGAATTGTAGTGGTAAATCAACCGCTGGATTTAGAAACGGCAAAAGCCATTGATGAAATTTTTACCGAAATCATTATCGCACCGGATTATGCGCCCGAAGCACTGGAGCTTTTGAAACAGAAAAAAAACAGGCGACTGATTAACATCAAAAAGCCGGTGAAGGATGCACAAAGTTCAGGGTTCCGTTCTATTTTTGGAGGACTGCTGAAACAAGACTTAGATTTAATACCCGCAAATCCGGATGATTTTGAAGTAGTAAGCTCAAGAAAGCCAACCGAACAGGAACTCAAAGATCTATTATTCGCTTGGAAAGTAGTGCGCCATATTAAGTCTAACGCCATTGTGTATGCCAAAGACGGACGCACAATTGGAATAGGTTCCGGCCAAACCAGCCGCATAGATTCTTCCGAAATTGCAATTGCCAAGGCTCAAAAAGAAGGGTTAAGACTTGCCGGTTCAGCCATTGCTTCCGATGCTTTCTTCCCTTTTGCCGACGGCGTAGAAGCCGCTGCCATAGCAGGTGCTAAAGCTGTTATTCAGCCCGGAGGCAGCATTCGGGATGATGAAGTTATCCAAAAAGCCAATGAATTTGGCTTGGCTATGGTATTCACGGGCAAGCGTCATTTCAAACACTAAGTTATTGTAAATTATACGCTAATATACATTCCTATTGTTTACTTAAACTTTTGTTTATTCAGGCAACTTTAGAAGCTAAAATAGCAGCATATTAAAATTTAAAATATCTCGGTTTATACATTCGCAAATACATCGCCAATATTGTATTTTATCCGAGATATTATCCTACAGATTAAAATTATTCAACACAAATGTCAGATTCCGCCGGAGTAACCTCCTCATCATCTCAACAAAAACAGGGCAAAAAAGGATTTTTAGATTTTCTTTATACCGATATAGCCATTGATTTAGGTACCGCTAATACGCTAATTTATTCACGTGGTGAAGGCATTGTGCTAAATGAGCCCTCCATTGTAGCACTCAATCAGCAAAATGTACCCGTTGCTACCGGCCATAAGGCTCGCCTGATGCACGAAAAAACGCATAACAAAATTCGCACGGTTCGTCCTTTGCGTGATGGAGTGATTGCTGATTTTGAAGTAGCCGAGCAGATGATTCGCGGCATGATTAAAAAGGTGAAAATGAAGTGGTACTCTTCAACCCGCCAAATGGTTATTTGTGTTCCCAGCGGCATTACAGAAGTAGAACGACGTGCGGTACGAGACAGTGCCGAGCATGCCGGAGCAAAGGAAGTATATCTGGTAGATGAACCCATGGCAGCAGCTGTAGGAATTGGCTTAGACGTACACGAACCTGTTGGCAGTATGATTGTTGACATTGGAGGCGGAACTACGGAAATAGCCGTTATTGCCCTCTCAGGTATTGTTTATGCGCAATCGGTACGCCTGGGCGGTGATGAGCTGAATGATGATATTATTAATTATTTCCGCCGAAATCACAACCTGTTGATTGGAGAGCGAACGGCCGAAAAAATTAAATGTGAAATTGGTTCTGCCGCTCCGTTAGACGAAGAACTTGAGATGATAACCAAAGGCCGCGACTTGGTAAACGGAGTTCCTCGAACCCGGCATATTACCTCTAAAGATGCTCGCGAAGCCATCGCTGAATCTGTGAATACCGTGGTTGAATCTATCACCAAATCGCTGGAGCAAACTCCACCCGAGCTATCGGCTGATATTTTAGACAGAGGCATTATGCTTACCGGCGGCGGCGCTCTGCTCAAAAATCTGGACAAGCTGATTATGGAAACCACAGATCTGCCGGTTCACATTGCGGAAGACCCGCTAACTGCCGTTGTTCGCGGAACAGGCGCTGTTCTTGAAAATCTTGATTATTACCGCCCGGTAATATCGTAATACCCCGGAAATGAATGCGTTTTAAATCATTCAATTTAAGTGATGCTAAAGATTACATAATTACTGCCATTCTGTTACTGTCTGCCATCGCTTTAATGATTGGGAGGCATCAGGGCGGAATAGACCGCGTGCGTACTTTATCCGTTACCGGTTTAAGCATTCTTGAAAAACCGCTTTCTAACATCCGGGTATATCGCCAGGCTTTAAATACAAATACGTACCTGCAGCGCCAAAATATTTTACTGCAAGACGAACTGAGCCGATTGCGTTCTATTGAGCGCGAAAATGAAGAACTCAGAAAACTGCTGGGCTATAAAAATGATAGCGAGTTTGACCTGACTCCCGTTTCCATTGTTGGGAAATACCTGACGGGCTCAAATAACGTATTAACGGTTGACGGCGGCACAGCCGATGGATTAGCCCAAAATATGCCCTTGGTCTCTTCCGACGGACTGATTGGCAAAATTATACTGGCCGGCAAAAATTACTCGCAGGTGATGCCTTATTACAGCTCCTCATTTCGCGTGAGTGCACGCATACAGAAAAATAAAGCACAAGGCATTGTAAGCTGGACGGGCCGGAGGTATGGTGAATTAGTAATGGATTTTGTACCCAAAACTATTCCGGTTGACAGTGGCTTTGTGGTAGAAACATCTGGAAGCAGTAACCAATATCCCGGCGGAATTCCCATTGGCACGGTAACCCGAACGGTTCCTGAACCCGGGCGTGAAACGCAACGCATTTACCTGCAGCCATTTGTAATGCTGGCCGATGTGGCACAAGGGTTTATCATAAAATTTCAACCCGATACGGCCATTTCGAATCTACAGAAAGAGTACAACCAGTTGTTTAAATGAGAAAAGAAACCATAAAAGACTTTATTGTTGGATTGTGCTTCGTTCTATCAGAGGTGCTTATATTTCAGCACTTAAACCTGTTTGGAGCCTATCCGGACCCTCTGCTGGTTTTTCTGCTTTGGTTAGCACTTCGGTATCAGCGGATACAGCTTATTATTTTTGCCGGTATATTAGGACTTTTCCAGGACGTGCTCTTTGATTATTGGGGACTGAATATGTTTTCAAAAGTGCTGATGTGTTTTGTTTCGTATAATTTTATTAACTGGAATACAGAAGGTCGGTTATTAATTGGGCAGGTATTTTTAACAGTGATGGCAGCATCTATTTTCCATAATTTGATTTTTACAGGATTGAGCAGTTTTGTTGAGGCCTACGCAACCGGCTTTGCACCCATCATGTTTGTTATAGGAAAAAGTATATATACAGCTACCTTAGGCTCAATGTTATTTATTTTCAGAGGTAATTAAGAAACCATGGCACCCGGGCAAACAAATCGTACGCGCACATCTATTCGCACGCTGCAGGTTATTATGCTGGGGTTTTCTCTGATTGTACTGGGCAGAGTTTTTTATCTGCAAATTATACAATATGAAGTGTATGCCGAATTGGGAAAAGAAAACTCTGTACGCCAAGAGTATGTTGATCCGGCACGGGGTTTGATTTTTGACCGGAACGGAACGCTTATTGTAGATAACGAACCTATTTTCTCAATTACGGTCACCCCTTCCCTTTTTGATAAAAAGAATATTCCCCTGCTTGCTGATTTATTGGGGGTTTCAGACTCTCTGGTTACCAGCAAATTAGATGATGCCCAAGATTACTCGTGGTATCGCTCTTCCCGACTGTTCACAGAAATAGATTTTCAAACATTTTCTGCCATTCAGGAAAACTTATGGCAGCTACCGGGCATTGGCCATCAAATTGAAAGTAAACGCCATTACCCCACTGACATACAAGCTTCGCACGTACTTGGCTACCTGCGCGAAGCCGATGAAAAAGAATACAATCAGTCAAAAACACTGCGACTGGGCGATAAAATTGGAAAAAGCGGACTTGAAATGATGTATGAAGATACATTGAGAGGTGAGCTTGGGATCAGTTATCAGCAGGTTAACGCTTTTGGACAAAGTCTGGGAGAGTTTAAAGGAAGTGAAATTGCCCGTCCCCCTATTCAAGGCACCGATATTATAACAACTATAGACGCCGAGCTTCAGCTTTTTGCAGAAAAGCTGATGGAAGGCAAAAGAGGAGCCGTCATTGCTATGGATCCCCACAGCGGAGCTGTTTTAGCCATGGTAAGCTCTCCCGCGTACGACCTCAGCAAGTTAGCCGGACGTTTAGATCAGGATTACTGGCTGCAAATAAACACCGACCCCACCACTCCGCTTTATAACCGAGCCATTTCGAACCGGCAGCCCCCGGGCTCCATTTTTAAGCCCGTTATGGGTTTGGTAGGTCTGGAACTTGGCATCATCACCCCGGAAACTAAAATTTATAATAGCGGAGCTTACATTCGTGGCCGGGCTTACAGAGATTTGGCACCTGTGGGAGAGTACGACCTCAAAGATGCAATCACCTACTCCAGTAACACCTACTTTTTCTCTATGATGGATAAAATTGCCACCCAAGGCAAGCTGAACGAGTGGAGCAAACTGGTGAAAGATCTGGGCCTGGGCGTACCCAGTAATATCGATCTGCCCAGTATAAATGCCGGACTGATTCCTGACAGCACGTATATGAATAAGCGCTTTGGTGAAAGAAAATGGGGACTTGGTGATTTAATTAACTTTGGAGTAGGCCAAGGTCTTGTTTCCGTCTCTCCCATTCAGGTTGCCCAAATGACCGTTGTATTAGCCAATGGCGGCTATAGAATACGGCCACATATTGCGGAGGCATTCCGCCAGCCAGATGGCACGCTAACACGCTTTAAACCTGAAAAGACCAAGATTGAGTGGCTTAAACCCTCTTACCTTGAAGTTGTTAAAGAAGGTATGCGCGGGGTAGTTACGGAAGGCAGTGGACGCTGGTATGCCAATCTACCCACCATTGAGGTGGCCGGAAAAACGGGCACGGCACAAAACCCGCATGGCAACGATCATGGCTGGTTTACCTCCTATGCACCGGCAGACAATCCTGAAATTGTAGTGACGGTTTTTATAGAAAACTCCGGGTTTGCATCCACATCGGCAGCGCCGGTTGCATCTTTAATTATTGAGAAATATCTACTGGGTGAAACAAAACGCCCCCACGTGTACGAATACGTAATTAATTTTGAACCCAAAGAGGAAAAAGAAGACACAGAAGGATAATATCTGCTGATATATGAAAAATGTACGTGAACTAAACTGGTCTGTTATTTTTACCTGGGCGGTGTTATCCATCATGGGGCTTGTGGCTATTTACAGTGCTACCCAAGGACCTGTTTCTCAGTTCCTGCCCTCTTACATACAAGATAACTTCCTCAAGCAGGTGTTATTTGTATTTACCGGTATATTGCTGCTTGCCGGCATACAGCTGGTCTCTCCTCGTAATTTCATGCAGCTTTCCTATGCCTTTTATGCATTTTGCATTTTATTGATGATTCTGACCATCTTTTTTGGAACAGAGGTAAGCGGGGAAAAAACACAGCTTCGATTTGGCTTTTTTAACCTGCAATCAACCGAGCTCATGAAAGTGGCTACCATACTTGCCGCTGCCAATTACCTGACCAGCAGGCGAGATATTTCTGCCGAAAATGTGCGTTATGCCCTTACTGCCGTTGTTATTATTCTTATCCCCACCGCATTGGTATTTCTACAAAGCGACCTCGGTTCGGTCCTCATCTTTTTATCACTGATACCGGTTATTTTGTTTTGGTCGGGTTTGCCTTACGGTGTTTCACTCTTCATCATTTCTCCGGCCATCATTGTTTACCTTTCTGTGATTGAATGGTATTATGGAGCAATAGCAGCCTTCCTGCTGGCCATTGCCGTGTTCTTGATTCAACGCAGGGTTTGGCTCGGCATCATTTCATTAATTACGGGAATTATTACAACCGCAGGAGTTCATCTTGCGCTTACTCAGCTGCTGCAGCCGCATCAAATTGCACGTATAGCCGTTTTCACGAATCCTTCTTTTGACCCCACCGGTGCCGGCTGGAATATCATTCAAGCCAAAACAGCCATTGGCTCGGGCGGCATTATGGGCAAAGGATTTTTAGAAGGAACGCAAACTCAGCTCAAATTTTTACCCGAGCAGTGGACTGATTTCATTTTTTGTGTGATTGGAGAAGAGTGGGGATTTATAGGTTCATTAATCGTGATTTCCGCTTTTATTTTCCTTTTTATTCGGCTACTGAATATGGCAGGCAATCATAAACATCCCTTTGCTCAGCTGGTAACGGTGAGCGTTACCGCTGTTTACTTTATGCACTTTTTCATTAATATGGGCAGTGCCTCTGCTCTGCTTCCCGTAATTGGGCTTCCACTGCCTTTTGTAAGCTACGGCGGCTCGGCTTTTATCTCAAACACCATTATGCTGGCTATTTGCCTTAACATGGATTTCTATAAACGGGAATTCAGTATTTACCGATAGCTGCCCTAATTTCACGATCGTTTTTTGGATGTCCCCAGCTTAAATGAAGTGCGGTGATGTCTGGTGTAACCGAATGATTGTAATCCCTTTTTATGAGCCGCTGTTGGATAGCCTACATTTGAATCCCACCCGTATTCCGGATACTCGGCATGTAATTCCTTCATCAATTCATCCCTATATACTTTTGCCAAAATTGAAGCCGCCGCAATACTCATTGAGCGATCATCTCCCTTTACCAGGCAGGTATGCGGAGTCAAGGTTTTAATAAACCGATTACCGTCAACCAGTAAGTAATCGGGGGCAGGCGACACATCATCCACACATTTTTGCATGGTGTGAAGTGAGGCCCATAAAATATTCAGCTTGTTAATTTCAGCAATACTTCCCTGTTGAACACTCCAACAAAGCGCCTCTTTTTTGATGATTTCACTCAGCTTTTTTCGCTCCAGCTCTCCCATCGCTTTGCTGTCTCTGATTTCAGGAATATCCGTATCCGGCTCAAAAATAACACCGGCCGCTACCACCGGTCCGGCCAGGCAGCCGCGCCCAACTTCATCCAGCCCCATAATTCGAGTAAAGCCTTCTCCCCATAACTGTCGTTCAAATTGTAGCCGGTCATTCTCTTTTTTATCTGTCATTATCAGTTTATGTAATCGGTAAGATTGTTTACCATTTTGAGTTTTGTATTATTAACGAAGCAAGTTGCATTAAAATCCACCCTGTATTTAATAACTATGGAATGATAAGGACTGCATTTTCAAAAATCATGCTCTTTAAAATGAATGCTTGAGATTAATTATACAATTCTGAGAGGTATGGTCAATATTTCAGTTAACCGTTATTTGTTTAATAGTGGACTAAAATAGCCGAGCAAACATAAAACATTTCCTACTCTAACTTTGGACAGGGGATTGCAACCCTTTGCCGAAGCTGACCATTCACACATAACTTTTCTGTGTATCTTTGAAATGGTAACTGCCTTAATAAGCATAATATGGAACTCATTCCCGTTACAATCTATTTGATATAAGAAAGGTATAGTTTTATGCATTACAAATATTTTGAATGGGATGAGCGGTTTGCAAAAAACGGCAACAAAGCCCCTTTTGACACTCTATGGGACTTATTTCAGGAACTGCTCACCATTGCCGGCGGAGACGTGCAGCAGGCTTTAAAGTGGCTCACCGAGTTAGATAAGGAATATGATATAACCGAGCAATTTGAAGACGGATATTCGTTAGGAGATTTTATTGATGAGCTAAAAGAGCGCGGATATATAGAAAACAGCAGCGAACATTCCGGTCTTATTATGACCCGGAAAGCGGAGCGAAGTATTCGCAAGAAATCGTTAGAGGAAGTGTTTAAAAATCTTGAGAAAGGCGGAACCGGTTCCCACAAAACCCCTCATACCGGAAAGGGAATGGAGCGCCAGCCCGAAACCCGCAAATACAATCCCGGTGATGATATTGGCCAAATAGACAGCGTGGGGACGATGCTGAATATGCTGAACCACAGCAGTATTGATGCTTTTAACCTGAAGGAAGAGGATCTGGAAATATACGAGACCGATCATTACACCTCCATCGCTACTGTTCTTTTAATTGATTTGAGTCATTCCATGATTTTATATGGAGAAGACCGCATCACGCCTGCTAAAAAGGTAGCCATGGCGCTTTCTGAACTCATTATGAATAATTATGCTAAAGACTCTTTAGATATTGTCGCTTTTGGGAATGAAGCATGGGAAATTTCAATCGATGATCTTCCCTACCTAAAAGTGGGACCCTATCACACCAACACCAAGCAGGGATTAGAAGTAGCCCGGCATATTTTACAGCGCAAGAAGTACGCGAATAAGCAAATATTTATGATTACGGATGGGAAGCCATCCTGCATCATCGAAAATGGGAAAATGTATAAGAACAGCTTTGGCTTAGATCGTAAAATCGTGAACAAAGTACTGGATGAAGCCGTGAAGTGCCGAAGAGACCAAATTACTATTAACACCTTCATGATTGCTCAAGACCCTTACCTGCAAAGCTTTGTGCGCGAAATGACAGAAGCTAACAAAGGCAAAGCTTATTTCGCTTCCTTAGATAATTTAGGCGGCTATATTTTTGAGGACTATATCCAAAACCGCAAAAAGAGGCTGAAGTAAGCTATTTTAGAACTCACGTTTTAGCTGAGTCTTGCTGAGGAAACATAACAAACACACCGCGAAACACTGCGGTAAAATAAACCACGGAGTTACACAGAGGAATGCACAGAGTATCACAGAGTTTAAAATAACTCCGCGAAAATCTGCGTGAGATAAAGCCGATGTAAAAAATAA
>CAZDGU010000021.1:17189-30931 GCA_964505215.1 uncultured Balneola sp.
ATTAAAAGCAAGAACTTCCTTAGCCTGGCATTCCTTGAAAAAAACATCAACAATAAAAACCACTTTCAATTTCTCGCTAAGTTTCGCTGAGGACACACAACAAAAACTCCGCGAGACACTGCGCCAAACTCTGCGCAACACTGCGGTAAAATAAACCACAGAGTTTCACAAAGTTTAAAATAACTCCGCGAAAATCTGCGTGAGATAAAGCCGATGTAAAAGAATAGGCACTATCCGAAAATGTGTGAGAAGCACATGATTGCTATTTTTGATTAATTCCTACAAAAAAAGCCGCCCATTTTGGACGGCTTTGAAGTTATACTCGTAAAAACTGTTCTGTTTAGTTAAAAACACCCAGCTCTTTCATAACGGCTTCGGTAATATCATACTTCTCCTGAAATTCTTCAGAAGCATACAGTATAATCTGATCACCGCTGGAGGTAGTTGTGTTTAGCACATAGGTAAGCCCTTTCTGCTTTGCAACGGCGTCAATAGCAGTGCCGATTTGGTTGAACATTGGGCCTAACAGCTCCTGTCGGCGCTGCTGAAGTGCTTGTTCAGCTTCCTGCTGGGCAAGGGTTAATTCCTGCTGAAGCTTAGCTAATCGCTCTTGTTCTCTTTGGTTTGCTTCCTCATTTCGCACCGCAGCTTTTTGTTCGTATTCAGCTATTTGCTGCTGAAAATCCTGCTCTTTCTGGAGCAATTCCTGCTGTTTTTGCTCAGCAAAGTTCTGCAATCTTTTTTGGATAGCGGCCATCTCAGGCATTTTGGCTAATACGGCCTGGGGATTTACATACCCAATTTTAGTTTCGGTATCCTGCGCATTTACGGCTTCTACAGTTGAAAAAGCTATAAAAAAGGAAATCAGTAGTAGGCTTAATTTCTTCATTAGTTTCTGGTTATTAACGATGGTTATTTTAGTTTTTCTATAATCTTACCGGTGATGTTGAGCTGCTCACTTTCTGCAAAAAAGATGATGGCATCACCGTTTGAGGTTCCTTCATTCAGCACTAAATCCAGATTCATTTCTTTGGCAACAGCTTGCATAGCCTCATTCATTTTCCGGATAATAGGAGACATTAGCTCTGCCCGTTTTTGGCGAATTTCATTCATCATGCTTTCGCGGTCCTGCTCAAACTGCTGGTTCAGTTCCATCAGTTCTTGCTCGCGGGTAGTTTGCTCCTGCTCCGAAAGGTTAGCCATTGTGGCCTCATAATCAGAAAACAGCTGCTGCAAGTTTGTAGCCTTAGATGCCAGTTCTTCATCCCGCTGAGTGATTAATTCTTGTATTTCCTTATCCACTTTTTCAACCTCAGGAAGCTGGCTTAAAATGCGCGCCGGGTTGGTATATCCTATTTTAACCTGTGCATACGCATGCTGCCAAGTAAAAGCGCATACAAACAGGGCTAAAGTCACTAGTTTTTTATTCATTAGTTTTCTTTGATTATTTCTAATTCTAAAAGTTCTGTTTATCGTTTACTGATCTTCTATTTCCAGGCCAAGCTCTAACAAAATATCATCGTTCAGGTTGTACTCGTTATTGGCATACACCATATAAATATCACCGGAGCGGTCAAATACATAATCAAAATTTTGACGCTCGGCTACGGCCCGAACTGCTGAAAACACCTGCCGCTGTATCGGTTCAAGCAGTTCTTTCTGGCGAGTGAAATACTCCCCGTTGGGACCAAACTTTTGAGCTAAATACCTTTCTCTGGATTTTTGCTTATCGGTTATTTCCTTCTTCTTTTCATTACGTATTTCTTCGGTATATAGTATTTCCTTTGCGGCATAATCTTCTTCCAGCTCTTTAATTTCCGCTTCCAGTTTAGAAAGCTCTTCTTTCCATTGGGTGCTTAGCAGATCTAACTGCTGCTGAATGCCCTCGTACTCCGGAATTTGCTGAAGAATATAATCTGACTCAAAAAAGCCGATTTTTTGATCTTGTGCCGCCGCAGAGTATGAAAACCCAAGCAGTACGGCCACTAATAACATGTAATTATAGCATCTCATTAAAAGGGTGCTCCAATATTAAATAAGAATTCCCAGTTACCTGCTTCTACATTATTGCTTGATGGTACTTCAATGTTATCTAAGCGATAACCATAGCTCAGGTCAACCAAACCTAATACCGGCAGGTATAAACGCACTCCAAATCCAACCGATCTTTTTACATCAAACGGATCAAATTCTGAAAAATTCAAATATGCATTTCCTGCATCTGCAAAAGTATAAGGAATAATTTGAACTTGCTCATTAGCCACTGCAGGATATCTCAGCTCCAGAGAATATTTGCTGAACATCGTTCCGCCAATTTTCTCCCCATTTACAATGGGTGCAATACTTTCGCGTGTTCCTCCGGGATATCCGCGAAGGTCAATATTATCATACAGGAAGCTTTGGCGCTGCTGAAGCTGCGTACCTCCAACTAAGAATCGCTTTAACTCACTGCGTTTGTCATTGGTAAAATATCCGATGTATCCATATTGCACCTGACTGGTTAGCACTAATTTCTCAACCACAGGTACGTGGTGCTGATAGTCGGTACGGAACTTGTAATATTCCGAAAAGCCGGGCATAGGCGGTGCTGCTTCAAAAGAAAAGGTAAACTTAGAACCAAAGTTAGGCGAAATGGGATTATCTAACGAATTTCTTTCAAAAATCTGTTCAACCGTAAGTAAGCTCGAGGTTCCTTCAGCTAAAAATGAAGAGTTTCCTTCAATATCATACAGCTGATAACCCAGAACCGTACGCATAGAGAAATAATCATCCGGCCACTTCAATCTTTTTCCGATGGATACAGAACCTGAAAACAGCTCGTTTTTCTCGGTAGAGCCACGGTAATTCAATAAATCATACGACAGGTTAAAACCTAATGAAGTCGGTTTTCCTCTAAACCACGGCTCCTGAAATCCAAAGCTGTAGCTTTGATAACCGGTTCCTGTTACCTGTACGCCTAACGAAAGCTTTTGTCCGTCGCCGGCAGGTATGGGTGTCCAGCCGCCTTTTTCAAATGCTCGCTGAATGGAAAAGTTATTGAAGTTAACCCGGGCAGAAAGAATTACACCGATGGTAGGGCCGCCATAACCACCCGAAAACTCGAAGTTACTGGTGCTTTGGCTGTCATCCAGGCGGTAATTGATATCCACCGTTTTTGTTTGCCGGTTTGGAATGATATCGGGCTCAATATTTTGCGGGTCAAAAAATCCTAAGGTGCCCAGCTCACGAATAGAGCGGATAATGGCTTCACGGCTGTATTTTGCTCCGGGCACGGTACGCAGCGTTCGGCGTACAACATCATCGTGCGTTCGGGTGTTTCCGGTAAAGCCTACTTGTTCTATAGTAGCCGTTTCATCTTCATAAATATCAAAATGTATGTCCAGCGAGTCTTCCGCTACTTTAGATATATTGGGAACGGCCTGAAAAAACAGATATCCGATATTTTGGTAGATGCTGCTTACGCTGCTCTCACCGATACTGTAGTTTTCTTCAAACTTTTTCTGGTTAAACACATCTCCTTTCTCAAAGCCTAATACCTCCGTAAGCTGCTCGTCGGTATAAACCGTATTTCCTTCCCAGGTGATGTTTCGAACCTTATATTTGGGGCCTTCTTCTAAGGTGATTTCAACCTTCAGTCCTTTTTTCTCCTTAAACAAACCCTTATGAAGAAAAGTGTACACCGTGTCTTTTAGAATGCGAACGTCTGTAAATCCATTTTCGCGGTAAAAAGCAAGTACGCTCTCTTTTCCTTCCTCAAAGTCCTCTTCTTTGAATACCTTCTTCCCAAAAATTTTCCACCAGGCATCTTGCTTCAGCGGCTTTATTTTGCGACGCAGTTTACGGTCAGAAAACGAGTCGTTTCCTATAAAATCAATATCCTTTATTTCTAACTTGCTGCCCGGATCTATGTTGATAATCAGGCGCACCCGGTCTTCAACATTTTCCACCTCTTTGGTTTCGGTGGTTATTTCGGTGTACCAAAATCCCTTATTTCTATAAAACCGCTTGATGGTGTTTTTAGCCTGTCCAATAGCGGCCTCAGTAATCACCGTTCCCGGGGTGAGCAGCAGCAGATCTTCTAAATCTTTCCGCTCAGAGCGTTTAATGCCCTTCAGCTTATAATTTAAAATGCGAGGCTGTTCTTCTACCTCAATCAAAAAGCTGATGTTAGAGCCAACTCTTTCTGTTACATAAATCTTAATATCAGAAAATAAGCCGGAACGATACAGTCGGCTGATGGCGCGATTTAACTTATCGCCGGGATATACAATTTTACTCCCTTCCACCAGCGTGCTGGCGTTTTTAATAAATTGTGCGCGGGTGCTCTCGTTACCCTCAATCTCCACCTTTGTGATGGTATATTCCGACGGCACCAGGTCGGTGGGGTCGGTCAGCTCAATATCCTGAGCTTGCAAAAGGTAAGATGAGAGGCCAAAAGTGAGTAAAGTAGCAAAAAATAATCTTTTCAAAAGTAACAACACGCCTTCCGGTTAATGCTTATTAATTATTTGTTTAATGTATGAGATGAAATGGAGGAACTTTCTTCTGATGAATGTACCTTTCCAAATCTTCGGTCCCTTTTCTGATAGGAGCTGATGGCCTCATATAATTCATCTCTTCTGAAATCGGGCCAATACGTTTTGGTGATATAAAGTTCTGAATAAGCTAACTGCCACAACAGAAAATTGCTGATGCGGTATTCCCCGCTGGTTCTAATAATCAAATCGGGATCCGGGATATCAGCAGTTGAAAGATGGTCGCTTATCATCTGATCGTTTATCAGCTCGGGGTCTAACCGTCCTTCTTTAACATGGGTCGCAATTTTTTTAACCGCTTCGGTTATATCCCATCTGCCCGAATAGCTGAGCGCAAGACAAAGCTCCAGCCTTTTATTATGCTTGGTTAACTCAATGGCTTCATCCAGTTCATTTTTGCAGGCTTTGGGAAAACGCTCCTTTTGCCCAATGGTATTCAAACGGATGTCGTTCTTGTTTAGATTCTTAGCTTCTTTTTTAAGAGAAGAAACCAATAACCGCATTAATCCCTGCACTTCGGCCGAGGGGCGTCCCCAGTTTTCAGTAGAAAAGGCATACAGCGTTAAGTATTTCACACCCAACTGTGCGCATGCTTCTGTAATATCGCGCACAGAATCGACGCCTACCTTGTGGCCATGCAAACGGATGCTGCCTTTATTTTTAGCCCAACGGCCGTTACCATCCATAATAATGGCAATATGAAGAGGAATTTCTCCTGAATGCTGCAGGATTTCCTGTTTCTTTTTGTCCGTTTCCGTCTGTTTATTTTTTGTAAGTGTAAGCTCTTTCAAGAAATTTGTGTGGTGTTTTTGAAGCTTTCAAAATTAGAACTTTGCTTGCCCTTTATCAAATAAATAATCCATTCAGATGCTTAGTTTTTGCTCTAACGAAAGCATTTCCAAAAGAGCCAAAGCAGCTTCGCCACCTTTATTTCCTTTTTGTCCTGCCCGCTCAAGCGCTTGCTGTACATCGTCGGTAGTAAGAACTCCAAAAGCTATGGGTTTATTATGTGCTAAAATTAAATCAGTAATTCCGCGGTTTACAGCGTCACATACATACTCGAAATGCGGAGTTCCTCCTCTTATTACCACACCCAATGCAATCACCCCATCAACCTCGCGATGCTCAAATACTTTTTGCACCGCAAGTGGAATTTCGTACGAGCCGGGACATCTTACCACGGTAATATCGGCATCATCCACCCCATTACCCTTCAGCGCCTTCAAGGCTCCGTCCAGCATCTTATCGGTAATCATAGAGTTCCATCGCGAAACTACAATGCCTACTTTTACCTTTTGAGGGCTTGTGTTTCCTTCAATTATATCTACTGACATGTTCTTAATGATTTATTTCAGTTAATTTTTTTCGTTGATCCGTCATTCGTTTCATCTTTTCTACATGCTTATAGGCAATCGTAACTATCCCGAAGTGCGTGTAGCCCGCTTTCACTCCAACATGCGTATCGCTTCCGCCGGTCATCAACAAGCTGTTTTGTTCGCAAAATTCGGTGTATTTCTTTTGTAATGCAAAGTTGTGGCTGGGGTGAATGCATTCCACGCCGTCAATACCTGCCTCCACAAATTGCTGCATTTCATCACTGCTGTATAATTTTCCGGGATGAGCTACCACACAGGCGCCGCCCGCTTCCTTAATCAGGCGAATCACTTCCAGATAATTCGGATAGGAGTTTTCAATTTCCCCTAACTTCTGATTGCTCAAATATCGGATAAAAGCCTCTTTGGTACTGCTCACATAGCCCTTTTGCGTGAGCACTCTGGCCAAATGCGGGCGACCTATATTTGCGCCATTGGCTTCTGCCCAAACTTCATCATAATCTACGTCAAGGCCGGTTTTATTTATGGTTTGAATGATGCCTTTAATACGTTTATTGCGGGCAGCTTTTTGACGGAGCAGAAAATCGTTTAATATATCAGGATCAAAATAATAGGCTAAGATATGGGCTTCTTTGCCGTTAAAAGAGGACGTGATTTCTGCACCGGGAATCAGTTCAATGCCTAATTCTTCGGCTTTATCCACGGCTTTAAAATAGGCGGCGCAGGTATCATGATCGGTTATTGCAATACTTGCCAGCTTCTTTTCTTTGGCAACTTCCACCGCTTCAATCGGGCTCAGCCGTCCGTCAGAACAGGTTGTGTGGATATGTAAATCAGCTTTAGGGAGCATCGGTTATTCCCCTGCCAGCAGCTGCGTCAACTCAGCCTTGTTGGCCATAAATTGCAATGCTTTTTCAATAGCGGCATCCGTTTTAATACCTGCTTCTACTCTGCCTGTTTGGCCTTCATATCTCGAAATAAGTTCTAAAAATAAAGTGCGGCGTATTTCAGGTTCTGCTCGCTTAAGCAGCTCTTGTTTTTCCTGATTAATGGTAGCGGTGAGTGCCTCCAGTTTTTCTTCGGCATCAGTCACCCCTTCTAAAGATACCCTCAGCTCCTGAAGCAGCTTTTCTGAATCGGTTTTATAAGTAAACTCCCGGCTTTCCAAATAGCTTTGAAAGTCATTAAATATGTTGTCTGGGAGATTCTCAAAAGCAAAGGACGAATTTTTTGACTCATACTGTGTGGCAAAATCGAAATACATGCCTTCCTGCATCAGCGCAATTTCTAAAATTCCGGGTTTCTTCTCTATTTCTTTCACATCCGGCTCAATGCCGCGGCCTTCATACACAACGCGGCCGTTTCGGGTTTTAAACTCCCGTTTGGAAGTTCCTGAATTCAGCACCACCGAATTTCGTCCCTGATGCGTGTACTGCACCGACTGAATACTGCGCCCGCTGGGTATGTAATAGCGTGATATGGTCATTTTTAACGACGTGTTATAAGGCAAAGGCTTTACAATTTGCACCAGTCCTTTTCCAAAACTGCGTTCACCTATAATAAGCGCCCGATCTAAATCTTGCAGCGCGCCGGCTACCACTTCCGAGGCACTTGCACTTCCGCCATTCATCAAAACAATAACCGGCTTTTCGAACATCACCGGCTCGCGCGTGGTAAAGGTTTGATTGTATTCAGCCAAACGCCCTCTGATGTCAACAACCGTAATACCCGGTTCAATAAATTTATCAATAATGCTTACCGCCTCCTGCAAAATTCCACCCGGATTACCCCTCAAATCTAAAACAAGTCCATTCAGAGAAGTCTCATCCATCAGGTTTAGCATAGAAGTACGTACTTCCTCAGCCGCATTATTCCCAAACTCCGACAGCTTGATGTAACCTGTCTTTTCATTTTCTCCAATCAGTCCTGCATACGAAATATTGAGCACCTCAATTCGACGGCGCGTAAGGGTAAAATCAAGAGTTTGGTCTAAGCCAAACCGTTCGATAGAAATTTCTATTTCTGAACCCACTTCACCGCTTGTGAGGGCATTAATGGCTTCGGGCTGAAGTCCTTCCGTAGAAATGCCGTTAATAGCCACAATAACATCTCCGGCCCGGATGCCCGCCTTCTCGGCAGGCCCGCCTTCTTTTGGTGCAATAACCACCGTTTTACCATCGCGGTAGCCCACTTCGATGCCAACCCCCGCATAATTACCCTGCGACATAATTTCGGCCTGCTCATTCTGCGACTCGTCAAACATCACCGTGTAGGGATCTAAGGTTTCGAGCATGGCATCCACCCCGTTGCGCATCAGAACTTCCGGGTCCACATCATCCACATATTCGAGAGCAACATTTTCATAGACCTTGCTGAATATGCTGAAGTTCTTCTTTATCAGAAAGTAAATATCGGTTTGTTGAGCTATAAGCCCCCCAGTAAGCAGCACACCTGCCAGTACTGCTAACCCAATGGTACGTTTTCTTTTCTTCCTGATGTTTTTCATTGCACTCAGTTTGCAGATACGCGAAGCGTTTGCCCTACATAAATACGATTTCCGGAAATGTTATTTAATCTCCTGAGCTCGCTAAGGCCTATTCCAAAGCTTTCTGCAATTTCACTAAGGGTATCATTCTTTTGAACCGTATAAGTTGTGGCACCATCACTGCTGCCGGAAGCGGCTGATGCTATAAAAATATTTTCGCCTCGGCGCTGTTTGCGCTCAATTTCCTGCTTTTCGGCATAGCTCATATTATTCACCGTTTCGTAATACGACTTGCGGCTATTGGGAACATGAATAGTTAACGACTGCCCCACACGAATGGAGTTACCAATGCTATTCCAGGTTCTGATATTCCAGGCTCTCACATCATACCATTCTGCAATATGCCCCACCGTATCACCGGTTTTAACTTTATACGTAACGGGCGTTGTATTTGCGGGCGCACTTACGCGGGTTGATGTTCTGCGGGTAGTAGTTACACTGCCCTGCTGATTGGTAGGCCTGTTGGCTGATATTTGTGAAGCACTGCCTTTGGGAAGCGGAACCACAATTTTTTGGCCGGGATAAATGGTACTTGTCAAACTTTCATTAGAACCATACAGGCCGGCTACGGTAGTTCCATATTTACGGGCAATAATTCCCAGCGATTCTCCCCTTCTTACCGTGTGCATGGTAATATTCTGGCTGCGCTGTTCTTTTGGAATTTGCTCGTACTTAGCTAAAAACTCTTTTTTATCTGCACTTACAGGCAGCTTCAGCGGATACTTTCCTCCCGGAGGCGTGGCCCAGCGAAGCAGCTCAGGATTGTACTCTTTTAGCTCCTCGGTAGTAATTCCGGCGGCTTTCGCTAAACTTGCCAGCTCCATCAGTCCGTCCACTTCTACCACCTGATAGCTGTACGGTTCGCCTTCGTAGTGCTTCTGAAAACCAAATTCTTCGGGATTCATCCCAATCATGGTGGTGGCAATAAAGCCGGGCACGTAACCGCGCGTTTCGCGAGGCAAATATGGGTAAGCTGCCCAATAATCCTCTACGCCGCCCGCTCTGTTAATAGCGCGCTTCAGCCCACGGGGGCTAATATTATAGTTGGCCATAGCCAGGTGCCAATCACCCCAAATATTATATAAATCTTTTAAATGGCGAGCTGCCGCACGGGTTGCTTTCTCCGGATCACGACGCTCATCAATCCACCAGTTGGCTTCCAGGCCGTAAACCGAGCCGGTAGCTCTGATAAACTGCCACATTCCCACCGCGGCCGCCCAGCTTCGGGCGCTTGGATTCAACCCGCTTTCAATAAAAGCAAGATAGGTAAGTTCTTCCGGTGCGCCCTCTTCTCTGAAAATTCTGCGCATCATAGGCTGATACTTAACGGCTCGCTTCAGCCAGGTTTCCATCACCTCAGGGCGACGAAGCGTGTAATATACCAGATGACGGTTCACTTTATCATTCTGAATAAGCGGTACGTCGGTTTTGTTGAGTGTAACGTCTTCCGGGAAATCATAATCGTTTACCATCCAGCTGTCGTCGTCAGAAAACAGCTCTTCCTGAATGGCGAAAATCTCACCTTCTGCTTCATTCCCAACCTCTGTAATACCATAAAACTGGCGATATTCAGAAACTACCGAGCGGTATAATTCCGTATAACGGCGATCTCCGCTAATTTCCGGATAGTCTTCCAATAAGGCCTGAGTGGCGGCCAGGGCATCATTTATTTTAGATTCTGCCTCTAAAGGGTCATTGTTAATTTGCGCCTGCATAGCCAGAATGTGGATACGGTAGATGTCGGAAATACGACTCATGATATCCTTTTGAAAGTTATCCAGCTCTTCCAAAGCGGGCTGCTTTTTAACATCGGCAGCATCCTGAATTTCTTGCATTGGGCTGCGATAGTCTAACAAGCGCAGCGGCATATCTTTGGTTTTGAGTGTAGAAGTAGAATCCTGGGCTGAAATACCGGGGGCAAAAAATACGCAACAGGTAACAACACCGGCTGCTTTCAGTAACTTATTGAACATGTAAAGAGGGTAATTTTGAATTTAAGATAAAGTACAAATTATTGAATTTAATTGGGAACGGGGAATCTGTTATTAATAACGGTAAAGTTAACCGATAAGCCTACCAATTATTTTACTCTTTTACGTCTTATTTCAACTCTTCTTGCTGCCATTGCTGTACCAGCGGCCAGCGCCTGCCCGTGCCAAATGCTTTAGAGCTCAGCTTAAGCCCCGGCGATGCCTGAAACCGCTTGTATTCGCTTAAATGAAGCAATTTCAGCGTTCTTTCTACATCCTCAGCCGCAATTCCCCGGGCTATTATTTCTTTTGCAGACTGATGTTCTTCCAAATACGAACGCAAAATAGTATCCAGTACTTCATAATCAGGCAGGGAGTCGGTATCCTTTTGATCGGGGCGAAGTTCCGCACTGGGTGCTTTGGTTAAGGTACTCTCGGGAATCACTTCCTGAGCATAGTAATCCTCATTCAGCCAGCGGCATACATCATACACCTCGGTTTTATATAAATCTGAAAGCAGCGACAATCCGCCCGCCATATCTCCATACATTGTACAATAACCCACCGCCAGTTCCGATTTATTTCCGGTATTCAGCACCATATAGCCAAATTTATTAGCTATGGCCATGAGAATATCACCACGAGCCCGGCTTTGCAGGTTTTCTTCCGCCACATTAAACTCCGTATCTGCAAAAAGCGGATTCAGTGCGGTTAAAAAATGGCCGTATATATTTTTAATAGGAATGTGCATCAGCTCAATCCCCAGATTTTCTGCCAGAATTTCTGAGTCCGTGACGCTTCCTTCCGTAGAAAACTCGGAGGGCATCGTAACCGCCTTCACATTATCAGCCCCTAAGGCTTCTTTGGCAATCACCGCAACCAAAGCCGAATCGATGCCGCCGCTGAGGCCTAAAATCACTTTTTGAGGCAATCCGGATTTCCTCAGATATTCCTTCAGCCCAAACGTAAGGGCTTCAAATATGGTTTTTTCTTTGTGAAGCGGCCCAAAATTCCGGGAAGTATCCTGCAAAGCCGTGACGGTGCCGTCGGCTTTATTTAATTCAACATCAATGGGCATATCGTCAAAATGCCTGGTACGGGAAATCAGCTTTCCGTTTTCATCAAAAGCCAGACAGTCGCCATCGCTGACCAGCTCCGTATTTGCGCCCAGCTGATTTACATAAAAAATGGGAATTCCAATATTGTCAGCCTGCGTTTGAAGCATGTTTTTGCGCGCTTGCGACGCACTTTTTCCGTAGGGAGAAGCAGAGAGATTCAGAATAGCCTGAGCTCCCTTTTCGGCCAGTACCGCTGCGGGATTCACCGAATAATTATGATATTGAAAAGTACTGTAATTGTACCAGATATCTTCGCACACGGTTACGCCAAAAGAAACGCCATCTATTTCAACGGGATTTTGCTCGGTGGCCGGCTCAAAATAGCGCAGCTCATCATACACATCATAGGTAGGCAGCAGGCTTTTATGCACCTGCTGAATCTGCTTGCCGTTCTGCGCCACAATGGCCGAGTTATAGCAAGGCCGACCGGTAGCTTTATTATTCGGGGTGATGGTTCCAAAAACAAGCGCTGTTTTCCCGGTATGTTCAACAATTTCCTCATTCAGCTCATATACTTTTTCTCTGAAATGAGCGCGCTCCAGTAGATCCATAGCCGGATAACCCGTAGTTACTAACTCAGATAAAATCAGCATCTTCATCCCATCCTTTTCGGCCTGACGAAGTGCGTTTAAAATACGTTCTTTGTTACCGGATAAATCCCCGATGATTGGGTTTAAAGACTGTAGGCGTATATACACGGATAGATAATTAGATGTTAGCAGTGGGTTTGTCCTATTTATGAAATATAAACGGTTTTAGCATTAACAAATTCACGGATTCCATAGAGACTCAGCTCGCGGCCGTATCCGGATTGTTTGATGCCTCCGAATGGCAGGCGCGGATCAGATTTTACAAACTCATTAACAAAGCAGCAACCGGCCTGAAGTTGGTTGGCGGCTATTTCTTCGGCTTTCTTAATATCTTCCGAAAAAACGGCGGCTCCCAAGCCAAAACCGGTATCGTTGGCAACCTGAATGGCTTCCCGCTCATCTTTTACCTTGATGATGGCTGCAACCGGACCAAATAGCTCTTCTTCATAAGCAGGCATTCCGGCACGTACATTTTCAAGAACAGTAACCGGATAGTAGGCTCCCGGCTTATCGGGAATTTCACCGCCTAAGGTTAATTCGGCGCCTTTTTCTACACTTTGCTGAACCTGCTTGTGCAGCTCATCTCTGAGGTCCTTGCGCGCCTGCGGACCAATATCGGTATCATCCTCAAAAGGGTCTCCCATTTTTTTGGATTTCATAATTCGGGTGAATTCTTCTACAAATGCATCATACACTTTTTCCGTTACAATAAAGCGCTTGGCGGCAATACAGCTCTGTCCGCTGTTCAGCAATCGAGAAGTAGCGCATGTTTCTGCCGTTTTTTTAATATCCGCATCTTCCAGTATCAAATACGGATCGCTGCCGCCTAATTCCAGCACGGTTTTTTTGAGTGATGCGCCCGCCAGAGCCGCCACGGCCTTTCCGGCTCGCGTGCTTCCGGTCAGCGTAACGGCCGCAATGCCTTCATGCTGAATTACTTCCTTCATCTCACTTTTATCCCGAATGATAGTGCGGAAAAGCTCTTTGGGAATACCGGCTTCATGAATGATTTTCTCAATTTCCAAAGCACATCCGGTGGTGTTTGAAGAATGCTTCAGGATGGCACCGTTTCCCGCCATCAGTGCGGGAGCCGCAAATCGAAACAGCTGCCAAAAGGGAAAGTTCCACGGCATAATAGCCAGCACTACGCCCAGCGGGTTGAAGGCTACGTAGCTTTTAGATGCATCGGTTTCAATTACATCGTCGGCTAAAAAGTATTCGGCATTTTCTGCGTAATACTCACACACCCATGCGCACTTTTCGGCCTCTCCCACGCCCTGAGCCAGCGGCTTTCCCATTTCATTAGCCATCAGCTCAGCCAGCTTGTGCTTTCGCTCTTTTAAGATGGAAGCCATCGCTCGCAGATATTCAGCTCGCTCATCAAAGCTTTTGGCTTGCCAATGCTGCTGCGCCTGATTTGCTTTTTGGATGATGCCGTCCACTTCATCCATGCTCATTTCCCGGTATTCTTTAAGGACTTTACCGGTAGCGGGATTTACTGTTTTCATCGCGTGATATTTCTTAATTAAAATCTATCATCTAAAACGGATTGAAGCGTCCATCAATTCCTTGATTAGTAATCCGGTTGAAAACTTATAACCTGAGTTCGACTCTTAATTTGGACAGAATAGTGGAGATAAATAGGAGTAA
>CAZDGU010000022.1:0-30772 GCA_964505215.1 uncultured Balneola sp.
AAAATAACGGAATCTAAATAAAAACTCACGAAATCAGAGGTTTTGCAAAGCCTTCTAAATGTAAGTGAAGAAAATACGGGAACATGAACTATTTAAATCTTTTTTTATTTTTAGGCATACTTATTATTATGCTTTCGGGCTGTAAAGATTCTGGAGTGAACACACCCCCTGAAACACCCTCCTTTTTACTGGAGGGCAATGCTTCGCTGCCAAACCAAAATAGCATCTCCTGGTGGAATATAGAAGGCAAAGCGAAGGTAGCAGCACCAAGTTTAGCTAATTTAAATAGCCAACAGGTTCAAACATTGTATAAAATACTTGATACATACAGTCAAAAAAAGGACACCCCGTATGTGGCTTTTATAAGCTCAAAAAAGAAGAATAAGAGTGGCCAAAAAGATAAGAAGTTCAAATACAGATATTTTAAATTAAAACCAAATAAAGAGGCTATTGAACAATCTGGCGGAGAGAGGACCTTCTATTTCCATATCTATGTTGATCCGGCAAATCACGACATATATCAAATATTGGCTGTTTTGGTTCCTAAAACCGAGGAGCAAATAGAAATTGTAAAGGAATGGGGTGATAAACTAAATAGTACTATAAGCGTCAGATCCGATTCATCCCGGAGCCGAAATAAGTCTCTGGTTTGTACCTACGAAGAAGGATTAGTTTGGGAGCCCTTATGCGGTTGCTTTAGTATTGGCACTATTGAAGTATGCCCACCCTCAGATGATAAACAATTAGATCCCGGAGATGATGGCGGTAGTACTACTGATTGCCACTATGAACCCGAAGGCTGCCAGGAAGACCCCAATCCCAATGACCCACCTTTTGGTGGAGGCGGCTCCAATGGGGGTGACACCAACGAGCCGGACCATTGCCCAATAGGACAGGTTGAAGATGCAAATGGCAATTGTATAATGGGAGAAGTACCTTGTGAGGGAAACCCACTTAAAAGCCCAAGAATTGCTGAGCAAAAACAAAATTCAGGTATCAATGGAGGAAGGTTTACAGTAGGAGATAACGCCGTTAGAGATGGAGGAAATAGAGATCATAAAGGCCTTGATTTACTTGTAGGCCATGGAGAAGCTCTCTTTACAATGAAACAAGGTGTAGTTAAAGCCATTGAAAGTAGTGAGAAATTGGGCAAATATGTCATTGTCAGCTATAACATTGGGGGTGAAGATGTTTGGATACTCTACGCACATTTAAATACTGTAAATATTAGTTATGGTACTTTCCCGCAGGGAACTGTGATTG
Organism: uncultured Balneola sp.; assembly: GCA_964505215.1. Taxonomy (GTDB): domain Bacteria; phylum Bacteroidota; class Rhodothermia; order Balneolales; family Balneolaceae; genus Gracilimonas. The sequence continues at coordinate 1,264 of CAZDGU010000022.1, forward strand.
GCACGGCAGGTATAAGCGGAAATCTGGCCGGAGCTATTAAGGATAATTATGCCTATCAGCATGTGCATGTAGAAGCACGGATTGGAGGTTGGAGCGGTAAAAATCCCAAAAACCCTGAAAACTATTTGAGTACAAAATTTAATTCTGACGGAACTATTGTATCCGGAACGGATTGCTAATTAAAAAAAGATAAAACTATGAGAACCTTTAATATTTTATTCGCACTAATTTTACTTTGTGTTTTTTCATACGCACCTAATTTATATGCGCAAGGACAAATAGGTGACGAAGGTGAGAATCCGCTTCAAACTCAATTGCGCGGCAAAAACATGATTACCCGCAGTTCTTATAATGCTATTACATATAATGGTTATACCATTAGTCAGATAGAGGCTACAGAAGGAAACGCCAATAACTTAAGCCAGCTCTTTGGAAATCCAACTTTTATTAATGATGACAATGCCATAATTAGAGAATTTACGTACGTGTATGGCACAAATAAAGTTACATTTATGGGAGGTGAGCTAACGAGAATAGATATTAAAGAAAACACTTGGCCTGTTACCGTTTTGGGAAAAACCATCCGGGTGGGCGACAGTTTTTCTGACATGAAGCAAAAGTTTGGGAACGACCTTAAAATTATTTACATGCCCTCTATTGATGCAGACTATACGGTGTCATTTGGTAGCCCTGGAAATGATGGAGATGGCACGCATATAGATTTCAGCACAAGCACAAACAAAATTGTAGGTATCGTTTATTATGTAAATCCCTAAGATGAAGTGAATCCTACAAACCGCGCACAAACTTACCGGTTCAACTTCTCCACATCATCCCAAAAGCCGGGGTAGGAAACTCCGGCACATTCGGCATCTTTGATGCGGCTCTCCTTTTTTCCTTTTAGGGAGAGAACCGCGGCAGCCATTGCAATGCGGTGATCGTGATAGGATTCAAATTCGGCTGAATCAAATGAAAAATCGGGATTTCCGTGAATGATGAGGCCGTCTTTTTGCTCTTCAAAATCGGCTCCCACTGCTTTCAGCATATTTGCCATGGCCGTAATTCGGTCGGTTTCTTTGTGGCGAAGTTCTTCCGCGCCGCGAATGACCGAAGTTCCTTCTGCAAATAACATAGCAACGGCTAAAACGGGCAGCTCATCTATGCAGTTCGGGATGATTTCAGGATTGATTTCAATAGCTTTCAACTCTGAGCCTTTTATGATGATGTCACCCGCAGGCTCGGCTCCTTCCATCCGCTCATTTTCTATGGTCAGGTTTGCTCCCATTCCTTCCAAAATTTCCAATAATGCATTTCGGGTAGGATTCAGCCCCACGTTCTTAAGCACAATATGAGCATTCTGCTGAATCACACCGGCTACCAGCCAAAAAGCCGCAGCAGAAAAATCGCCCGGAATCGTATAGCTTTGGTTGGGAATTTCGTCTGCTAAACTTGCCGATATTATTTTACGCCCTTGTTCTATGCGTTGGTCTAAATTCAGCAGTCGTTCGGTATGATCCCGACTGGGCAAAGTTTCAATAACCTGCGTTTTTTCTTCTCCAAACAATCCGGCTAAGAGCACGCACGATTTCAGCTGCGCACTGGGAATAGGAAGCTCAAATTCCATCGCCTTAAGCGGCTCATTCCGATTGATATAAAGAGGTGCGTAAGCCGAATTTCGCGCTAAAATATGAGCACCCATTTGTTCAAGCGGTTCAATAATACGCGTCATTGTACGAATACTGAGCGATGGATCGCCAACCAGCTTCACCGATATTCCGGCTCCTGCCAGCATTCCCGCTAACAATCGCATGGCTGTTCCGGAGTTTCCACAATCCAGATCTCCGGATGGCGTTTTTATACCTTTACGGCCGGTTCCTTCAATAATAAGCGTGCCCGACTCATTGCTTACTTTGGCTCCCAGCTGCTGCACAATGCCCAGCGTAGTAAGCGGATCTTCTGCCTGAGAGTAATTTTTTATTTGAGAAGTACCATCATGCAATAGAGAAAAAATAGCAGCACGTTGCGAAATGGATTTGTCGGGAGGAAGCTTAATTTCACCTGTTAATGCGGAGGCGGAAGGGACTTCTTTTATCATGAATCGGTTTGGCTTAGCAATTGTTGAGCTTTTTGTTCGGCTTCGGTTCCGGGGTAGCGGTCAATAATAGTGTTGAGCGTAGCAATGGCTTCTCCCCTGTTTCCTAATCGGATGTGGCATTCTGCGGTGCTGTACATGGCTTCAGAAACCCAGTTATCGAAAGCTTCGAACAGTACTTTTACTTTAGAGAATTCTTCAATGGCGGCACTGTATTGTTCCTGTTGCTGCAAAATATAGCCGAGATAAAATTGCGCTTCTGCACCAATTTCTGTGGTGTTATTTTCGGCTACCGGGGCCAGCCTTTCTTTTGCTTTGTTATACTGTTTTTGCGACAAGGCTACTTTCCCCAGCCCTACTTTTGCCGCTTCGTTATTGGGATTTGCCTGCAGGGCGGTTTCAAATTCTTCGCTGGCCCGTGCCATTTTATTTTGTGCTAAACTGGCTGTTCCCATTCCCACATACGCTTCTTGCTTGTAACGCGGCGATGTTTCTAAAAGCTGAGAATAATTGGCGTGAGAAAGCTCATATTTCCCTCTTTGCAAATTCAAGCTGCCTAACATGCTTAGGGCTGAAGCCGCCATTTCATCATCCGGAAATTCCTCAATAATAGACTGATAGGCTCCAACGGCTTTTTCAATTTCGTTGAGCTGCCGATATGATTCGCCCAAATTCGCATAAGCTTCCGGCATCAGTTTTTCTGAATTGGTGACGCGTAAATACTGGCGAAATTCTTTTACCGCATTTTCATAATCACCTGTCTGAAATACATTCATGGCCTGACGATATCTCAGCTGATCGGCAGTGGAGCTGGTGGGATTATCTCCTAAAAAGTCTTCTAAAATAGCCGAACTGCTGTCTGCTTTTCCGGCCGAAAGTTGTGCGTATTGAATGCCATTAATGGCCTCTATGATGTAACTGCTTTTCGGATATTCGACCAGTACTTTTTGGTATGCATCTACGGCTCGCTCGTATTCTCCGGCGTTGTAATAGGTATCGCCAATATTATACTGCGCCCGCGCCGCCCAGTGCGTATTGGGGTATTTATTAATTACGGTTTGAAATTCTTCTACCGCTTGCGAGTAATTATTTGTGTTGAGATATATGTAGGCAATGTTGTACTGTGCCTGCTCCCGCAGCTTGGTAAATGGATAAATTCTCAGCGTTTTCCGGAAATTAGAAACGGCCTCAAAAGTTCGCCCTGCCCGGTAATAGCTGTTGGCAATTTGGAACATGGCATAATCGCCGCCGGGTTCTGCTCCCAACGCTTTTTGATAGCTTGCAATGGCTTTGCGATACTGACCCAGCGCATAATACGCATCTCCAATACGTAGCTGAGTGTCTGTATCATAAGGGAAAAGCGCTCTTTCCGGTGCTTCGTAGTTTTCCAGAAAGTCTGCAAGCGGCCCCACGGCTTTGTCATATTGTCCCATCTGGAAATAGCTCCAGCCCAGCGAATACAAAGCAGCGCCCATCATTTCCGCATTGGGATAATTTTCGGTAAACATTTTGAACCGCTGAGCCGCGCTGCTAAACTGATTCATTTTATAATGACTGTCCGCACTCCAAAACAACGCTTCGCTGCCCAGTTCAGAAGTTGGAACTTCCACATAAATAGATTCAAAAATTGGCTGAGCTTGCTCGTAAGCCTGATTCCGGTATAAAATCCAAGCTTTCTGAAAGTTTGCCTGGCGCTTTAAAGCAGGATCTATATCCGCAACTTTTTCCGCTTCCTCAAACGCCTGAATAGCTCGCGTATATTCAGCATTGGCGAAAAAAGCCTCACCCAGCATGGTGTAAATTTCGCCCGGGTTTTCCAGCTCTACATCGCTGCGCACCAGTCGGAGCAGCACCTCAATGGCCTCGCCGTATAACGATGCCTGAAAAGCTGAAATCGACCATTCGTAATAAGCTTTTTCTACCCAAAGTCCTGTTTTATAACGTTCTCCGAATTCCCGAAACGAGTTAATAGACTTCCGGTACTGCCCGGCCAGTTTTTCGTTGGCGGCTTTGTAATATTGGGCTTTACGGGCAATTTCATCGTCACCCACAGCCGCTTTTCCAAACGATTCTGCCGCCCAGTGATAAATTTCCTGCTTGTTATACACCCAGCCCAATCCATAATGTGCAATGCGCTCTTCAGGCGTTCCCTTGGTCATGTTAATGTAGCGCATGTACGATTTTGCCGCTTTGTCGTACCGGCCTAAATAGTTTTGACTTTCGGCAATCAGAAATACAGCTTTTTCCCTCAGGTCATCATCAAGATGCAGCAGCGCGCCGGTTAACGTTTCAATGGCCTCCTCATATTTACCCTGCATGTAATAGGCCTCGCCCAGCGCCGTGCCTACACGTCGCGTGATTTCTTTGTGAGGATATCGCTCTTTCAACACCTCAAAAGCCGATGCCGAGGCTTCATATTGTTTTTGAGACAGATATAAACGACCACGAGCGTACAGCGCTTTTGGTGCCCACTCCGATTTCGGATAATCATTAGCCACCCTCATAAAGTAAACGCGAGCATCAGAATAATCTTCATTTTCGGCAGCGGCTTCTGCAATCCAGTAGGTGGTTTTTGCGGCTAATTCATCCGGCATTCCCGAATCTACGGCCTGCTGATAGTATAAAATGGCGTTTTCATACTGTTTTTTTTGGGTGAACCGATGCCCGATATCCCTCAACAACTTTTCAGAAAGCTCGCTGGCAGGGTATTTCAGCACAAATGATTTGTAGTAGCTTTCTATACCGGATGAGTCGGCACCGGTTTTAGCACGCGCCAAATAATAATCGGCAGAAATGCGTAATTCGTGATCGGAAAACGTTGTATTGAAGGCTTGAAAATGTTTTTCGGCTTGTTCAAACAATCCTTCTTCATACAGTTTCAACCCTTTTTGGTATAATTCTGTTGAAGATGAGGGCACATCCTGAGCTGTTGTCAGGTTCACCGATAAAAAAATAAGCAGGAATGTAAGGAGGCTTTTGTGGGGGACGAAGTGCATGAACTCGTCGGGCTAAATGAGGTTAATAGTTACTTCTTATATGTCGAGATAGCGAATAAGTTCATCGGCACGTTCAGAAAAATTTTCTTCCAGTATTTCGCTGTCTGCTTCCGAAACAATGAGGTATCCAAAGCGGCGCAGTCCCGAACTTACGGTTGAGGAGTCTTTAATATTTAATTTGAATGATACGCGGTAGGCGTGATTTTCCGGCGAAGGTTGTTCAACGGCTACTCCTAAAATTTTGGCACCTTCCATCTCTATAATGCGCACCAAATCGGAGAGGCTGAAATCTACCTGATCTAATTCTACTGTAATCACCGAACCGGCACCGGAGAGATTAAAAACATCTGCCAAAGCGTGCAGCACGTCTTGCTTTCTTATCATTCCAACACACTTCATTTGATGGTCAACCACCGGAAGCAGCAGTAAATCGCGTGCCAGCATCATCCGTGCTGCCTCAAATAAATGCTGATGAACAGGAATACTGACCGCTTTTCCCAATTCTACTTCCGACAGTAATTTTTGCTCGTCGGTTATTTCCACCAGCTTATCGAGCGAGACCATACCGGCCAGGCGTTCTTCCTCATCCACAACTGCAAACCCGGCAGTGTGCAGCAAATCGATACGCAACATCGCTTTATTCACGGTATCGGTCAGCCTTAAAGGGGATAAATCGGTATGTAGAATTTCGTTTACTAACATGTATTATACAACTTCTCCGTTGGCTCCAATAGTATCCAACAAATGGGATAATTGCTTAAAATCTTTTTGGGCCATGCTGAAGGTAAGTTCAACATCGGTACCATCATAGTTTTCTTCCTCAACATTTGCATTCTCATGAATAAATGCAACTGCTTTATACTTAGAAACCGGAATTTGCAAAGTATGGCGGCTGTAATCCAGCTCTATCATTTCTTCCAGACTTTGCTCCAGTTCCTTCATGCCAATGCGCTGCTCGGCCGACACAAATACCGCATCGGGATGCAGCCTTTTCATGTCAGCTACGGCTTGAGCTTCCATCTTATCCACTTTGTTAAACACTAAAATAGTTCGCTTGTTGGTAGCATTCAGCTCTTCCAGCGTATCTTCTACCACTTCCATGTATTCTTCCGCCATTTTTGAAGAGGCATCTACCACGTGTAGCAGCACATCGGCTTCGCGCACTTCATCTAAAGTAGATTTAAAGCTTTCAACCAAATTATGGGGCAGCTTGCGTATAAATCCTACCGTGTCAGACAACAATACGGAGTGATTTTCAAGATCATGGCGGCGTACCGTTGAGTCGAGCGTAGCAAACAGGCGGTTTTCAGCTAATACTCCGGTTTCGGTAAGTGCATTCATCAGGGTTGATTTGCCTGCGTTGGTATATCCTACCAGCGAAACGCGCGTCATACCTTTTCTTCCTTTTCGCTGCGTTTCTCGCTGCCTGCCCAGCTTCTCAAGCTTGTCTTTCAGTATCGAAATACGGCGGCCAATCAGTCTTCTGTCTGTTTCAATCTGAGTTTCACCGGGACCTTTGGTACCAATTCCACCTTCCTGCCGCGAAAGGTGAGTCCAGTAACGAGTCAGCCTTGGCAGTAAATATTGCAGCTGTGCCAACTCAACTTGTGTTTTAGCGGCTGCGGTTTGAGCGCGGGAAGCAAAAATATCAAGGATAAGTGCGCTTCGATCCAGCACCTTGGCATCCGTTCCTTTTTCCACATTTCTGATTTGCGTGGGAGAAAGGTCATCATCAAAAATAAGCGTGCTTAGTTTCTTGTCAGCCATCAGGCGCTTTAGCTCATTCAGCTTTCCTTTGCCAATATAAGTGGAAGGATCGGGGTGAGTTTTATTTTGCAGCACCTTTTCAATGGTAATACCGCCGGCCGTATCGGTAAGCAGTTCCAGTTCATCCAAATATTCTTCTGCCTGAAATCGGGTAGTTTCCGGTCCGTACAGGCCTACCAATACCACGCGTTCTCTTTCAACATCAGAATTTTTTATGTCTTCTATCAAATGGGTGTTTTTCTAATTAATCTTCTTGAATTCTCTTGAGGTCGATATCGGGTATCGCCCTTCCTTCAATCTTATTTCCTAACTTCAAAGATACAATTTTTTTTACTGCTTTATATTTGCCCATAGGCACAAAAAACGAAAGCTGCTGATATCCATCCAGTAGAGATTTATTCATTTCAGCATAGGTAAATAAATATTCAATGCCATGTGATTTAGGGCGCTCTACATAATCTAACACCTGAAACCAGGGAACCGTTTGCGAAGGCTCGTTGATGTTTTTTACAATGCCGTAATCGGTGATGTAATGCTTGGATGCCAGATAGCTGGCTATAAACCACATGCTGCCAATCCATAAATAGGCACCAAAAACGGCAAGCCGTTCCACATTTCCACTAAAAAGGGTTTGAGCCGTTAAGGCACAAATTATTCCAAGAAAAACGGTAGCAAACAGTGGATATCCTTTCAATTTACCGGCCTTCCAGCTCAGACGTACCGTACGCAGTCGAAGCTTATTCTGGAATGAATAGCCCGCCAGCAGCGTAGAGGCAATGACGAACATCACCAATACCACACGAAAAGATACGGTTAATATATTTTCTATCATTGAACGGTTTCTGCTTTATAGAAAATGGAAATAAGTGATTCTGCGGCTAAAAATAAAAGCCCGGCTATCATAAACCAACTCCACACTTCTTTGCCAAATCCTGATGCCATTATTTCGTTGTTCAAATGTTCTTCGTCAATACCGGCTGCATCAACCCACGCAATGCCGGCGTTTTCTAAATCTGCCTGCAGTACCTCCGGGTTTATTTTACTGAAATCAGATTCTTCGGGATGAAAGTTAGCCGCCCAAATTGTTTCTTTTTCACCATCGGTAACGGTGAGCCAGCCCGGAGTCCATTCCTCCGCCGGATATCGTATTTGTATGCCCGACGAAATTATATCTACCGTGGGTTTAATTTCAGCACTGCCCACCTTAATAACCGCTTCATCGGCATTAATGTTGCCCTTCCAAACAAAAGGATTTCCTAAGGTGTGATTTGCAAAGCCGCTCTCATCTGCCGATGCCGCATAAACCAGTAACCGGTAATAAAATGGGGAGAACAGCGCCTTAACAGGAAAGTTAGACCAGCCGGGATCGTTTGCAATGCTTGCAACAGCCACATGACCTTCCCCAAATCGCTTTTCCCGAACCAATACGTCGCCGTTATTCAGCGTTAATAAATTGAAACCGGTACCGCCGGCTCCACCCGTCAGTTTCAAATAATAATATACTTCGGGCGCGGTAAAGCGAAGTTCTTCATCCTGCTCGCGCTCAAACATTCCGCTAAAAGCCGGGTGATTATCGAGCAGCTCATCGGCCGTAGCTACCGATTTAAAAGACGCATATTCGCCTTTAATTCCAGCAAAAGTTCCTATTCCAAAAGGATTTAAAAATGCATTATAATTGCTCAGATTTCCCTGTTCGGATGGGAAAAACAGCAGCCCGCCGCCGTTTTGCACAAAATCATTCAGCGCCTGAAAGCTGTACTCCGGCACTTCATCTACCCCATCCAGTAAAATGGCGTGATAACGGCTTAAATCTCCTTCCGCTAACGCATCTGCAGTGGCCTGACGGTAAGTGAGCTGAGCATCATTATTGCCGGCCACACTTAACATGGCTCCGGTGTAAGAAATAAACTCCCGCGCCGGAGATTCCTCATATATCCAAAGTATGTTGCGTGCTTCGGGCACCTGAACGGTGAAGTAATATTCGTTATCGGGCTGAAACTCATCTCCCTCCACTATAATTTTCCCCTTAGACGAACCTGTTTTGGAAGGGGTGATTTCAAACGAGTAGGTTTTCTCTTCGTTAGCCGATAAAGCAACCGAATGCTGCCCGGCGTGCTCACCTTCAAACTGAAGCGTCACAAACTGATTTACGGCCGGCACGCTACTTTTGTTCGCAATATTTACATTCAGCGTAAAGGGGATATTGGTGCTTATCATGTTGGTAGAAGCCGTAATGCCGGCCACGGCGGTGTTTTGCACTTCTACATTCCCCACATCAAAAACCGTAAACGAAATATCTTCTTCCTCTAATTCTTTGAGCGATTGCAGCTGACTGCGTTGTGCATCCGTAATCACAAATATATTTTTGTTTTGATAGGGCGCTCCTTCTACGGCTTCCATCAGCCCCGAAAGCCGCGCGGTAATGAAGCTACCCGAGTGCGACACATCCAGCTCTTCCAGCGCATTCAGCAAGTTGGCGGCGCTGAGTATGTTTTGCTGCTCGCTCCGCCCGTTGGTAAGCTGAAGCATAAAGCGGTCTTCATCTTTGGAAGACTCTTCAATTTTTCGAACAATTTCCTTTGCATAATCAAACAGCGGACCTTTTTTACCAATCCGGCTCATGCTAATACTATTGTCTAACAAAATTGCGTTGAGAGTAGGAGCCTGCGCACTTCCCGCTTGCGAAAAGCCGGGCGGCAGAAAAGGACGCGCCAGCACCATGGCCAAACAAGCAATAGCGGCCAGTCGAAGAAATAATAATAAATACCGCTTTATGCGAATTCGCCGAATGGTGGTATTTTTAAGTTCACGAAAAAAAGAAAGCGTAGAAAATGCTACTTTTTGCGGGCGCTTAAGGTTTAATAAATGGATAAGCAGCGGTAAACCCACCGCAATTAAAGCAAATAAAAAAATTGGATTCAGAAAACTCATTTAGCGCGTAAAAAATGTTACCTTTTAAACTTTAGCAGGAACTTTTTGCAGTACCTCAAATTAGCCAATGCACTACTAATAATTACCATAACCTCAGTATTCTATTGATGCAACGAACCGTTCACCTCGTAATTACTTTCTTATTTGTTTTTCTGTTGGCAGCTTGCTCATCTACTTCTCACAAAGATTGGCTTTCCTTAGTTCCGGAAAACGCCAGTTTATTAATAGTGCCCAAGCAAGATTCAAATGTACAAGAAATTATAAGCAAAGAATATATTTCTTACTTAGATGAACTTAGCCCTACCGCTATTCAGCAAATTGCTGCGCTGGATGCCGAAATTTCCCGCGATCTTCACCTTAAGGGTTTAGCTTTATATCCGGCTACTTCCCTGCATTCTACTTTTTTATGGATTGCAGAAGCTTCGGGAGCATTAGATAAATGGGCCGCTAACTTTTATCAGCCTTTCACTCAAAATAATTATGATTTTAACGGCTATCTGATTCACAAACTGCATTTTGGTAAGAACCGAATTTTTGCCACTCAGGCAAATGGCTATCTGCTGTTTTCTGAGTCGAGCCTGACTTTGGAACATGCGCTGCAAACCTACTCCGGCCAGCGCGCGGCTATCGAGCTTTCTAAAGTTCCCGAACCCGCCACCTTTGTGATAAACACTCCAAAATTAGACCACTGGATGGGGCAGGTAGCAGCTGTGGCTAACCGCCCTTCCGTTTTAGGTAAATTTTCCGGCACAATGCCCGCCGCCTTTCGGGTTGATGAATTCGCAGACACCACCGGCATCCTGTCGCTAAGCGGACACATTCCACTCACCGAAAATCAGCATTCGGTGCTGGTTGATGCCATCTCATTCCAAAATAAACCCATTACTTTAGACCGCCATATTGCCGGCAACGCTGCAACTTTTGCGCTGCTTCGTCTCCCGCCGGTTTCCGTTCCTTTAAAACCGGACAGCACGCTGGCAACCGCTCTCGACTCTGCCCTTCTCAACAACATGGAACTTTACCAAGCCTTAGCCGGTGCGCTGGATGATGAGTTTGCTTTTGAAGCTTTTCCGGAGTCGGGCGTCCAGTCGGAGGGAGAATTTCTGTTTATGCGAAAAATGCGCGATAAACGAGCATTTAGAACTCAGCTGAACCGATTATTGCAGGAAGGGCTTATTTCCTCTCACGACAATTCATACCTTATAAGCAGCAGCGTTTTAGGGCAGCTTATTGGCTCGGAGCTGAGCACCTTACGCGATTTTTACATCAGCTTTTCTGATGATGTTGTGGTTACCGCCAAACGAAAAGGTCTCGCTGAAAGCGTAAATACCGACCGGCGCCGACGTCGGGTAATTTATTATGATGAAACGTATGGAAACGTCCGAAACCGGCTTCCTGAAAGTATAAGCGGATTTGTTTGGACCGACTCTAAAGAATTGAGGAGTTTCATTCAGCCCTATGTAAAACAAAATAATAAAGGTGAAAGCCTGCTCAGCCGCTTCGACATCACAGCTATAACCATGACGGCACAAGAAAGCGGGGTTGATGTTTCGCTAAATACCTATAAAAAAGAAGGTTCTACACTTCCGTATGAAGAGTTATGGATGCTTCCTCTGGCTAATTTTGAACTGATCGGAAAGCCTGTTTTAGGTGATATTGTGGGTGGAAGTACAGACGAGATTGTATTTTCTACCCAAGATGGCCGCGTAATGGCTCTTGCTATAGACGGCACCGTTGCCATGGAGGCCTCAACCGAAGGCCTTGCTCCCATCGGAGGTCCACAGCTCTACGATTGGTACGGAAATAGTGAGCAAATTATATTTTTGGCAGCCGGGTCTAAAATTTTTGCCTGGAATGAAACCGGAAACCTACTTCCCCGGTTTCCACTTGAAATGGGAGAGCAAATAACGGCTCCCATACTCGTGCAAGATGTGCTTAGAAATGGCGTTCCGGAAATTGTGGTAACAACCGAAAACCGAAAAGTTCACGTTATTGACGGCCGGGGTGAAAACGTAAGAGGCTGGCCTCAAAATACCAATGCGGTTGTACAATCTCAGCCCGTTTTCAGTCAGGTAGATGGCACTTGGTCTATCTGGGCTTTTTCTGAAAACACGCTCCACAGCTGGCTCCGAAATGGCAACGGCCGCCCCGGTTATCCCCAATTTACAAATGCACGATTCATCTCTTCACCGCTCATTTTTGACAATCAGATAACCGGAGCCGCAGCCGATGGGCACCTGTATTCTATTGGGCAAAACCCGCTTTTCAGTGATTCTTTAGGTACTCAAATATCCCGGGATTCCATTTCAGTTCGCTCGTTATATGTGGCCAATGGGGAGCTTACGGGCGTTTCTTATCAAGAAAACATATTGCTGAAAGATGAGGCTGATTTCTACAGAAATGACCTTCTGATAACTCAAAATGCGGGCGGCTCCTTGTTTATGTATAACAAAGAAGGAAAGCTGCGGTTTACACAAAGTTTGGGCCAGCCTGCATCGCCCACATTAACACCCGCTTTAGTTGATATTAATGCCGACCGCCGCCAAGAACTGATTGCTTTAGCTGAATTTGGACGCTTATATGCCTGGGAAGTATTGACCGGAAAGCGCCTGTTTGGAATCCCCACCTCCGGCATGAAGTATCCAATTATAGCTGATTTAAACGGTGACGGACAAAATGAGCTCATAGCCCAAACCCGGGAAGGCCTGCGCTGCTGGACCATTAACAGAGAGTAAGGCGAAAACTTAAGCTGCAAATACAAACTGCCAAACCATACCCGATTGGGGGTTCTTAAAACCGGTTCCAGCGGCTGGTGGAGACGATTTCTAACTTCGGGTTTTGCAAGCTTCACCCGCAGTTATTGATGTTAAACCCTTGCAGGGTTTGGGACAAAAAAAGTTGAGACCGGTATTAAAAAGCCCGTCTTCTTCTCAATCCTTAGACCGCTGGTGTTTTTTAGTCCTAATCAGGCACTTTCGCAAAGCGGTCGGACGGTGGTTTAGGGTAGAAAGTGCTTAAAATCCATGGAAAAAAACGAAAATGGCTCCGAACCCTAAAGAGGCTCATTCAAATGTTTAACAAGCAGCACATCCGTGTTAATCCTTCAATCCCCTAAATCCGTGATTCAAATTGAGGTAATGAAACCGATTTTTAATAACTAACATCAAAATGGTAGCCTTTCAGGATCTTTCCGGGTATTAAATAGATATAAGATTTCGACTATATCATTCCGGAATTCATAAAAAATAATCGTGCGCTTATGGAGTACTGACTTTCTGGTTAACTCCGTTCCTGCTATAAGTGCATAAAGCTTTGGATTATAAGAAATGAGCTTTATTCTTCGATCTAATGCTTTATAGAAATTCCCTACTTCCTTCTCCGACCAATTTTCAAACAGATAGTCTGTAATATCATTTTTGTTTTGGATAGCAGTTTGTGTCCATACAACCGGATACTTTTTCAAAGCCATTCTTCATACGATTTCCTTACCTCATCATGAGGAGTAACTCTCCCTTCTTTTGCATCTTTTCTGCCTTGTTCAATGCCTTCTTTCACTTCATTCGGCAAGTTTTCCCAGTCTATGGCTTTTTGACTTTCTCGTACAGAACGTAAATCCTCCAGCAGTTTTGGATCATCTATATTTTTAATCCAATTAAGCAGCTCTTTTTTTTCTTCCTTTATTGCTTTCATAAAATCACCTCGTATTTAAGTTTAATATATGAAATGTAGCAATACTTTAAGTCGATGCTATGCGAACTATTACTTGCAGGGACGAAAAAAGTTGAGACCGGCATCGTAAAGTCTGTCCTTCTTTTCAATCGTCAGACCGCTGATGCTTTTTATTCCTAATCAGGCATTTCCCCAAAGCGGTCAGACGATGGTTTAGGGCAGAAAGTGCTTAAAATTCATGGAAGAAAACAAAAATGGCTCCGCCCCCTGAAGGAGTTCAAAAAAATGTTACAACAAGCAGCACATCCGTGTTAATCTTTCAATCCCCTAAATCCATGATTCAAAAGTGAATACCTGATCCTTGATTATACAGGGCTTTAGGGGTTCCTCAGAAATTTCACCTTCCTTTTAGTTACACAATATCGGCAAGAGCTTCTTTGGCTTCTTCGAAGCGGAATTCGAAGTTGGCCAGTTGCAGCTTTTTGGGCTGCATGCGGATGCTGTCGGTTACCGGCTTGGCGGCTTCTCCCAGTACCACGTTCAGCACAAATTTGGGGACTCGAAATAATGAAGGCCGATTCGTAACCGCACCCAGAGAACGGGCAAAATCGTTCATGGTGATTGGGTTGGGAGCACATGCGTTATACGCTCCGGATAAGCTCTGCTGCTGCAAAGGAAAAATTAACGCCTGACATAAATCATAGCGGTGAATCCAGCTCATATATTGATTTCCGCTGCCAATAGGTCCGCCTACAAAAAACCGGAAAGGAGGAAGCATTTTCTCCAGCGCTCCGCCTCCTTTTTCCAGCACAATGCCAATTCTTGGGTTTGCCACACGCACTCCAAATTCTGTAGCTTTTTGTGATTCAGCTTCCCAAGCCTGACAAACTTCAGCCAAAAAATCATTACCAACTTCGCTTTCTTCATCCAGCACAGCATCACCCCGATCACTGTAAATACCGGATGCTGAAGCCGACACGAAAACTTCCGGCTTTTTATCGGCTTTGCGCATGGCTTCTACCAGTTTTTTTGTGGACTGAATGCGGCTATCCAAAATGCGTTGTTTAACTTCATCGGTCCAGCGCTGACCAAACAGGTTTTCACCGGTCAGATTAATGACGGCATCTACCTCATTCATAGCCGCAACAAAATCACTGTCCCAGCTTATAAACTGCTGATTTTTGGCTGCTTCATTTTTATACTTCTCAGGATTTCTGGTTACAATAATCAGACGATGTCCTTTTTTGAGCAACATCATCCGAAGTTCTTCTCCAACAAATCCCGTTCCGCCGGTAATAAGTATGTTCATTGATTTATTTTCAATATTGTAGTTGGTCCTGAATATATGAATCCTAAACGGAGCTAATACATTCCAAATAAAAACTAAAAATTACCGGTGCTCTTTTTCATTCCGCCCCTCAACCACTCGGTTTAGAACTGGAATGGATTGCAGAAGAGCCTGTATTAGCTATATGGAACCGGAGGTTCCGGCAGGGATTACGGACGAGACATTAGTAACGAGAAAAAGAAGGCTATAATTTTTCTTCCTTTGTAAAGAGAAGCACTGTCAATACGATACTTGCTGATACTGCAAAAAGCAACATTACATATCTTGTGGCACTTTCTAAGGTGAAGAATAATACAAGCATGCCTATAGCCGTGAGTACAAGCGAAATAATCAGCAATTTCTTTTGATTCTTCATCTTTCTTTAATTAGTAAAATCACGTTTAGAACTATACTGCAACCCCTATTCAGCCGGATTTTATAAAATCTTCAACCCTATAAACCTTCCGAAATCACCCCAAATCCCGGATTTTCTGACAGGCTGATGTGGCCTTTTTCCGTTACAGAAAGTCCTGTGAATGGATCGTTGGAAATGAGCAGGTGTCCGTCTAAGTCGGCGTATTCGGCATTCAGGGCTATGAGGGCTCCGGCGGCGTTGGCCAGCGAGCTTTCTATCATGCAGCCTATCATTACTTCTAAACCCAGTTCGTGAGCCTGCTCAATTACCCGGCGGGCTTTCACAAGGCTTCCGATTTTCATGAGCTTGATATTGATAATATGGAAGGCTTCTGATATTCCGGTTAAATCCTCATTTCCTATGAAGCTTTCATCAGCAGCCAGCGGCAGGGGCGACCATTTTTTCAACTCTTTCATCAGCTCGAACTCGCGCGAAGGCATGGGCTGCTCTACCAGCTCTACATTTTGAGTAGCCAAAAACTCGATTTCTTTTTTTGCCTGTTCCAGCGTAGTCCAGCCCTCGTTGGCATCTACCCGAAGCGGCTTGTCGGTTACCTTCCGAATGGCCTCAATAATTTCACGATCATTTTTTGAGCCCAGCTTTATTTTATACACCGGATATTGTTCGGCTTCCAGAATTTTTTGCTGCATCCGCTGTGGCGTATCAATGCCGATGGTGTATGAAGTAAGCGGCCCTGTGGGTGATTGATGTCCCCACAATTTCCATAGCGGCTGTTTTTGGGATTTTGCCCACCAATCGAGCCAGGCCGTTTCAATCGCCGTTTTAGCGGATTGAACCGGTTGCGTGTCTAAGTTTTCTATTTTTGGGGGGATGTCTGAAGGCTGTTCAATTTCATCAAAAAAGCGGGGCGGAAGGGCTTCAAAACCTGCCATTACTTTTTCGGATGTTTCATCGTATCGGATATTCGGGCCGGCTTCTCCATAGCCGGTAATGCCATCTTTTGTAATTGAAATAAATACGTTGGGTACTTCCGATTTTGAATCTCGGGAGATGGTGAATACTTCTTTTAATGTGAGGGGATTTACTTTCCAGCTTACTTTAAAATGAGACATGTGCTAATTTTTGAATGAATTGCAGATAAATATAAACAGCGGGTGCTACCATCAGAACGGCATCAAACCGATCGAAAAAACCTCCGTGTCCGGGCAGTAGATTGGAGGAGTCTTTGACGTTGGCTTTGCGCTTAATTTTGCTTTCAATAAGGTCGCCAATGGGGCCGAATGTGCCTGTTAAAAGCACAAGCGGCAGGGCTATTTTCAGATTAAAGCCGGAGGCTGACGGAATGCTGTACAAGGCAATCATCAACCCAATAAAACAGCCGACATATCCGGAGAAAAATCCTTCCCACGTTTTATTGGGACTGATTGCAGGCGCCAGCTTTCGTTTGCCAAATGTGCGGCCACCAAAATAGGCAAAAACATCACTCCCCCAAATCATAAACATGGTGGCTACGGTTAGCAGAAAGCCGGTTTGGTCGGTACCGGTTTCGCGAATCAGCATCAGGCAGAGTAAACCTGCCGGGGCATACATTCCCGCAAAAAAGGAAGAACTGAGCTTGTTAATGCTTTCTTCGGAGGTGTCCACGGTTTGAATGGCTATAAAAAGCAGCAGGATAATCATCCCAATTTCAAAAAAGTAGGGAAGCACGGGATACAGCATTACCCAGAGACCTATGGTGTAGGGAAAATACGCATCGGTTATGTTGCCGGCACGGTCCATCAGGTTCATCATTTCCTTCAGTATAAAAAAGCCGATCAGAATGATGAGTGTTTTAAAGTATGCACCGCCCATCCAGGTTAAAAAAAGGAACAGCAGTGCAGCGGGGACAGCAAAAAGTATGCGTTTGGTGAGTTCTTTCACAGCAGGTTGATTAGTCTGAGTCGGGATTAAAGTCAGAGTTTGATTGCTCCAGCTCAGCCAATGCCTTTCGGGCCTTTTTCTCAAATTCTTTTGGCACATACAAATACACCATAGCCATTTCGCTCACGTTCAGGCTATAGGCTCTGTCCCGTTTAGACAAAATGTTGGAGGGAATATCCAGATTTGACAAGTAATTATGGGCCATCTCAATTTCGAGATCGGTGCTGCCTTCTAACACGCACACCCAGTTATCTATTTCGTTGGGTTTTGGGGAACCGGAAAAAAAACTCATGAGTCCTCATTATTTGGCTTTTGCTTACTGATAACATATAGCAGCCCGGCAGTTGCAGCTACGCTTAGCATAATTAGCATCACAGGCACGTCCATTTCGGGCGTTATGCTTTCGTCCAGCATTTCGGGATAAAAGTTACTGGCTATTACTTGTCCGCCATTATTTACAAAGTGCGCCACCATAGCGGGAATCAGGCTGTCTGAAATGTAAGTAACGTAGGCTAAAAATACGCCTAAAGTAGCCAATGGCAAGAAGTTAGAAATCTGGAGATGATAGGCTCCAAATACGGCTCCTGATATCAAAATAGCAGCGGTGATGCCCCAGCTTTTTTCAAAAGCACGCTGCACGTACCCGCGATACATAATTTCTTCGCACACGGCCGGCACAATACCAATATGAAATACGCCCAATATGAGCACATTGTCAGATTTCAGAAAATTAGAAATCATTTCGGCCATGGTTTCCTGCATTTCGGCCATGGCTTCGGGTACGGGCACAAAAGAATTCAGCCATCCTAAAAACATGATGGCCGGCTGTGCGGCTACAAATAGAACAGCAGCCAGTGCGGTCACTTTCCAGGTATTGGGAGTAATGCGCATGCGCAGGAAGTTGCGGCGCTCTCCTTTTACCGCATGCATTTTTACAATCAGAAGGGTGGCCAGCGCCATCACCAGAATTTGCCCCGAGGTATTGGCCAAAAACAGGATATCGAAGTTGGAAGAAAGCTCCTCCATCATCTGTTCCATATTCAGGTTATCGACCGTGGCAAAAATGCCAATCACCCCAACTATCGCTCCCACAATATTGAAAGCAATGAGCGCTACCAGCACCCAAATAAGCGCCATAGCCCAGTGGGCAAAACCATTACGTTCTACCCATGGCTTTGGCTTGTTTCGTTCATAGATTTCGTGGTATTCAGAGTGTTCAGAGCTGCTTTTCTGATTCATTAATTTTTAGTTGTTACTCTTCGGATGCGAAAACTTTAGCACCTATTAATCCTGAAATTACGTTTACAATTCCCAAACTGATAAAAGTTACTATAGCCTGGATCCCTATATTTTTAAGGGAGTTGGCATCTTCCATTGAGGCAATAGCTTCTTCTTTAGCTTCGGCCGGCATTTGTTGCATGGCTTCAAAGTTTTGAATATTCCAGTCAATTATAGCCTGTTGGAAACTTGGGTCAATAAAGTTCCAGATTTGTCCCAAAATTACGGCCACAACAGTTGCTCCAAGTGCCACCAATAATCCTATCAGTGCTCCTTTGCCTACCTTATAGCTAATGTTAAACTCTTTGGCGTAGTGCCAGTTTGCAAGTACGCCGCCAACAGCACCTGCCAAACAGCCAATGGTTCCTAAAAGTTGTGATGAGTTGAAGAAGGTACCAGAAGGTTCAGATTTTATTGTCATATAACCGCCTATAATTGAAAATGCGGTTACAATAATACCTGCTACCAAAGAGGCAACAAGCACTGAGTTCCAGTAACTGGGTAGTTGTTCATTTTCCATTTCCATGAGATACTCCGATTTTTAGTTGAAAAAAGTCCTGACTCAAAATAAATGCTGCGGGCAAACCAATCATGCTGCCTAATATCCATCTTGAGATCATGGTATTCGTCCACAAGCCAAAAAAGTTACCTGCTACGTCCGTCAAATTTAATAGAATAGCAGCAATTAACAAGACTTTTTCTTTTTGGGTTGAACCGTTTTGAAAAAAGGCATAAACCGGCATCAGCAGCCAGCCTGCAAAAAGGCCTCCATAAATACCGATACATCGTGCACAAACGGCCATTTGCACGCCCGAAACAGTAAATGAGCGGGCGTGATCCTGATGGCACAGCACGTTAAAAATATCAAACTGCCAGCTTTGGTATATGTTCGCCGTTTTGGAAAATAAACCCGGACCTAAAGCGGCAATAAAAAGAAAAAATGTGGCAACCCACATGCTAACATACAGCGCTTTATTATGTAGTTGCAGAGGCCACACAGACTACGTGTCGGAAGGTTGATGCAAACTTTCTATAAATGCAGCCGGAGCGCGACAGGGCTTACGAGTTTCCGAATTCATGAAACATAAGCTTACTTCGCCAAATACATG
Source organism: uncultured Balneola sp. (assembly GCA_964505215.1). Classification (GTDB taxonomy): domain Bacteria; phylum Bacteroidota; class Rhodothermia; order Balneolales; family Balneolaceae; genus Gracilimonas. The sequence goes on from CAZDGU010000022.1 coordinate 20,729, forward strand.
TACCACTTCCGATTTGGGGGTTGTAATTTCGTAGAAGGTTTGAAGGCGTACAACAGGTACATCAAAAACCATCACTTTTACATGCATTTCCTCATCGTATAAAATGGGAGCTTTGTATTCTACCTCCGAATGTATAACCGGCAGCATCACCCCCGTTTCTTCCAGCTCCCGATACGAGAATCCGGAAGCACGGATCATTTCTGTTCGGGCTACTTCAAAATATTCGAGATAACGGCCGTAATATACGTAACCCATGCGGTCGGTTTCTCCATAGCGGCTTCGTAAAGTGTGGGTGTATTCAAGAATAGGCTTTTTGTCGGGAAAGGAAATCATCTTTATTTAACTACTTTCCATTCACCCATATCGGCATATTTTTCAATACGCTGCTCCACAAGTTTTTCAGGATTCAGCTTTTTCAAGCGGTTTATGCTCTGTTTAATTTGCTTTTTGACAGCGGCAGCAGCTTTTTCAAAATTACGATGCGCACCTCCCGTAGGCTCCGGAATCACGCCATCAATTACTTTTAATTCTTTCAAATCAACCGCAGTAAGTTTTAGTACCGAGGCGGCCTGTTCTTTGTAATCCCAGGTTTTCCACAAAATGGAAGAGCACGATTCGGGCGAAATAACCGAGTACCAGGTGTTTTCCATCATATACACTTCATTCCCCATTCCAATGCCAATGGCTCCACCGCTGGCGCCTTCACCAATTACAATAGTTACCAAAGGCACTTTTAGCAACGCCATCATTTTCAGATTTTTGGCAATGGCCTCGGCCTGGCCTCGCTCTTCGGCTTCCAGTCCGGGATAGGCACCCGGTGTATCCAGCAAAGTAACAATGGGGATATTAAACTTTTCAGCCAGCTTCATCATTCGGTAAGCTTTTCGGTAACCTTCCGGATTGGCCATTCCAAACCGGCGATATTGCCGCTGTTGGGTATCGCGCCCTTTTTGATGCCCCATTATCATAACAGATTGGCCGTCTATAGTAGCTAAGCCGCCTACAATGGCTTTATCATCGGCGTGATAGCGATCGCCATGCAGTTCAACAAAGTCATCGGTCATCAGGTAAATATAATCGAGCGTGTATGGCCGGTCGGGGTGACGGGCAAGCTGCACACGCTGCCAACGCGTGAGATTCGAAAATATGGATTCCTGAAGCTTATCTACCCTTTTCCTAAGGCTGTTAATTTCCTTATCAAGCACGCCATCGCTGACGCTGGACAGGTTTTTAAGTTCTTCAATTTTGGCCTCTAAATCGGCAATGGGCTGTTCAAAATCTAAATACTGCATAGGATATTTTTACGTTTTATTCGGAATGAATATAAGAAATACCGGCGTTCTCATTAAAGCTTAAAGGGCATTAAACATGCTGCGAAATTTAAGGGCCCAAACGCGCCAAATAGCTTCTCTGACAATAGCTTTCGACATTTTGGAAACCCCCTCCTCTCTTTCACGAAATACAATAGAAACTTCTGTGAGTTTAAAACCCGCTTTCCAGGCCCGGAAATGCAGCTCAATCTGAAAAGCATATCCGTTTGATTTTATTCGGTCGATAGAAATTTCTTCCAGCACCTTCCGGCGTATGCACTTAAAACCTGCCGTAGTATCAAAAATAGGCAGGCCGGTAATGGTACGTGCATAAATGTTGGCACAATAAGAAAGTATGAGCCGGCTAAGCGGCCAGTTTATAATACTTATGCCATTTGCATAGCGCGAACCTACGGCTACATCAGCCCGTCCGGCTTTTACTTCGTCAATCAGCTTTTCGGCATCGTCCGGATCGTGCGAAAAATCAGCATCCATTTCACACACATATTGATATCCTTTTTCCAATGCGTACTTAAAACCCCGCACATAAGCAGTACCCAACCCCAGCTTACCGGGCCGCTCTATCAGCGCTACGCGGTCTGCGTACTCTTCCTGAGCTTCTTTAACGCGAGCGGCTGTTCCATCGGGCGAGCCGTCATCAATCACCAGCACATCTACGTTGTTTCGGAGCTTCATCAGCCTGTCAATCAGGCGCTTTATGTTGTGCGACTCGTTGTAAGTTGGCACAATAATGAGAGTTTCTGAAGCCATGGTTATTGTCCCTTTCCTTTTATTACTGTAATCATCGTGTTTATCAGGATTTTTGCATCCATTCTAAGCGATGCGTTTTCTATATAATAGAGGTCATATTTTGTTTTTTCCTTTACATCATCCAGTGATGCATCGTACTTCCATTTCACTTGCGCCCACCCCGTGATTCCCGGGCGCATTCTTAGCCGCTTGGTATAAAGCGGAATTTGGCGGCTGAACTGTTCCACAAAGTGAGGGCGTTCGGGGCGGGGGCCTACCAAACTCATATCTCCTTTCAGCACATTAAATAACTGAGGGAATTCATCAATCCGAAGCTTTCTCAGCCAGTATCCTAATTTGGTAATTCGCGGATCATCTTTTTTTGCCCATGTTGGCCCGATATTTTTTTCGGCATTATTCTTCATAGTTCGAAATTTATAAATAGTGAAGTTTTTGCCATTTCTTCCCACTCGCTTTTGCCTGTAAATAGCCGGACCGGGCGAAGTTAAGCGAATAGCGGCTCCAATCAGCACAAAAAATGGAAGCGTCACAATGACGGCTATTAAAGAAAATACCACATCAATCCCCCGTTTCACTGTTTTTTCCCAAAGGGGCATGGGTTCGGGTGAAATTTCAACCAGAGGCATTCCAAAAATCTGATTGGTTTTACTTAATCCGCTCACTAATTGATAAAAATCGGGCAATAGCTTAAGTGAAACATCCGGCGAGTCTATCTTTGAAATCACATCTACCAAATCTCTTCGCCTGTCAGGTTCCAGAGCCACCAGTATATCCTGCACCTGATGTTCTTCGAGGATATTTTGGATATCATCAAGATTGCCAATTACCTCTTCGGGCTCAATGCCGGTACCGGCCTCCGGGGCCTGTCCGTTTACCTGAATGTACCCAAGCACCTGCATTCCCAAGGTTTTATTTCGGTTGAGGTCATCGTAAGCGGTTTTTGCGGTTTGCCCGGTTCCGATAATTACCGAGCGATGAAGCCCTTTTCCTTTTTGGGCATAATTTCTTTGAATAGTACGCACTATGAATCGATTTAAAGCTAACAATATAAATATCGTACCCCAATAGGCTACGGTTACTTCCCGGTGATGCTGAATGCTAAGATCTCCTGCATAATTACTTACAAAGTACAAGATAAGTGCTCCCAGCAAGCTGGCTTTCAGTACTTTAATAAACTCATCGAGGCGAGATACCAGATACAGCTTCTTATAAGATCCCATCACCACAAAAATTGCCAGCCAGTAAAAGCTCAATAAAAAGCCGGCCGCCGTAAAGTTCAGGTTAAATCCCTGAATAAGCGTATCTATGGCTTCCGGATAAAAGGCATGAAACACAAACCAGCTGGCCAGTATAATTAGAAAATCTAATATACTGGTGAAAATAATTTCTCTATATCTTTTTATGTTTAGCACGCTTAGCTTAATAACTTCTCTTATTTTAAGACTGCCAAAATAAGCAATTTTAAATACGCTGCATAACTTATAAAACTTAAATTTAATCAGCTTGTACACACTTAAAAAAACAGCATCTACCACTAAAGCACGGCGCGGAGAATTAACTACAGACCACGGCACCATACAAACTCCTATTTTTATGCCGGTGGGCACGCTCGGAACCGTGAAAGGAGTATCACAAGATGCTTTGGTTGAGCAAATTAAAGCTCAAATTATTTTAGGGAATACATATCACCTGTATTTACGACCGGGACGTAAAATTATTCGAGAAGCGGGCGGGCTGCACAAGTTCATGAACTGGGAGCGTCCGATTTTAACCGATTCCGGAGGCTATCAGGTGTTTTCACTTTCTGACAACAGAAAGCTGGACGAAGAAGGCGCTCATTTCCAAAGCCACATCGACGGCTCACGTCATTCCTTCACCCCGGAAAATGTGGTTGAAACCCAGCGTATTTTAGGCTCTGATATCATGATGCTACTGGATGAATGCCCGCCCTATCCCAGCTCGTACGAATATGCCAAAAACTCTATGGAACTAACGCACCGATGGGCCAAACGCGGACGAAAAGCATTCTTAGAAACCCAGCCGTTGTATGGGCACAAACAGGCACAATTCGGAATTGTGCAAGGCAGTACGTTTAAAGATTTACGCACCGAGTCGGCCAAGTTTATGGCCGATCAGGATTTTGAAGGCGTTGCCATTGGCGGTCTAAGTGTAGGAGAACCTACCGAGCTGATGTATGAGTTCACCGATTTGAATACCGATTATCTCCCCAAAGAGAAGGCGCGCTACTTAATGGGTGTGGGAACTCCGGCGAATCTGCTGGAAGGTGTGGCTCGCGGTGTGGATATGTTTGATTGTGTTATGCCCACGCGGAATGCCCGAAATGGCACCATCTTTACGCGCCACGGCAGAGTGAATATTCGTAATGCTCAGTGGAAGGAGCATCACGAAGTTTTGGACCCTACTTTTCCATCTGATTTGTGCCAAAAATATAGCATGGCTTACATTCATCACTTAATTCGAAACAACGAAATTTTTGGAATGGTGCTGGCATCGGTACACAATCTCACATTTTACTTGTGGCTGATGGAAGAAGTGAGACAGCGGATTGAAGATGATACTTTTGGGGAATGGTATCCCGGAATGGTGGAGCAATTAGAACAACGGATTTAACCGGCTCGCTCCTCTGCTTTTTGCAAACTTTGGAGTGGTGCCGGTCCATAGAAGATGGTTTTGATTAAAATATCAAAATCCATCCATAGCGAATAGTTTTGCAGATAATAAAGCTCAAAACTTTCGGCATCCTCTTCAGTGTTTATGCGCTGCTGGCTGATTTGAACTAAACCGGTTATGCCTTTGGGAGTTGGATTGTTTTGTCTCAATGCTTTTTTATAGATAGGAGCACCAACCAGGCTCAGCCTTCCGCTTACCACATAGCCTAAAAGGCGGAGTCGGTTTTTCCAAGCATTATTTGAAATATGTTTATGAAACTTAAACCCGCCAATGTTTACAAATTCTTTTCTACTTGTAAAGAGTGAAGGGAAAAGCAACATCCCGCCTATCAAAAATAATGGGAGGCTTAGCAGTAAATCTACACTGCGTTTCATAAACCTGTTGATGGGCTTATAGAAGTCAAACTCCACTTCAACCAGCGGTATCGCTTCCAGATATTCAATATTCGATTTTCCTAAAATGAAATCCATCGAATCGGGGATGAGCTTAAATACTACCTGCTCTTTTTGAAGGCCCGAAATTTCCTTCAGCATTTGTTTATAGGTGATTGAGTTTAGAGCAAAAAACACCTGATCAATATGGTAGGCATGTATCAAATCTTTAAGCTGGGGAAGGCTGCCCAACGCATTGTCATCTTTCTCGTCAACATTTACATGCCCCACAACCTGATAGCTCCAGTCGGGCCGGGTATGAACCTTATCAGCAATATTATGTGCTTCTTCCGCTTTCCCAACAATAAGCACTCTGGAGTGGCGAAGCTTTGCTTTAGAATTTTCTCCTCCTTTAGAAGCGTTGATTTTCGAAATTCTATAAATCAGCGTAAATAATACGCCAATTACAAAGGCAATTCCAAAAATGAGCCGCGAATAAGCGATGGAGCGCGCAAAAAACGTAATGACAATCAGCCCAAAAAATGATAAAAATAACGCCTTTAAATGAGCTGAAACTGAATCCACATTCTTTTTATAAAGGCCAAATATACCGGCGGACAGAAAGTACAGTGCACTGAAAAGCGCATTAATCCACAGAAAATTCAGGTTATCAAATAAGAAAATTTCTTCAAATCTAAACGAAAACCGGACTCCAAATCCAATAAACAGCGCGATGTTGATAATGAAAATATCAAACAAAACCATTTTTGCCTGTTTAATGCGGGTTGTAACAAAAGACAAGGTAGTGCGCAGTAAAACAGACAGGTAAATAAATACCTTGAATAAAAAGCTATACCGCGAGCTGTACTGCTTATCAAAAAACTGATAAAGCGCTTTATTGAATAATTTTATGTATTTAAAATCTTCTTTTTTAGTGCTCTCTCCTTTGTAATGAATGATAGATGTGTCGGGCACATAATCAATATAATACTCAGTTTCCTGAATGCGATAGCACAGATCAATATCTTCTCCGTACATAAAAAATCGCTCGTCAAAACCGCCTAATTCTTGCAATACTTTGGTTCGCCAAAACATAAACGAACCTGAAAGTACGGGTACTTCTGAGGGTTCATCCTCGCCCAGCCAGCTCAGGTAATATTTCCCAAACAGCTTACTTTTAGGAAATAGCACATGCAGCCCCAACACCTTACATGCAGCCGTCCAAATGGTGGGAACTGAACGTCGGGATTCGGGGGCAAAAGTTCCGTCCGGATTTAAAATTTTACAGCCGCAGGCTCCGCACTTTTCATGAGTTTCCATATAATTAAAAAGTGTGTACAGCGTGTCTTCACTTACTAAAGTATCGGGGTTTATAATTAAGCTGTACTTCCCTTTTGCCTGTTTTATAGCCTGATTATTTGCCTTTCCAAATCCAACATTTTCATCATTTTGGATGTAATGAACATCCGGGTACCGTTCTCTTAAATATGCAATGGAATCATCGCCCGAGTCATTATCAACCACAAAAATTTCAGTACTTACATTGGTGCTCGCTTTTTCCAGTGAGTTCAGCAGGTTGGCTATGTACTCCTTCACCTTATAATTCACGATAATTACTGAAATATCTACACGGGGTGATTGCATTTCTACATTCCTAATTTATTTAAAATGTAGTCCACCTTACTCTTCAATCCTAACCCATAGCCAAACCGGTTGGCTGTTCCCCGCCAGTGGTGTTTTATGTAGTTTGAAATTGGAAAATCTATAAATTTCAGCCCCTGTTCCTGCGCCTCTCTAAAGTTATTAATAGTGGGCTGGCCATGATGTATAAATGGCGAAAACTGATTGTAGTAGGCGGTATTTATCAACATGTGGGGAGTGGTGAGTACCTCAAAGCCGTTCTCATCTTTAAAACCGCGCTTATTTACCGTGATGATTTGACCTACTCCATACACCTTTTCCTGATCAGCCAGGCTGCACATCTTTTCTAAAAATCCGGGCTTTCTTGTTTCAGTATCGCTATCTAAGAAGAAAGCTTTTTCTGTTGTAATATGATTCTTCAACACAAAATGCATGGCCGGACCATGATATATATTTTCATCGAGCAGCAACATTTCTGTTTCAGGCAATTCCTCTTTCAAATCTTTGATTAGCGATTTTGAATCATCGGCCGAACCGTTATCAACCAGTAATACATTAATTTTAGGATATATCTTTTTAAACGAGCGAACGGCTTTCTCCAAAAAATCCGGAGTTTGGTAATTTATGATAACAACGGTTATATCCATAGGTTACCTGATAATAATCACTTTGCCCGTTCCTGTTTGGCTTTTATTATTGTTATACGCCACAATGTAATACACACCTGAACCTAACTTATTACCATTAAAATCGCGGCCGTCCCAGCTCACTCTTCCACCCACGGCGCTTAGTTCTTGAACCACCACACCGTCAATACCCATCACTTTTATGTTTGTGCCTTCAGAGAGTTTATCAATAATAATTTTATCGTTTTTGTGATAGGCAAACGGATTTGGGTACACCTTCAGCGTCTTCATTTTTTTGCGCGGCTTTCTCGGAATATCCTGATAGCTGATAAGTCCTAAATCCGTGGCTATAAATACTTCACCCGTTTCTTCCTGTATGGCAATAGACACTATATTATTTGAGTATAATGGACTGTTATCGGTTGTAAACCGCTTAATAATTTCACTCCCCTCTGCATTAAGCACCCAAATTCCCTGATTAACACTGCCTATCCATTTTTCATTTTCTGCATTCACGGCCATGGCAGATACATTTACATCACGCAGTAAATACCGGGAAGCAGCACTTGTATCCGCATTGATTAACCATTGGGCCCTTCGTTCCGAAGCTCCACTTTCAATTATCAGTTCAGGAAATACAAACCGGGCAATTCCTCTTCCCGTGCCAATCCACACTTCATCGTTTTTGTCCTGAATAATGGCATTCACTTTATTATCCGGCAAATTACCGTTATCAGGATCTGTGGTTAATTTGATAGAATTGTCATCAGAAGTATTAGAAGGATCCTGGTCGGTATCTAAAATAAGCAATCCGTTGCCTGCTCCGGCATTATTTTGAAGGCTTATCCATTTTTTATCAAAGGAGTCTACAAACAGCCCATAATATTCATCGGCAGATGAAACAGCATTTGCTTTAGGCAGGGGCACCCAATCATCATCTCCGGGAGTTTGAAAATATAAGGGTGTATCACCAAACCGGCTTACCAGCCACATATCGTCGTTACTATCGGATTGAAGGCCGGAAATTACCGGATAATAGGGGTCGTCGTCAACATAACCTCTGATGGTAGAATTGGTTTCATCAAACACAAACACTTCATTACTTTCTTTGTGATGCCTTGCTACTCCGCGTCCCCAACTTCCCACATAATAATATTCTTCCGTTGATGCCGAAGTAAAAGTCTGCTGAAAACCGGCACTTCCCAACACATCATTCGTTCTTCTGTTGAAATTAAGCCATTCATTTCCGTCAAAGATGTAATAACCTTTAACTCTATCCAACGCAGAGTTGCCTGAAGATTTATTCGTTGATGCACTTATTAACTTATTATTATCAAATGTAAGAGCTGTAAAGTTATTCTGATAAGGCCCCGGGATATCTATGAACTCAACCTCTCCACTTTCGGTTGACAGTTTTCCTATTCCGTCATTCGCCGTTCCAAGTAAAACTTCATCCTTAAAAGGAAGAATCGTGAGTATGTTGGTGTTAGCTATTGGATAATTTTCTGTAGCACCATTTTCATCAATAATAAAAACATTGTTTGCAGAATGAGCTGCTAACTCTCCGGATCCAGTTATTACGTATTTTGAGATCGTTTTATTCCCAAAATCACTATTGCTGTTCCATGCTCCATTTTCAAGTATAAAATTATTGGAGCGAGATGAGGCCACGATGTGTTGGCCGTTATGTCCCACCGTCATTATTTCACCGGGGAGGGAACTGTTGTTCTTATCATAATATTCCCAGTTAGTTTTTATAGATAAATCTTTAGTTAAAGACCCGGCTCCAACTCCCTCCGAAGTAGCCACGTACAAGCTGTCATTTTTGATGAACACATTATTTACAGGAATACCTCTGGTCATCTCTCCAATTTGAATAAAAGAGGTTTCAACAAACAGGCCATCCAAGTTATAAACCACAATGCCGAAGTCAGTGGCTACATACAGGCTTCTTTCACTAACAAGGAAATCATTAATTTTTTTTGATGTAAAGTTTGTACTCCGATGAATGTCTTCAAGTACCTGAGTACTATTGTTTTCTAATTTAAGTACATCAATTAGCCCATTTACATAACCAACCAGAATTCGATTGTGAATGGGATCATAAGCAATTGTAACCCCATCCAATCTACTCAACCCATCTATAGATGTATAAATATCATAATCACCCTCTCTATCAATAAATAAAACGCCTCCATTGGTAGCCGCCCAAATTCGATCTGCATCATCTATTGTGATTGCATTTATAGTACGGACGGATGTATAGGCGGTCCAGCTCGATAAGTCTTGAGCATTAGAAGCACTGCTAAATAACATTGCATAAACAATTAAAAAGAAAGTACTTCTCATTAAACGGTAGGATCTGTAATAATTATCAAATAATTTTCTTTAAAAACCTATACGTATTCAATCGTTTAGAATAGGCCTGAATTTATTTACACTAAATTAATAAATGATACACTAAAATAGTTCTTAAATCAGCTAAAATTAAACGAACAGAAATAACACCTAATATTTGATTAAAAAGCTCTATAAATAAAAAAACCCCGATACCTAAAAGGTAACGGGGTTTTAAAAAAGAAGAAGGCGACGACCTACTCTACCGCTTTTGGCAGTACCATCGGCGCTGCAGGG
>CAZDGU010000023.1:0-30574 GCA_964505215.1 uncultured Balneola sp.
AATCTATTAAAAATATGGCGACCGAGAATTAGTCGTTCAGGCTTTTTTGCAGCTCATCCCAATCGGCTAAGAAACGCTCTAAACCATTATCGGTTAGCGGATGCTTCAGCAGGCCTTTAATTACGTTTAGCGGCATGGTGGCTACATCGGCGCCTTCTTTGGCACATTCCAGCAGGTGCATAGGATGGCGAATACTTGCAGCCAGCACTTCTGTTTCGTAGCCATAATTATCATAAATCTGTACAATATCACGGATTAACTGCATTCCATCCGTTGAAATATCATCTAACCTTCCTAAAAACGGAGAGATATACGTTGCGCCGGCTTTGGCGGCTATCAGTGCCTGAGTGGGCGAAAAGCACAGGGTACAATTGGTTTTAATGCCTTCTTGTGAAAACGTTTTAATCGCTTTAATTCCATCTCTGATAAGCGGAACTTTCACCACTACATTATCGGCAATATCAGCGATTTTGCGGCCTTCTTCGAGCATATCTTCGTACTCGGTAGAAACCACTTCAGCAGACACATCGCCATCTACTATATCACAAATTTTAGCTATGTGGCCTTCAAAGTCGCGCACACCAATTTTGGCACACAGGCTGGGGTTTGTGGTTACGCCATCTAACACGCCTAAGTCGTTGGCTTCTTTAATTTCGTCTAAATCGGCAGTATCTATAAAAAATTTCATCTGAGGGAGAAAGTTATATTATTATTTGTCATCTAACTATTGAAGATAAGCATTCAGGAGCACTCATTCATTCAGGGAATTGAAATATCAGCAAGGCTTCTGCAAAGCTGAAACCACTGTAGTTCCTGTGTAAAACGTACATCATTAAGAGATTTTTTTAACCATGCATGCATTCTGTGTTTTAAAAAGTGACTTCTGTCATTTCTTTTTTTTACATAATCGAGTCTCTTATAAATGAACTTTATGCTGAACTTACAACGTTACCAAACCCGTCATCTACTTAATTAAAAACCAATCCTAAAAGACGTGAAATATTCTTTCTTGTTAATAGCCTTATCCGGCTTACTCATCATCGGTTGTGGTGGTGATAATTCTAACAGCAATACCTCTTCTAACTTTTCCAGGTTTGGCGGCCCCGGCGGGCGGGCAGCTAAAAGTGTAGAAACTGGATCGGTTGAAGTAGGCCAAATTGCAGAGCAGGTTCGCTCTTTTGGAAATGTGAAAGCCCAGAATATTATTTCTGTGGTTCCTCAGGTTAGTAATCGTGTTACGCAGCTATATGTTGATTTGGGCGATTCTGTTAAACAAGGCCAGGCATTGGCAAAAATTCACGATGTAACGTATAGAGATCAGCTGAATCAGGCTCAATCTCAGGTAGCGCAAGCTCGGGTAGCTTTACAAAGAGACAGCACTGAATACGAACGCCAAAAAAGCCTGATGGTACGAGATTTAACCAGCGCGGCAGAGCTTGAAAACGCCCAGGCTGCTTATCAAAGCTCAATGGCTCAGTTTGAATCGGCTCGTTCTTCGCTAACCCAAGCCCGCGAAGATTTTGAAAACACGGTAGTGCGCTCGCCGGTAAAAGGGGTTGTGAACTCCCGCTCTATTGAAGTGGGTGATCTGGCTTCTACAGGAACTGAAATGTTTCAAATTGCCAGCACTAATGCGTATGAATCTCGTATTTACCTGCCGGTGCAAGACTGGAAAGCCGTAAAAGTTGGGCAGGAAGTAAATCTGCGCGTTTCTAATGAAGACGGCATCAGTGCGAAAGGCGTGGTATCCCGCAAAAGTCCGCAATTAGATGCTACCACGGGTTTGGGGGAAGTAGTCATCACCCTAACGCAAACCGGAAATGCTATTTATCCGGGCGTGTTAGCAGAAAGCACCATCAGCATCACCACAAAAGAGCAGGCACTTATTGTCCCCCGAAGCGCTCTGGTTGAGAAGGTAGAAACCGTCATCAACCCCGAATCTAACACCATAGATTTGGAGCGAACCTATTCCATATTTGTATCAAAAGGAGATTCTGTGGCCGAACTGCGCAGCCTGGAACTGGGTATTGAGCAAGGCGACCGAATTGAGGTTTTAAGCGGCTTATTGCCTTCTGATAACATTATTGTTACCGGACAGGCCGGACTTGATGATGGCACGCGCATTAACGTGGCCAGCGGTCAGCAGTTTCAGGCTCCTGAGCAACGAAGGATTGAATCATCCGGGAACCAATCACCCCGAAACCGAAACCCATTGGCCAATATGAGTGAAGCGCAGCGCGCAGAAGCCCGGGAGAACATGAAAGATATGAATCCTGAAGAGCGCCGGCAGTACCTGCAGAAACTTAGAGCCGCCAACTCCGACTCTTCTCAAACAAATTCAAACAGGAAATAAGCATGGGTTCATTATCCAGAGTTGCGGTTGACCGCCCCATTACTTTTTTGATGGGGACGCTCATTTTACTTGGATTTGGCTTTTACGGGCTTCAAAACCTTAGGCTGAATTTGTATCCGGATGTTTCATTTCCAACCATTACCGTATATACGAGTTACGAAGGCGTGGCTCCCGAAGATATTGAAACGCTGGTCACCCGCCCCATTGAGGAATCGGTAGGCAGCATCAGCGGTATTCGCAGAGTTCGCTCACTTTCGAGCCAGGGAGCTTCGGTTGTAAAGCTGAATTTTGAATGGGGAACCGATTTATATCAGGCTGAAAATGACGTGCGTAAAGAATTAGGCTTTGTGGAACGCGCTATTCCCAATGATGCCGAAACGCCCCTGGTTTTTTCTTACGATCCAAATCAAGAACCTATTTTGGTGCTCACGCTAACCTCGAACGCACGCAGCCAGCGCGACCTGCGCACCTACTCCAAACAAATACTGGAGCAGCGGCTGGAGCGTATTAACGGCATTGCCTCTGTTGAAACCTCCGGTGGTTTAGAGCGCCAGATTAATGTGCAGATTGATAATGCACAAATGCGGCTTTACAACCTCACCATTGCAGATATTGCAGCCAAGCTGAGGCAAGAAAATATTCAGGTTCCGGCCGGCCGCCTTACCGAAGGCAACACCATTTACTCGCTGCGTACCATTGGCGAATTCAAAAATGTAGATCAAATTCGAAATACCATAATTACCGTTCGCGAGGGACAGCCACTGCTGCTAAAAGATGTTGCCAAAGTTGAAGACGGCATTGCTCAGCCCATCGGAAATGTGCGCATTAATGGCGAAGATGGCGTAGTACTTAACGTTTATCGCCAAAGTGATGCAAACGTAGTTACGGCAGCCAACGAGGTAATAGAGAGCTTGGAGAGTATCAAGAAAAGCCTGCCTGACGATATCCGCGTTTCGGTACTTACAAACAAAGCTGAGTTTATTGAGCAATCTATCAACAACCTGCTTATAACAGGCATACAAGCCATTATACTGGTTGTGCTTATTCTTTTAGCTTTTCTGCGAAGCGGACGTTCTGCCCTTATTATTGCTATTTCCATTCCGGTTTCTATCATCACCACGTTCACTGTGATGGATTTTGCTGATTTAAGCCTCAACATTATCTCCCTCTCAGGGCTTACCCTTGCCGTAGGTATGGTAGTGGATGATGCCGTGGTAGTTCTGGAAAATATTTTCCGATTCCGTGAACAGGGCGTAGATAAAAACCAAGCCTCCGTTAATGGTGCTAAAGAAGTAGCCGTTCCGGTGGTTGTTTCTACGCTAACCACGCTGGTGGTATTTTTGCCCATTCTGTTTGTTCCGGGCATTGCCGGATTTCTGTTTCGGGATTTAGCGCTCACTATTTCCTTTTCTCTTACTATTTCGTCTATTGTAGCGCTTACGCTCATTCCATTAATGACCTCGCAATTTTTCAAGGGCTCTACTCAGTCTTTTGAGGCCAAAAATAAAGTTGCCGTATTTTTCAGTAACCTGTTAAACAATATTGAAAGCACCTATAACAGGCAGCTTAAGAAAACCCTAAACCACAGCGGGTTAACAGTGGGCGGCGCCGTGATACTGTTTCTTGCCAGCCTTCCGCTATTTTATGGCATTGGGGGTGAATTTTTTCCCCGGGTTGACGAAAACGCCTTCACCTTAGAAGTACAGCGCGAGCCCGGCGTGAACCTGTTTGAACTGGAGCGTTCTATGGCGCAGGTAGAAAGCATCATTCAGCAAACCGTGCCGGAAGCCCGATTAATTGTAGCCGACTATGGTGACAAAGAGGGAATTGAAGGAGCCGACGACCCCGGCGGATATACCGGAACGGTGCAGATAGAACTGCTTCCCCAAAACGAACGCAGTCGCTCTCAATTTGAGATAACTTCTACCCTGCTTAATGATTTAAAAGCAGTACCCGGCGTAGAAATTCAAGAACTGGTAATTGACCCGCTCAGTCCGGATGGAGAAAGCGGACTTGTAGTACAAATTTTTGGCTATGATCCTGAAATCAAGCAAGAACTGGCCGCCGGTGTAAAAGAAAAACTGCTGCAAATTGACGGGATTAACAGCGTATTCAGCAGCTCAGACCAAGGCCGTCCGGAATTACGTTTAATAATGGATCGCGAGAGAATATCCCGTGTTGGAATGACCACCAATCAGGTTGCCACGGCCGTCAGTAATGCCGTAAAAGGCAATGTAGCCACAGCTTTTGTAGATCAGGGCATAGAGTTTGAAGTACTGGTAGAGCTCAACCCAATGGACAAAGCACAAACGATAGATTTAGCCAATATTCAGGTGCAAACTCCTGCCGGCGAATGGATGCCGCTTAAAAACCTGGCGCGCACCGAGCGCTACTCCGGCCCTACCAACGTGCTGCGTATAGACCAAGAACGCGTGACCGAAATAACCGCCGAGCTTTCCGGTATAGACCTTAAGACAGCGACAGCAGAAGCCCGCTCCTTGTTAGATCAGGTAGATTGGCCAGACGAATACCGCGATCAAATTGCCGGAACTGCTGAGGAGCAAGCCGAGTCGTTCAACTTTTTAATGATCGCTTTTATAATTGCAGGCATTCTCACTTATATGGTAATGGCATCTCAGTTCGAAAGCCTAATTGAACCATTTATTATCCTTTTCACCATTCCGCTGGCACTCACCGGCGTACTGCTGGTGCTCTGGATAACCGGAACCAGTATTAGCGTAACCTCCATGGTTGGGTTGATTTTGTTAACCGGAATAGTAGTAAACAACGGTATTGTAATGATTGATTACATCAAAATATTGCAGGCTCGCGGGGTTGAACGCTCAAAAGCCATTACGGATGGAGCTACTCGCAGATTACGCCCCATTTTAATGACTGCTTTCACTACCATTTTGTCTATGGTACCGTTAGCCCTGGAATTAGGCTCCGGCTCCGAAACCTGGAGCCCCATGGCACGCACCGTAATTGGCGGATTAACCATGAGTACGCTGCTTATGCTTTTTGTGGTTCCAAGTTTATATAAAATTATTAACAGCTGGGTTGAGAAGTTAGGCTTCGATTCCGTACATAAATCTGACCCGCTTGCACTAAAAGAAGAGCAAATATCATGAAGAAGTTTAGCGTAGCCGGAGGGATTTTAAAACGCCCCATTACCGTCATCATGATGACGCTTATTGTGATTGGCTTCGGCGTTTTTTCATTATCTAGTTTAAAAGTTACGCTGTATCCCTCCTTCAACATACCGGTGCTGGCCGTTTCAACCGGCTACAGCAACGTAGCGCCGGAAGACATCAACCGGCTGCTGGTTATGCCCATTGAAGGTGCACTATCTGCCATTGAGGGGGTAGAAACCTTAGAAGCACGCGTTCGGCGCGGCAGCGCTTTTGTAATGCTGCGCCTGAGTGAAGGCTCCGACATCCGCAAAACAGAACTGAAAGTTCAAAAAGCCATCGACCAAATACGGGGTGAACTCCCTCAACAAGCCCAGGAACCCGTTATCTTCCAGTTCGACCCCGAAAGCCGCCCCATCATGAAGCTGAGCGTTGATGCCAAAAATCGTGGTTTAGATGAACTCCGAAATATCGCCATAGAGCTGATTGAACCTCGTCTGGAACGCATTGAAGGCCTCGCCTCAGCCGAAACCCAGGGCGGATTAGAACGACGTATTTATATTGACGTCACCCCTATAAAATTAGCCCAGCACAAGCTGGTACCCGCTGATATTGAAAATGCACTGCGCCAAAATAACGTACAGCTCCCCATTGGAAATATAATTGGTGATCGTATCAACTACAGCGTACGGGCACAATCTACCTACCAAAGCGTAGATCAAATTGCCAATACCATTATTAAAACCTCAGAAAATGAAATTCCTATACGCGTAAAAGACGTGGCCGAGGTTATTGACGGCTATACCGAAGTTACAAGCTTAGTAAAAGTAAACGGGCGAAACAGCGTATCAATAGATGTACAAAAAAGTTCGGATGCCAACACCTTAGATGTGGTAAATGAGGTAAAAGAGCTGGTGCCGGAAATCAATGAGATACTGCCCCCGGGCGTGGCCTTACAAGTGCTTTCCGATGAAGGGAAAATCATTGAGGACTCAGTAAATAATCTTTCTCAATCTGCTTTGGCAGCTTTGGTAGTGGTTGTTTTAGTGATTCTGCTTTTTATGGGAGGATGGCGCATTTCTCTGGTAGTAGCCTCCACAATTCCCGTTTCTATTGCCGCCAGTATTGCCGCTATGTACGCTGCCGACCTTACCCTGAACATTCTCACCATTTCGGCACTTGCGCTGGCCATCGGCCTGCTGGTTGACAACTCCATTGTAGTTACCGAAAGCATTGCGCGCAAGCTCGAAGAAGGCGCCACCCGTTTTAAAGCCGCGCTGGAAGGCACCAACGAGGTTATTGGTGCGCTCCTCGGTTCAACCCTTACCACATTGGGTGTGTTTATTCCCATTATTTTAATATCCGGAACGCAAGGTACGTTCTTTCGCGAGTTTGCTTATACCATCTGCTTTGCCATTGGGTTTTCATTTTTATCCTCCATTATTTTAGTGCCGGTTATTTCTCTGCTGGTGTTAGACGCCAAACAATTCAATTCCAACAATCTCTCTTTCCGTGCTATCAGAAAGCTTGAACGTGGATACACTAAATCCTTAGGCTGGCTTTTACATCACAAATGGGTTGGTCTGCTTTCTATGATTGCCATTTTAGCCGGAACTATCACTTTATATACCACTATTTCAAAAGAAGGATTTCCCGAAGCCGACTCCGGCCAAATTGATATTAACATCAGCCTGCCCGAAGGGAGTAAACTCACCCGAACTGCTAATGTGTTAGACGATTTCAGCAGCCGCGTGCAAGATCTCCCCGAAGTAGAAACCATGATTACTTCCATTGGCCGGAGCCGCCGAAGTACCCAAAGTAACAGGGGTGAAATTAGCCTGACTTTAGTACCTGAAACCAAGCGCAGCCAAAGTACTACCGATTTTGCCGTTTTTCTGCGGCAGGAATTAACCTCGCCCGGTGTAGATGTACGCGTACGGGTTGAAGGCGGTGGCCTCAGCTTTGGCCGTGGCTGGCGTTCCGGCGGAGGTTCAATCCGGCTGACTTTAATAGGCCCGGAAATTGAAGAACTGGTAAATATATCAAACAAAATTGAAGCCAAACTTTTAGAAGATCCCACCGTAGTTTCGGTAGATAACGGCCGCACAGACCCAACGCCCGAGCTGCATTTCTATGCCGACAGAGAGCGCCTTGGAAAGTTGGGAACCAATCTCAACACAATTGCCGGAAACCTGCGCACCCAAACACTAGGCAATCAGGCCGGATATTATATTGCAGACGGACGTGAAATTCCGATTGAAGTGCGTACGCAAAGAGAAGCCCTGACAAGCCGGGAAGAGTTATTTGACCTGGAAGTTTTCCAGATAGATGATCAGCGTATCCCCATTTCTGCGGTGGGAGAATTTGTGCCCACCCGAGGCGTAGATTCCTTTTCCCGCCGAGATCGCGAAACGCTGTTAGATGTAAACATACAGGTTCAGGGAAATGCATTGGAATATGAACCCATTATTCAAAACTTCCTTGAAACAGAAGTGGTACTTCCCGATGGCTACCGATATGAATTTACCGGAGCAACGCGCGAAACCCAGCAAGGCCAAGCAGAATTCGGATTTGCATTACTGGCAGCTTTAGTACTCATGTTTATGATTATGGCCTCTTTATTTGAAAACTTCCGTGATCCATTCGTTATTTGGCTGTGCATTCCTCTGGCTATGTTTGGCGCATTAGCATTTCTGTTTTTAATTGGCGATCCGCTTAGCACCACTTCTCAAATAGGCATTTTTATGCTGGTGGGAATTATCGTAAACAACGGCATTGTTCTGGTAGATTACATGCACCTTTACACCAAAGGGCAAAAATATGACATGCTGAACCGAGATTCAGTAAGCTGGAAAAACCTGTTTCTTCCAGTCTTCTTTTGGAAAGAAAAGCCTACAAATAAAGAATCGGCACTGCTGCAATCTATTATTGAAGCCTGCCGCCGAAGAATGCGCCCCATTCTGTTAACCGCCATCACCACCATTTGCTCCATGATTCCCCTTTCGCTGGAATTAGGTTCCGGTGCCGAAACATGGTCGCCCCTGGCTAAAGCTGTAATTGGCGGACTGATGTTCGGCTCCATTCTCACCCTTTTCATCACCCCGGTGCTATCCGTTTCACTGAGTATGACTATTGAGTGGATCAAAGAGCTTTTCAGTCCCAAAAAAGAAATTGCATCCTAAATATTCCAAAAAATACACAAACATCTCAACACCCTAACACTTTCATACCCTAACCGTTATAAATCCTCAGTGGACAGTGAATGGCTATCTGATCGAAATCTCTTTCATTATGCAGCAGTTCTACTTCATACTCAATGCACCAGCTCCCAATAAGCATATCTACTGTTTTTCGAATGGTAACACCTTTTGATCGGAGAAAGCGAAAATTAGAGGCCGCTTTTATAGCCAATGGCTTCCCTCCAAGTTCAACACAATCTAATGGATCAAGAGCTTGCTTAGCTATTCTAAAATCTTTGTCTCTATCAAAGCCCTGCAGAATTTCGGCGAGAATAATATCACCCATTAGCACCACTCTATCTGCAAGGATTTCATCAAGCTGTTCGGTTTCATTGCTTTCTTTACCGTTGAAGTAATCAACCCAAACACTGGTATCAACTAAAATCACTTTTGATTAGTCCTCATTTCTTCCAGGTCGCCTTCCCAAGCTAATTTCCCACGCAATTTTTTAATGCTCTTTTGTTTTTTTCGCTGTACTAACAACTTCAACCCTTCTTCCACAGCATCTTTCTTTGTTTTTAATCCACTTACTTTCAATGCTTCATCCATCAATTCGTCATCAATAACTATATTTGTTCTCATAATTACGTTCATTCAGGTGATGTGTATTTATAATTAATTTATACACATAACTTGAAAACTTCTAACTTATTCTTCTCTTGCGTAATTGAGGTTGGATGCATGAATACTACATCAGAATAAAACTGTTTGGCGAAATATTTATAATTCTTAAAACGGCATATTTTGCATACCGGAATCAATAAAAATCGCTTGATATTTGGAATTTGGAACATGTTTATGCTATACTTGTTTAACACATAAAAAAGGAGAATTATCATGAGTAGATCATCAGATTTTATATCAGGAATTATTTCAGGCGCATTAGTGGGTGCAGCCATTGCTTTACTTTACGCCCCCGACACCGGCCAAAATACCCGCGACCGTTTGTCGTATCAGCTTAGCAATTATTACGATGAGCTGAACGACTTAATAGACCAGCTTCGGGAAGAAAAGGATTTCTTAGTTTCGGAGGCCAAAGAAAAAGGCGACAAAGTAGTTTTAGACGCCAAAGAAAAAGCAGAAGGCTTAATTCAGGAAGCCGAAGATTTATTAGAATCTATCGAGACGGCTAAGAAAAAAACTTAGTTTTTTAAACCACGTATTATTTTACAAAAAGCCTGAGATTTCTCGGGCTTTTTTATTGCACTTCTATTCCTTTCGTCTATCTTCTTCTTAAAAAAAGTCCTGAATTTTAGCAGTAGATTTATGTTCGACTTACAAGATATCATTAACCTGAGGCGCACGTTACATCGTTATCCTGAACTATCAAATCAGGAGTTTGAAACCTCCCGTCGTATTTCCGATTTTTTACAGCCGCTGCAGCCCGATCAGGAAGTTCATATTTCTAAAACAGGTAAGGCATTTATTTTTGAAGGTGAAAAGCCCGGGTCTACTATTGTATTCCGATGTGAACTTGATGCCCTTCCTATTCAGGAAAAATCAAATATAGCGCATCGTTCCTCTGTTCCGGGCGTGGCACATTTATGTGGACATGACGGCCACATGGCTATTATAGCTCGTTTAGGGCAGCTTATTGCACAAAATCGCCCCAAAAAAGGAAAGGCCGTTTTACTTTTCCAGCCGGCAGAAGAAAATGAGCTGGGGGCAAAAGATGTGGTGGAATCCAAGGAATTTCACAATCTGGTTCCTGTAAACATATTTGCCCTTCATAATATCCCCGGAAAGCCAAAGCGTACGGTTTTAATAAAAGAGGGCAGTTTTTCGGCTGCCTCCTGTGGCTTTACCATTCGGCTGGAAGGACGAACTTCTCACGCTGCCGAACCTCAAAATGGGCTTAATCCATATCAAACCGGGCATCAAATAATTGAACGTATTTTGGAGCTTGCCAATCAAAACCGTGCCCCGTTCAGCAATCACACCATAGCTACGCTTATTTACACCCGCTTAGGAGAAAAGGCATTTGGGGTTTCTCCGGGAAGTCTGGAAATTGGCATTACGCTGCGGGCTTATGAAAATGAAGATTTAGACCTGCTTTGTGAAAAATCGGAAGCTATTGTAACGGAAATAGCTACTCAAAATGGCTTTGAGCATTCCTGGGATTATTCTGAAATTTATCCCGCCACCCTGAATGATGCCGACTGCGTAAAAATGATTACCAAAGCAGCCGAAAGCGAGCAGTTACCGATAGAGCAAATGAAGGTGCCTAATAACTGGTCGGAAGATTTTGCTTATTACACCGCCACTAATAAAGGAGCTCAGTTTGGCTTTGGCGGCGGCGAAAAACTCCCTCCGCTTCATCACCCTTCTTACGATTTTCCGGATGACATTATTGAACCCGCCGCCAGAGTTTTTTATGCTATTTATGCTCAACATTTGGGGTGAACCTGGGATGAAGGAAACCCTTTTCAGACCATCCTTTTACTTTCATCAGCTATAATTTCTGTTTAATTGCAAAAAATGAGTTTCAAATCGTAAAAAGAAATTACAGCGGCTTTCTTTTATCTGCGAATAGAATATCTTCATACCATTAATTTTAACAGAATCGGAGAATAGGTTCATGAAAAGAATTGTACATATTTTATTTGTTTTAATGGTGCTGCCGGTTGGTTTGGTGTTTGCCCAAACTACCGACGAAGTGGTAGATGCCATTGTAAAAGAAGCCAACGAAAACTCGCAGCTGGAATACCTAGCTCATCAGGTAACCGATGTAATCGGGCCACGTTTGGTTGGCACTCCTCAAATGCAGCATGCACACGACTGGGCCGTCAGCCAGTTTGAGGAATGGGGCATTTCTGCCGAAAACCAGCAGTATGGCGAATGGCAAGGCTGGGAACGCGGAATTACCCATGTTGATTTAATTTCACCCCGCGTGGTTACCTTGAATGGAATGCAGCTTGCCTGGAGCCCTTCTACTAAAAAAGGCGGCGTTAAAGGCGGTGTTGACATCATTCCGGATGTGGCCAATAAAGCAGAATTTGAAAAATGGCTGAAGACCATTAAAGGGAAGTTTATTATGACTTCTATGATGCAGCCTACCGGCCGTCCTGATTATAACTGGGAAGAGTGGGCTACCGAAGAATCTTTCGAGAAAATGAAGAAAGAGCGTGACGAAATGGAAAAAGCATGGAGAGCTCGTTTTGAAAAAATTGGCTATAACTCTCGTGAAATAATCTCGGTTCTTGAAGATGCCGGAGCAGCCGGAATACTTCAGTCGCGATGGTCAAGTGGTTTTGGCGCAAATAAAATCTTTAGCGCACGTACCAAAAAAACACCTACTATTGATCTTTCCTTAGAAGATTATGGCATGTTATACCGCATGGTTGAGTATGGTGATGACCCTATTATTAAAGTAGATGCTCGGTCTAAAAACCTGGGCAAAGTTCCAACATTTAACACCATTGCTACTATTCCCGGTAATGAAAAAGCCGATGAGTACATTGTACTTTCTGCTCACTACGACTCTTGGGATGGCGGAACCGGAGCTACCGATAATGCCACCGGAACCATTACCATGATGGAAGCTGCCCGTATCCTCAAAAAAGTATATCCAAACCCAAAGCGAACTATTATTGTGGGGCTTTGGGGAGGTGAAGAGCAGGGCCTGAACGGTTCCAGAGGCTTTGTGGAAGACAACCCTGAAATTGTTGCAAATATGCAGGCGTCCTTCAATCAGGATAACGGAACCGGACGTGTAGTTCAGATTTCCGGCCAAGGCTTTTTACATGCTTATGAGTTTATTAACCGCTGGTTACAGCCTGTTCCTCGCGATATTAAGCAGCATATTGAAACGACCTTCCCGGGTACTCCCGGCGGTGGTGGATCTGACTATGCCTCTTTTGTAGCAGCAGGGGCACCCGGCTTCTCCCTGAGTTCTCTAAGCTGGAGCTACTGGAATTACACCTGGCATACCAACCTTGATACTTACGATAAAATCGTATTTGATGACGTACGCAACAACGCTATTTTAACTGCTATTATGACGTACATGGCCAGCGAAGATGACCAAACATTCCCTCGTGATAAAGCCGTACTCCCCGTAAGCCCCTGGAGTGGCAAGCAGATGGAATGGCCAACGCCTCGTTCCCCACAAAGAGATGGTGGTAACTAAATAATTATCTGTTTACGTTATTTTAAATTTCAGAAAAGCCATCCTGTTTATGGGTGGCTTTTTCTATTTTAGCCCTACTCATCTGTTATTAATGTTATTTGAGTACAAAAACACTGCGCTGGAATGGTATTGAAACTTATAAATTTAACCATCTGCCGCTTAATGATT
Organism: uncultured Balneola sp.; assembly: GCA_964505215.1. Classification (GTDB taxonomy): domain Bacteria; phylum Bacteroidota; class Rhodothermia; order Balneolales; family Balneolaceae; genus Gracilimonas. The sequence goes on from CAZDGU010000023.1 coordinate 13,021, forward strand.
TAAAACCAAAGGCAGATTTAAAAAGCAATGTGATGAAAATTATTCAAACTTAGCTCTATATTTGTTACATTAGCTCTTTCACAAAATACCTTAAGCTTACGAAACCAGTTATGCGATATTTATCCATTTTTTTAGCTCTTTTTCTTGTTGCAGGATGTGATTTTTTAGAATCAGATCATAACATGTATCCGGACTCTACATCGCAGCTACGCGTTATAAACTCTACCGGTATGAATCTTACCGTTGGAATAGAAGCGGGCGAGAACAACAATACTACGCTGGATATTTCAGCTGACTCAGATACTGAGTTCTCTGACCTTACAGCCGGACCGGCAGATCTCTTTGTTATTGTGAACACCGATACGCTCTCTGAGCTTAAGGAAGGTTTTCTTGAATTTGAGCAGCCCAGCTCACTGTATATTTTGGGTGATACCGCAACTTCCTATGAAGCTTTGTTCTTGGATCACAAAAAAACATTCTCCGACTCTTCCTCCTACGTTCGTTTTATTAACGCCGTCACTACCGTACCTGCAGTAGATATTTATTTCTCTACCGATGATTATTACGAAGAAAATGACTCGCTGTATTACAATGGAAGTAATACATTTATTGGTGAGACCGGTGCATTCTTGTCAGACGTAGCATTTGGTGACGGTAATTTGAGCTACGATGAAATCACCTCAAAAAACACCATCTCCATTATTGTTACGGAAGCCGGAAAAGCCGATAACGTTTTAACTGCCGAACGATTTGAAAACAGTGCACAAGAATCTAAAACTCTGGTAATTAAAGAGAACAAACTGCACTCATTCATAGATCAGTTCGAATAATTCTTTCTGTGAAATTCTTTAAAGCCATCCCAATTCGGATGGCTTTTTTATTTTAAGATATATAGCAAAAACACCAAATCTGGTCTGCTTTTAATGTTTTGAAATATTATTTCATGCTCACACTATCTTTACAAAAAAGCCCTATTCTGTTCATTTTACTCTGATAAATCGGGCTGATTTTCTAATATTTATGTATCTATGATTAACCTTAGCGAAGACGAAGAAAAGCGCGTCAAGAAAATTAAAATTATTGCTGCACTGGGAGTGCTGGGATTACTGGCTTCCATCGCATTTTTAATCTATACTAATTTCAATCCCGTCCCACCCATTAACTCCAATCCCATTAAAGATGACCGATATGCAGGGCAGTCCGTTTCTACTATAAACGGGCCATATTTATCAGAAGAGGATTTAAGCTTTTCGCTGTTGAATGTAAAAGGTGAACAAGTTCAACTGAAAGAGCTGGTCGGGAAGGTGATATTTATGAATATTTGGGCAAGCTGGTGTCCGCCTTGCGTGCACGAAATGCCTACCATCCAGTCTTTGTATGATGTTGTTAAGAATGAGGAGGATATTGAAGTGGTTCTTCTGTCAATGGATGAAGCGCCCGAAAAAGCTATCATGTTTCTGCGAAGCCGGAAATTGAAAATGCCCAATTATTTCCCCACCTCTGCTCTTCCCGATGTATTCAATAGCGAAGGCTTGCCCACTACGTTTGTAATTTCGAAGGAAGGCCAAATTATCTACAAAAAAGAAGGCGCGGCAGATTACAGCGCAAGTGTATTCAAAAAATGGCTGATAGAACAAGCTAATTGAACAAAGTGAAAGTGCGGATTTAGCAGAAGGCACGGTTTGATTTTATCTTCGTTAATAATCTAATATTTAGTTCAACCCCGTTGGGTTTTAACAATTGAGGCGTCATGGCAACGGCGGGTTTCGCAAGCTACACCCGCCGTTATTTTTCCTCGTTCCGCGGGCTCTGCACCGGAATGCTCTCCCAGAGGCTCCGCCTCAAATTATTCTCCAAATTTCCGAATCGGAATAACTCCCTCCTCCCCGGCATAGTTTCTCGCTGAGGAATACCGCCAATCTCTTGGCTTATCTACAAAACCAGCCTTTACCGGATTAAAATGAATATAATTCAATTTCTGCTCAAACATCTCCGCCGTAAACAGTTGTTTCGGATGCAAACCCTCTTGCCATACCTGATACTCACTGTCCCTGTGATGTTTTAGTTTCCTCTTCTTTAACAGTGAAAGATATCTTTGCCGTTTATGTTCTTTTAAATGATCAATAATGGATCTGGCTGTAAATGATTTAAACCGAGCTAACAGATCCGGAAGCTGTTCGTGCTCAGCAATCAATTGAATATGGTTCGGCATGATAACGTATGCATTCAGTCTTACTTTGTTCTCCTGCTGCATATAGCTTAACGCTTCACTAATAATATGAGTGAAGGCAGAATGCATGAACAACGGCAAGGCTCCGACCACAGAACTGGTTATAAAATACGGATAATGGAGTTCGTGAAATTTGTAACGACTTCTTCCCATAGCATAGACTTTTTATCTAAGTAAGAGCAGCTTGGGAGAGATTCCTTACTTTTTTTTGAAGTATTTACCGGAATTGCCTTTTTGTAGAAGGAAACGGAGCCTCCACAAAGCATTGCGGAGCAGAGCCCACGCAACGAGGTAAAACACCCACACCACTCAAAATAAGCTAAAAGCTAAAGCCTGACAGTTGACAGCTCATTCCTCAAGCAAACACATCATTCCGGAGAAAGTTTGTAAGGAAATCGTCGCTCATAGCTCTTACCTTAGAAAAAAGATTATGCAAAATTCAGAAATTTCTTTAGCCAACATGCCCCACATCCAACAAGCAGAACATGTACTTCATGAAGTTTTCGGGTTTGAGGAATTCCGGTCGCTGCAAAAAGATATTATTCAAAATGTGCTGCAAAAGCGAGATACGCTGGCCATTATGCCCACGGGTGGAGGGAAATCACTTTGTTATCAAATTCCGGCTCTTATTTTTGATGGCCTGACCATTGTGGTTTCTCCCCTTATTTCGCTAATGAAAGATCAGGTTGATCAGCTTACCGCTTATGGAATTTCAGCTTCATATCTAAACAGCTCGCTCTCACCTCAAGAATATGAGCAAACGCTCGACCTCATCCGAAGAAACAAGCTGGATTTATTATATCTGGCGCCCGAAACATTGATGAAAAGCAATGTTTTGAATCTGCTTTCAGGCTTGACTGTAGATTGTATAGCTATTGATGAAGCCCACTGTATTTCGGAATGGGGACATGATTTCCGTCCCGAATACCGTCAACTTTCTGATGTCATAAACCGGCTCGATAATGCTGTTACTTTAGGATTAACGGCCACCGCCACGCCTCGGGTTCAAAAAGACATCGCAAATTCACTGGACCTTGCTGATGCCAATACTTTTGTAGCAAGTTTCAATCGAAAGAATTTATACCTGGATGTGGTTACTAAAAACGCTCCTTTGCAGCAAACAATCAATTTTTTGAGACGACATGAGGGCGAGTCCGGAATCATATATTGCTTTTCGAGAAAGCAGGTTGATGAGCTTACGCAAAACCTGAATGCCAATGGATTTCATGCCCTGCCGTATCACGCCGGACTTGGAGAAGCCGAGCGTACGCAAAACCAAAATGCGTTTATTCGGGATGAAACGAACATTATTGTGGCTACCATTGCTTTTGGCATGGGCATCGACAAGCCGGATGTACGGTTTGTAGTGCATCACGATATGCCTAAAAATATTGAATCATACTATCAACAAATTGGCCGGGCCGGGCGCGATGGCCTGCAGTCAGACTGTCTGTTCCTGTTCAGTTACGGAGATGCAAACAAGATCCGGTATTTCATCGATCAGAAAGCAGAACAGGAGCAAAAAGTAGCTGAGCGCCATTTGCAAAAACTGATGGAGTTTGTGGAAGCTCATCAATGCCGCAGGATTAAACTACTGGAATATTTTGGTGAGCATTTTAATGAGCAAAATTGCGGAATGTGTGATTTTTGCACCGGCAATACCCCCGAACGAGAGGACATCACCGTTCCGGTTCAGAAATTTCTATCCACAATGGTCCGTACGGAACAGCGATTTGGCTATAATCACATCTTAAATATACTGCTCGGTTCACGCCGAAAAGAAGTTCTGAAATTCAATCACGACAAACTTTCGACCTATGGAATCGGAAAAGAATTCAGCCGGCCTGAATGGAAGCAAGTATATAGAGAGCTGATGAAGCAGGATATTATTGTGCGGGAAGTTGAACACAAGAGCTTGAAACTCACCCCGAAAGCCAAAGAAATATTAATAGGAAATCAGAAAGTATTTGGGGTGATTGAGGAGCCGATCCAAAAAGCACGAACCAAATCTACTAAATCAGATATTGAATCTCTTGATTTTAATCGAAAGCTTTTTGAGCAATTGAGAGAAAAACGTATGGAGCTGGCTCAAGAGGAAGATGTTCCACCTTACGTAATTTTTGCGGATACTACCTTAATTGAAATGGCGTATTATTTTCCACAAAGTAAAGCGCGGTTGCTGGGTATTCATGGTATTGGAAGGGTGAAAGCCAAAAAATACGGTGCCGCCTTTCTGCCTGTAATTATTGAGTTTTGCAGCCGAAATGGTTTTGAAGAAAAAAAGAAATCAGCATCTTCAAAAACAGTAACCGTTACTAAAACGCTTTCCAAAAACAGCAGGCCTTATCAAGTAGGTGAGTTATTTAATCAAGGCAAAAGTGTTCCGGAAATTGCTACTCACTTTGATGTTAAGGAAGGCACGGTACTAACTAATCTCATTAAGTTTGTGGAGGCCGGAAATACAATTTCTTCGGAACGCATTCTGGAATTTTCATCACTACATGCAGATAAAATTGAGCAGATTACAAAGGCTTTTAATGAACACGGGCTGCTGGCATTGCGTCCCATTTTTGAGGTTATGAACGAGCAGGTTTCGTATGATGAACTTCGCGTAATTCAGCTGTATATGAATACTCTGCAATAGAGAGGTCGATTTTCATTAGTCCCTGTACCTCGGGAATAGCGATGATAAAGTGGATTAGGACAGGGGATTTTTCAGGATTTTTGATTTGTGATCTTACTTACTGAACGCTCTTACCTATTCAAGCATTTTAGTTCAACCCCAGACGAGTAGAATTAATCGATAAATATCATATCCGGGAAATCCAAAGTCGCGTAAATCCATGATTCTAATTATGAATGCTTAAACCTGATTGCACAGGTTTTTCACCGAATAAACAATTTAACATTCAATAAAAAAGGCGAACTAAACGTCCGCCTTTTTCTTGAAATCTTATGTCATCCGCGTCTTAATCAATCAACCCGATTCAGGTATCGATAGAAATCACTTTCGGTAGAAAGAATGATGTTGGTTTCTTTATCCATCGTTTTTTGATACGCATCCATTGACCGGATGAATGAATATAATTCACGTGAGCGGTTATTTCGGTTGTATGCACTATTATAAATGGCGGCCGCTTTGGCGTCGGCTTCACCCCGTATAATTTGCGCCTGGCGATAAGCTTCGGACTGTATGCGAGCCAAATCCCGCTCTTTCTCACCATTAATTCGAGAAGCTTCTCCTTGCCCTTCCGAGCGGAATTCATCCGCAATTCGGTTTCGCTCAGAAATCATGCGGTCATACACCGTGCGGCGCACATCTTCTACGTAATTGACGCGTTTAATGCGGAAATCAAGAATAACAATTCCCAAATCTGCAGCACGTTCGTTTCCTAATGCCTGGATTTGTTCCTGTATTTTCTGACGCCCTGTATTAATATCCTCCAGCGAATCGTCCACAACTTCCAGCATCAGTGCTCCTGTTGTATCCGGTTCCCGGTTGCTGGAGCGTACAATTTCAAGCAAATTATGGGAAGCAATGGCATTTCGGGTTTCCCCGTCTAAGATGTCATTCAGGCGCGATTGTGCCCCACGCTCTGACCCCAATCGCTGATAAAACTGCAGCGGATCGGTTATTTGCCAGCGGGCGTAAGAATCTACAAAAATGAACTTTTTATCCTTTGTGGGAATTTGATTGCGGTCACCGTCCCACTCTAAATATCTTTTTTCAAAGTAGTTGGCTTTTTGAACAAATGGGATTTTCATCTTTAGGCCCGGATTTGTAATAGCTCCGCCTACGGGATCTCCAAACTGCGTGATAATAACCTGCTCTGTTTCATGGACAATGTAAAATCCATCAATAGCCGTTAAAATTAGCACAAAACCAATAACGCCGAATATAATTCCTTTCGTCTGATTCATCTTAATTACCTCCGTTATTAGTTTTGGTTGTGGTTTTATTTTGGTTCATACCATCTATTTGCATTTGCAACAGCGGAAGCACGTTGCTTCCATTTTCATCCGTAATAATTTTCTTGCCCAATCTCGGAATGATGTCTTCCATCGTTTCTAAATAAATACGACGTTTAGTTACCTCCGGGGCTTTTATGTATTCGGCATATAAATCATTGAACCGGGAAACCTCACCTTCGGCACGGTTAATCCGCTCAGAAGCATATCCTTCAGCACGCTGTATAGTTTCTTCAGCTTCACCGCGGGCACGTGGAATAACGCGATTATAGTCGGCTTTAGCCTGATTTATTAGCGTTTCCCGATGCTGCTGAGATTCATTCACCGCATTAAATGAAGGTTTTACAGGATTAGGCGGGTTGATATCCTGAAGCACCACCTGCTCTATGGTAATGCCTAATTCGTATTCCATCACCAACGCCTGTATCAGGTTTTGCACCTCAATGGCTACCTCTGCACGGCCAACCGTTAGCACTTCGTTCACCGTTCTGTCACCCACAATTTGGCGCATGGCTGCTTCCGAAATATCTGAAAGCGTTGTTTCTGCGTGGCGAACTTTAAACAGGTAGCTGTACGGATCATTTATCCTGTACTGAACCACCCATTCTACATCTGCCAAATTTAAGTCGCCCGTAAGCATCAACGATTCGGTTTGATAGCCACCTTGCCGAGATTTGGAGCGGACGTTTGCTTGTGATGAACGGTAACCGAATTCCTGTTTTAATTGTCGCTCTACCGGAACTAATTCTACCTGATCTATCAGAGGTAGTTTATAGTTCAAACCCGGTTCTACCGTTTCTATATATTTACCCAGCCGCACAACTACGCCTACTTCTTCCGGATCTACCGTAAAGAATGTGGAAAAGCCAATCAACAAAATCACTAATCCGGCAACAATGTATCGGATATTTTTTGAAATCTGCTGAAATTGTGGCGGCACGTTAAAATCAAAATTTTGATCTTCTGCCATGTTATTTATCTGTTTTTACTTTAATTATTTTGGTTGAAGTGTTGAAGGTTTTACAGTTCCTTCTTTCACATTCGATATGTACATTTAGTATAGCGTGTGCTAAACAATTTCTTGGTTATGTACCTGCCAGCAACTTTAAACGCCGAAAATCTTTGTGAAATTCCTGCCTTATAATACCGGTATCGGCTGCCAATTGATAGTTTCTTAACTGTAGAATCGCCTTTATAATTTCATTGTTTGTTTAGCCTACAGGTGGCAAAGCCTTTCGTTCCTATATGGAATGTTTTGACTGAACCAAGGCATTTACCCCATCGTTTGGGATGATATATTATTGTCAAGTACTCTGATGAGCAAAAGTCACCTTAAATACGCTGCCTTCTTTTGAAGAACTCTCTTTTATAGAAAAGTCGGCTTTTAATTGATCACTCAATGTACGAATAAGCGTCGCACCTAAGGTTTCAGTATTATTGAATTCCTCTTCCGAAAATCCATCTCCGTTATCAGAAACACGTAAGGTTATCAGCTCACCTACTTGTTTCATTTCAATAGAAATCACCCCTTCCTTTTGGTTGTCAAATGCATGTTTATAGGAATTTACGACCAGCTCATTTATCAATAATGAACATGGAATAGCTTTATTTATAGATAAGTGAATGGGTTCAACTGCTACTTCTAACCGGATATTTTTCTGTTCATCGGCATACATATCACGTATAGTTTCTAACAATTCATTCACATATGTATCATATTTAATATAAGCAAGCGACTTGCTTTGATAGAGCATTTCGTGTATTAATGCCATAGAATGGATGCGGAGCTGACTGTCGTTCAGGGCTTTCACAACATTCGGGTTTTCTGCACTAAAGGCTTGCAGCTGCAATAGCCCGGATATAACGGCTAAATTGTTTTTAACGCGGTGATGTATTTCTGCCAACATCACTTCTTTTTCTTTCAGAGCTGTACGAATTTCTTTTTCCTGATATTTTTGCTCGGTAATATTGCTTGCTACAGAAACTGTACCAACCCATTGCCCTTGATTGTCTGTAAGCTTTGCTTGTGAAAATAATACAGGAATTTCAGTTTTATCTTTATGCACTAAAGAAAACTCAAATGACTTTTCTGTATCGGGTTGTGCTTCTTCAGAGCCGAGATCAGCATATAAGTCTTCAAGTTTCATGCTCAGCAGCTGCTTGGGAGTATATCCCAAAAGCTCGGAAGCGGCTGAGTTTACTTTTGTCAATCTGCCCGTTTTGTCCATAACAAAAAGAGCTTCGCGAATAGATTCAATAATATTATCTACATAAGCTTTTGAAACCGTTTTTTTCTGAAGCCCCTCTGCCATAGTGTTAAAAGCATCAGCTAATTCACCAATTTCTCCTTTTGAATCTATCTGAATACGCTTGTCTAACTTACCCTCACCTAACTGCTTGGCAGACTCGCTTACAGCTACCAACGGGTTTGCTATAGATCGGTAAATATAAACGGCTAACAATAGCGCCAAAAGCACCGAAATAGCCGTTGCCGCATAGTTAATCAGGATTACTTTTTCTAATGACTCTTCCAGCTTTTGGCTTTGCTCTTTCTCTATAGCCAAAACAATTTTCCTAAGTTCTGTTACCTCCGGAATAATGTTGTTCCTAAAATAAGGCTCAATAGAATTGATAAACATCAGGTTAGCTTTTTCGAAATCCTCGCCACCCAATTGGAGCCACTGCCTTGATATGCTTTTATACACATGGTAGCTGGCACTAAGTGTACCTGCTTTCCTTAAAAAGCCGGAATGCCCTCCTACAATCAGTTTTAAACTATCCAGCGCACTTTCAAACTCTACTAATTCATTATTGAATTTTTCCTCCAAGGCAACAGCAGCAGGTAATTCCTGAATAGATTCGTAACTGCTCTCAACCGCTTTAGACTCGCGAATAGCATTCAAAAAAATTAAGCTTTGAAATAAACTGCGCTCCATTCGTGCAGTGCACATTACAACTTCAGAAGCTTCATTAACCGAATCTATCTGCCGCTGTCTGATATCATAAGAAGTTCGGTTTGATATAAAACCTATGGCTGCCAGCAGTAAGCTAACGCATACAAAACTGACGATAATTTTTGTTTTGAGTCTCAAATGAATGGGGTTTATTTCAACCTTTTAGTATAGAAATACCCACCTGTAAACTCTACGAGAGAAATATTAAAAAAATCTAATGTAACAGCTGTACCTCGGTTAGAACGAAAGCAGTTCTTCCATGGATTCCGCAATTTTTTGAGTGGTTGGCAGCACGGCTTCCATTAGCCCAACATTATAAGGAACAGGTATATCGGGCATGGTAATGCGCTCTACCGGAGCATCCAGATATTGGAAAGCTTCACGCACAAGCACCGCCGAAATTTCGGCCCCAAAGCCGGCGGTTCGGTTGTCTTCATGAACAATCAAACAGCGGTTTGTTCGCCGAACGGAAGCTAAAACTGCTTCTTTATCCCACGGCATCAGAGTTCGTAAATCAATCACATCGCCAGAAATTCCGGTCTGCTCAACAGCCTCCTCACAGCGCTCACACATAGCGCCCCAGGTTACTATTGTAAGATCGTCTCCTTCTTTTAGTTTTTTGGCCTTGCCAAACGGAACTACAAACTCATCTCCCGGATAAGGTTTTCGGGCATATTTTGCATCCAGTAAATTACGATGCTCAAAAAATACAGTTGGATTGTTACTGCGCATGGCAGACCGTAAAAGCCCAACGGCATCTTCGGCGTTGCTGGGCATAGCTACCTGCCAGCCAATGGCGTGCGCAAAAAATACTTCGTTACTCATGCTGTGCCAAGGGTCTCCGCATTTTGCAAAACCGCCGGGCATCCGTACCACCATTGGCGCTGCAAACCGATTGGCGGTTCTCCAGCGGGTGGTTCCACAATTATTGAGCTGCTCGGTTGCAGGATCGGCATATTTTCTAAACTGAATTTCTGCTACCGGCATCAAGCCGCTGTATGCCAGTCCTACCGCGCGGCCAATAATACCTTCCTCAGATAGACTGGTGTCGAACACACGCTCTTCTCCAAACTGAGACTGTAAATCCATGGTGGCTGCGTGTACGCCCCCCTTCATGCCTACATCCTCACCAAAAACTAACAGCTTTGAATTGGTTTCCAGCTCGTATTTCAACGTGCGACGAATGGCTTCCACAATATTAATGCGCTGTTTTTCCGGCTTCGGTTCTTCTGAACTTTCAGGGAATTCATGTCCTTCTACAGCTAATCCGCCTATGGTTTGTAGCTCTTTTTCTGCAAACGCATATTTTTCTGTTTCATTTGGATCCGGCTCAGGACGGGCTAACGCAGCTTTTGCTGTTTCATCAATCGTTTCCTCGGCTTTTTTCTTCCAATTCTTCCAGGTTCTTTCCGTAATATGATCGGGAACCATAAAAGCTTTCAGTTTTTTCAGGGGATCTTTTTTCTGCTCTTTTTTAAGCAGCTTTTCATCTTTATAAGCCTGATTATCCTGATAAGAATGTCCGTTCAATCTTGGAACCGTAAGGCGAATTAAAGCCGGACCATTTCCGTCCCTCACATAATTCACCGATTCTTCCAGTAACTCTGCGGCTTCTGTGGGCTCGGTTCCGTCGCCATCATAAATTTTTAAATTCGTAAAAGACCGCAGGTTGTTTGAAATTTTACCACCGGGCGTTTGAAAATGACTGGGCACTGAAATTCCATATCCATTATCCTCTATGTAGAAAAGTACCGGAAGATTCTGAGTAGTAGCAATAGTTAATGCCGACCAAAATCCGTTTGTAGCCACAGAGCCGTCGCCGCCTAAAATCACAGAAATAGCTTTTTCATACTCCTTTTCTTTCAGCACATTTCTGCGATATTCAATACCCTGCGCCCAGCCAATAGCCGGTGTATATTGCGAACCTACATCTCCTGCCATGGGCAGCACTTTGGCGCTGTCAGCATCGGGTTTATTACAAACCACGCCGATATCCCGTCCATTACTGTAACCTCCGGATTTTCCCATTGGGGCAGCCATCGCGTCCTCTTCCGAAAGACCCAGCGTAAGCAGCAGCGGTCGTGAGCGGTAGTAAGCACTGGCAGCATCGTGCTTATGTGTTAATAAGCTTCCCAATAAAATTTGCCCCAGCTCATGTCCGCGAGCAGAAAACTGGTACAACACTTCTTTGTTGGGAACCAGCTCTTTCTCCTCTTTTTCGTCCATTGCCCGCGACGTTAACATCAGATGAGCTACTTTTTTCCAATCAACTTTTACTTCCGATTTGGTCTTTTTAGATGCCCTTTTCTTTTTGGCCATGATTACTGTCCTAATGCTTTTTTCTGAAATAGTTGAAAATGATTACCGAAAAGCTTTGCAAGACAAATCATTTTGTGAAAACAATTTGCTTTTAAAGCTGTGAACTAAAATATAAAATTGTATTACTCTTGGTTTACAATCTCAATAAATGACTGCTCAAAATGCTCCATTTCTTCGGGAAGGCCTACGGTAACACGGATGCAATTAGGCAATCCGAACGCGTTGATTCTGCGTAAAATCACTCCTCTTTCTAACATTTGCTGATTAAAGCTAATGGCTTCTTCCTCTGTTTCAAATATCATCATCACCGAGTTCGAGACGGATTTCTTATAGTTCACCCCGTGTTTTTCAAAAAAGGAATATAGCCGCTGCTTGCTTTCATTAGCTAAATTCACGCTCTTCTTCAAAAATTCTTCGTCTTTATATGCCGCCAATGCCGCCGCCTGAGCTAAGGTCCCCGGCTCAAAAGTAAGCTTGGTTTTCACCATCATGGTAATTAATTCCTGATGCGCAATGGCATAACCCACTCTAAAACCGGCCAACCCGTAGGCCTTGGAAAATGTTCGTAATATGATGATATTATCATAATTATAATCAAGAGCATGCGGTAAATCTTCCACGTCTTGTGCGTACTCGTAATAGGCTTCATCCATCACCACTAATACATCTTCCGGAACCTGCTGCATCAGCCATTCAAACTCCTTTTTGTTGATGTAAGTGCCGGTAGGATTATTGGGATTGGCAATATAAACCATCTTTGTGTTTTCATCGATGGCGCTGGCAATGGCTTTTACATCATACTTATAATCCGGGGTGATGGGAATTTTTTTCAGGTGAATGCCACGCACGCCAATTTGCACAAAAAAGCCTACAAAAGTAGCATCTGCGGTTATGGCATTTTCTTTATTTAAAAAGAAGGTTTTGCATAAAATTGAAATGATGCTTTCTGAGCCGGAAGCCAGCAGAACCTGCTCAGCCTTCACCCCATTTTTCTCAGCAATGGCTGCTTTAAGCTTTCTGGCAATGGGATCCGGATAGTCCTGTATTTGCTGAAATGCCTCGTCAATTGCGGGCTTTACCTTTGGACTGCACCCTAATCTGTTTTCGTTAGAAGCTAATTTAGCTATCTTTTTTGGCTTGTAAAGCTCGGCAACCTCCGCTATTGTTTTGCCGGCTACATAAGGCTTTAAGTTTTCAATATTTTTGGGTACTAATGGTTTACCGGTTTTTGAATTCATTAACTAAGCCTTACTTTAATTATGGTTTCCAGAGGATTGAAATTACCATTAAAAAAGCGCTTTTTCCAAGCTTTTGGAAACTTAAACCAACTATTTACATTTTTCTTTAACGTGCTTTAATTTGTCAAACATATCTGATACAAAGAATGAGTAAAACTATTTTAGTTACCGGTGCCAGCCGTGGCATTGGCTATCAAACCGCATTAAGTTTATCCCGAAAAGGACATACTGTTATTGCTACTGCCCGATCTCATGAGAGCCTTCTTCAGCTTTCTAAACAAGCAGAAAATGGCAGCATTCACCCCGTACCTGCCGATCTTACAAATACTGATCACATTCAAAAACTGACAGAAAAAGTAAAAATGCTGGGTGAGCTTGATGGTGTCGTAAATATTGCCGGCGCTTTACATAAACAGGCTTTTATGGAAATGGATATATCCGTTTTCGAAAAACTGATGGACGTGAATGTGTATGGAACTATCCGGCTGATTCAGTCCGTAAAACCTCAATTAAAAGAAGGCAGCCATATTGTGAATATTGCGAGCATGTCGGGTTATCAGGGCAGTCTGAAATTTCCGGGGCTTTCGGCATACGGAACAGCTAAAGCCGCAGTTATTGGATTGTCTGAGGGCTTAAGTGCTGAATTTGCCGAAGATGGCATCGCTGTAAACTGTTTAGCCATAGGAGCAGTGCAAACCGAAATGTTCGAAGAGGCTTTTCCCGGTTTTGAAGCTCCCGTTTCACCCCAACAAATAGGTAGTTATATCGGTGAATTTATTTGTACAGGGCATCAGTTTTACAATGGAAAGGTGCTGCCTGTTGCCCTTAGTGATCCGGATTGAGCTCGGTCACCTTCATATTATATAATTCGGACAGTTAATGTTTAGCGATACGAAGGTATTCAAAAGCCTTCGTGGTAATCTCTTTCATTATTTACTAACTTCACAAAAATTTTAACACTCATTTAATTATATGCGTACTACTGCTGCAATTTTATTGGCTTTAATTATTTCTATTTCGGGGATACAGAAAGCCAAAGCCCAAACTATCGAACTGCTTGCCGGAAATACTTTAAACGGTGCTGTAAATGGCACGCTACTTGGCGGAGCTGCTATGGCACTGAACAATAGCTCTGATTTTGCTCCATTACGGGTTGGTCTTGGCCTTGGCACTTTATACGGAATTGGCGTTGGAGCCTACGACATTTCACAAAGCGGTGGCGGCCAAATGATTGTAACCGGAACCTTTAATGATGGAAATAACTCCAGCATTATTGTTCTGTTAGACACCTTCTACGGCGCTGCGGCCGGAGCAGTAGTGGCCAGCGCTGTTATGCTTATAGCTAACGAACCTATTGTAAAAGGCTTGCAATACGGATCTTCTGCCGGAGCAGTAGCCGGCTTTAGCTTTGGATTGATTGATTCCTTTATGTTATCGGAACGCATAACTCCGGCCACGGCTTCTGCTTCCACTTCAGCAAGTGGACTGTTAGCCGTTAATTTTGATGATAAGAAAAGCATTGGGTTTTTATCGCCCGCCATATTTACTACGGTTGATGTTCAACCCTCACAAATGAGCGTAAAGTGGAACCCGGCTATAGAGCTGGTAAACCTGAAAATTAATCTTTAGGCTCGGCCAGCTTTTTAATAATAGCTTTTACCGTTTCAGAATGCCCCGATAGCGAGTGGTGTAATCCGTCGGGCAGGTAATTCCAGGCTTGGGGATTATCATCGCCCATCCTTTTTGCACGAGGATCAATAATAGCACCCTGTTTTCCGGAAATGAGCTCCTGCACCTGCCCTAAATCTTTAGGCTGAATGGTAAAATCATACAGCAAGTTCTCGTCCAGCATTTCATGAATAACCGGAGCCGGCGTTATCCAGATGAGTGGGTTCTTTACTCGCTCCTCCAGTGCCATTTGAATACTTTCAATGTTTTCCCATGTTTCCGATAAAGGAAGCAGTGTTCTGTCAGGGGCAATATTTAAGCGCTGTGCATCAAAGGTTCCTAAAGCAACAATCACCCAGTCCGGCTCATGCACAATTACATCGCGATCTAATCGGCGAAGCGCTTCTGCCGTTGTATTATAAGAAACACCGGCATTGACGAACTTAAAATTGGCTTTTTCTACCGAAGTCTCCAATACATGTTTTAGAATTGTAAACCAACCCTGGGCATCTTCAGTGTTCGAATCGCCAAAAGCCACAATGGTTTCCTCCCCATCCATGGGAATTTTATCGAGGCAATCTACAATTTCATCATCCTTTAAAATTTCAATAGCAGCCTGATGCGCATTCTCATTATAATTTTTCCTGTACTCTCTTAATTCCTCTTCACTGATTCCAAATAACCCTGCCTCTGATTTGAGATTGTTTTTACCGGGAAAAAGAGGCATTCTTTTTGAAACATGATAAAAGGGTAGCATAAATTGTTCTAAAATACCTTTTTCTTCTTCTGAAGCCTTCTTTTGAGCCATAGTGTTATCCGTGCTTTTTTATAAGTTTGTTCGCTAATTTATGTATTCCGGTACCCGCATTTTCTTTTAAGTGAGTCCATTCATCTGCTTCAAAAAGCTGGGGATTTGATGGATCTACAATATATTTTGGAATACCTGCTTTGGCAAAATCAATTAAACCCGCCGCAGGATATACCACCAGCGAGGTTCCTACTACAATCAAAATATCTGCTTCTGCTACTTCTACAGATGCCGATTCTATCATGGGAACCATCTCTCCAAACCAAACAATATGCGGGCGCAGCTGGGCTCCATCTTCAGCAAGGTCTCCCATTTTTATAGGCTTTGCCCCTAAATCTACTACAATATTTTCGTCATCTACACTTCTGGCCTTATGCAGCTCGCCATGTAAATGCATAACCCGGGTAGAGCCTGCACGTTCATGTAAATTATCTACATTTTGGGTAACTATAGAAACATCAAAATGCTTTTCCAGTTCGGCCAATGCGGTGTGGGCGGCATTGGGTTGAGCTTCTGCAGCTTGTTTGCGTCGTAAATTATAGAATTCCAGAACAGTTTCGGGATCTTTCTGCCAGCCCTGAATGGATGCTACTTCATTAATATCGTAGCCTTCCCACAAGCCTCCGGAGTCTCTGAATGTAGCAAGGCCGCTCTCTGCACTAATTCCGGCCCCACTAATTACAACTATCTTTTTTTTAGGCATTTACTTTTAAAAATTGATACCAATCACTTTCCTGTTGGTAATTTTCTACCAGTGCGGCTTTTCCGCCATATTTATAGGTTTGAATGATCGCATTTACTTCATCCTGAAGAACCTGAATTGCATTTTCTATCAAGTCTTTATTGAATCCTTCATCTCCTAAGTTCAACGTAAACTCCATAGAAATGATTCTGCCCAAAGCTTTTCCTAAATCTACGAGCTTACGCTGAGGAATTTTACTGTCAATTTCAAAGTCAAAAAGGTCTGCAAAATAAGCTGAAGATCTTTTAGTTAATTCAAAATCATCTAAAAATGATTTTAGATTTTTTGTTTTCAGCTTTCTCATTTTCTTTATGACAGACTCGGTCATTTGCTGATATAAGATATCATTGGAGCCCTCAAATATTTGAAATGGCCGGCTGTCTATAACAGATCGCCCGGCGATACTGTCCAGACGATAGCCCATTGCCCCTTTCAATTGCAATAGAGATTGCGAGGCCTTTTGCATGTAATCTGTTATCAAAGATTTTATAGAATTTGCCTCAAGATCTAAACGGGAAGTATTTTTATTTAAAGGAATATTTGAACTCGTGTAGTTACACATAGCCGAACAAACTGTAAAATAAGCCTGTATTTCTGATACTCTGTGTTTTACCTGATCGTAGTTTATCAGGCTTTTCCCACCTACTAACCTTTCGCGGCAATGCTGCATAGCCTCATCCAGCATTCTTCTCAAAAAGCCCATTCCCATTCCGGGAAACTGCAATCTGCTTCGGTGCAGGAGGTCTAACATCAGCGTAACCCCCGTACTTTTTGGATTTAATTTATGGTCTTCATTAACCGTGATGTCAATTTTATTTTTGCCATAAGGAAGCATATACAGGCCTAAGTTATTGTAGTATTTTTCAACTTCAATCCCGCCATTTCTTGTATCATGTATGAAGAAAGAAATATCTCTGCTTAAATCACCTTTTTCATTCAGTTTCCGGGCGGTAATTAGCCAAAAGTCAGCCATTCCGGTTAAACCGGCCCAATGCTTCATACCTTCTATTTTATAGTTCTGATCATCTATTTTTTGGTATGAAGTTTTCATTTTGAGAGCATCTGAACCGTAATCAGGCTCTGTAATCATCAATCCGCCTAAGTTATTTGAATTAAGTACGCGGTCAAAAATACCTTGCTTGATTTCTTCATTAGCATAATTAGCCACGGGTTGTAAAAATAAGGCTCCATTTATGCCCATCATTAACGAAAGCGGAAGAGATTCATAAGAACTGGCTTCGAGCATACTCAGTGCTTCTGCAGTATGGGCACCATAGCCACCATATTGGGATGGAATGAAGGAAGCTAAAGGAGAAAGGTTTAGGATTTGTTTAAGAGAATCCTCATCAATTCCTCTGGTTAGCGTTTCTTTTTGAGCGGTTTTACTTTCAGAAAATATTTCTGAAAGTTTGCTCTTATAGTTCTTTAAAAACTGTTGGAAATCTAAATTCATATCCTTCATCATGTTCGTTAAGCTACTTTTATAAATATAGTCAATAGCACGTGTCTTTTCACCCGGTATTGACAAAAAAAAAGCTCATCCTATTGTGGGATGAGCTTTTAAATAAAAGGAAGAAGGCGACGACCTACTCTACCGCTTTTGGCAGTACCATCGGCGCTGCAGGG
>CAZDGU010000024.1:0-29204 GCA_964505215.1 uncultured Balneola sp.
TAATGTTTTTGAAGGCTTTTTCTCCAAAAAAGAAGTGCGAAATAAATCACGATTTAAAAACCGATTGCATAAATCGCTTAGTACTCTGTCTTTACTTTTTGCCCACAGCTTTATACTCAAATATATGTCATGGTCGTCCAGCTCCATGTATCGGGTAATCATAGTTGGGGTGATTTGTCTTTTGGCTGAAGGACGTTCTGTCAAAAAATACTGCAAAGCCGGTGAAGAAAATGTAAGCTGAGCGTTTTGTTCCAGCAAATGGAGCACCCGGTTAAAAATACTGCGTAGCAGAAAATCGGCACTAAGCACCGTTTTATGCTGATATACTTGCATGTACATAAGCCGGCGGGCAATAATATAGTTCTCTACGGCATAGATGCCTTTTTTCTCAATTACAATGTTACCATTAAAAACGCGCATGGTTTTTAGAATACGATTGATACCTACCGAACCTTCCGAAACCCCGGTAAAAAAGCTGTCGCGCCTTAAATAATCCAGCCGATCTAAATCAAGCTGTGAAGAAATGAGCTGATGTAAAAACCGTTTTTTATGCTGATTAGTGAAAATTTCAATGGCCGTATCTAAAGCACCTTCAAACTCTTTATTCAGCTTTTTCATGATGGCGAGGCTCATCATTTCGTGATTAAAATTGGTGATAAGCGAGTGTTCCAGCGTGTGAGAGAGCGGACCGTGGCCTACATCATGCAGTAAAATGGCAATTAATGTTCCTTCGTACTCTTCCTGACTGATGGTGGTGTTTTTCTCCCGAAGGTTATTTAGCACGCGCTGGGCCAGTTCCAATGCTCCTAATGCGTGAGAAAAACGAGAATGTTCGGCTGTGGGAAAAACCAGATAGCCTAAACCGAGTTGCCGAATCCGCCGAAGCCGCTGCACGTACGGATGATCAATAAGGCGGAGAATCAGTCCTTTGGGAACAGTGATGAAGCCATGAATGGGGTCATTAAAAATTTTGTATCGCGCGGTGTTATTCATCTAAAACTGAGGTATGTGTGCATGGCTGCCCGAAGATATTAAAAAAGGAATTGATGTGTAAACGAAGAGTATTGAGTTGACAATAGGGTTGTTTGGGGTGAAATGAATAGTCAGAAGTTTCCAATAAAAATGAGCTGATAGGTATCATTTCACACCAGCTGTTAGAGTTTAGGTTATTTAACCAACATATCATCCAGATTATTAATTTCGGGCAGGCGGGTCGGGCGCTGCTTTTTCATGTCGAACCAAACGCCTGTGGTTTCTCCAACGCAGACCAGTTCTTTGGTTTTATTATTGTAAATAGCTTGTGAGGCCGTAATGCTGGTATTTCCCACTTCTTTTACTCCGGTTCCAACCAAAACGGTAGCGGGATAGCGGATTTGCTGTAAATATTCAATAGTACTTTTTACCAGTACAAAGGTTTTCCCATCGGTGAACTCGCTTTGCATTTTACCAACTTCGCCCAGAAACTGAATACGGGCTTCTTCTAAATAGGTATTAAAAAGGGCATTATTAACGTGATTCAACGGATCTAAATCTCGAAAACGAACGGGAATTTCAATCCAGTGATAAAAAGTATTTGGGTCGTAAGGAGGTCGAAACATGCGGTGATTTTTTATTTTAAAGATGCAAGGCTTTTAGCGGAATGACAAGTATAAATCTCTTATTCGTGATGCTATAATTGTTATATTTAGCGTTATAATTTTAATCAAATATTTACCAAAATGTCTGAACAGAACGACCGTAATTTTTTAGAAGAACTGCTCATCACCCCAAGCCCAACCGGCTACGAAAAAGGAGGAGTTACCGTATGGAAAAATTACGTTGATCGGTTTGCAGATGAAGTGGTAACGGATGCATACGGCTCGTGCGCGGCAAAGATAAATATGAGTGGAGATGTGGCTACCGTCATGTTAGAGGCGCATTGCGATGAAATTGGAATGGTGGTACAGCACATTAATGAGCAAGGCTTTGTGTACATCAATAAGCTGGGTGGCAGCGACTCTACCATTGCACGGGCTAAGAAAGTATTCATCCATAATAAAAGGGGGCGAGTGGTCGGTATTACCGGAAATACGGCTATTCATCTTCAGGATAAAAAAAATGGGGGAGGAAAGCAGCCCGCATGGAAAGATATTTATGTTGACATCGGCGTATCCAGCAAAGAAGAAGCGCTGGAATTAGTACAGATTGGTGATCCCATTACCTACGCCACCGATACTGAGTTTTTGAATGATGATTTGCTTTCTGCCCGTGCAATTGACAATAGAATAGGCGGATATATTATTGCGGAAGCGCTCAGAAAAATCAACGAACGGAAGAAAGATCTTAAGGTAAATGTAATAGCTTTGAACTCGGTTCAGGAAGAAGTAGGCGGTTTTGGGGCTCGTATGATGAGCTACCGCTTTATGCCAGATGTAGCTTTGGTTACGGATGTAACTCACGCTACCGACACGCCCGGCATAGACCAGAAAGAGCACGGAACGGTTGAGCTGGGCAAAGGTCCATCGGTTCAGCACGGCGGAGCCAATCACCCCAAAGTAGTAGAGTTTATTGAAAACGTGTGCACCGCAAACAATATTGAGATTCAGCATGAGGCTACCAGCGTGCGCACCGGCACCGATACCGACAGTATTTTCTATCAGCAAACGGGTATTCCCAGCGCTCTGATTTCCACTCCGCTGCGTTACATGCACTCACCGGTAGAGTTGGTTTCTATGCAAGATGTTGAAAACTTGATTGATATTATGGTTGAAACCGTACTGGCGATGAGCCCGGACCAAACGTTCAGCGTTTTTGAAGAGTAGAAAAATCATTACGTTCGAGATGACAAAACGGGTAGGTGTTGAGACAGTGTGTTTGCCCTCGTTCCGCGGGCTCTGCCCCGGAATGCCCTACCGGAGGCTCCGCCTCTAATTATTCTAAATCACGGCATCATCCGCTTTTTTTTTTTCTCCAAACTTCCTAACCAGCGCAAGCGTCCGCTTCTACCCTCGCCACTAAACTCTGTGATGAACCTTCTTGAAGTACATAAAATCACCTACTCTTCTCCGGGATAGTTTCTCGCTGAGGAATACCGCCAATCTTTTGGCCTATCTACAATAGCAGCTTTTAAGCAGCACCCGCAGTTAAGTAGTTCTTGAACTGGCTTTTTGAAGAAGGAGACGGAGCCTCCACCGAGCATTGCGGAGCGGAGCCCGCGCAACGAGGAAACTATTGAAATACTTAGTGTCATTCATGCTGCTCGTTTATTGTCTGAAAATCCCTAAACTTTAGGGGTATAATTGATGAGATAATTCCAGCTGTTAATTCTTGGGAACAGCCGCTTTGTTGGTTACATTTCTGTTACAACTTCACCGCAAATCACAATAAAGGAAGGCATTATGATTACTCTTGCAGAGCTTACAGAATTACTTGGATGGGTTTCTCTATTAAACCTTGGAATGATGGTTTTGGCTTCCATTCTGTTGATAACGATGAAGTCGTTTATGACGTCTTTACACAGTAAAATGTTTGACATCCCCGAAAACGAACTTACTGTTATCTATTTCAAGTATTTGGCTTACTATAAAATACTCACCTTTGTGGTCATTATAGCGCCTTATGTAGCGCTTAAAATAATGGGGCAGTAGAGAAGTCTCCCTTATACTCTTGATATATATCAATACAATTTATTGTTTTATATCAATGGAGAGACCTGCCTAAATCTGTATGTTTGATGTGCAATAATCATTCAACATTAAACTAATAGCATTATGACTACAGCAACTAAATCTTTATGGAAAATTGACCCAACTCACTCTGAAGTTCAGTTTAAGGTAAAGCATCTGGTTATTTCTACCGTTACCGGAAGCTTCAGCTCTTTTGACGGACAAATAGACACAGAAGGGGACAGCTTTGAAAATGCCAAAGCAAGCTTTACGGCAGATATTGACAGCATCAGCACCAACAACGAAGACCGTGATAATCACTTAAAATCTGATGATTTCTTTAACGCTGAGCAGTTTCCTCAGCTGAAATTTGAATCAACAAATGTTGAGAAAGTTAGCGAAGGAGAATATACAGTTACCGGTAACCTGACTATTCGCGATATCACCAAAGAAATTGAACTGAAGCTTGTACACGGCGGAACCGTTACCGATCAATACGGACAAACTAAAGCCGGATTTGAAGTAGAAGGAGCCATCAACCGAAAAGAGTTTGGCTTAACCTGGAGCGCAGTTACAGAAGCCGGAAATGTAGTGGTTGGAGATAAAATTAATCTGCACCTGAACGTTCAGTACATCAAAAACTAACTGTTCGTTAACTAAATTATAAGGCAAGCGGATATTCTCTTTATGAGGATATCCGCTTTTTTATTTACTGTAATTTTCCTGTACATTTTTAAGATATTAGTACTTAGCAGAATACAATGTTTGCAACCAAAAACAGACTATAAATGTACGAGAAATTACAGAAAAGCTTCCAAAGGCATGTGTCATTATCCGAAAAAGAATGGGAACTGTGCAAGAATAATTTCCGCCCCAAACGGATGCTTCGCCGGCAGTTTTTATTGCAAGAGGGAGACGTTTGCCGTGCCCTTACTTTTGTAGAAAAAGGAGCTCTGTACTCTTACTCTGTTGATTCAAGAGCAAATCAAAATGTGCTGCGCTTTGCTTTTGACGGATGGTGGATGGCCGACCTGCAAAGTTTTTTTACGGATAAACCATCTACCCTGAACATTGAAGTGCTTGAAGACAGTGAGTTGTTAATACTTGACCGCAAGAATCACGAAATGCTGCTGGATGAAATACCCGCCTATGAGCGATATCAACGCATTATGTTTCAAAATGCGTATGTAGCACTCCAGCAGCGTGTAGAAAATGCGCTTGGCCTCACCGCTGAAGAAAAATATGCTCGCCTTATCGATCATAATCCCGAATTTATGAATCGTGTTTCGCTGAACCTGGTGGCTTCCTATTTGGGAGTGAGCCCGGAAACGTTAAGCAGGGTACGAAGTAGTTTCAGATCTAAATAGGGTTCATTTTAACAGGTTTAATCAATAGCGGAAGATTGCCGGTGGAAAAACTAATTACCGGCGTAATTTCTCTTGATGAAGTTGAAAAAAAGCTTTGAGGCATTAGTCAATGACCCTTCTGGAGTTAAATATTGGTTGATTCGGAAAAGCAAATCCATGAATTATTTAGGTTGAAACTATAAGAAAAATGACCTATATCAACAGTATATATAATTTACAGTTGTAGAAATACTACCGTTAGTATTAACAATTAACCCAATCTATTATGAAAAAGAAGTTTTTTAATGCGAAAATTTATCGCAACGATTCAGCAACCGAAATGGTGGTAGAAGATGGAAAAATCATTCAGATTGGAACCAATTTACCTGAATGTAAAGAAGAAATTGACCTCGGCGGGAAGCTTGTTTTACCTCCCTATGTAGATCCTCATCTGCATTTGGACTATGTATATACATTATCTGAACTTGGACAAGAAGGAGCCGGTTCAGGTACATTATTTGAAGCGATTGAATTATGGCCAAAGTTTAAAGAAACTTTGACGGTAGAAAGCGTTAAAAAACTTGCTCTTAAGGGAATCAGAGATGAGGTTTCGCAAGGAGTTCAGTACATCCGTACGCATATTGATGTTACAGATCCTAACTTCACGGCATTAAAAGCCATGTTGGAAATGAGGGAAGAACTAAAGGATATTGTTGATATTCAAATTGTATCATTTCCACAACAAGGAATGTACACTTATAAAGGCGGCGTCGATTTAGTGGAAGAAGCGCTTAAAATGGGAGCCGATGTTGTGGGAGGAATTCCTCATTATGAACCTGCCCGAGAATTCGGAGAAAAATCGGTTCATGATATCGTAAATCTTGCTTTAAAATACGATAAAATGATTGATGTGCACTGCGACGAAACGGATGATACACATTCGCGTTTTGTAGAGCTGTTAAATGCGCTTGTGCTCATGGAAGACTATGGAAGCAGAACCACTGCGAGCCATACCTGTTCTTTTGGCTCTGCAGATAATTCCTATGCCTACAGAATGATGGACTTGTTCAAAAAGAGCAAGTTGAACTTTATCTCTTGCCCAACGGAAAATGCTTATTTACAGGGCCGCCAGGATACGTATCCTAAACGCCGAGGATTAACGAGGGTAAAAGAATTCTTAGAGTCAGGAATAAATATTGCTTTCGCACAAGATTCGATAAATGACCCATGGTATCCAATGGGGAATGGCAATATGATGAATATTCTTGATAATGGAATCCACCTGGCTCAGATTATGTCTCCCGAAGAAGTGGAAACGGACTTTGATCTCATCACATATAATGGAGCCCGTTGTTTAAATATTCAAGACAGCTATGGTTTAGAAGTAGGTAAACCGGCCAATTTTATTGTGCTTAACGAATCTTCCGTTTATGAAGCAATTCGTAAAAGAGTAGATGTGTTGGCATCTGTTCGTAACGGCAACTACTTGTTCCAACGTAAAGAACCGGAATATGAAATTCCTTTAGAGTTGTAAATTTAATTAAGCACTTTAAGAATCAAAAAAGACTGTTTACGTGGTTGATAACAGTCTTTTTTTATATGAATGCCGGTTATGTTAGGTCATAAATATAGTTTGCAAAATCAGTCTAACGTCTTTTTTGCAAAAAAGGAAATGATCATGCCCGGAATAGCTAAAGCAATGGCAAAATAGGGCAAGCTCATGGGGGAATAAACGCCTAATAATAGTCCAGCAACAGAAGCTGTTATCATAATAGATAAATTGAATGTAGAAGACTGAACCGATGTGGCAACGTCTTTTGCAGTTTCAACTTGCTTACTTACGGCTGCTTGTAGCAGAGTGACCAATGGGCCAAATGAAAGTCCCCACAAAAAGAAGGCGAAGTGAGATATTCCTGTAATGCCACCAAATAGTGGAAAAATAATCATCGATACGATTAACAATCCAAACATTATTACCGTGAGCAACCTCAGGTGTTTATCGGTAAATTTTATAGCCAGAAATACAGAAATCAAAGATCCTGCCCCAAAAAGTAATAATGCACTTTCTGTTCCGCCCGCAAGCTGAGTTTCGCCCACAAGGCTTGTGATAAACACATATACGCCATAATGCGCACTTACACCAAGCAGGGTAAGTAAAAGAACAATCAAAACTTCCGGGATCTTTAAAAGGGCAAATGGGGAAGAGCTTTTAGTAAGTTTTTCTCCGGGTGTAGAAGGTAATGCAAAAACACCGATTAATGCGATAATCACAATTACAACTCCAAGTGCTATAAATTCTATTCGCCAGCCAAAATCATTCCCAATAACGGTCATAATGGGCATTCCCAAACTTATACCTAAAGTGTTCCCTGCCATTATTACTGCAATTGCTTTTCCATGATTATCCTCATGTACCAGCCGCATGCCATAAGCTGCAATCATTGGCCACATCACCCCGGCGCAAATACCGCCAATAATTCTTAGGATAATAATGATGGCATAACTGTGTAAAAAGCCAGCAATAATATTAGAAACAGCAAAACCTGCAAGCAAAATCAACAGCAAGTATTTCCGGTTAAATTGCATGGTCATAGAAATAAGAGGGATTGCAAAAATTGCAGAAGCAATAGCATAGTATCCCACAAGATTTCCCCCTTGCACCTCATTAATATTCAAATCTGCCATCATTTGGGGGAGAATACCCGAAGGCATCAATTCGGAAAGAATGCCAACAAAAGTTACAGACGACATCAGAATCATAATAAACCAGGGGAAAATAGTATTTCCGGTGGTGGTATTATTTTGCTCGTTCATAGAGTTGCTTTTTCACCTTCTTGAAAGTTTTGAAACTATTTTGTGGTCAATTTAACTATAAAAGTAAAGACTGCCGACTTTACCCGATTATTTTAATAAAACATATGATTGACGATTTAAAAATAACTGCTCGTGCTTTTTTCTTTTTGAATGCTTATTACTCCATAATCGTTAATTGCAATAGTGTTTAAATCCTGTTCTTGATATATGTCAAGGCATTTTCTTATCACATATCAAGGAGAAGAAGCGTGGGGATGGCTAAATTTGATGTAGAAAATGAAGATTTAAGTAATTAACAATAACTATGTCTATTACCAAGCAGACCATTGCTATTATCGGAGCCGGTGGAAATATGGGCTCTGCTATAGCAAAACAAATTGCGGATGGAAATTATCGGCTCCTTCTTTTTGATACTGAGGTTGATGAGTTAGAAGTGTTGAAAAAAGACATTCAACAAGAAACAACGGAAGCCGAAGTAGAAATTATGCACTGCGCCCATGACTGCAGCTGGGAGGCCGATATCATTATTCTGGCCGTTCCTCACGAGGTTGAAAAAAAGCTGGCAAATGCCATACGCGATGTGGCTACTCAAAAAATTGTTGTCAGTATTTCTAATCCTTCCGGTGAGGAAGTCAACAAGCTTTTGGTTGAATCTGAAAGCAGTACGGCAGAAAAACTTCAGCAGTGGTTGCCTCATTCCAAGGTTGTGAAAGCATTTAATACCAACTTTGCTGCTAATTTTGAACAACCCGTTATTGACGGTCAGCAGGCAGATTCTTTTATTGCCGGTAACGATGAGGAAGCCCTGCAGGAAGTAGCCGAATTGATAGAAACGGCAGGATTCAACCCCATACATGCCGGGAATTTAACAGTCAGCGGCACCTTAGAGCGCCTGAATCTGCTGCTTAAGCGGCTCCCAATGCGAGCAGATGGCAACGAGCCATTGGCTTTGAAAGTTTTGTATAGCTGACGAACCTTGTTGAACTCGAATTATTCAAAAAATTTTACGAAAATTACAGAAACACAGTATTTAACTCAATAATCATAAACCAACACCTATACATACAATGAGAAAATTAACTTTTATACTATCACTTTTAATTCTGCCGCTGAGTGTTTTTGCTCAGGATACGTGGGTTGAAGATCCGGCTCACTCTAAACTCGGATTTACCGTTACTCACCTGGGAATTGCAGATGTACCGGGGCATTTTGGTGATTATGATGTTACCATTACAGCCTCTGAGAATGACTTTAGCGATGCTCAGATAGAATTAACCGTACAAACGGCTTCTATTGATACACGTGTAGAACAACGCAACGATCATCTGAAAAGTCCTGATTTCTTTAACGTAGAGAAATATCCGACCATGACTTTTAAGAGCACGGGCATCAAGGAGTTAAGTGAGCACAATTATGAGCTTTCCGGAAATCTTACCCTGCATGGTGTAACCAAGCCGGTTACGGTCACAATGATTTATCACGGTACGGTTCAGAATGAAATGACTCAGGGTGTGCCAAAAGCAGGTATCCAAATTATTGGTACTATCGACCGCTCTGACTTTAATCTTGGAAATGGATTTCCCCCACCAATGATTAGCAACGAAGTGCGGATTAAGGCAGACGGTGAGTTTATGCCCAAAAATTAATTTGGTAATACTTTAAATCTGTAAGGATCCGGTTTTTAATCGGAGCCTTGCAGATTTTTTATATTTAGACTTAAAATTGGTTTGATTCATCCCTGATAATCTGATCATTATTTAAAAGCCTGAACTATGATTCACATATCTAAAGCCAATAAGCGCAGGAAACTCAGCCGCGGACCTTTTACTACCCGTCTTTTACCTTTAGGACGAACTATTGAAGACTCCGATGATCATGGTATTGCCCAGATTGGACGGCTGGAACATGCTACTCTTGAGGAAGGTGCACTGGTGCCCATGCATTTGCATCAAAACGAAGAGATTCTTTCCTATATCCGAAAAGGAACCATGCATCATAAAGACAGCGATCATAATGATATAGGTATTCATAAAAAAAACCTGATGTTAATGAACGCCGGCAGTGGAATTCATCACGAGGAAGGAGTTCCTAAAGGCCACGAAACCGTGGAGATGCTGCAAATATTTATTCGTCCCATAGCGGATGATTTAGAGCCAAAGGTACAATTTTATGAACCGGATGAGATTAATAGTGTAAACAAATGGCGGCTGCTTGCGGGACACGAGCGCTCCGGAGCCCCTTTACTATTTAGAAGTGAAGTGACGTTTTATGATCTGCATTTGGCAGATGGAAAGAATATCCAAACTCCCAAACTTGATAGCCTTACCGGCTTTATGTATCTGTTCAGTGGAAAAGTAACCATTGAAAACACCGGCGAAAGTGTTGAAGAAGGAGACACCATTATTATTAAAGGGGAGGAATTAAATCTTACGGCTGTGGAAGATTCCGAAATGGTCTTTTTCACACTTGATGAATCGGCACCCTATAGCCGGAATGGACTTTATACGAAATAGCATCCTGAGATTAATCTGTAGGCTCTTACTGTATATCTGGTCCCAAACTCCCCGGCCCGTGTGAAAAAGCTTATTAGTTTATAAAGAAAAACCCGACAAAGATTCTAAATTCTTGCCGGGTTTACTAACGTAAGCTAATACTCTAACAAATTTAGTTCTGCTACAAATTAAGCAGGTGTTTCCACTCCAAGTTTCTCTTCGATCAGTTTAACAAACTGAGTTTTTGGGAGCGCTCCGGCGGCCATTTGCGGCTGTCCGTCAACCGGAATAAACAAGATAGAAGGGATGCTTCGGATTCCGAAAACAGCAGCCAATTCCTGTTCTGCTTCGGTATCAATTTTATAAATATCTACGAGTCCTGCATATTCTTCAGACAGCTCTTCCACAATAGGAGCTACCATTTTACAAGGGCCGCACCAGTCGGCGTAAAAATCAATAATGGCAGGTTTGTCCCCCTGATAGTTCCATTCCTGATTATTTTCGTAATCAAATACTTTCGTCAGAAAGCTCTCTTTCGTTAAATGTTCAGCAGCCATGTCTTTTCTTTTTTTGATTAATACATACCGGACGATTGCAATCTGCTCATCCGTATATGATTGATTCTTTTATACTATTAAAATAAGAATATTACCCGACAGTTTGGCGCAATAAGCAATAGATATTGGTTATAAAATACATAGCAGGGGGAAGTGTTTTTTGGAAATTGGAAGGTACACTTTGGTGTTCGTAATAGGATGAACGGCACTTACCGACTCGTTGATAAACCCCTTTGGGTTTCGCGTTTTTTATGTTTTGCAATCCGAAAAGGACTTTTCTTCATGCTATCTGTAGAAATGACTCCAAGATTTACAAACCCTGAAAGGGTTCAACTCAAATAACTGCGGGTAAAGCTTGCGAAACCCGCAGTAATGTAAACACTCTACTGCCACAATCCCAACGGGGTTGAACTTAAATGCCTGAATAGTCGAGAGTGTTTGGTAAACGAGATTACAAAACCAAAAATCCTGAACATCCTCAAAATCTTGCCCAATCCTGGTTCAAATACCTTCTTTTTGGACTGGGATTTATAAGATTACTATGATTAGCAGGATTAAAAGTAAATCTGCGTCATCTGCGAAATCCCCTTAATCCGTGATTCAAAACTGATGATTAGATTACGCGAAGCCGGAGCTTCGGGGACTGCATTCCCAAGCCGGAGCTTGAGGAACGAGGACAACAGAGTGCAGTGCTGCTTAATTACTCACTGCTTTATTAATTCGGTTAAGCAACGCATCGTACAGAGCGGGGAAATCAGATTGATAGGGGAGCAGAGATTCAATGTAAACAGCTGAATAACCTTCAATATCTGCATACCGGAAGCGATCATACAGCTCTTTGGATAAAAGCTGAAGGTTGCCTTTATAGTTGATGATATTCCTGGCTGACTTAATTTTATCATCCTGAACTAAATACAAAGCAGAAGGAGAGATGGAGGATATTTCTCCATAATAAACGCTTGCTGAAGGTTTGTAATGAGAATATTTCTGTCCCGGACTTTTAGGAGTTTTTTCATGACTTTGAGTAGAATCGACCTGAATTTCATTCCCCAAAACCTTCTCAAGCTCCGTTTTTCCAATGGAGCCGGGACGAAGAATAGTTGGCGTAGCTGAACTGAGATCTAAAACCGTTGACTCCAGACCAACCTGAGTTTCTCCACCATCAATTACCGGAAAGTTTGGCCCGAAATCGGCCTGAACGTGAGCGGCTTTGGTGGGGCTGGGGCGTCCCGATTTATTAGCACTTGGAGCCACCAGCGGTCCGGTTTGGCTGATAAAATCCAAAGCCAGTGAGTGGTCGGGCATTCGGATAGCTACCGTATTCAACCCGCCCGTAACAAGATCTAAGACCTCGGGCTTTTTGTTCAACACCAGCGTAAGCGGGCCCGGCCAAAAAGCGTCCATCAGCAAGGCAGCTTGCTCTGGAATATCTACGGCAAAATCAGCCACATCATCCGGATTGGAAATATGAACAATGAGCGGATTATCAGCAGGTCTGCCTTTGGTAGAAAATACTTTTTGGATAGCCGTTGGATTCCAGGCGTCAGCACCCAATCCATACACCGTTTCGGTAGGGAAGGCAACGAGTTCCCCCGCCTTTATTAAATCTATAAATGGCTTTAAGTCAGGCATGTAACTCACTCATGGCCAATTCTTTAAGGAACTCATAAGCTGATTCAATATCAGGGATTTCATGCACCACAAACCGCACGGTTTCTTTCTTTTGGATTACTTTGAATTTGTCTTTTTTGATCGCTTCCAGCTTTTCCAGCACTTCCTGAAATTTGCCGGAATCGAAAAAGGAGCGACCCATTTCAGAATCTTGCTTGGGACAAATAATCCACATTCTGTTGGAGCGAATGGTAACTTTGGTGAAGAAGTTTCGGGAAGCAAACAGGCGAATTTTTGCGGCTAAAATCAGATGCTTCGTTTCTTTTGGAATACTGCCAAATCGATCATTTATTTCTTCACTCCAGTCTTCAATTTCTTTCTCGTTTTCGGCTTGAGAAAGCTTTCTGTATAAATTCAAGCGTTCTATATTATCGCCTACGTATTGCTGGGGGAGCAACGCCGATTCGTCAAACTCTACGGTGGTTTCGGGCAGTTCAACCTCAATTTCTACATCGTCAAACATATCGCTGAACTCAGATTGTTTCAGCTCTTTTACGGCATCATTCAGAATTTTGGTATATAAATCAAAACCGATGTCGTTTATAAATCCGCTTTGCTCGGCTCCTAAAATATCACCGGCTCCGCGAATATCCAGATCGCGCATGGCAATGTTAAATCCGGAACCAAGATCAGAAAATTCTTCTAAGGCGAGTAAGCGCTTGCGGGATTCGGTGGTTAAGGTGTGAACGGGTTTGGTAATGAGATAGCAAAATGCCTTGCGGTTGGAGCGGCCTACGCGTCCGCGAAGCTGGTGAAGCTCGGCCAGACCGAAATTATGTGCCTGATTGATAATAATGGTGTTGGCGTTAGAAATATCTATTCCGTTTTCAACAATATTGGTAGAAACCAGCACATCAAACTTATGTTGGTAAAAATCGGTGATAATTTTATCTAATCTGGATCCGCTCATTTGTCCGTGCCCAAACCGAACTCTGATATCCGGAACCAAGCGGCGAATCATTTCGGCCACTTCTTCAATATTTTTTACTCGATTGTGAATGAAGAAAACCTGTCCACCGCGTGAAATTTCCTGAAGAATGGCATCTCGTATTAACTCTTCATTAAAGCTGTGAATTTCTGTATAAACCGGCTGACGGTTAGGTGGCGGCGTATTGATAACGCTCAAATCCCGTGCGCCCATCAGCGAAAACTGAAGCGTTCGCGGAATAGGAGTGGCGGTTAAAGTGAGCACATCAACCGAAGCGCGAAAGCTTTTGAGCTTCTCTTTAGCCGACACGCCAAAGCGCTGTTCTTCATCCACAATAATAAGGCCCAAATCCTTGAATTTCACATCCTTAGAAAGCAGTCGGTGCGTACCTATTACAATATCAAGCTCTCCGTCTTTTAGCTTTTGAATGGTTTCCTTTTGCTGTTTGGGAGATCTAAACCGGGAAAGGGCTTCAATTTTTACCGGGAAATTCTCCATCCGCTTCATGAAGGTTTTGGCGTGCTGCTCGGCTAAAATAGTGGTAGGCACCAGCACGGCCACCTGCTTGTGGTCTAATACGGATTTGAAAGCAGCGCGTACGGCTACTTCCGTTTTTCCAAAGCCCACATCACCGCAAATCAGCCGGTCCATGGGGTGCTTACTTTCCATGTCATTCTTCACCGCTTCTATGGCATCGTATTGGTCGGGCGTTTCCTCAAATTCAAAATTAGCTTCCAGCTCAGTCTGCCACTCATTGTCGGAAGAAAAGCTATAAGCTGTTTCCGATTTCCTCTTGGCGTACAGGCGGATAAGCTCTCTGGCAATGTCTTTTACTTTCTTTTTGGTTTGAGCTTTTTTCCGAGCCCAAGCACCCGAACCTAATTTGGTTATGCGAGGCGCCATTCCCTCTTTACCGGAATATTTTTGCAGTTTATGCAAACTGCTCACGTTCACATACAGCGTGGAATCATCCTTGTACTGAAGAACCACCACTTCCTGTTCGGTATTTTTGACCTTAATTTTTTTGAACCCGCGAAACTTCCCAATTCCATAATCAACGTGTACCACAAAATCGCCCACGCTTAAATCACGAAGCTCTTTAAATGAAATACCGCCTCTGTAGCGTCTGCGCTTCGTTTTAGGGCGATGATATCGGTTAAAGATTTGATGATCGGTATAAACGGCAATGCCGGCCGGCTCAAAAATAAAACCTTCATGCAGCGACTCAACCGCTACCAGATATTTAAAATCCTGACTGGCTTCACCCAGCAGCTCCAGAAAACGCTCTTTCTGCCCCTCATTATCACAAAGAATAATGGTGTTTAAGTCTTTAGATGAATTCTGAGTGATGTTTTCCCGAAGCAGTTTGAAATTGCCGTGGAAATCGGGCTGGGGTTTGGTTTGAAGGCTAAGCGTTTGGGTATCATTACTTGAAGTGCCTACATTGCCCACAAATAGTGTGTGTTGAAACGAGTGGAGGCTGTCCTGTACTTCTTCTTCGCTGACAAACAGCTGCTCCGGTCTGTCCGGTTCCTTTTCTTCGGGAGTGTTATTAAACGCCTCTTCAGCTTCAGCAAACTGTTCCGAAATCTTCGATAAAATGATTGATTTATCAGAAGTTATCAGCAGCGTGTTTTCATCAAAATAGGAGAGGAAACTTGATTTTTGAACTTCAGGCAGGTTGGTTAAATCAGGAATGATGCGGGCTTCGTTCAAAAAGGCAATGGAGCGTTGAGAATCGGCATCAAATTCGCGAATGGTGTCAACGGTATCACCAAAAAACTCCAGGCGCAGCGGGTATTCACCCGAATAAGGGAAAACATCTAAAATTCCACCTCTCACGGCAAACTCGCCCGGTTCATCCACAAACTTAACAGGACTGTAGCCTTGATTTACCAGCTGTTCTTTGAAAACATCAAGGTCTATTTCTTCATTTTTTTTGATGATGATGCTTACCTCATCCAACGAAGAGGGTGGTGCTATTTTCTCGCTGATTGCATCAACGGAAGTTATCACCACTTTAGAAGATTGCTCCGATATAGCCTGCAAGGCTTCTGAGCGCTGAACTAATAGTGTGGAATCCTTAAGCTGATGATAATCATAGGGTTTAGTGTTGGAAGAAGGAAACAGGATGGTGGCGTTGTTATCTTTAATGACATCCAGGTCTGCTTTTAGAAATCGGGCTCCTTCATTGGTTTCTGAAATCACCAAGACCGTTTCCTTTTTGGCGGAAAGGGCATCAATCAATAAGCTGTTAAATGCACCGATGCTCTTTTTCAGATTCAGAGAGGGTTGCTCAACAATCCGATCAAATACCTGATCAAAAATGCCATTTTTCCTGAGCTGTTGTTTAATTAAACTAATGCTCATGAAGTACTAATTGGTGTGATAAAATTCATCCTTGAAGATACGCTGTTTCTAATTTGATTGATAGTAAAAACCGGCATCAACCACAGGGTGCAGCTTTGGATTGAATGCCCTATAAAATGGCTTGCTAAACCCGTTCAATCCCTTTAAGTACTGTTTTGCCCAGCAGAAAGCTCAGCAGAAGGGCAAAAAGTGACCATCCTAAATACTGCAGGTATAAATCTTTGTGTTCGGTATAAATCAGCTCTTCTACCTCAGATTTCTCCAACTCATCAATTTCAGCATAAATGCTTTCGAGCTGGGTTTCGTCGGTAGCGCGGTAGTATTTTCCGCCGGTCATTGCGGCAACGCTGCTCAGCATTTCCTCATCCAAATCAACCTGAATATTTTGATAACGTTTTCCAAAAATGGGATCCTGAATAGGGTAGGGCGCCGTACCGTGCGTTCCTGCACCAATGGTGTAAATTTTGATACCGAAGGTTTTGGCTAAGTCGGCCGCGGTTACGGGGTCAATTTCACCGGCATTATTTTGCCCATCGGTTAAAAGAATGACGACTTTACTTTCGGCCTCACTTTCTTTCAGCCTGTTAATAGCTGTAGCAATTCCCATTCCTATGGCCGTTCCGTCTTCGATAATTCCCATTTCCAGATCGTCAATCAGGCTTTTAAGCAGGCGATAGTCGAGCGTGGGAGGAACCACCGTAAAACTTTTCATAGCAAAAGTGACTAAACCGATGCGGTCTGAGTTTCTTTTATCTACAAAGTTTTTAGCAACCATGCGCGCGGCTTCAAAACGATTGGGTTTTAAATCTTCGGCTCGCATAGAGGTGGATAAATCCAAAACCAGCACAATATCAATTCCTTCCGCATTGCGCTCAACGGTAGTAAGGCGTTCCTGAGGGCGCGCAAGGGCCACAATCAGCAATACAACTGAGCTCCATAAAAGCAGTGCCTGCACCCAGTGTGCGTGAGATTTCCAATTTCCGGGCAAATCGTCCAGTAAATCGAGAGAGGAAAAGGTGAGCGTTGCCTTTCTATTTCCAAAATACCGGTACAGATATATTCCAATAAGTACAGGAACAATCAACAGCGCCCAAAACCATTCGGGATTAGCAAATTCCATTACTGCGCCTCCGGTTCATTTTGGTGGGTTGAAGAAAGTACAAACTGCTCATCATATTTTGCCTTTTTACGGGCTATACGTGCGGCATCTGTTTCTTTAGCCCGATTCAAAAACTTAAGTGCTTCTTCGTGTGTTTTCCAGGCACTGTCTAAGCTTGGGGTGAATTTTGCAAACTTAACTAAGTCGGCCTCGTTCAATATGTTACGGGTATAACCTGTCAGCTTATCATCTACGCCGTAGGCATCTAAATAGCGCAAGAGCTCGCGGGAGGTACACTCTAAAGCAGGAATTTCGTACAGCTCTTCGAAGTAGGCGCGAAGGGCGTCCCCAATTTCACTGTAAAAGGATTTGAAGTCTTTGGCCTGAGCAATGTTTGATGTTTGTTTGATGTCCAGTAACCGGCGTTCAAGCTGTTTAAGCGGATTGTAAAATGGAGCGATTTCCGGTTCCGGCTGAGGTTCTTTCTCAGGCTTTTGATCACGGAATTTAAACCACCAAATAAGAAACCCGGCCAGCAGAATACCGGCTAAAATCCAGGGCCACCAAGGCCGGGGAAAAGCAAAATTAGGTTTTAGCGGGCGTAAGGTGGTGTCACCCTCGGCTACCACGGTTTTAAAAGGGATGAAAACAGATTCCGTTTGCAGAGCTACAGAATCATTGGCTGTAAAAATGGTAACCGGAAGAGGAGGTATGATTACGTCATTAATTCCAAAATACTGCAGGTTGTAAACCAGGCTGTCTGAAAAATCAGAAAGCTTATACTGCTTTCGGTTCAGCAGCTCAATGGAGGTGGGAAATAAGCCGCTGTCTGGAAACTGAATGCGCTCGTATTCCTGATCTAAATGTACGGTCAGTGCGTATTCAAAAGTTCCTCCAATGGTAATGGAGTCGGTATTAACGTGGGTGCGAATGGTTTGGGCAGAACCGGAAACAGACCAGAAAAGAGGTGCTAATATCAATAAAAAACGTAAATAAACCGGTTTTCGCGGAGTAATATTCATTGAAATTTTAAAACTGATCTTGAAATTAATTTGACGGATGGAAGGTACGCCATAAACAGGAAACTTTTTAAAAAAGTAACACCTCTCAGATTTTTATGAAAGTAGGCTATTAATTCTTATTATTTCTCGAATTTTAAATTCTACAGATTACATGGGTATTAAAAATATAAAGTTGGGTATAGGGTTCGTATTGTTATGTTTGGTAACGGTTGTTGCACTTACCACATTCACAAATTCACGAACAGCTATACCTGCGTTGTTAATTTCAGACGCAAATTTTGTTGATATAAAAGAAGAACCTCCGGTAGATGCTTATGGCTTTCACACCGAAAATGCAGAAATTATTGAGGATAAGGTCAAAAGAAACGAAAGTCTGTATGTGATTTTGAGAGAGCTGGATGTTTCTCCCCAAACTATTTATGAGCTGAATAAAAAATCGAATGGGGTTTTCAGAACGAATCGCATTCGCCCGGGCCAACGCTACATCGCATATAAAGAAAAGCAAACCGGACAAGCTCAGCGGCTGATTCTGCACACTGATGCTTTAAATTATGTGATTTTAGACTGGCAGGATGATATTCAGGTTTCAACCGGAAAAAAAGAAGTTACCGTAGAGCTGGCAGAAGCCCATGGAGTGATTAATTCTTCGCTGTATGAGTCGCTAATGGAACAGGGGAAAAACACCTTGGTAGGTAATAGCCTGAGTGAAATTTTTGCATGGCAAATTGATTTTTTCCGTCTCTATCCCGGCGATCATTACAAAGTGGTTTACGAAAAGCAGTTTGTTGATGGCGAGCCGTATGGAATTGGACGGGTTTTAGCCGCCGAGTTCACCAATAACAACGAAACTTTTGATGCTTTTTATTACGAAACCGAAGACCGGGCCGGCTATTATGATAGCGACGGTGACGGCGTTCAAAAAGCATTGCTGAAGGCTCCGTTTACGTACTCGCAACGCGTGAGTTCTAACTTCAGCCACAGTCGGTTTCACCCCGTACTGAAAACAAGAAGACCGCATTATGGCGTAGATTATGCCGCTCCGCTGGGTACTCCCGTACTTTCGGTAGGTGATGGCGAAGTGATTGAAGCCCGTTACCGGGGAGCGAATGGTAATATTGTAAAAATCAGGCACAATGGAACCTATACCACCGCTTACTTACACCTGAATGGATTTGCAAAAGGCGTTAAGGCCGGAACCCGCGTTAAACAAGGACAGGTAATTGGCTATGTAGGCAGAACGGGACGCGTAACCGGCGTGCATTTAGATTACCGGGTTTATAAAAACGGACAGCCGGTAAATCCTCTAACGGTTAAACTTCCTCCTTCAAAAGCTATTGATGAAGCGGATAAAGCTGATTTTATGCAGCACATCGGTAAACTCAAAGCTCAGCTGAATAAAATGGGCAACGAAACAGCCGAGCCCGGAATTGCTGCTTTATAAGTTGTTTTAACCACAGCCGGTAATCAGTATCAGTATCGGCTACCTCGTCTTTGGAAGAAGTTCATGAGCGGTTTTACATACGATTGGTTGGTTTGAACTTCAACAGCATCTATTTTCATTTTCAGCATGCGGTCTTGAATGTAGGCCTTTTGCTTCATACGCCTGATTTTATAAGCTTTTCTGAGCTTTTTGTTGGAAGTGTCAATCCATTTTTGGGCATCTGTTTCAGGATCACGGAGTTTCACTAAGCCAACATCCGGAAGCTCATCTTCGAGCTCGTCATTTATGATGATGCTTACCAAATCGTGTTTCTTATTGGTGATGCGCAGCTGTTTCTCAAAGTCTTTGTCTTGAAAGTCGGAGGTGAGTACCACAATGGCGCGCCGATCCAGCAGGCGATTTATGTAGGAAAGCGCATCGGCGATATCTGTTCCGGTTCCGGTGGGTTCGGTGGTGTATAATTCCCGAATAAGACGCAGCACGTGGGTTCGCCCTTTTTTGGGAGGAACTACTTTTTCGATGTGATCGCTGAATAAAACAAGTCCCACCTTATCGCTGTTTTTAATAGCGCTGAAGGCTAAAACGGCCGCCAGCTCAATGGCTAAATCCATTTTACTTTGGCTTTGGCTGCCAAAAGTTCCGCTTTGCGAAATATCAATACAAAGCATCAGGGTTTGTTCGCGTTCTTCCTCAAAAATCTTGATAAAAGGATCGCCCGTTCGCGCGGTTACGTTCCAGTCAATTTGTCGAATGTCATCGCCATAGGTGTAAGCTCTCACCTCAGAAAACTCCATTCCGCGGCCTTTAAAAGCAGATTGATACTCTCCGCCAAATAAAGTATTCACAATACCTTTGGTTTGAATTTCAAGCTTACGGATTTTTTTAAGAATTTCCTTTGGAATCATAATCAGTGCTTTAACATAATGTGGTGCGAAGATACTAAAAGCATCTTTCAATCGAGAACAGAGAGGAGAAATTTATGAAGAAATTATCATTCAAAAAGAAGTTGATTGTCTGTTAAAAATGGGATAGGTCAGAAATAATAAAATGCATGCAACGCCCATCCAGTACATTAGCCAGGCAAAGGTCATGTGTTGGTCAAGCACTCCGGCCATGGAAAACAGATTGTGAAAGTCGTGGGCAGACTTTGGTAAATTTCCCAGCAAAGGCATTCGTCGGGCCATAGGATCAGCGGCGTAGGCGGAAGTTTCGAGCCAGGCAAATCCGGTTAATAATAATCCAATTTGTGCAATAATTTGTTTGTAGTTGAACCAGCCGTAAACAGCTATTAAAAAAGGAATGAGCAGCTCCAAAAGAGTGCCGCCCAAAATAGTTAGAAAGCGAGAGCCGAATACGCTGAAAAAAGTATGTCCGGCTTCATGAATGATTAGCAGAAAGCCATCAATCAGCAAAAAGAAAGGAGTGAGGAAAAGCGGATAATCATAAAGCCAGGCAAAGGAAATTTCCCACTTTAAAGCCATCCAAAACTGCACCATCAGCACCCAACAAAACGGAATGAAAACGATGGAAAACCACCATTTTTTGAGGTAAGGAAGTATTAACTGAAA
The DNA here is from genome assembly GCA_964505215.1 of uncultured Balneola sp. Lineage (GTDB taxonomy): Bacteria > Bacteroidota > Rhodothermia > Balneolales > Balneolaceae > Gracilimonas. Next base: position 20,953 of record CAZDGU010000024.1, read on the forward strand.
TGTTTGTTTGGGCTGGATGTTCATTTAAAACCCATAAAGCCACACCACCAATATCTTGGAAGCCGTAATTGCCAGTGAAATCAATACGTTCTTTTTGTCTTCTTGAAAGCGGATATAGGCATGGTACAACCAGAAAGGCACAAATAATATTGATATAAAAATGAAGTAAAGAATATCTGTTCCTGTGTACAGTAACGCAGCAAGAGATATCCCCAATAAAACAGATGAAATGTAACTCAGTTTTTTAGTTTTTGGGCTTAGCTCTGCATTCTTTACGCTATGCAATTCATAAATAACATATAACGCTACAACACCCGTCTCTATATTTATAAATGCCGAATCCATGCCATCATTATATTAATTTTATGTGTTGATAATGCTAATTAGATTAAGACAACTTTTGAATATCAATATATAAATTTTAGTCAACTTGTTGTCTTTCATGAGTATTCTTTTTGATTCTGATTTATTGCGTTTATTTTCAGCATTTTAATCAACCCAAAGGAAATGAAAATAGTAGTTACGGGCAGTTCTCGCGGTATTGGAAAAGCCATCACACAAAAATTACTGGATGAAGGTTTTAACGTGATTGGAACGTCAAGATCGGCCGATACCTCTTTTACAGATCGGGAAAAGTATCGGCATGTTATCTGTGATTTAGCTGTTCCTGCCGACGTTGAAAAGCTCAAGCTGATTTTTTCAGAAGCAGAAATTCCGGAGGCGGTAATCAATAATGCGGGCATGTTTGAGGAAGCTGATTTTGATATTTCAGATGAGCAGTGGCTGCAAAATTGGGACAAAACGCTTCAGGTAAATCTGCGTTCAGCGGGGTTGATTTCCAAATGGGCATTAAATGCCTGGAAGAAACATAAATTGGAAGGAAGGCTGATTAACATTTCATCCCGGGCGGGACATCGCGGCGATACTCAGGAATATGCCAGCTATGCCGCGAGCAAAGGAGGGATGACGGCTTTCACCAAGAGCATAGCGCGCAGCTTTGGCAAGCATGGAATTACCGCTTACACCATTGCGCCCGGATTTGTAAATACTGACATGGCACGAGATTCCATTGAGGTGTATGGAGAAGATTATCTCACCAAAGATTTAGCCTTAACTTCCATTGCCCCACCTCATCAAATTGCAGAACTAGCCTACGTTTTGGCTGCCGGAAAGCTGACGCACGCAACCGGGCAAACTTTTCACGTAAACAGCGGTTCCTATTTAACGTAGCGGCGTTCGTTTTTGGGGTGAATGCAAACCACGGCGGTATGCGGGAATTTTCTTATACTTGCTACTCGTCTTTCTAAACTCGTTAATACACAAAGCATGAATATACTGGCGGTTGAGCCGTTTTACAGCGGTTCGCATAAAGCTTTTTTGAAAGGATTAGAAGCTCATTCTGATCACCATATCATTCCTATAAAGCTGAATTATAAGGGATGGAAATGGCGCATGCATGGGGACTCTGTAACCTTGGCAAAGATGGCCGGTGAGATTGAGGAAGACATTGATTTATTGCTAACCAGCAGCATGACGAATTTTCCGGCTTTTATGGCGCTTACCAATCCGCGGTTTGCGCATACGCCCTCCATTATGTACATGCACGATAATCAGTTTACGCGGCCTATTCCGGATGGCGAGCAGCGTGATTTAACCTACTGTTATATCAACTATTTAAGCATGTTATCGGTGGACAGGCTGCTGTTTTCATCTCAGTTTCATTTGGATGATTTGCTTGAGGCTTTGCCTACGTTTTTGGAAAATTTTCCGGATGCCAATCAATACGAAAGCATTGAGCACATACAGGAAAAAAGCGTGGTGATGCATCCCGGACTGGATCTTTCGAGCTTTGATGCACAGCCGGATACCCGAAGTGAAAATGAAAACCCGGTAATTGTTTGGAATCAGCGCTGGCAGTTTGATCGAAATCCCGCCATGTTTTTTCGAGTGTTGAACCGGTTGAATGACATCGATCTCAAATTCGACTTAATACTGGCAGGAGATACGCAGCACGAAAAGCCCGAAGAATTTGAGAAAGCATGGCAGCGGTACGGGCAGCAAATCACCCATTTCGGTTATGTAGATGACAAAGAAAATTACAGCAAGCTGCTGCATTCCGGCGATATTGTGGTCTCCACGGCAACCTACGAATTCTTTTGCGTGGCCATTATGGAAGCCATTTATTGCGGATGCCATCCGCTGGTACCCAATGCGCTCCACTACCCGGAGCTGATTCCCGAAAGCTTGCATAATCCGCTGCTACACGCTCCGGTGCTGTATGAAACGGAAGATGATTTATTTCATCATCTGAAAGAACTGCTGATGCAGAAAACCAAAGCTCTTCCCAAAAAATCTCTCCAAAACATCAACAAACACCTGGATTGGAAAAAGCGGATTAAAGATTTTGACCGGCTATTTGATGAAACGCTGGCTTAATCGTCCTTTAAGAGTACGTCGTGAAGATCTTCATCTTTTTCGAGAACCACTTTGGTATAAGGACAAACCGGCTTGATACTGAGCTCGTTTTCCCGTGCATAATCAACGGATTTCAAAACCAGCTTTTTGGCTAATCCCTGTCCGCGATAATCATCGGAAACTTCGGTGTGGTCTATAGTAATTACGTCCGAATCTTCATGTGTATAAGTAAGCTCTCCAATACGTTCTCCATCTTTTTCAATAAAAAACTCACCTTTCGATTCTGTGTCTTTATGCTGAATATCCATAATAAAATTAGTTGCTTAAGTTTTGAATAATTACTGAACTAAGAAGGGGAGCGATCGAAGTCATCCCATTTTGGTTTTCTTTTTTCGAGGAAGGCATTTCGGCCTTCTTCGGCCTCGTCTGTCATGTATGCCAGTCGGGTGGCTTCGCCGGCAAAAACCTGCTGCCCAACCATGCCGTCATCAATCATATTAAATGCAAATTTCACCATTTTAGTTGCAGTAGGGCTTTTCTTTAGAATTTCCTGAGCCCATTCGTAGGCGGTTTGCTCCAGTTCTGCGTGTGGAACTACTTTGTTGACCATTCCCATTTCAAAAGCTTCCTGAGCTGAATAATTTGCTCCGAGAAAAAAGATTTCACGTGCTCGTTTTTGTCCCACCTGTCGGGCCAGCAGGGCTGAGCCGAATCCGCCATCAAAGCTGGCTACATCGGTATCGGTTTGCTTAAAAATGGCGTGCTCTTTACTGGCCAGCGTGAGATCGCAAACTACGTGCAGGCTGTGTCCGCCGCCAACTGCCCAGCCGGGCACCACCGCAATTACCACTTTTGGCATAAACCGGATGAGCCGCTGAACTTCCAAAATATTGAGTCGGGCAATGCCATCATCCGCTTTGTAGCCGGTTTTGGAACGTACGTTTTGGTCACCGCCGGAGCAAAATGCCCATTTCCCATCTTTTGAAGAAGGACCTTCACCGCTCAAAAGAACCACGCCAATATCGTTATCTTCTTTGGCATCGCTGAGGGCTTCATACAGCTCAAACACGGTTTTAGGCCGAAACGCATTGCGAATATCAGGCCGGTTAAAGGCCACACGCGCCACGCCGTTGCTCTTTTGGTACGTAATATCTTCGTATTCTTTTACCGTTTTCCAGTTCATATCTTTAGATAATCTCTATCAATTTAAGGGTTGAAGGTAAACCTGTGCAGATCGAAGTTTACAAATTTATTGGGTTAAAGCCTTTTTTATCACCGAAACAACTTCGTCAGGCTGATCGATATGCACACGATGTCCGGCATTTTTTATAACCGATAAGTTCGAAGAAACAATCTCCTTTTCCATTTGCCGATTTATGTGCACAAATTTAGAATCTTTTTCACCGGCAATAAGCTGAACGGGAATTGAAATTTCATTCAGTCGATTCCTAACACAAGGCATAGTTCCCGTTCCAAAACCCTGCAAACTATTGGCCAGCCAATATGGATTTTGATTACTCTGTATTTCATCAATCAGTGCTAACAATTTGGGCTTAGCGGTAGAGCTTTCGAAAATCGACATGCTTTTCCATTCTTCCAGAAAGCCTTCGAAGTTTCCAATAATGGCATCAGAACGCTGTCCATCTAAAGCCTGCCGAGCCTGCCGTTCCGTTTCATTTTCAATTCCAAACGTGCCGCTTTCCAGGATAATACCACGGTATAAATCGGCCCGGTGCAGAGCCAGCTGAAGCGCAAGCCGGGCGCCCATGCTGTAGCCATATACGTACAAAGGAAGATGCAGCTGCTCGCTGATAAGTTTGGTAAGATCAGCCACTTGCTCTTTGGTTGAAAACCGATAATGCAGCTCGGCACCATCGGTTTCACCGTGACCTAAAAGATCAATAACCACCGGATTACAAAACTCCTTGAGCTGTTCCATCAGATGATTAAACACTTTACTGCTTCCCATAAAACCGTGCAACAGTACTAAAGTGGGCAACTCATTGTTTTCCTGAAGAATATTAAGGTGATAAGAAATACCGCGAACTCGAATGTTCATGAATCTTTATCTAAACTGAAATTCCAAAGAAGCTGCCGCTGGCTCATCGACTCATCCGCTCCGGTCATGCATTCCATTACGTGCACGCCATTTTGTTGAATAAGGTTCTCAAAAACAGAAACAATTTGCTCAGGTTTAGAAACCAGCGTGTGGTCGATGCCGTGAGCTCTGCAAATGGCCGTAACTTTAGCCGATTGTGGCGTTTCAAAATATTGCGTATAAGCACTTTTAATCTGGTGAACCGGAAGCATTCGGAAGATGGTTCCGCCGCCGTTATTCAACAGTACAATTACTAAGGGTTGATTGATTTCCTTCGCATTCAAAAGGGCGTTGATGTCGTGTAAAAAAGCAATATCACCAACAAAAAGCACTCCTGCCCGCCGTGTTGAAAGGCTCAACCCCAAAGCTGTTGAAGTAATTCCATCTATGCCGGCAGCGCCCCGGTTCACATAAATCTCCTTTCCGCTAAAACTCCCAAAAAGGGAAATATCCCGAATCGGGAAAGAATTTGAAACCATGGTAAAGGCCTTTTCCGGGATAATATCCATGAGCTGTTTAAAAACGTAGCCGTCCGTAATGGGAGCCGAGGGGTGAAGATGTTGCGCGCGGAAGTCTTTAAAAGATTCTTCCGCTTTTTTCCAGCTTCTCAGCCATTCATCTGTTGCCGAACCGCTGATTTCCGGAATATAGAGCGGGGCTTTGAGTAAAATCTGCTTTGAGGAACTCAAGGTGCCATCCGTCCATCTGTTTGCTCCCATAAAGCTGATTTGTGTCACCTCATCATGATAATCCAGATACTCGTTCAGGGCTTTACTTACGGGCTGCTGGCCAAATCGCAAAATCAAATCGCTTTTCAGAACGGTGCCATTTTTTTTATTTCTCAGAAAGCCGTCAAAACCTTCAACACTAAAAGGAGAGGAGGGGATATGAGATCCCGGTTCGGCCAAAATCGGTGCTTTCAAAGCCTCTGCCAGCGGGATGATAAAATTCAGTTCATCCTTTATCGAGGTGGGGCCAACTATTATAAGCGGACGTTCTGCAGAAATTAAAACCGACCAAAAGTGCTCATCCAGCTCCATGTTGTCCAACTCAAAAGCATAGTTTTGGGCTGAGTGATGAACATGCTTTGCGTTTTCGAATTCAACTTGTTTCAGGTAATCAGAATCCGGTTCAAACGGTTTAGAGAATGGGAAATTCAGATGTGCCACTCCACTTTTTTCTACCGAATGCTGAACGGATTGAATAGCCGCTAATTTCAGTCTTTTCAGACTTCTTTCCTCAGAAACCGGCTCGCTCATTTCATGAAAAAATACCGGGTAGCTCCCAAACATTTTAAGCTGATCTATGGTTTGGGAAGCGTTAACCTGCCGGTAGTGGGGCGGACGGTCGGCACTCGCAATAATGAGCGGGACGCCTGACTGTGTGGCCTCAATAACGGCCGGAAAATAGTTGGCCAGTGCCGTTCCCGAAGTGCAAACAAGCACCGCAGGATTTCCGGATGATTTCGCCAATCCCAGCGCCATAAAAGCGGCCGAGCGCTCGTCAATAGCCACATGTTTGTTGATTCCGGGGTGAGTCGCAAACGCCAGCGTAAGAGCCGTAGAGCGCGATCCGGGTGAAATAACAGCTTCGCGAACGCCCTCTTCATACAAAGCACGTACAAAAACCGTACTCCAGTAATATGCAACGTTTTGAGGTTCGTTATTTTGCATGTTCCAAAGCCGTTAGCATGGGAATTAGTTTCAAGTTGGTTTCGGCCCATTCTTTTTCGGGGGTTGAATCTTGGACAATGCCGCATCCTGCAAAAAATCGTACCTCTTTAGGCTTAATCAATCCGCTTCGGATGGCCACTATAAATTCACCCTGACCCTGAGCATTAATCCAGCCAACAGGAGCTGCGTACCAGCCGCGTTCAAAACTTTCGAGCTTGTTTATATAAGGCATGGCCAAATTACTGGGATAGCCGCCCACTGCAGGCGTAGGATGCAACCGGGAAAGCACCGCCGTTCGAGAAACTCCTTCTTTTATACGGGCGTGAACCGGCGTATAAAGATGCTGCACGTTTGATAGTTTTTTAACAGCCGGAGTTACGGGATGTTCATAGACATCCGAATACTGTTCGAGATTTTCGCCAATGGCATCCAGCACAAAAGCATGCTCGTTCAAATCCTTTTGGCTGTTCAAAAGCTCATGCTCTAAAACGGCATCTTCAGAAGCGGTATTTCCTCGGGAAATACTCCCTGCAAGACCTTCCGTAAGCACTTCGCGATTATAAAATGAAGCCAGCCGCTCGGGTGTACTTCCTACAAAAGCCGCTTTCTTGCTATGTTTAATCAGAAAAGAATAACAATCCGGATATTGATTGCGCAGGTGGTTGAGCAGACGGGTTTCTGATAGGGGAGTGGTTAGCTCCACCTTCAGTTCGCGGGCTAAAACAATCTTTTTAAACGCTCCATTTTTAATTAAGTCGGTAGCATTTTCAACCGCATGCAGCCATTTGTGGTAGGCATCAGCATGGACTTTTGGTACTTTTATTCCGTTTTGCGAAGTTTTGGTGGAAGGAACCTGATAAGTAGCAGCGTCACAAATACGATCTAACCGGTCTAAGGTAGAAATAAACGATTGATAGAGGTCTGTTTTCGAATCACCTTGCGATATTTTTTTGGTGATGGTAAGCACGGTAAACTTCCCGTTCTTCACTAACATCCATTCCGGCAGGTTGAACGAACCGGCTCCGAATTCTTCCCAATCGGTTCCTTTATTTTCATCGAAAAAAGAAAAGCCGCCCAGCAGGTGAACCGAAGCTAAATGATGCTTTAAAGTAGAAATATGGCGCACTTTACTAAGCAGATTTTTTCCTGCATCAGAAGCATTTCTAAAGCGCTGACTGCCACTTGTTTGTATTCTTGCCACGGAGCCGGCGGCGGCTATAGCAAACTGATCATTAGGCTTTTCCCAATAAAACTGAAACGTATCCTCAATGGCGTGCTGCTCTAAAGCTGCGAGCGTGTCAACGGCCGGTATTTGGATGGAAAAGGAGAGGAATTCGTAGCTTGTTTGGTTTTCAGCTAAAAGCACATCAATGGCTTTATTGAGCTCAAGCTCTGAGATTTGTTGCCGAAAGCACTGCTTAATATCCCCAAGTGAGGGATTTTGGACGTCCATGACCTCTAAGAATTAGTTTTCAATTAAAATTGAAAATACGGAATATTACCGGAATCTTAAACCTGATTTAGTGCTTCTTTTATCGAGCAATGTAAGCCAAGGGATTCGAATTGCTAATTGAAAAGCGCAGCTTTAGAAAGGGAGAGTTTAATTCAAATGCTACTCAGCATCATCATCTTCGCCGGTGGCGTAGGGATTGTTGATGCCATATTCCTGAGGATCGTACTCTGCTAAGTGGAAGAAGTGATTCCAGGCGGCTTCACTTTTTCCATTGTCATCTACCCAGGTTGGGTGGCTTTGCTTGATGAGACCAACCACTCGCTTGGCATATTTAACACGCTCGCCGGTGTCATCAATACGAGGAAGGGCGGCAATCATAAGGTCTAAATTGTAGCCGCAGTCAAAGTCTTTGGGTTTTTGTTGCTCTATAAACATGTAAATGGGAAGAGTTAAAGTGGGATAGCAAATAATTACACCCCAAAATAAGATTAATGGGAATACTTTAAAAGCAGGGTTTGTGAAAGTTAAGGATATTGGGTTCTTGGTTGGTTAAACAATTTTGGACTTGCTACATTTTAATGGACACGAAGTTAAGGTATATTGCAGTCTAAAC
>CAZDGU010000025.1:0-27971 GCA_964505215.1 uncultured Balneola sp.
CGATTCGCGAAGGTGGCCGTACTGTCGGTGCCGGAGTGGTAACTAAAATATTGAAGTAACTATTACCTTAATAAGGCCAGTGCAAAGAGTAGTCGGTAACCGTCTGCTCTTGTGCACTTTATACGGGTGTAGCTCAGTTGGCAGAGCACTGGTCTCCAAAACCAGGTGTCGGGAGTTCGAGCCTCTCCACCCGTGCATATAAAGAAATGATATGAGCAAGATTAATGATTTTTTTGACGGAGTTGTAAAGGAGTTTAATAAGGTTTCTTGGCCAACTCAGAAAGAACTAATTGACAATACGATAATTGTTGTGGTTTTTTCAATCATAATTTCCGTATTCATATTTGGTGTAGATCAATTATATAGCACCATTTTAGAAGCTATTTATAACTAATGAGTAAAGAAATGACCCATGATTGGTATGTAGTTAGATGCTTTTCCAGTCATGAAAAAAAAGTAAAGGAATTTCTTGAGCGCGAGATTGAGGAACAGGGTTTAGAGGACAAGATTAAAGAAGTCCTGATACCTACCGAAACAGTGGTTGAAATTCGTGCGGGTAAGAAAAGAACACGAGAGAAAAATTTCTTTCCCGGATATATTTTGCTGAATACTCATTATGATGAAGAAGTAAATAATTTAATACAAAGCGCGCCATCCTGTCTTGGTTTTTTGAAGGTAGGTAAAAATGAAATGGTGCCAACTCCATTAAAACAGCACGAGGTTGATCGCATCATTGGTCGCGTGCAAGATAGTGGAGATGAAATGCGGAATATTGAGATTCCGTACAGCGAGGGAGACCTGGTTAAAGTGATATCCGGTCCGTTCAAAGATTTTGACGGAACCGTTCAGGAGATAAATTCTGAAAAACTAAAACTGCGTGTTATGGTAAGTATATTTGGCCGTAAAACACCGGTAGAGGTTGATGTTAGCCAAGTTGAATCCGCTACATAAAGAACCTAGTTGATGCACACTAGCTATTACGCAAATTAAACTGAAGTTATTAATAATAGGATCCTGAGAATCCATGGCTAAAAAAGTTGATAAAATCCTGAAGCTCCAGATTGTTGGGGGGCAGGCAAACCCTGCGCCACCTGTAGGACCGGCACTCGGTCAGGCAGGAATCAATATAATGGAGTTTTGTAAAGCCTTTAACGCTAAGACTCAGGACAAGGCCGGAACTGTTGTTCCTGTTGAGATTACGGTTTATGCTGACAAGTCTTTTACATTCAAAACAAAGACACCGCCGGCACCTGTACTTCTCAAAAAAGCAGCGAAAATCAAGTCCGGATCAGGTGAACCAAACCGAAAAAAAGTAGGTACGGTTACTTGGAGCCAATGCAAAGACATTGCACAAGAAAAGATGGAAGACTTAAATGCGTTTGACATTGAAGCTGGTGCGGAAATGGTTGCAGGAACGGCTCGCAGTATGGGTCTTAGAGTAAATCGCGAAAAGTAAGGAAATTGTGATCATGGCAAAAAGAGGAAAAAAATACCAACAGGCTGTGGCACTCGTGAACCCTGAAGTAGAATATACTTTGGAAGAAGCGTGCGATCTGGTAAAAAAAACATCCACTACTAACTTTGATGCTTCCGTGGACGTAGATGTCCGCTTGGGAGTAGATCCGCGACATGCGGATCAAATGGTTCGCGGAACCGTGAGTTTACCTCATGGAACCGGGAAAGAAGTTACAGTGTTAGCCCTCGTTAATGAGGCTAAGCAAGATGAAGCCAGGGAAGCCGGTGCCGACCATGTTGGTCTTGATGATTACATCACGAAAATTGAAGAGGGGTGGGCAGATATCGATGTGATAATTGCTACGCCTGACGTAATGGGTAAACTCGGTAGGCTTGGGCGCTTTTTAGGGCCCAGGGGACTGATGCCTAACCCTAAAAGTGGAACCGTTACAATGGATGTGGCCGATGCTGTAAAGCAAGTTAAAGCCGGCCAGATAGACTTCCGTGTTGATAAAACCGGAATTCTGCATGCATCTGTTGGTAAAGTAAGTTTTGAAGCTAATGCCCTTAAAGAAAACGCAGAAGCGTTCTTCCGTACGGTAATGAGCTTAAGACCGGCTTCCGCTAAAGGATTGTATGTGAAAAGTGTTTTCATGAGCAGTTCTATGGGACCAAGCATTCCCTTAAGCAGAACCGCAGTAACATCCCTATAATAGGAGGAATTAAATTATGCCTACTGCAGAAAAGCAAGCAGTTTTAGACGAAATTACCGAAAACTTAAAAAGCTCAAGTGCTTTTTATATTACCAATTATACTGGTATGACGGTAGCGGAAATCAATGAGCTGCGTGGTGCATTTCGTAAGGGTGATATTCGATTCAAAGTGTACAAGAACAAACTTGTTAAGCTCGCTATGGAAGAAGTTGGAGGATATGATGATATCATTCCTTCGTTGGTTGAGCAAAATGCGTTTGCGTTTGTTGAAGAAGAATTATCCGCACCTGCCAAGGTATTGAAAGATTTTATCAAGGATAACAATAAACCACAATTTAAAGCAGCAATCGTAGATGGAGACTTCTACGGGGAAGATAAGCTGGACGTTCTGGCGGCTATGAAGTCAAAAGACGAAATTGTTGGCGATATTCTTGGTTTATTGATGGCTCCGCTTACAAACGTAGTTGGAGCACTACAATCGCAAGGATCTAACCTTGTTGGTGCTGTGAATACTATCGCTGAAAAAGGCGAAGAGTAACCCTTATTTATTACAACTAGAATTTTTATTTATCAAAACAACTGGAGATAACAAATGGCTGACGTTAAAGATTTAGCTGAACAGCTTGTCAACCTAACAATTAAAGAAGCAAATGAACTTGCTAAAGTTCTTGAAGAAGAATACGATATCAAACCAGCTCAGGCTGCTGTTGCAGTAGCCGGACCAGCCGGTGGCGGAGAAGCCGGTGGCGGTGAAGACCAAACTGAGTTTGACGTAGTTCTGAAAAGTGCCGGAGCTAAGAAAATTGCTGTAATTAAAGAAGTTCGCAGCATCACAGGTCTGGGGCTGAAAGAAGCCAAAGAGCTTGTTGATGGAGCTCCTAATGCGGTGAAAGAAGCCGTATCTAAAGAAGAGGCCGAGGAAATTCAAGGTAAGCTTGAAGAAGCCGGCGCTGAAGTAGAGCTTAAGTAACTCTTTAGACACATTTCGTTGGTAGCCAATGTCGTGGAAACGGTATTGGCTATTGGCGTCTATATAAACCGACCCTATGCAATAGGGTTAGCCCGTACCATTTACCTTCAATCTAAGAGGAGAGGTTCCTTTTGAGCAAGAAGATGCAAACTATTCCAAACACGGAACGCTTATCGTTTGGCAAAACCAAACAAATAGTTGACTATCCGGATTTTCTGGATATTCAGCTACAATCATTCGAAGATTTTGTACAACTTGATATTGCTCCTAATGAGCGAGAAAATCAAGGCCTGCAACGAATTTTTAACGAAAACTTCCCAATCCAAGACACTCGAGAAACTCACATCCTCGAATTCCTATACTATAATGTGGATGTGCCTCGATATACTATTTCTGAATGTCAGGACCGAGGTTTAACATATTCTGTACCCCTTAAAGCTAAATTGCGTTTATCATCTGTTGATGACAGCGATGAGGCCAGTGAGACAATTGAACAGGAGGTGTTTTTAGGAGACCTGCCCTGGATGTCTAATCGCGGAACATTTATTATCAATGGCGCCGAGCGCGTAATTGTAAGCCAGCTCCACCGTTCACCCGGTGTGTTCTTTGGGCAAAATGTTCACCCAAATGGAACACAGTTGTATTCAGCTCGAGTCATTCCATTTAAGGGCTCTTGGATTGAATTTACTACCGACATTAGGGATGTTCTTTGGGCTTATATTGATCGTAAGAAAAAAGTACCGGCAACCACGCTGTTACGTGCTTTAGGATATTCATCCGATATAGAACTGCTAAGCTTATTTGAGCTTTCAGAAGAACTTAAAGTAGGTTCTAAAGCCACTTACAATAAAAACTTGGTTGGCCGAAGGCTGGCTGAAAACATTATTGTAGAAAGCATGGAAGAAGTGGTTGATGATGAGACCGGTGAAGTAACCGAAGCTCTTAATCGCCAAATTATTTTTGAGCGCGACCATGAACTTACTGAAGATGATTACGGATCATTAAAAGATGCAGAAGCTGAAAAAGTATTAGTTCAGAAAATTTCTGCTGAGGAGTCTGAGCGTTCTGTAATTATGAATACGCTGCGTAAAGATCCAAGCTATGATGAGAGTACGGCACTTGGTGAAATTTATCAGCAGATTCGATCAGGTGAAATGCCGGATCCGGAAACTGCACGCTCTATATTAGAGCGCCTGTTCTTCAGTGATAAAAAATATGATCTTGGTGAAGTAGGCCGCTATCGATTAAATAAGCGCCTGAAATTAGACCAGGAAAATGATCTGCAGTACCTCACTAAAGAGGATATTGTAGCTATTGTTAAAGAAGTTATTCGCCTTAAGAATATGAAATCTCAGGTTGATGATATTGATCACTTGAGTAATCGACGCGTTAGAACCGTGGGCGAGCAGCTTGGACAGCAGTTTGCCATTGGCTTAGCACGAATGGCGCGAACCATTCGCGAGCGAATGAACTCTCGCGATGCTGAGCAGCTGACACCACAAGATTTGGTAAACGCCAGAACCATTTCAAGCGTAATTAACACCTTTTTCGGTACCAATCAGCTTTCTCAGTTTATGGATCAAACCAATCCATTAGCCGAGCTGACTCACAAGCGCCGTATGTCGGCATTGGGGCCGGGTGGTTTAACACGTGAGCGAGCAGGTTTTGAGGTTCGTGACGTTCACTACACGCACTATGGCCGACTTTGCCCAATTGAAACGCCGGAAGGTCCAAACATTGGATTGATATCTTCTCTATGTGTTCACGCCAAAGTAAACGATTTTGGATTTATTGAAACGCCATATCGTAAGGTGAAAGAAGGCAAGGTTTCTAAAGATGTAGAATACCTCGCAGCCGAGCAGGAAGATGAAACCGTTATTGCACAGGCAAACGCTGAAATTGATGATGAAGGCGTTTTCGAGACCGATGCAGTTTTCTCCCGCACACGAGAAGGTAACTACTTGCGAGTGCGGCCCGATGAAATTGAATACATGGACGTTGCTACCAACCAGATTACTTCTTTGGCAGCAGCTATGATTCCTTTTATTGAACACGATGATGCAAACCGTGCCCTGATGGGCTCGAACATGCAGCGCCAGGCTGTACCGCTTCTTCGTCCGGAAGCTCCCGTTGTGGGAACCGGACTTGAGCAACGTGCAGCGCGCGATTCCCGAGCCATCATTACTGCCGACGCTAATGGCGAAGTAGTATATGTAAGTGCAACGGAAATCAAAGTGAAGTATGATCGCTCTGAAGACGAGCAACATTGCTACTTTGACGGCGGAGTGAAAAGCTACAAGCTGGATAAGTTTATCCGTACTAACCAGGATACGACCATTAATCAGCGCCCGGTAGTTAAAATTGGCGACAAGGTGAAAGCCGGCCAGGCACTTGCTGACGGATGTTCAACAGATAATGGCGAACTTGCACTTGGGCGTAACCTTTTGGTAGCGTTCATGCCTTGGAGAGGATATAACTTTGAGGATGCTATTGTAGTAAGTGAGCGCATCGTTCAGGATGATATTTATACTTCTATTCACGTAACAGAGTTTGAGCAGCAGGTTCGAGACACCAAACGAGGTGAAGAAGAGCTGACGCGAGAAATTCCAAACGTGAGTGAAGAAGCCACACGTAACCTTGACGAACGTGGTATTATTCGAGTAGGTGCTAAAATTGAGCATGGCGATATTTTAGTAGGAAAGATCACTCCAAAGGGAGAATCAGACCCAACACCGGAAGAGAAGCTGCTGCGTGCGATTTTCGGAGATAAAGCCGGTGATGTGAAAGATGCATCCCTGAAAGTACCTCCAGGAGTAGAAGGAACGGTAATTGATACCAAGCTATTTAGCCGTAAGCGTGATGAGTTAGTATCCCGAAAAGAAGAGAAAAAACGTGTAGAACAAGAAGAAGAGCGTCATGCGCAAAAGCTGGCTGAATTAAACCAGCATTGGGCCGACAAAATGTACTCTTTACTGCGCGATAAAACCTCTCCGGGTGTTTACGACTACAGCAATGTAGAACTGATACCGAAAGGCGAGAAATACAAGAAATCTGTATTTGAAGAGTTAGATCCGGTTAACATCAACGAAAACATTGACTGGGCCACCGATGGTGAGCTTGTGAAAATGGTTAAGAAATTGTTTGCTAACTATCGTGATCTTCGTCGTGAAATTGATACTGAAGCCAAACGCCGTAAGTTTGCCATTCAGGTAGGAGATGAACTTCCGCCGGGAATCATCCAAAAAGCAAAAGTTTATGTTGCTAAAAAACGTAAGCTGCATGTGGGTGACAAGATGGCCGGACGTCACGGTAACAAAGGTGTGGTTGCTAAAATTGTACCTGCCGAAGACATGCCATTTATGGAAGACGGAACCCCGGTTGACATCTGTCTAAACCCCCTGGGTGTACCTTCTCGTATGAACCTTGGCCAGATTTATGAAACTATACTTGGATGGGCTGCCAAGAAAATGGGTGTTACTTTTGCATCACCTATTTTTGACGGAGCAACTACACAAGAAGTTAGAGATAAATTGAAAGAAGCCGGGCTGCCGGAAGATGGTCGTGTGAAACTGTATGACGGACACACAGGTGAACCATTTGCGCAGAAAACTACGGTTGGCTACATCTACATGCTGAAGCTAAACCACCTGATTCAGGACAAGATGCACTCTCGTTCTATTGGGCCATATTCACTGATTACGCAGCAACCTCTGGGCGGTAAAGCACAGTTTGGTGGCCAGCGATTGGGAGAGATGGAGGTTTGGGCACTGTATGCTTACGGTGCATCCAGCATCTTGAAAGAAATGCTCACTGTAAAAAGTGATGACGTAAAAGGGCGCTCTAAAGTGTATGAAGCCATTGTGAAAGGCGAAAACCTTCCGGATGGCGACGTGCCCGAATCATTCAAGGTATTACTACGAGAGCTTATGGGTCTCGGCCTTGAAATGCACATTGAATAATTTCACTGTTAATAATTTGGAGGAACATCCTTGCCAGTAACTAAGACATTAACAGTCACCAAAGACTTCGACAGCATTGGGGTATCCCTTGCTTCCGCGGAAACGATTTTATCTCGTTCTCACGGCGAAGTTTTGACTCCCGAGACAATAAATTATAGAACCTTTAAGCCGGAAATGGACGGTCTTTTCTGTGAAAAGATCTTCGGCCCGGTTAAAGACTTTGAATGCCATTGCGGAAAGTACAAGCGTATCCGCTATAAAGGAATTATCTGCGACCGTTGCGGTGTAGAAGTTACCCGAAAAGCTGTGCGTAGAGAGCGAATGGGGCATATTACCCTTACCGTTCCCGTTGTACATATTTGGTATTTTAAATCTCTTCCAAACAAAATTGCCTATCTGTTAGGCATGTCGTCCAAAAACCTGGACAGAATTGTTTATTACGAAACGTTCGTAATTATAAATCCAGGTGTAGCCAGAGATTTAGGTTACGCCCAAGGCGATATGATTTCTGAGGAAGAGAAATGGGATATTTTAGAACAGCTGCCTGAAGAAAACCAGGAATTGGATGACGACGATGAGGACAAATTCATCGTAAAAGAAGGAGCCGATGCATTGCAAGCTCTTTTAGCATCTCAAGACTTGGATGAATTAGCCTATCAGCTGCGCTATGAAGTGAAGAACGAAACTTCACAAATGCGTAAGAAGAAAAAGCTGAAGCGCCTTCAGGTAATTGAATCATTCCGAGCAGCAAATCAGCACACTGAAAACCGTCCTGAATGGATGGTGCAAAGTGTAATTCCGGTAATTCCACCGGAGCTTCGGCCGTTAGTTCCTCTGGAAGGCGGTCGTTTCGCTACCTCAGATCTTAATGACCTGTACCGTCGCGTAATTATTCGAAACAATCGACTGAAGCGACTTATAGACATTAAGGCTCCTGATGTAATTCTTCGAAACGAGAAGCGCATGCTTCAGGAAGCGGTAGATTCGCTGTACGACAACTCAAGAAAATCAAATGCCGTACGGAATAATAACCGACCGCTGAAGTCACTTTCAGACATGCTGAAAGGAAAAAGCGGACGATTCCGTCAAAACTTGCTGGGTAAGCGAGTTGACTACTCTGGCCGCTCAGTAATTGTGGTAGGTCCCGAGCTGAAAATGCACGAATGCGGACTGCCAAAGGAAATGGCTGTAGAGCTTTACAAACCATTTATTATCCGCCGACTGATAGAGCGTGGGTATGTGAAAACGGTTAAAAGCGCTAAGAAAGTAGTTGACCGCCGTGATGCTGTAGTTTGGGAAGTACTCGAAAACGTAATTGACGGACATCCCGTAATGCTGAACCGAGCTCCTACTCTTCACCGTTTAGGTATCCAGGCATTCCAGCCGGTACTTATTGAAGAGAAAGCTATCCGACTTCACCCCCTCGCATGTACAGCTTTTAACGCCGACTTTGACGGTGACCAGATGGCTGTTCACTTACCATTAAGCCAGGATGCCATTCTTGAAGCATCTGTGCTGATGTTAGGTTCTCACAACATCCTTTCACCTGCTAACGGTGGCCCGATTGCGGTGCCTTCGCAGGATATGATTTTAGGCCTGTACTACCTCACTAAGCCTGATGATGGCCGAAAAGGAGAGGGTAAAACATTTAGCTCTCCTGCTGAAGTGTTGGTAGCATTTGACCAAGACAAGCTGGATACACACGCCAAAATTAACGTGCGGATTCCGGTAATTAATGAAGACGGCGAAGCCGATTACGAGGTAATTAAAACCTCCACCGGTCGCGTTTTATTCAACCAAATTACACCCAAAGAAATACCATTCATCAACAAAACGCTTGGCAAAAAAGAGCTGAGAAACCTGATTGGTGAAATTCATTCAAAAGTAGGAACTGCGAAAACTTCCAGATTCCTTGATGACATGAAGAAGGTTGGTTTTGAAGAAGCTACCATCGGTGGGTTGTCTTTCAACGTTGATGACATCATTATTCCTGATGCCAAAGCGAAACTGATTGATAACACCAAAGAGGAAGTTGACGACATTCAAGGCCGTTACGAAATGGGTTTCATTACCGATAACGAGCGTTATAACCAGGTTATTGATAAATGGACCAGCACGACAAACCGTGTTTCTGAAACACTGTTTTCTGCTCTTCAAAATGACCGTGGCGGATTTAATCCGGTATATATGATGGCAGATTCCGGCGCTCGTGGTTCTAAAGAACAGATTCGCCAGTTAGGCGGTATGCGTGGACTGATGGCCAAGCCTCAGAAAAGCTCGATGCAGCAGGGTAATGAAGTAATTGAAAACCCGATTTTATCTTCTTTTAAAGAAGGCTTGACGGTTCTTGAATACTTTATTTCTACTCACGGTGCTCGTAAAGGTCTGGCTGATACGGCTCTTAAAACAGCTGATGCCGGTTACTTAACCCGACGTCTTGTTGATGTTTCACAAGATGTTATCATTAATGAGAATGATTGCGGTACCCTTCGTGGTATTAAGATGGCAGCGCTGAAGGATAATGAAGACATTATCGAAAGCCTTGAGAACCGTATTATCGGGCGAGTTTCACTCCACGATATTTACGATCCAATTTCGGATGAGCTGATTTGTGAAGCCAATCAAATGATTGACGAAGTAATAGCTCAGAAAATAGCCGAAACATCCATCGAAGAGGTAGAAATTCGTTCCGTGCTAACCTGCGAAACAGGCCGCGGAGTATGTGCTAAGTGTTATGGTCGCGATCTGGCAAGAGGCACGGTTGTAGAAAGAGGAGAAGCCGTAGGTGTAATCGCTGCTCAATCAATTGGTGAGCCGGGTACACAGCTTACGCTTCGTACATTCCACGTTGGAGGTACCGCCTCTCGACTGGAAGCCGAATCTCAGCACAAAACCAAATTCCAAGGTAAGGTTGAATTTGAAAACGTTCGCGTAGTAGTTTATAACGATGGTGAAGAAGATCACAATGTGGTTCTTTCCCGAGCCGGCGAAATTAAAATTGTGAACGAAGACGGAAAAACCTTAATCAACTACAACGTGCCTTACGGCTCTGATATGCTGGTTGAAGAGGGTGATGTAGTGCCAAAAGGAGCCGTACTTTGTAAGTGGGACCCATATAACGCACTTATTTTCTCAGAAATTGAAGGTACCGTAGAGTATAAAGATGTAATTGATGGAGTAACTTCTACCGATGACACAGATGCTCAAACCGGTCACCGCGAGAAAGTAATTATCGATTCAAAAGACCGCTCGTTAGTGCCTACACTAATGGTTAAAGGATCGAATGACCGAATTCGTGAAACTACACTGCCGGTTGACACGCACATTGCCGTTGATGACGGCGCTAAAGTAGAAGCCGGACAGGTAATTGCAAAAATTCCACGGGCTACTTCTAAGTCTAAGGATATTACCGCAGGCCTGCCGCGTGTAACTGAATTGTTTGAAGCACGTTCTCCAAGCGAACCTGCCGTTGTTTCTGAAATTGACGGTATTGTTGAAATGGGTGGACGTAAGCGTGGCTCGCAAGAAGTATTTGTGAAGTCTAAAGACGGCACGGACGAGAAGAAGTATCTGATTTCGCTAAGCAAGCATATCTTGGTTCAATCCAACGATTTTGTGAAAGCAGGACAGGCACTTTCTGACGGAACCATTCCGGCACAAGATATTCTGAATATCCTCGGGCCATACGCTGTACAATCTTACCTTGTGAATGAAATTCAGGAGGTTTACCGACTGCAGGGTGTGAAAATTAATGACAAGCACATTGAAGTTATTGTGCGCACCATGATGCAGAAAGTAGAGATTACAGATCCCGGCGATACCATGTTCCTCGAGGGCGACAAAGTAGATCGCTTTGAAGTAAACGAGCGAAACGATGAGCTGATTGGTAAGTTTGTAATTACCAATCCGGGCGGCAGTGAACTTAAGAAAGGCACTATCCTCGATCGTCGTGGCGTAAGAGATGTAAATAATCAGCTTATTAAAGATGGTTTAGAAGAAATTGAAACTCGTGAAGCAGAACCGGCTATTTCTAAGCCTATTCTGTTAGGAATTACACGAGCTGCACTTTCTACCGAAAGCTGGTTATCTGCTGCTTCTTTCCAGGAAACAACAAAAGTTCTGACCCAAGCTTCCATCGAAGCTAAGAAAGACTGGCTGCGTGGACTGAAAGAAAACGTAGTAGTTGGCCATAAAGTACCGGCAGGTACCGGCCTGAGAGAATACAACGATATTGTTGTAGGTTCTAAAGCCGATATGGAAGAAGGAGACGAAGAAATAGCCAAGGTGTTTGAAGAACTTGGCGGAAGCGAAAACGGTGAAGGCGAAACCGCCGAAGCCGAAGATTAAATCACGCTTCGTTTACTTAAGTAAATTTAAAAGCCCCGTTCATTAATTTGATCGGGGCTTTTCATTGATAGTTATTGCCGTTTGATATATTTCTAACCTTTTAACTGTCAAACTTGTATGCAATTTCTGTAAATCGGCTGCTACAGAATAAATTCATCCCTTAATTTATTCCCTAAATAGTCGTATTTTATAAACGTAATTAAGAGAGCGAAAAGTTGTTTGTGCAATCTAAAACTTGTACCAATCTTGCTAAATTTCACATCCTGATTTTATGAACCCAAACAGATAAGCAAATGTTCTGATAAATTGGGTTCCGTATTTATCTAACTAAATCGAATTAACATGGCTGCTATTTCAGAAAAATGGCTCAAAAATATCCCCAAACCTACTGCCGCTAAAGAACGGGTTGTAATTGGTATGTCCGGCGGTGTGGATAGCTCTGTAGCTGCTTTGTTGTTGAAAGAGGCAGGGTTTGAAGTCATTGGCCTGTTTATGAAGAATTGGGACGAAGAAGATGAAAACGGCGTATGTACCACAGAGGAAGACTTCAAAGATGTGGTTCGCGTAGCCGGGCAGCTTGATATTCCGTATTACAGCATCAATTTTGTGAAGGAATATTGGGATCGGGTGTTTACTTATTTTCTTGAAGAGTATAAAGCCGGGCGCACGCCCAACCCGGACGTGATGTGCAATAAAGAAATCAAGTTTAAAGCTTTTCTTAACTACGCTCTAAAACTTGGGGCTGATTATGTGGCCACAGGTCACTACGCACGCCTTAGCACAGATTCTGACACCGGAAAGCGGATAATGCTTAAAGGAATGGATCCCGGTAAAGACCAAAGCTATTTTTTGAGTCAGCTTTCTCAAGATCAAATTAAAAAGGTGATGTTTCCTCTGGGTGAGCTTCAAAAAGATGATGTCAGAGCCATTGCTGAGGAAGCGGGACTGGCTACGGCTCACAAAAAAGACAGTACCGGTATTTGCTTTATCGGGGAGCGAGATTTCAAAGAGTTTCTCAGCCAATACCTTCCGGCTCAACCCGGAGAAATGCGCAGTTTGGATGGCACCGTAAAAGGTCGGCACGATGGATTAATGTATTACACCTTAGGTCAGCGAAAGGGACTGAATATAGGTGGCAGCGGCAGTGGATCCGGAGAACCCTGGTACGTAGTGGGCAAAGATCTGGATCAAAACATCTTGTATGTAGAACAAGGCAGTAAGCATCCGGCATTGTATTATACCGGTTTGAGAGCTTCCCAAATTAACTGGATTAGTGAAGAGCCCAAACTGCCCATAACCTGTCAGATAAAATATCGGTATCGTCAACCTGATCGTCCTGCGGATGTCTCTTTACATCCTTCCAAAAATGATGAGCTAATAGTGGAATTTCACAACAAAGAAAAAGCAGTAACTCCCGGTCAGGCCGTTGTTTTTTATGACGGTGATATTTGTTTGGGAGGAGGAATTATTGAAGAAGCTTATCAAGACAAAAATTATTTCCCGGGCATTTCCGGCAGTATCTCTACCGCCGTTGAAGCTGAAGCCGTTTAGCAAAATAGTGGATAGGAACTTAATATTTCAATCCAAGACAAGGGGTTGCAACCCCTTGCTTCATTTAAAAATGAGAGATTAAAAAAAGAGAAAGCAGCCGTTCTCTCGTCCCACAACCACTCGGTTGGGGACGCCACGCAGGACCACCCGGTCCGCATAAAAACTGGAACCGGAGGTTCCATCAGGCATTACGAACGAGATGTTCGTTACGAGTAGAAAATTTAACTGTATTAGTTGAAAATATTAGGGTTGATGGGTATAGACGGAATTTGCAGAATGACGCGGAGTCTCGGTAAGGCATGCCGGATCGAGACAAAAAGCCATATTTTTTGATTATTATAATTAATTAAATATAATGGAATAGCAGAAACATTGGAGTGCGGGAAATTTGATTATATATTCAACCCATCAAATAGAAGAGTTTTGAGAAAATATTTTGAGTACGTCTTTTAAATATATTTTAAGTATAGTTCTGCTCATAGCCTCTGGGATTATGATCTTTATGCCTACTTCTTTAAAGATATCAGCACATAAAAAAAGAATAAATAACAATGATATTCCAACTCAAAACAATCTATCAACGTTTTTAGAGACTTTGGATTTTGATGTTAAAAATAATACGGCAAAAATTCTTCCAGTAATTTTTTTGAATACAGGTGATTGTTTTATTTGTATAAATAATGTATTTGAATTTGATACGCTAATCGAGAAAGATACTGATTATGGTAGATTAGTAGCCGTTTTTATTGATGAAGAAGAAAAGCAAGTACAACGTTTTTTGAATGTCTTGGAGTTAAATGTATTTTTTAGAATAATGGAATCGGAGAAAATAGATCCATTTTTTGTAACGGAAGAAAAAATAATCATCTTTATTGATAGAAATACACGTCAACTACTTTATTCTCATAAAATACCTAATGCTATAAGTAGTATGGAACATAAACGGGAAATGCTGTTAGACGTTAAGAATATCAGATTGAAGTTGAGTCAAGGATATAATTGATACCCATTGCTAAATTAACATTAATAAATAAAATTACTATGAAAACCTATGAAAAAAGCACATTGTTGTTTATAGCCTCTATTTTAATTTTTTTAGTTAGTAGTGCATTTACAATAGTGCCGATAGAAAAAAACAAGAATATGAGAGTTCCAATAATTGATTGTTATACTTGTGATAATCTTACATATGACTGTAAGGAGGCAACTTTCTGTGGTCTTAAACAATGTGAAGATATTTCTGGATGCGGCATATACGGTGAATTATGTGGTGAATGCGCAGGAATACCAGGAGAGGATCATTAGAAATATTTAGATAATATTAGATACAATGAAATCATTTCTTCTATTTTACATTATTGATTTTTTCTATATAAAGTTTTGAAGACACCGTTTATATTTCTAATTGTAGTATTTTCGATGGTTTCCTGTTCTTACAAGGATACAAGCAGATCTAAAGAAGTCAACAGGATTCAGGTTGTTTCAATGGAAAACGATTTGGTTATAGGGAAAGAACAAAAAGAAAAATCCAATGGATATATTCTGGGGGAGCCGGTAGCCATACGTACAGATAAAAATGGCAATATATTCATAGCTGACCGAGCCAGTTTAACAGTTAAAATATTTGATAAAAAAGGCAATTATCTAAGAAGTTTCGGTGGAAGAGGAAGGGGCCCCGGCGAGTTTTTAGACATCAGACTGATGGAGTTTACCCCATCAGGAGACTTTTTATTTTTAGATAAAAATAATTTAAGATATACTATTCTTTC
Organism: uncultured Balneola sp.; assembly: GCA_964505215.1. Lineage (GTDB taxonomy): Bacteria > Bacteroidota > Rhodothermia > Balneolales > Balneolaceae > Gracilimonas. Next base: position 14,765 of record CAZDGU010000025.1, read on the forward strand.
AAAGGATGGCGTGTATAAGTCCAGTAATTCTATTAGGCTTGATGACCAATTCTACTTTAAAGATATTGAGTTCGTAGAGGGAAATATGATAGGATTATATTTATCTAGCAGGTCCGTATCTGAGCATAATGAGATTTATAATCGTAATATTTTTCATGTTTTCAGCGGAGACATGAAAGAAAAACACCGTTCTTTTGCTACACCTCATCAACTCGGAATTGAGGATTGGTTTGGATGGAACACCCTATCAATATATTTAGGCAGTATGGAATACATAAAAGATTTGAATGTGCTTTTATACTCACCTGGTATTTACTCTGGGGCTCTATATTTGTATAAAAGAGATATCAATAAAAGCTGGGCGCTTTCAGAAACATTTCAAGGAACCCCGCCTCATTTTGAGCCATATATATTATATGACAGTGAAGCACAATATCAGGCATCTAAAAAATTTCCAGGAGTGACAAAAATTAATTATGCAGGAAAAGCAGGTAGAGGCAAATTAAACAGCATGAATGCAGGACTATTCTATCTGCCAAAAAGAGAGCAGATTATACAGTTTTATGCCGAATGGAGAGAAGGTGAGGTTACCTTGGAAGAAGGGAATTTATTGGATTTGAGCATGCAGATTTTTGATCTTGAGGGAAATGTGATTGAGCAAAGTTATTTGACCTCTATAGAGCATGGAAGGCGCACAGATTTTCCATTAATCAACTGGATGGATGAAGATGAAAATTTCTATATGATAGATCCTTCGAGCAGGGTACCCTTGGTACGCCGTTTTTCATTAGGTCTGCCAAAGTGATTAATTAAAGTGCGTAAGAGCTTACCCAATTCTCGTAAGTTTCTAATTTTACCCTCGTCCCACAACCACCCGGTCCGCATAAAAACTGGAACCGGAGGTTCCATCAGGCATTACGAACGAGACGTTCCTAACGAGTCATGTAATATCCCCGCTCACCTTAAACTACTAAACACATAGTTTCCATTTTCCAACTTATTTTACTATTCTATGTAAGTAATCTAAAATCTTTCATTTGCTGCTTAAGAAACCCATAGCTTCTATTATTCTGGTGCTGGCGGTGCTCATTTTCGGGGGCATTGCGTTGGAACGGCTCTCCATTGAGCTGATGCCGGATATTGACCGACCTACACTGCTGGTGCGCACCGATTATTCCGGAGCTCCTGCTTCAGAAGTAGAATTCCGTATTACCGAACAGCTGGAGGGAATGCTTTCCGGTGTACGGGGCGTGCAGCAAATTGAGTCACTTTCGCGGCAGGGACAAAGCCTTACGTTCCTCACTTTTGAATGGGGTTTTGATATGGACATTGCCTTCCTAAATGTCCGCGAAAAGCTGGATCAGGCGCGTTATCTGCTTCCCAATCAGGCCGAGCGGCCGCAGCTGGTTTATTCCTCAGCTTCCGATGAGCCTATTGCCACCATTGCCCTGCAGCTTACCAATGTTTCTAATCAGGAGTTTTCGAACCGACTTTCGCTGAAGCGCTGGGCCGAGCAGGTTTTTACGCGCAGGCTGGAGCAGCAGTCAGGCATTGCTCAGGCGTTGTTGGTGGGGGAAGTTCAGCCCGAAGTCCACATTCGGTTCAACCCGCGCTTTATTGATCGGTACGGACTTTCGCTTGCGCAAATTCAGCAGGCTGTAAAAGACGCCAATTTATTTTCGTCAACCGGAGAGCTCCGCGATGGCTGGTACCGATATGCGCTGAAGATTGAAAGCCGGATTGAGTCGCTGGATGATCTTCGTAAAACGCCCGTTATTTCTCTGGCAAGCGGCCGTGTGCTTCTGCTCGAAGAGCTGGCCGATGTCCAAATGGCCGAAGCTGATCTCACCTCTTTTGCACTTTTAGATGGAGAAGAAGTACTGAATGTGCTCGTGAAAAAAGAATATGGCTCCAACACGGTAGAAGTTTTTGAAACGCTCCAAAACGTACTGGCCGAAATCCGCGAGCAAAACCCGGATATTCAGATTGAGGTGATTCAGGAAGATGCCAGCTACATCGAAAATTCCATCGCAAACCTGCTGCAAACCCTGTTTATTGGCGGCGTGTTAGCCTTTCTCGTATTATTCCTATTTCTGGATGACGCCCGCACTCCGTTCACCATCGGTGTTTCCATTCCCGTAAGTATTTTTCTCACCTTTGTGGTGATGTTTTTGTTTGATATTCAGCTCAACATTATTTCCCTGAGCGGACTTACGCTTGGCATCGGGCTTTTGCTGGATAATGCCATTGTGGTGCTCGAGAACATTAACCGATATCGCCAAAAGGGGTTGGGGAGATTTGAAGCCGCCAAAGCAGGAACCAAAGAAATCAGCTTGGCCGTAACGGCATCTACTTTTACCACTATTTCCGTATTTCTACCGCTTATATTTTTGGGGGGATTTGAAGGGGCCTTTTTTCGAGATTTAGCCGCTACATTATCTTTCAGCTTAATTGCTTCCCTGCTGGTTGCCTTGTTTATTCTTCCGGTATTTGTGGCTCATATAAGCAAGAAAAACGAATCTCAGGGATTTTTGAGCAAAGTATCGGTGATTTTGGATAACGTGGTGATGGCTTACGAGCGAAATCTTGGGAAGGTGCTGGAAAAACCGCTCATTATCTTGGTTACGGCAGCCGTGTTATTATCGGCAGCGGCTTATGCGTTTATGACGTTACCAAAAGCCATACTTCCCGAAGATGAGCCGTCGAAAGTAGAATATCTGATATCCATGCCTGGTAATACGGCGTTGCGGTCGGCCAAATCTGCTGCCGCTGAAGTGAGTGCGCTGCTGTCAGAGCGAACGGATCACACCAACATTTTATCGCTGGGCGGATACACCGATAATACAAATCTGAGCTCCATTACCAACGAGGGGTTGAATAAATTCAAAATTTCAGTTCCCGTTTCAGGGTTTTCGGAGGCAGCGAAAGTAGATCGCTTGATGAAAGAAATTGCCCAAACGTATGCTAACTGGACTTTCCGAAAAATGGAAGAAGATGCAACCGGTGCGGTTGGGGTGGGAGCCGAAGCTCCGCTGCAGTTTAGCGTGGTAGGAACCGACCGGGCATTTAGTAAGCGCGTTGCAGAAGCCTTTTCCGAATTTATGGAAGACAAATATGGAGCGATGGGGCTGGAATTGAAGTATCCGCAGCGTATTCAGGCGTATCAAATTCAGTTTAAATCGGCAGAGCTGCTGGCTTACGAACTCAGCGAAAATGAAATTATACGTTATCTGGAATCTTTGACACGGGGAGCTTTTATCACCGACTGGAACCGCCAGGATGAACAAATTTCAATCCGTCTGATAGGAGCAAAAGGTCAAAATTTGAATCCCCGGGAAATCACGCTCGATATCAAAAATAAAATCATTCCGCTGACGGATGTAACCGAAATTCGTCGTATTGAAGAAGCCGAACAGCTGGAGCGCATTCGTCAAGCACCCATTTTAACCTATAACAGCAATCTCACCTTTATGGATTGGTGGTGGGAAGGCAGCGAAATTCAAAAATGGACGAACCGATTTATGCAAGAATCGGGCTACGAGATACAAATTCGCGGTTCAGCCCCACAGGTTATTAATTTATTAAAAGAACTCGGCTGGCTGCTATTTATCAGCGTGCTGCTTATATATCTGATACTCGCCATCCAGTACGAGAATCTCAAATATCCGTTTATCATTATTTTGGCCATTCCTTTTGCATGGATCGGTTCTTTTCTGGCCATGTGGATTGGAGGCGTGAGCGTGAATGCCCTTTCGTTTATGGGTATTTTAATTTTGAGCGGAATTGCAGTAAATGATGCCATCCTGAAAGTAGATTTTATGCGGCGTTATTTGCAGGAAACCGGCGATCTTGCGGAAGCAATTCGTCAGGCAGGCATCAATCGTTTCCGCCCCGTGGTAATGACGAGTATGACCACCATTTTAGCTCTTATTCCCATGCTCATTCCATTTGGAGATGGTTATATTTTGCGCCAATCGCTGGCCACGGCTCTTATGGGAGGAATGATAACCAGTACGCTTTTGACTCTGTATTTAATTCCAATGGTTTTTAAATGGACGAACCGAAAGGCAGAAAGGGAAATGAACAAGAGTGCAAAAAACAGCACAACGCAGACTGAGCCAGAAATGTTGAAGTGATTATTAATTTGAAAAAAAGTACTATGAAAACATCTCAGATATTTCCATTGATTTACGGCGTACTGATAATGACCGCACTGTTTACGGCCTGCAAAAGTGAGGAAAAGACACCGGATGCGCCCGACATGGACAGTATTGAAATTCGCCCTGAAGTAGTATTTGATGTGGCGGATGACCAACCGCTTCAGTTTTTTATTGAAAGCCGGGGAGTGGTAGAGCCGCTTCAGCGCACCAAAATAACGGCTCGCATCAGCGGATATGTAAAATCACACAAAATTGAAGCGGGAGCGAGAGTGAAAAAAGGAGAAGTGTTACTTCAGTTTATAGATGATGAGTGGGAATATCAGATGCAGCAGGCCAGAAATGAGTATCTGAAAACAAAAAATGCCTACGAAATTGAAAGTCGTCTCCGAAGGCAAGGAAATGCCGGCATGAATGGCGACACTTTGGTGCGAATTACCACTGGTTTTGCCGATGCTAAAGTAGCTTATGAGAAAGCCCGCCTTAATTACAGCTACACTACCATAGAAGCTCCTTTTAGTGGATATTTGTCGTTAAGGGAAGCTGTTAAAAGCGGGAGTTTTATATCCGTAGGCTCGTATGTAACGGCCGGACAGCAGCTTGCCACGCTAATAGATGCCAATAAAGTTCGCATTCGGTTTGATGTGCTGGAATCTGAAATTGACGAACTTTCTAAAGGAATGGACGTGACGGTTACCGGGCCGAGCAACACCGAATTTAAAGGGAAAATTGTAGCTATCTCCCCCGAAATTGATTCGGCCACAAAAACGGGACAGGTTTTAGTGGAAGTAGATAACCCCACTGGAGCACTGAAAACGGGAATGACGGTGGACGGACGGGTATTTGTACGGAGTGAAGAAAGTAAGGTGCGCATGCCGCGCGAAGCTCTTTTAGAACGTGACGGGCGAACGCTGGTTTTTCGCCTCAATAATGAAGAAGTGGAATGGATTTATGTAACGCCGGTAGCCATGAATTCGGACTGGGTGCTTATCAATCACCCCGATATTGAGCCGGGCGACACGCTGGCGGTAAATCAGCATTTCAGCATCAGCCATCAGCAAAAAGTAGTTCCATTAATGGCTAATTGAACAAGCGTTCAACTCATAAAATCCATGATATAAATTGAAAGAGTTACTCAATCGAAAATATCTGGTTTCTTTTTTCTATATCATCGTGAGCGTGATTGGGATAGCGGTGTGGGGTGTGCTGCCTATCGAAAGCACGCCGGAACTGAATTTGCCCTCCGTTACGGTTCATTATAATTGGGGGAGCACTTCACCCGAAATCATGGAAATGGAAATTACGCGGAAGGTTGAACGGGAGGCCAATCGGCTGCGTGATGTCACAGATATTCGTTCGATTACACAGGAGGGGCGCTCTACGGTTACCATCACTTTTCGGAAAGAAGCTCCCGTAGATTATCGGGTGCTGGAGCTGCGCGAGTATTTATTTACGCTGGATGAAAATCTCCCCGAAAGCATTTCGCCGCCTTCTATAACGCGACAGGTGCCGGATGAGCTGGAAGATCAGCAGACATTTATCGTATATACGCTGAATGGAGAAATGGCGCCGCGACAACTTTTGGAATATACGCGCACCAACATTCGCCCAAAGCTGCTGGCTATTGACGGGCTGGCGGAAGTGGCCATTCGCGGAGTACAAGATCCGGCGCTGATTATAGAGTTTGATATTGACAAGGTGGAGAAATACGGACTTTCACCCCGCCAAATATTGTTTCAGGTTCGGGAGCAGTTAAGCTGGCGCTCGGCCGGTTTTGTAGAAGAAGGCATTTCGAGATACAGCCTTATTATTCCTCCCAAATTTAACAGCATCAGTGATATTGCGGGTTTGAGAATCGGGCTTCCTGAATCCCGGAAACAATTGGTGCTGGATGATTTTGCTGATATTTCCGTTCAGGATTACCCCGCTAAAACTATAAAAAGAATAAACGGTGATCCCGCTCTAACCATTGAGTTTGTGAAAGAGTCGGGAGCGGATGCTTTCACTCTTGCTGAAAACGTGCTTACGGCAATGGAAGACATAGAAGCGCAGCTGCCGGAAGAGCTTTCGCTGATGCTTACCGTAGATTCTACCGAAGAGCTCCGCCAGCAGTTTGATGATCTCAAGCTGCAGGCTATTTTCAGCGGTATTTTGGTGTTTTTAGTGGTCATTTTATTTATTCGAAAAATTCGGGCACCTTTTGTCATTATCGGCAGTGTGGCATTTTCGGTACTGCTGAGCCTGATTGTATTATACCTGCTGGGCTACAGCCTGAATATTATTACGCTGGCCGGAATTACCGTGGCGCTGGGGATGCTTATTGATAATGCCGTGGTTGTTTTTGAACATCTGAATCCCGGACTTCCTTCCGATAAAACCGGTCGTATTCGCCATATTTCTAAGGAAATTGGAAACTCTGTGGTTCCGGTATTGGGGAGTACTTTTACAACCATCGGTATTTTTATCCCGCTGCTTTTTGCCCTCGATGAGCTACGCATATTTTTACTTCCACTTGCCGTTGCCATTACCGTTACGTTGATTTGTTCTGTATTAATTGCATTTACCTGGATTCCCTACTCGCTGGTTTGGCTGACGCCCTCCATTACCATCAAAAAGAAAAAAAGACGCAGCCGAAAGTGGGTCAATCGTTTGCTGATGAGAAGCTTTATTCTCAAATCGAAACTGCGCTGGGTGCTTCCGGTAATACTTATCGGTGTAATTGGGATTCCGCTTTTTGCCATCGAAGAGCCGGATTGGAATGCCGAAGAAGGAACAAAATGGCCGGAATTTACGCGCGTGTATTTTGATAACAGAGATGCTGTTGACGGCTGGCTTGGTGGATTAACCAAACGATTTGCCCAAGAAACCTATTTTGGAAGCCCGTGGAGCCGAAATAATCAGCAGAGCATTAGCGTGTATATTCGCTCGCCGCAGGGTACGCCGCTTTCTGAGATTGACAAAATTGTGAGAAATTACGAGAAAATTGTAAAACCCTATGAGCAGGCATTTACCTACTATGAGGCCAATCTCTCCGAATATTATGGAGCCCGCATACAGTTTATCGTAAATCCTGATTATTTGATGAAAACCGATCCATACTACTTTTATGGGGAGGCTATGTTTTTAGGTGCCCGGACGGGAAACTTTGCCACCTCGGTTTCGGGCTTAAACATTCCGGGCATAAGTACGGGTTTTGGAGGCGGTTCATCCAATCACTCCATACGACTGAAGGGCTATTCGTATGATGAATTGTTGAATTTAGCTAAAGACCTTAAGCGAAGGCTCACCACCAGCCGGCGCGTGCGGGAAGTGGATATAAACTCCTCATATTTTTCTCGCCGGGATGATTTCAAGCAGTACATTTTACGGCTGGATGAAGAAAAGATATTAGCCCGGAATTTGAATCGCGGAGAAGTCATATCCACCTTAATGCTCGATTTGAATCCTGAAAACACCGTAGGAAAAGTAGAGTTTGGCGGACAAGAAATGTACCTGATTGGTCGCAGCGAGCGGGAAAAAGCTTTTGAAGAAGACATGATGAGCAGAACCCGGCAGTTTGGGGATGTTAACTTCAACATCAGCACTATTGGCAGTATTGTGCAAGAAGGAGGGCTGAATGAAATACGCAGAAACAATCAATCGTACGAACGCTCGGTATCGGTTGATTATTTAGGAAATTACCGGATGGGGCGAGAATTTATAGAATCGGTGATTGAAACAACGCCCGTTCCGGTGGGCGCCAGTATTCAGTTTGGGCGGGGTTTTTTCAGCTTTGGGAATGACAGCAGCAGCCGGAATTTTATTTTTGTGGCCTTGCTTAGCCTGCTGAGCGTCTGGATGATTGTTTCGGCCCTGCTGGAAAGTATTAAATATCCGCTTTTTGTGATATTAGCCGTTCCATTCAGTTTAATAGGAATTATGTTTGGCACACTGGCCAACGACATGGCTTTTGATCGCGGTGCCATAGCGGGCTCGCTGCTGTGTATTGGCGTGGTTGTAAATAACGCTATTCTTATATATCACCAAAAGCAGTTAGAAAACGGGAACGGTATTTTTGGTCTGCGCTGCTGGATGCACGTGTACCGAAAACGCATTCGCGCCATTTTAATAACCACCGTAACCACCATCACCGGCTTAGTTCCCATGATGATTTTCGGCAGTAACGAGTTCTGGGAAAACCTGGCCATTGTAGTTATCTGGGGACTATCTGTAAGCACCATTTTACTGCTAATTATGACCGGATTGAGATGGAAAAAAGATGGTCCTGGAGATTAATTAAAAGCAGGTAGCTACATGCAGTTGAACCCCGTTGGGGTTCCTCGTTGCGTGGGCTCCGCTCCGCAACGCTCAATAGAGGCTCCGCCTCCTTCTACAAAAAGGCAGTTCCGGTAGCTAATTCAAAAAATGCAAGGAATCTCTCTAAAACTGCTCTTTTCCTCATTTCCACTTATCACGAAGGTCCACCTTCGTGATGCAATCCCGGAAGCTCCAGATTCCCGTTAGATTGCAACCATGCCGGGAAGAAGTTATTCCGATCCGGAAGTTTGGAGAATGTGGCGAATGATGCCGTGATTTATAATAGTTGGAGGCGGGGCCCGCGGAACGAGGTGTAAACTTATAAAGAGCTGAAATTGGAACTTTCATAATCGTACAGTACATTTGGTGAAACAAATCATTTGATATGAGAGAATTAACTAAGCGAATTATAGTAGATGACGGCATTTGTAATGGCAAACCGGTGATACGGGGAACCAGAATAACTGTGCAGTCAATTTTAGAATATCTTAGTGCAGGAGATTCGGTTGAAGATGTTTTAGAAGCTTACCCATCCTTAGAAAAAGATGATATCTTAGAATCGATTCGATTTGCAGCAAAGTTGATGAATCGAAAATTTACAATAGACCCTACGGCTGCCTGATGTCTAAATTTATTGTTGATGAAAATCTTCCTTATAAATTCTCTCTTTGGGATAATGAAGGTTTTATTCATCAGTATGAGGTAGGAGATATCAAAAGTGATGAAGATATTTGGGAATATGCCAGGAAAAACAGACTTACTATTATTACTAAGGATGCTGATTTTTCTGATCGTATTATTGTTTCAGATCCTCCACCAAAGGTGATACATATTCGAATTGGAAATATGCGGATCAAGGAAATGTTTGAGTTCTTTCAGAAAAACTGGGATAATATTTTGAATCATTCGGAAAAATATAAACTGACTAATGTTTATAAAGATCGAATTGAAGGAATAGAATAAAAGGATGTCATTTATTCTGACAACTTATCCCAGTTGCGAGGGGCAACCATGCCGGGAAGGAAGGAGTTATTCCGATCCGACGGTTTGGAAAATCCGGCAGATGATGCCGTGATTTAAAATAGTTAGAGGCGGAGCCTCTGGGAGGGCATTCCGGAGCAGAGCCCGCGGAACGAGGTTTAGGTTTGGAGAATAAATAGCGGATAATGTCGTGATTTAGAATAATTTGAGGCGGAGCCGGAGCCTCGGTAGGGCATTCCGAAGCAGAGCCCGCGGAACGAGATTTAATAACACTTACATCTAATAATGCAATGGTTGGTCGCTCTACCCGAACTATTCATCCACCAATTCCCCAAAATCCACATCCAGCATGTTGCTTAGAATTTTACGGCTTTCGGCGGTGTTGATTTGGGCGCCTAATTTCATCAATAAATTGTACAGGCCGAGGTGCACGCGGGTGGTATATAAGAAGTGTTGCGAGCCGCGCGGTTCATTACCAATGGGCGCATCTTGGGTGAAATGTCTGATTTTATCTCGGTAGGCTTCACTCCCAAAATCAAAAGTTTTATGTCGGTACGGCTCGGCAAACGTCATTCCATAATTGCGGGCGAAGTTAAAGTAGCGAGCCTCAGTTTCGGGGGAATCCGGATTTGGCTTAATTACCTGCAGCTGCTCGTACAGTTCCCGAATGGCTTTCTCATCATCCCGTAAATGCGTAGGAAGCAGATTCAGATAATTCATGAAAAATGTTTTTGGGAATTTCTTCACGCAGCCAAAATCAATCACCCCAAGTTTGTCATCATAGGTGTACAGGAAATTGCCGGGATGGGTGTCGGCATGTACATAATCCATCTGCTGAATTTGACGATGAAAGAAGTCCCACAGCTGCTGCCCAAAGTGATTGCGCTTTTCCTGCGTTGGGTTTTCCTTCAAAAATTCCCCAAGATGCCGTCCCTCCAAATAAGTCATGCACAGCACTTTTTGGGTTGAAAACTCCGCAATATATTCCGGTAATATAATGTCAAGATGTCCAAACCGATTTTGGAACCGTTCTATTTGGCGGCCTTCCTTTATATAGTCGGTTTCGTCCAGCAGGGTCTGTTTTATTTCCTGAAAATAAGGATCAATATCAGCGCCTTTCTTTACAATGCGTTTGACCAATACTTTTGCAAGACCCAAATCCGAATTAATGGTTTCCCGCACGTTGGGATACTGAATTTTGATGGCCACCTTTCGCCCATCTTTCAGCTCGGCTTTGTGCACCTGTCCGATAGATGCCGCCGCAAATGCATCCGGCTCAAACCGCGCAAAAAGCTGTTCGGGATAAGCGCCCAATTCCCTCTTTATAATAGAGCGAGCCAGCGCCTTATTAATAGGAGGAACCGAATACTGCGCCTGCGACATAATTTCGGCAAATTCCTCAGGCAGAAAACCCTGATCCATGCTCATTCCCTGCGCAATTTTAAGTGCCGTGCCGCGAAGCTTGGTGAATTCCTTAAAGACTTCCTTCGCATTTTCAGAATGAAATTCACCATCGGAATGCTCCTCCTTTTTGCCTGTTTTTTTGCGGAGATAGCGTTTGGCATAGTTGGTGCCCACTTTCAGCCCGGTTTTAGCAATTCTGCTGCCACGCTCAAATTTTGAAGAAGGGAAATCATTACTCATGGTCGGTATCCTCGTCTTCGTCAGTGATTTCAACTTCCACTTCCGGCTCATCTTCAAACCAGCTGTTAAACCACGTGCTTACATCTTGCATTTTTTGGTTGATGCCGAAAGCGTTGAGGCAATATTTCATCAGGTCGAAACCTTTGTCGGCAATTTTGGAATACACCAGTTCTTCTATAAAAGAGGTGATTTTATCAACCAGAGCAAAGGTGCGTTCCTGATCCTGGCTGTCATCTTGCAGCCAAAACTTAATGAGGTATAAATATTGGGTTTTGAGCGTTCCGTAAAATAAATCACCCATAAAAAAGCCGGCGCTGGCAGCAATGTTGCTATCGGTGGTAAAAAAGTGGCGAAATAGCGCCATAACTTCCTGCTGAAATTCACTGTTCTTAGCACCGCAATTCCATTCAAACCGTTCAAAGGTCTGTTCAACAAATTCTTTTCGCTCTGCCATCATATCAAAAAGGGTAAAAGCAAAGTTAGACAGCTTTTCACTGATGGAATATTCCTTGAAGTCATCAATTTCAGCAATCATGGCTCGGTATTGCATAATCAGTACTGGATAATAGAAGGCAAGAATGCTCTTCTTATTAGGAAAGAGCGTGTAAATTTGGGAAGCAGAATAGCCAGATTCATCAACCAAATTAGGGATTGAAAATCGGTCCTCTATATATAGGTCAATCGCAGCTTCTGTCAGCTCTATTTTAGCAGTCAGTTTTTCAGTGTCCATATAGCAGTGGTTTTGGTTTAAACATAAAACGAATGGAAACGGTTAACAGTTCGTTGCTACCAAATAAATTGAAAAATTGTTACGAATAGTTACCTTATGTGCTATTCATTTATTTATTAAGTATGGCTATGAGATCTACACCTTCGCTTGCAAAGCGAGATGCTTTGTTTTTGACGCTGGCGGGTATATTTTTAACATCGTTGGTTTTGGGAAACGTAATTGGCACAACTAAATTTGTGACATTATTTAGTATAGAGCTGCCGGCTTGGTTAAAATCTATAACGCCGGCCATTGTTCGGGATGAAAGTACTTACACCATGAGCGTGCCGGTGGGCGTGTTGGCTTACCCCTTTACTTTTCTGGCCACCGATCTTATCTCAGAATTATTTGGCCGTAAAAAAGCACAATTAGTAGTGTGGGTTGGCTTTTTTATGAATGGCTTTATGTTGTTGTTGATGTCGGTAGGGCATTGGCTCCCAAATACGGGCGGGGTTAGCGGTGGTATTCAGCTGTTTGAAGGCGTGTATGAATTTATGATCCTAAATACTGTAGCCAGCATGATTGCTTACCTGACGGCACAAACCATTGATGTACGGTTGTTTCACTTTTGGAAGAACCTTACAGACGGTAAACATTTATGGCTGAGGAATAATGCATCCACCATGTTTAGTCAGTTGGTAGATTCTACCGCCATTTTAACCATTCTGTATTTAGCAGGAAACCTTGGCGACAGTGTTACATCTGTAGCCACACTCGTCATCCTTATTATCAATTCATACCTATTTAAGTTTTTCTTTGCCTTATTTGATACGCCCCTCTTTTATTTAGGGGTGAAGCTGCTTAAACATTATGACGAAGACCCTTCCGGAAAAGCATTACATTAACTAACAGTATTAGTAAAAATGTACTCCATATTCATGGACACGAAAAGCCGTAATCGGATTAAAGCTTTTGGCTTAATAAAAAGGGAGGGCTAATTGGTGATGGCAGGAAATATTTGTCCAATTATTTTGGTGAGATTTTATCTTTTTTTTGAAGCAAAGTTGCTTCCGTGCTCATTAATTTGAAACGTGGAAATTATTTAGTTGAGTTTTTGGTGTGAAATTCATGAATTCTATCTTTTATTTAGTTAAGAAGTTTCATAGCTGAGGTAGTGCAAGGTGTTTGTGCGGTGATTTGAGCGGTTTTTGCGAGCGCAGGGACTTGATCAAAAAAAAAGAAATAAAATTGAAAAAAGATTTGCAATGAATAGGGTTTGCCCCCTATCTTTGTAATCCTTTCAAGGGAACGAAAGTCGCTGACAAAACAGATGTTTAGTCGGCATTTTTTTTTCGCTGAAAGTTTAGTTCTTAGACATATTGAAGTATAGATCAGATTGTTTGTGCGAGCGAGAGCTTGT
>CAZDGU010000026.1:0-15005 GCA_964505215.1 uncultured Balneola sp.
TGTGTTAAGCCCGCCGCCAGCGTTCGTCCTGAGCCAGGATCAAACTCTCCATTGTAAATAATATAATATATACTCTGTGAGCTGACCCTACGCTCTTGTCATTATCAAATAAATGCAACCTAATGCATCAAAGAATTGAACAAGCTCTCGCTCGCACAAACAATCTGATCTATACTTCAATATGTCTAAGAACTGTTAGTTTCGAATCCGCAAATTCGTTTTCGAAACAGAAACCAAAGATAAGGGTTTAATATCTAAGATGTCAAATTTATTTTTAAGAATTTTGAAATCTTTGTTGTGATCTGCTTTTAATAAAAAACCACGCCTATCTCACCTTAAAAAAAGACAGGACTTAACTCAACTGATTGAGCTATTTATCTTCTGAGGAAGCAGCAGATTCGTTATCTGTTTTTTCCTCAGCAGTACTTTCTTCTGAAGGCTGTTCTGCTTTTTCAGAATCCTTCGCTTTCTCCTGAGTTCCTGAAGTCGGCGCATTAGCCTTACCAGCTCGCCGGGTTCTCTTCTTCTTACCTGCTGATGCAGTAGAACTTCCTTCAGGTTTAATATCATTGTAATCAACCAGTTCAATAACTGCCATCTCAGCGCTATCACCTTTTCGGTAACCAGCCTTAATTACTCTTGTGTAACCACCCGGGCGGCCTTCACTTTTCGGTCCTACTTCATCAAAGAGTGTATTAACTGCTTCTTTGTTTTGAAGTTTTGAGAAAACCATTCTCCTGTTATGATGGGTATCTTCTTTTGCTCTGGTAATTAAAGGCTCTACAAAACCTCGTAATTCTTTTGCTTTTGCAACCGTAGTGGTAATTCTTCGCTCACGCAATAAAGCCATTGCAAGAGACTGCATAGTCACTTTTCTATGAGCTGCTGTTCTACTAAGTTTTCTTCCTTTTACTCTGTGACGCATAATCTAATTCCTTTATACTTAATCCAAATACTTTGACACGTCCATTCCAAACTCAAGATTCTTCTCTTCGATAACTTCAACCAGCTCGCTGAGTGATTTTTTACCAAAGTTTCTGAATTTAAGCAGATCTTGCTCGTCTCGAGAAACCAATTCTCCAATGGAATTAATATTTGCAGATTTAAGACAGTTATAAGCGCGGACACTTAGGTTGAGGTCTTCAATACTTGTTCTCAACAAGTTTGCCACACGCTGCTTTTCTGCATCTACTTCTTGTTCTTCTTGAGTAAATGGCTCTTCAATTTCTTCTGTAATGAACTTCTCAATATGTTCTTTAAGAATTTTTCCGGCTATAGTTAAGGCCTCTTTTGCGTTAACAGAGCCGTCGGTCTCTATATCCATTACTAACTTTTCATAATCAGTTCGTTGCCCTACACGGACATTATCCACATCAAACTTTACTGACTTAATTGGAGTGAAAATTGCATCAATCGGAATAAGACTTACATCTTCTTCTTCAATTGTCATTTCCTCCGCAGGTACATATCCGCGGCCTCTTCCAACTTTCAGTTCAATTTCTAACTCAGCATCTTCTGCTAAATTTGCTATTACAAGATCTGGGTTTAAAACATCGTACTCTGCGGTTGCATCGTCAATATCTTTGGCGGTAAGTTCTCCCTGGCCGCTTTTAGAGATATGAATCACACCGGAGCTTTGCTCAATTTGCTTAAATCGTACTTCTTTAAAATTAAGGATGATTTCATATACATCTTCCTTCACCCCTTTAATACTTGAGTACTCGTGATCTACCCCGTTAATCTTAACGGCAGTAATAGCGATACCGGGTAAAGAAGAGAGCAGTACTCTTCGAAATGAATTCCCTATTGTTACACCAAATCCCCTTTCAAGCGGTTGAAGAACAAAGGTACCAAAGTCATCTTTGTCTTCTACAACATTTAGAGGTTCAGGCATTTGAATGCTATAGTTGCTCATAATAAATTCTAAACTTTTTATAATTACTTAGAGTAAAGCTCAATAATGAATTGAACATTTATATTCTCAGGTATCTCTTCCATAGTTGGAACATAAAGCATTTTACCTGTTCTTGTTTTAGGATCGGTCTCAAGCCATTTATACTTATTTCTTGGAGAACCGTCTAAAGAAGTTTCAATTACATCCAAATTTCTTGATTTTGGACGAATAGAAATTACATCGCCTGGGGCTACTTCGTAGGAAGGAATATTTACAATCCCTCCATTTACAACTACATGCTTATGGGTAACAAGCTGACGAGCCTGGCGTCTTGTTTTTGCAAAGCCCATTCGATAAACCGTGTTATCTAAACGAGACTCAAGAGCTTGCATCAAGTTTTCACCGGCTACACCTCCCTTGGTTGCAGCTGCCTTAAATAGGTTACGAAACTGCTTTTCTAACAGTCCATAAGTGTATTTCGCCTTTTGCTTTTCTTCGAGCTGAATTGCATACTCCGACTTTCTGTTAAATCGTGAGCGTCCATGCTCGCCAGGTCCGTAAGGCTTTCTTTCTAAAGCTTTACTTGGGCCAAAAATTGGCTCTTTAAAACGTCTGGCTTTCTTTTGTTTGGGTCCTCTGTATCTTGCCATTTTCTAATCTACTTACAATTAAACTCTTCTACGTTTTGGTGGGCGACAGCCGTTATGCGGAAGCGGTGTACGGTCTTTAATAGAAGTAACTTCCAAACCTGAACTTGCCATTCCTCTTACCGCTGCTTCCCGGCCTGAACCTGGTCCTTTCACAAATACTTCAACTTTTCGGAGCCCCATGTCATGAGCTGCTTTAGCTGCTGTTTCTGCACTTAACTGAGCAGCATACGGCGTATTTTTTCGTGATCCTTTAAATCCTTCTTTTCCGGCAGACGACCATGAGATTACGTTTCCGGCAGAATCTGCAATAGTAACTATTACATTATTAAAAGTAGCTTTAACAAAAGCCATTCCATTAGGATCGCTTAGTTGTTTTTTTCTTTTACGCTTTGCAGCTAACGATGCTTTTGGTTGTTTTTTAGCCATGATTTATATCAATTTCTATATTACTTAACTACTTTCTTTTTACCGGCTACGGTTTTCTTTCTGCCTTTTCGAGTTCTGGCATTAGTTTGCGTACGCTGGCCACGCACAGGCATACCTCTTCTGTGGCGCACTCCACGGTAACTACTTATTTCTATCAGGCGTCGAATATCTGACTTAACTTCGCTACGTAACGCCCCTTCTACTTTATATTCTTCATCAATAAGGGTACGCAGCTTACTTACTTCTTCATCGGTCCAATCCTGCACCTTGGTATCTTCATCAATACCTAACCTTTGAAGTATTTCCGCCGCTGTAGAACGGCCAATTCCATAAATATAAGTAAGGCTGATTATGCCTCTTTTCTGTTTTGGTAAATCTATTCCAGCAATACGTGCCATATAAGTATTCGGTTATGCTTTTTATCCCTGACGCTGCTTATGGCGCGGGTTTTTTTTGTTAATCACGTAAATTCTTCCTTTACGCCGTACAATTTTGTCGTCTGAACTTCTTTTTTTAACTGATGATCGTGTTTTCATGACAATCTCTTTATTTGTATCTGTAAGTTATTCTTCCTTTGGACAAATCATAGGGCGACATTTCTACTGCCACTCTATCTCCCGGGAGAATTTTAATATAATACATTCGCATTTTACCGGATACATGAGCCAATATTTCATGCCCATTATCTAATTCTACACGAAACTGTGCATTAGGTAATGCTTCTATTATTTCTCCATCTTGTTTTATCGGCTCTTGTTTAGCCATAATACAATATGTTATCTTTTTTTTCCGAGAGCTCGGCAATATAATCAAAAGTACTGAGAATTTCAGCTTTTCCTTCACGAATTACAATATCGTGTTCGTAATGTGCTGCTAAGCTTCCGTCGGCCGTAACTACTGTCCAGCCATCATTTAGTGTTTTCGTTTTCCAAGAACCCATAGTTATCATAGGCTCTATGGCTAATGTCATTCCTGTGCGGAGACGTTCACCTCTTCCCTTTTTGCCATAATTAGGCACCGATGGGTCTTCGTGCATGGCTTTACCTATGCCATGTCCTACTAAATCTCTGACTACTCCATAATTTTGATCTTCGCAATGGGTTTGAATTGCGTTTCCAATATCACCAATTCTGTTCCCGTGAATTGCTTGCTCAATGCCTTTATACAAAGACTCAAGAGTAGTTCTCATTAATTTCAAAGCTTCTTCATCGCACTCACCAACTGCAAAAGTGTATGCATGATCTCCAAAGTATCCGTTTTTCTCTACTCCGCAATCAACCGATACAATATCACCTTCTTTTAGCTCGCGCTTACCGGGAATTCCGTGCACTACTTCATCATTAACTGAGATACAAAGTGTAGCCGGAAACTGATTCCCTTGTGGGCCATAGCCTTTAAAAGCAGGACGCCCTTTTTCCTTAACAATATAATCTTCAGCAATTCTGTCAAGCTCACCCGTTTGTACACCCGGCTCAATATGCTTACCAACTTCGGCAAGCGTTCTTGAGACGATCAATGCACTTTCGCGCATTTTGTCAATTTCGGATTCACTTTTCAGGTAGATCATTTAAGCTCTTCTTTTACCTTTTATTCTACCGGTTTTCATAAAGCCATCATAGTGCCGCATCATTAGATGACTTTCTATTTGCTGGAGTGTATCTAAAGCCACTCCCACAATAATTAACAAACTGGTACCGCCATAAAACAATGCAAAACCAGGAGTTACGCCAAACAGACCTACTGCAATAGCCGGTAATATGGCTACGAACGACAGAAATAATGAGCCCGGAAGAGTAATCTTGGTCAAAATATTATCTATAAACTCAACAGTTTGCTTACCGGGACGCACACCTGGAATAAAACCACCCTGACGCTTCATAGTGTCAGCCATTTCTTTTGGGTTGATGGCAATAGCCGTATAGAAAAATGTAAAGAACACACACACAAAGAAAAATACGACAGAATATGTAACCCCCGTAAAATCAACCGACCACTGAGTTAAAAACTGTACCGTTTGGTTGTCAGGAAAGAAAGAGCCAATAGTACTTGGAATAAACATGATAGATTGTGCAAAAATAATGGGCATTACACCGGCGGCGTTAACTCGCAACGGCAAGTACTGAGTGGTACCTCCATAAACTTTACGCCCAACTACTCTTTTTGCATACTGCACAGGAATTTTTCGGGTTCCCTGAGTAAGCATAACCACAGCTGCAATTACTAAAATTAAGGCGGCTACCTCGATAATAACCAAAATTGCATTTGCCTTGGTAGTAATTTCGTTATAAAAGTTAGCAGGCAGAGCAGCAATAATACCAATCATAATAATTAGAGAAATACCATTTCCAATACCTCTGTCACTGATGCGCTCTCCTAACCACATTACAAATACAGTTCCTGCAGTAAGTACAATCATAGATGTAATGATGAAAAATATCTCATTCACTACAATAGCTTGTGGCGCAGTTGCCATAAGGTTAATAGAAAACCCAATAGCCTGTACTAAAGTAATACCCACGGTTCCATAACGGGTAAGTCGGGTTATTTTACGGCGCCCCTCTTCTCCCTCTCGCTGGAGTTTTTGAAAATAAGGAACTACAGCGCCCATCAGCTGAATGATAATGGCGGCCGTAATGTATGGCATTATACCAAGTGCAAAAACACCTGCCCGTGAAAAGGCTCCTCCTACAAATAAATCAAATAGCCCAAGCAAGCTGCTGGCAGCATTTCCTGAGCCACTTATAAGTTGGTTTGCATCCACACCCGGAAGGGTAATGTAGCTTCCCACCCTATATACCATTAAAACACCCACCGTATAAAAAATACGGTTCTTAAGGTCTTCAATTTTGAAAATATTGCGGAAGTTTTCTATCAGACTCATTCGCCGTATCTCTTCTTATTTTTGTAGCAAGGTTAGTGAACCGCCGGCGTTTTCTACTTTTTCGATAGCAGATTTGCTGGCTTTGTGTGCTTCAATTTCAATTTTTTGTTCAATTTCGCCGCGTCCTAATAATTTCACCTTTTCACCTTTACCGGCTAAACCAGCATTTATAAGGTCTTGGAGTGAAATTGAACTTTCGAGCTTACCGGCTTCAATAAATTCGCTAATAGTCTGAACATTTATAGCACGGTATTCTTTCCGGTTTACGTTTGTGAAACCGAATTTTGGCAACCGTCGTTGAAGAGGCATTTGCCCCCCTTCGAACCATGCACGCTCTTTATATCCTGAACGTGATTTTTGGCCGTTATGGCCTCGGCCGGATTGCTCTCCATGGCCGGAGCCTTGCCCACGACCTACGCGCTTGGTGGTCTTTCTATTGGGGATTGGCGCTTTTAAATTGCTTAAGTCCATCATCAATTCCTTTAGATCTTATCCTTCAAATACTTTGTTGAGAGAAATACCTCTTCTCTGTGCAACCTCTACCGGATCGGTTAATTCTTTTAATGCTTGGTATGCTGCCTTAACCATATTATGCGGGTTAGATGACCCTTGTGATTTTGACAGAATGTTTTGCACACCGGCAACGTCCAATAGTGCCTTTACAGCACCACCTGCAATTACACCGGTACCATCAGCTGCGGGGCGTAATAATACGCTGCCTGCTCCGGCTTTCCCAATAATTGGGTGATAAATACTTTTTGTTTTGGTTAGTGGAATGCGGATTAAATTTTTCTTCGCATTATCAAAACCTTTTTGAATTGCGTCAGACACTTCATTGGCTTTTCCCAGTCCATGACCGCAAACACCATTTCCATCTCCAACTACTACAATAGCGTTAAAGCTAAACCGACGACCACCTTTTACTACCTTGGCTACACGATTAACGTGTACCAATTTCTCTTCTAAGTTAAGGTTAGCGGCAGGTATAGATTGTTTTCTTCTTATTTTAGGCATTTTTATCCCTATTCAATTAAAAGTCTAATCCACCATCGCGGGCGCCGTCTGCGGCTGCCTTCACGATGCCATGATATTTATAACCGCTTCGGTCAAATACCACTTTATTAATTCCTTTTTCAAGAGCCAGCTTTGCAATTTCAGCTCCGGCATTTGCTGCATTTTCTTTACCTGTCTCTGCTTTAGAAGCTGCTAAAGTTACACCTTCCATATCATTTATAAGCTGTAAGTAAGTATGCTTATTGCTTTTGAAAATGCTTAATCTCGGACGCTCTGCCGTACCTTTTATGGAGGAACGGATACGTCTTCTGATTTTATTTCTTCGCTCGGTCTTCTTTTTTTGTCTTTTATCCATTATTCAAGTCCTTATTTAGCAGCAGATTTACCGGCCTTACGACGCACATACTCATCCACATATCTGATACCTTTACCTTTATAAGGTTCCGGTTTTCTGAATGATCTGATTTTTGCAGCCACCTGGCCAACCATTTCCTTATCAACACCGCTTATAATAAGCTTAGCATTTTTTCCGGATTTGGAATCTACTTCAATAGTGATTGGCTCTGGGGGAACAAAAAAGATAGGGTGTGAATAACCCAGGTTCAGTTCCAGCACATCACCATTCATTGCGGCGCGGTAACCAACTCCTATAATTTCTAATTTTTTGGTGTACCCTTCAGAAACGCCAACTACAGCATTATTTATTAAAGAACGGAATAAACCGTGTAGGGCTCGCTGCTCTTTATCGTCTGTTGCTCTTTTAATCACCAGCTCATTCTCATTCTTTTCGATAGTAATATCGGGGTGAACATGAACGGTACTGGTTCCTTTTTCTCCTTTAAAAGTAGCAATATTATCAGCGTTTATGCTGAAGTCAACTTTTTCAGAAATAGGTACCGGTAAATTTCCAATTCGAGACATAGTTCAAAAACTGTTTATTAGTAAATGGTGCATAAAATCTCGCCGCCAACATTTAGCTTGCGAGCTTCTTTATCGGTCATTACACCTTTTGATGTTGAAAGAATTACAATTCCCAAGCCGTTTTGAGAGCGTGGAACATCTAATCCACCTTTATATACTCGTAAACCTGGTTTTGAAAGTCTTTTCATATGACGGATTACAGGGTGCCCGTATGAATCATATTTCAGAAACAATCGGAGCATTCCTTGCTTGCCGTCTTCAATATCTATATATCTTGAGATATAGCCTTTATCTACCAAGATTTTAGTCATGGCACGCTTCAATTTAGAAGCGGGTATATCTACTCTGCGATGCCCGGCTTGTTGGGCATTTCTTATACGTGTTAAATAATCTGCAATAGGATCAGTCATCGATTCCTTAAGTTAAATTTACCAGCTTGCTTTTCGAACGCCTGGAATTTTGCCTGCAAGGGCAAGCTCACGAAATTTAATTCGTGAAACTCCGTATTTACCAACATAACCACGGCTTCTGCCGGTAATACTGCAACGGTTGCGTACCCGTGTAGGGCTTGCGTCGCGAGGCAGCTTTTGCAGGCCTTCATAGTCGCCGGCTTCTTTTAGTTGACGGCGCTTTTCAGCGTACTTAGCTACAGTTTCTTTTCTTTTTTTGTTTCGTGCTATCCAAGCTTTTTTAGCCATAATAAATGTCCTTAGTTTCGTGTTTTAAATGGCATTCCAAAATGCTTTAGCAGAGCATAAGCTTCTTCATCAGTTTCGGCTGAAGTAACAAAGGTTATGTCCATGCCGTGAACTTTTGAAACTTTATCGGTGTCTATTTCCGGAAAAATAGTATGCTCTTTAATGCCCAGGGTATAATTACCGCGTCCATCAAAGCTTTTGTCCGGTACTCCTTGAAAGTCTCTTGTTCTTGGCAGTGCCAAGTTTACGAGTCTATCCAAGAATTCAAACATAATACGTTGGCGTAGAGTAACTTTGCAGCCAATGGGCATGCCTTCACGCAACTTAAAGTTTGAAATAGATTTTTTTGCCTTTGTAGTAACCGGCTTTTGTCCGGTTATGGCGGCTACATTATCTACAACCGTATCCAAAATCTTTTTGTCGGTTATAGCATCGCCCACGCCTACATTAATAACAATTTTTTGAAGTTTGGGTATGGCCATTGGGTTCTCATACTCAAACTCTTCGCGCATCTTATCGCGAATTTCTGATTTGTACTGTGTATATAATCTTGCTTCAGCCATTACTATCTTTCTGCTTATTTATCCAACATTTCGCCACTGGTTTTAGCATAACGAACCCAACGGCCTTTACCGTCTTCTTCAATTCGCTTTCTGCCAATACGCGTAGCTTCATTTGTAGAGGGATCTATCACCATTACGTTAGAAATATGTATAGAACCCTCACGCTTTAAACGTCCGCCCTGTGGGTTATCCTGGGTTGGCTTATCATGATGGGTTCTCATATTAACCCCCTCAACAAGTACTCGGTCTTTTTGAGGAAATACCATCAATACACGGCCTTTTTTACCTTTATCGTTACCGGCAATAACTAAAACGTCATCACCTTTTTTAACGTGTAATTTTTTTCTTTGGTTGAATTTGCGTGGCATACTCTAATTCCTTTTTTAAAGTACTTCCGGGGCAAGCGACACGATTTTCATGAAGCTTTTTTCACGGAGTTCTCTGGCTACGGGGCCAAAAATACGTGTTCCAACCGGATCTTGATCTTTGTTAATGATTACCGCCGCATTCTCATCAAATCGGATGTAACTGCCATCGCGACGACGGTATTCTTTTTTAGTGCGTACAATAACAGCTTTCACAACGTCACCTTTTTTAACAGTTCCGCCGGGTATTGCTGTTTTTACAGAGGCAGATATTAGGTCACCTACGCGTGCGTATCGGCGTTTGGAATCTCCCAAAACCTTGATACACATAATCTTACGTGCGCCACTGTTATCTGCTACATTTAATTTCGTATTCGTTTGAACCATCGCTAATTCCTAATGCTCTATTCGTTACTTAGCTTTTTCGACGATCTTTGTCAGTCGCCATGATTTACGCTTTGATAATGGCCGTGTGGACATTATTTGTACTTTATCACCTATACTTGCCTCATTATCTTCATCATGGGCCATGTATTTAGTAGTTTTGGTAATGTACTTTCCATAAATGGAATGCTTTACCTGACGTTCTACTGCAACAGTGATACTTTTTTCCATGCGGTCGCTTACCACACGTCCAACTCGTTCTTGTCTTCGGGCTCTTTCTGCTTGTGCCATAGTTAATTCCTTATTGCTTATTCAGCACTACTTTTTTCTTTAATGATGGTTTCCAATCTGGCAACCTCTCTTCGGTGATTTCTTAATCGTGCCGGGTTTTCAAGTTGTCCGGTTACTGACTTAGAAAACCGAAGGTTTTGCAGTACTTCACGCTCATCTTTCAAACGTGCTTTTAATTCAGTAAGTGTTAAATCTCTTAGTTCGTGCGCTTTCATTTATTCTCCCTGGTAGTCTCTGCGTACTACAAACTTTGTTTTAATGGGTAGTTTATGTGCTGCACGTCGCAGGGCTTCTCTGGCTCGGTCTTCACTTACACCGGCAATTTCGAAAAGTATGCGTCCTGGTTTGATTGCAGATGCCCAATGATCTAAAGCTCCTTTACCTTTACCCATTCGGGTTTCGGCGGGTTTGCTGGTCATTGGCCGATCTGGGAATATTCGTATAAACGTTTGTCCGTCACGCTGTAAAGAGCGTGCAATTGCAATACGGCATGCCTCAATTTGGCGAGAAGTAATGAACTTGGGCTCCATAGCCTTCAGTCCAAAATCACCAAAGTTAATAATATGGCCACGTTGTGCATTACCCTTAAGTTTATCGCGATGCACACGGCGTCTTTGAACTCGTTTTGGTTCTAACATCGTTTCTTATTAACTAGTTTTTATTAGATCGATTTCTATTTCTGCTACGTCGGCGACTCTTTCTACCTTTATCACCGCGTCCTTTACCTCGGCCGGAGTCAGACTCTTGTCGAGCATTGGCACCCGGGCTTAAATCTACATCTCCAATTATTTCGCCTTTAAAAATCCAAACTGTTACTCCAATAGACCCATAAATGGTATTTGAAGTAGTGTTTGCATAATCAATATCAGCTCGCAGAGTATGCAAAGGCACTTGTCCTTCTTTATACTGCTCGGTACGTGCCATTTCAGCACCGCCTAAACGGCCGGCACATCGCACCTTAATACCTTTGGCTCCCATGCGCATTGCAGAGGATATAGCTGTTTTCATTGCTCTACGGAATGATACCCGTGCTTGCAATTGCTGTGCTATATTTTGAGCTACTAAACTGGCGTCAAGTTCAGGCCTTTTTATTTCGCTTACATTAATCTGTACTTCTTTATTGGTAATTTTTTTAAGCTCTTCGCGAAGAAGTTCAATTTGTTCTCCTCCTTTACCAATAATTACACCGGGTCGGCTTGTTCTAAGCGTAAGTAATATTCGCTTAGGAGTACGTTCAATTATTACGTTTGAAAGACCGCCGTTACGAAGTCTTGTGTGCAAGTATTCGCGCAGCTTTTCATCTTCCATGATGAGAGCCGGCTGGTTGTCTTCTGAAAACCAGTTGGAATCCCATCCGCGAATAATGCCTAATCTAAAACCAGTTGGATTTGTTTTTTGTCCCAAGGTATTGTTCGTTTATTCGTTTACACTTTCTTGCTCGCGCTTAGCCACTTTTACAGTAATATGGCATGAGCGTTTATTAATACGATGAGCTCTACCCATCGCTCTCGGTTGAATTCTTTTCAGCGTTACGCCTTCATCAACATAAATTTCTTTAATGTAAAGGTCTTCGTCATCAAACCTTTCTTCTTCAAATTTATCTCTTAAGTTGGCGGCCGCTGACTTAACCACTTTCAGCACATCTTCTGCAGCTGCTTTTCTGGCAAATTCAAGGCTTTTTTTCGCTTTTTCAACCGATTTTCCACGTACAGCATCAGCCACAAGGCGAACCTTACGGGGAGACCTTCTTAAATGTCTCTGAACTGCGCGTGCTTCTAAAACTGGAGTATCCATCACTTAATGTCCGTTTAAATTTATTTAGCTGCTCTTTTCGTTGGATGGCCTCTAAAAGTACGTGTAGGTGCAAATTCACCTAACTTATGGCCTACCATATTTTCAGTTATAAACACAGGGATAAATTGTTTCCCATTGTGTACAGCAAGCGTCAATCCCAAGAAATCGGGAGTAACCATGGAGCTTCGAGACCATGTTTTAATTACTTTCTTGCTTCCACTCTCATTAGCCGCATCAATTTTACGCTGCAGCTTGTAGTAAACAAAAGGCCCTTTTTTCAGTGAACGTGGCATACGTTATTCGTTATTTTTTCTTGGTTTTTCTTCTTCTTACAATATACTTGGAAGACAATTTATTTCTATTTCTTGTCTTCTTCCCTTTAGCAGATTGCCCCCAAGGTGATCGTGGGTGGCCTCCGGATGCTTTACCTTCACCACCTCCCATTGGGTGGTCTATCGGGTTCATTGCAACTCCACGGGTTTGTGGTCTCACGCCTTTCCAACGGTTTCGTCCAGCCTTTCCTAAGTTTGTATTCATGTGCTCAGGGTTACTGGTAGAACCTACTGTTGCGTAGCATGTACCTAATATAAGTCTAACCTCACCTGACGGTAATTTTACACTTACATATCGATCTTGCTTACCAAGCAGCTGCCCGCCTGTTCCTGCGCTTCGGCAAAGTGTGCCACCTTGTCCTGGCTGCAATTCTATATTATGGATGAATGTACCGGGAGGCATTTTGCTCATCGGCAATGCATTTCCTAAATCAGGAGATGCATTTTCTCCGGATATGATGGTATCTCCAACTTTTAATTTGTTAGGAGCCAGTATATATCTTTTTTCACCATCGGCATAAGCAATTAAGGCAATACGTGCAGATCTGTTAGGATCGTACTCAATTGTTTGCACTTTGGCAGGCACATCATGCTTATTGCGTTTAAAATCGATTAACCTATATCGTCGTTTATGACCTCCACCTCTATGGCGAGAAGTTATGCGACCATGTCGGTTTCTGCCACCGGTTCTATGTTTGCCGGCAAGCAGCGACTTAAGCGGCTTATCAGTTGTAATTTCGTCGAATACAGGGGGTACTCTGTGTCGAGATCCCGGTGTAGTTGGTTTTAATTTCTTAGTAGGCATAACTTTCTAATCCTTAAATTTCAGCAAAGAAATCTATTTCGCCTTCTTTAATAGTTACAATAGCTTTTTTCCAAACTCGGGTTCTGCCGCCTTGGTAACCACTTCGCGTATATCTTCCTTTTGGTTTAGAGGGCATAATTGCAGTATTAACTTTCCCTACTTTTACGCCGGTATAAGTGGCTTCAACAGCTTCTTTTACCTGTGGCTTTGTAGCATTTATATCCACCTCAAAGGTATATTTACCTTCTTCTTGCAGGCGGCTTAACTTTTCAGTAATAATTGGTCTCTTTAAAATGCTCATGCTACGGCCTCTTCATTTTTACCTTGAATGCTGTTTTCTAATTTCTCAACCGCACCTTCCTGGATAATGATTAAATCAGCGTTCATAATTTGGTATGTATTTGGCTTAGAGCCTTCTAAAACCTGAACTCCGGGAATATTTCGAGCACTTTTATAAACATTCACATCCGTTTCGGATGTTAATATCAGAGCTTTTTTCCCTTCTGCTTTTAATGCGGTTAGCAATCCTGCAACTTGACTGGTTTTTGGCTGTTCAAATGTGAAATCTTCAACAACCAATACTACTTCATTTGTTGCTTTTAATGAAAGCGCTGATTTACGAGCTAATTGACGAACTTTTTTGTTCATTCTAAAGCTATAATCACGTGGCTTTGGTCCAAATACGGTTCCGCCTGATCTGAGTAATGGAGATTTTGCATCACCGCGCCGAGCATTTCCTGTACCTTTTTGTCGGTACATTTTTTTGGTACTTCCTGCTACTTCAGAACGCTCTTTTGTTTTTGCTGTTCCTTGGCGTTTATTTGCCATGTGGCGCCGAACATCTTCATATAAAACCACTTCATTAGGCTCTATAGCAAAAATTTCATCGCTCAGCTCAGCTTTCTTACTGCTTTTGGTTCCGTCTATTTTATATATATCTACTTTCATGATTATTTGATAACAGACGTTTTATTATAAATTTCTACGTAAGTGCCATTTGGCCCGGGTATTGATCCGGTTAATAACATTACGTTTGAGTCTTCCAGAATTTTAGCAACACTTAAGTTTTTAATCTTAACTCTGGTGTTTCCTGACTGGCCCGGCATCTTCTTACCTTTAAATACTTTTGAAGGTGAAGCTGCATTACCTACGGAACCTGTACTTCTTGTCTGTCCTTTTTGGCCGTGACTTGCAGCCGCTCCGCTAAAGTTGTGACGCTTTACAACACCGGTAAATCCTTTACCTTTTGAGCTGCCAACTACATCAACAATGTCTCCTACCGAGAATACGTCAGATACAGTTAACTCATCGCCAACTTCAAGGCCTTCCGGTATATAATCACGGAATTCAACAATTTTATGCTTAGCTGATACGCCAGCTTTGTTAAAGTGACCTTTTACCGGGTTCGTTAAATTCTTTTCTTTTCTGTCAAAAGCAGCTAACTGTACGGCTTTATAGCCATCTGTTTCTTCTGTTTTGATTTGGGTAATGGCACAAGGTTCAATTTCAACAACGGTTACAGGAATATTTCTTCCTACGTTGTCAAACACGCTTGTCATACCTACTTTTTTTCCTATCAAACCACTCATCGTGTTCGGATCCTTTTCTAAACTTTAATTTCTACATCAACGCCGGAAGGCAACTCTAACTTCATCAATGCATCTACAGTTTGTGAACCTGTTGAAAGAATATCAATCAAGCGCTTATGAGAACGATACTCAAATTGTTCGCGTGATTTTTTATCTACAAATACAGATCTATTAACTGTAATGATGCTTTTTCGGGTTGGCAGAGGGATTGGCCCTGAAACTACCGCACCGGTTGATTTAACAGTTTGAATTATCTTCTCAGCTGATTTGTCGATCAAATTATGATCGTATGACTTCAATTTGATTCTGATTTTTTGTTGTGTTGCCACGATCAGATCCTTATTTCAATATTTTAGTTACCACTCCGGCACCGACAGTACGGCCACCTTCGCGAATCG
>CAZDGU010000027.1:0-14713 GCA_964505215.1 uncultured Balneola sp.
ATCCGGCTTAAAAGACAATTTTAAAAGATGCTGACTACACGAATTATTCCTTGTTTAGATATTAAAAACGGACGCACCGTTAAAGGCGTGAATTTTGAAGGTTTGCGTGATGCCGGAGATCCGGTAGAATTGGCGCGCAGATACCGTGAAGAAGGTGCAGATGAGCTTGTGTTTTTAGACATCACCGCTACGCTGGAAAAACGTAAAACCCTCGTTAAGTTAGTGCAAGACATTGCTGCCGAAATCAATATTCCCTTTACCGTGGGCGGCGGTATAAAAACGATAGATGAAATTGAAGAACTGCTTAAATCGGGGGCCGACAAGGTGTCGTTAAACAGCAGCATTGTAAAAAACCCGGAGCTGATTAACCGGGCTTCCGCAGCATTTGGCGCCCAAGCCATTGTTGCCGCCGTGGATGCCAAAAAAGACGGTGACACCTGGAATGTGTTCATAAAAGGCGGAACCGAAAATACCGGCAAACATGCACTGGAATGGATGCAGGAAGTGGAAGAGCGTGGTGCCGGAGAAATTCTACTCACCAGCATGGACCGCGACGGAACTAAGGCAGGCTTTGATATTGAGCTTCTGCAAAAAGTAAATGAGCTCGTTCGCATTCCGGTTATTGCAAGCGGTGGCGCAGGTACTGTTCAGCATTGTATTGATGCCGTTCTTTCCGGTCATGCCGATGCGGTTTTAGCAGCCAGTATTTTTCACTTTAAGGAAATTGAAATCCAAGATTTGAAACGCAAAATGAAGCAGGCCGGTATAGAAGTGCGAACAAATTAGCCTCTTTTTCTCTATTTATTTTCCCTTCATTTCCCAAAAAACACCTCTTTTTAATAATTTTATCTTTTTTCTGTGAAATCCTTAATTATTAATGGAAATTCCAGAACCTCAATGTAAGCGCTTTTCTATTGAATGAAGTAAGCATTTCTTATTTTGGAATGATCACGAATTGAGCTTATCCGGAAATCATGCCTTAAATAAACGTAAAGCACGATTTTAGCCTGCACAGGGTTGATATAATCTTAATTTTTGCAGTTATTACTTGTTCTCACTTCACTCACTCATCGAAGTGTCAACTTTTTGGAAACTAAATTAATTTAGGCAGCCTGTTTTTTTTGATTTCTGCCAGCTGTATGGATGATACTACCCCAAGGCAAGGCTCAGTATTTTTGCACTGTAAAGGAAGTGTCACACGCTCTTCAAAGCAGAAATTTTCGAGTTAGGCTTCTGCCTTCATTACAAAAACTTCACTTGCTACGGCATGGCCCAGCATTTGTTCGGTTTCACCTTCCAAACTTATTTTTATAGGTCCGCTGAAAGGGGTTTTCTCTAATATTTTAACCTTCACCCCCGGTAAAACTCCTATTTTTTCAAGATAGCGGAGAAGCTCCGAATCCTGATCTTTCACCCGTCCGATGATGTAGTTTGTATTCAATTCAGCATCTGCAATGGATAGGTTTGCCATTTCGGGCATCACGCCGTCTTTGGTAGGAATGGGGTCGCCGTGCGGGTCGTGCGTGGGGTGATTTAAAAGCTCGGCAATTCGTTCTTCAAACCGCTCAGAAATATGGTGTTCCAGATTCTCAGCCTCAGCGTGCACTTCATCCCAGGAATAGCCCATTACTTCCATCAGGTAAAGCTCTAACAGCCGGTGATGCCGCAAAACTTCTAACGCAATTTTTTTACCGGCCGGTGTAAGCTTGGCTCCTCTGTACGACTCGTGCTCAAGCAGGTTTAATTTTGCCAGCCGTTTAAGCATGTTGGTAACCGAGGCAGACGAGATATTCAACATTGTAGCTATATTTGTGGTCGTAGCTCCTTCGCCTTCCGACTCAAGTACATAAATAGCTTTTAGATAATCTTCAACAGCTTGGCTGATTACCATCTTATTTTTGGGTGATTCTGACAATGATTCGAAATTGAGTTAATTTATTATGCCTGTTACATTAACAAATATGTGTCATAACGGTCTGTTAAGATACAAAAAACTACTGACTTACTGATGCATCTGCTTTGATAATTACCAAAGTCATGTCATCATGCTGTTTAGCAATTCCTTTGAACTCATTCACATCATCGGTAATAATTTCAATGATTTTTTCTGAAGATGCTTTTCGCACGCCTTTAACCAAGCGCTCTAATCGTTCTTCTCCATAAAAATAATTTCCGGGATTCAGAGTTTCTGTGATCCCATCGGTGTACATCAAAATCAGGTCTCCTTCTTTTAAGGATACTTTAGCCTCTTTGGTAAAACGAACAAACTGATTGTTCTGTACCAGCCCAATTCCAACACCGTCAGGTTTCATCCATTCTGTTTGGCCATTTTCACGCACAATAAGCATAGGGTTGTGTCCGGCCCGGGCAAAGGTAAATTCCCGTTTATTAGCTTCAATAATTCCGTAAATCATAGAAATGAAAGTGCCTCGCGTGGCATTTTCATTAAATAATCTATTCAGCTGGTTCAACAGCTCAACCGGAGACAGAATAAGAGCGCTGAGGCTGTGAAGCACTCCTTTGGTAAATGTCATATAAAAAGCAGCTCTAATTCCTTTTCCGCTCACATCACCAATCGCAATGGCGGTTCTTTCCTCACCTAAAGCAATCATGTCGTAATAATCTCCTCCGGTTTCTTGAGCCGGAATACACACTCCTGCAATATCAATTCCCGGAAGGCGATGGATTTTAGACGGCAGAAACGTTTTCTGAACCGTACGGGCAATGGAAAGCTCTTGCTTAACCCGCTGCTCTTTGGCCTGGTCTTCAATATATGCGGGGAGATATTCAGGAAGCTCATCGCGGTTCCTCCCTGAAACAATAAAATAAACGCCCGCCGCTGTAATGGTAATCAGCACCAGTATAAACAAGTAGAAGGTATTGGCATCAGGAGAACCTTCTATAAGCCAGCCATTGGCCGTGGTTATGAAATTGGCAAAAACAAAAACGCCAAAGACCAGGGTCAAAAAGTCATATTTCAAATAGAAATAACCCAGTAAAAATCCTAAAATTATCCACAACAGGCGGTCCATCTGGTCCGGTTCAATGCCAAAAGGGAACACACCAATGAGGCCAAAAACAGCTGCTGAAAATATGGGAATGATCCATTTTTTGTCCCACCTTCCCTTTATTTGGTTGCCCAAAATCAAAAATACGGGTGCTATGATAAGCAGCACTAAGAAAATATTGGACATTAAGTTTGCCAAAGAAGGCAAAAAGTAGGAGTCAGAAATTAATGCTTTACCTGAGGGAAAATATGCGGCCGGAAACAGGCTTACAAAGGCACTGTAAATACCCAGCAGCACGCCTCCAATGGCAACGGCGTGAACTATGCCCCACCCAACCGGTTTATTTAGAAAAAATCCTTGCCGTACTAAATCCCACGTTTTAAGTTTTGCCGGCCAATACTGCCGGGTTATTGAATCGCTTACAGCAGTAATCACAAAAAAGCCGGTGGCGCTTATGGCTCCAAGAATGGCTAATCCCATCAGGTTCTGAAAAATAACTGCTCCGCCATTAATCGAGTAATTCAGCTCTATGCTGCTGAATAGCTCCAGCAAAAATACTCCCGGAACTAAAAATCCCGCAAGCACAGCAATAATAATAGCCGGACCGGTATCAATTGCCCGCGCTTTAATACGCAGATAAAATATAACGAGCAGCCATATCCCGAAAATTAAAATAACGAAGAGCGCAATGCCTTCCAGAATTTCAATGCCCGGGCTTTCAGCATGTTTAATCTCAGGCTCAATAGAATAGGATACTGATTTTACGGATCCGGCCGGCAGCACATCTACCGTTAGATGTACTTTTAAACCGGTGGCTTGATCTGCTGTACTCAACCAGGCACGGCCAAACCGGTAGCCGGATTCATCCATAAATTTCACGGAATCTTGTTGTAAAGAAAAACGGCTCCATATCGTTTTTTGAATATAAAATTGTGCCAGATCGGTAACGCTTTTCTCTACATACAGCCTCCTTCTTTCCGGACCGCTTAAGTCTTCGCTCGGCCTCTGCATATTCCGTGAGCGGCCGGAGCTAAGGTGCTGATAATTTAACAAGCCGGCGATTAAAGAATCTTCAATCACCCGGTCATAATCCGTAATATGATCTTCAAACAGGGTGCGGACGGCATAGCGATTAAAGGGGCGATTATCTGTTATAAAATTATTAGAAGCCGTAAAACTGACTGCTTCGCCATTCGTGTTTAGCCCAATTGTTAACCTTGTTTGGTCCTGATCTGCCTGCTTTTCGTGTTGTATTACCTGCCAGCTGAACAGCGGCAGCTTTTGGACAAATTCAGACTGACCGATTTCTTCCTTAAATCTTTTTTTACCCCACTTTTTTTGGAGTGAATCAATAACGTCATCCGAGCTTCTGAATGTTATTTCCGGATAGTAATTATCGCTTTTAAATTGCCAGCTTTGAACTACAGAATCCGCTTTTTGGATAATGGTTTCTTTAGGATAGTGGGTAGCAGAAATGGAATGGGGATGATAATTCGAAAAGGTATAGAAGAATGCACCAATTCCGGCAAGCCCCAATATCAAAATTAACAGGTTCCTAAGAGTAGTTTTATTCCATAGCATGTTTAACGGTACGAAAAAAATAAATAAGGTTTCACTAATATCTTTAGTTTCAGAAGGCTTTGCAAAATCGTTATTTTAATACCGTGCATTCATTTACCAACAGGTGTTTTAATATCCACCCGCATGTAATTTATTTCAGCTTTCATTTATTGGCGGTTAATATTTTTGCAAAACTCTTTTTTTGTTCGAGCCTGATTTTTCCCGGAAACTCTTGACCTCATATTAATTCAATTTTATGTGTTTACTTACTTTTGCTTATAAAGCGCACCCTAAATATAAACTCATTTTAGCGGGAAATCGCGATGAATTTTATAAAAGGCCTACACGCAGTGCTCAGTTTTGGACAGAAGAAAACTATCCGGATATATTGGCGGGTAAAGATTTAAAAGGAGGCGGAACCTGGCTTGGAGTTAGAAATGACGGCCGCTGGGCTACGCTTACTAATCTCCGAAATCCTTCTCTCCAGAAAAAAAATCCGCCTACACGAGGTGAGCTGGTTCTCAATTATTTGAAACTGAACACATCGGCAGCTCAATATCTGAAAACTATTTCTCCAACTGCAGAAAAGTACAATGGCTTTAATCTGCTGCTTTGGGATGAACAGGGGTTCTATCATTTTGCCAATAAAACCAAGGAAGTAACCCAACTGGAGCCGGGAATTTACGGCTTAAGTAATGCACTTTTAGACACGCCCTGGCCAAAGGTTACAAGAGCAAAGCAAAAAATGTCGAAAATAGTGGAAAGTGAAACCATCCATAAAGAGCGCCTTTTTGATTTGCTTACCGATCAGCAAAGAGCTGCCGATTCGGAGCTGCCCTTAACCGGAATTCCGAAAGAAGCAGAGCGAGCAGTTTCCTCCATTTTCATCAAAACGGAAAACTATGGCTCTCGCTGCTCAACCGTGCTTTTAATTGATAAGGAAGGAAGTATTGATTTTACCGAACGGACCTATAAATCAGGTTCAACCGAAGAAATAAGTAAGCAGCATTACCAAATTATGCCCGGTAATAAGAAGTGATTAGTGCATAAACTCGTAACTGAAGCAGTCAAAGCAGTTATCGTACACCATCAATTTATTTCCCTGCATTACAACCGATTTACTTATCTCATGTTCGGTTTCTGAATTGACAGGCTTAAGGGAAAAAGCAACACCTGATTCTTTATCGGCTGGTACCACCTTGTAACGCTCCAGAACCTCGCCATTTTTGTACCATACAGCTTTGTTGGCTTGCGTGATAACGAGACTCATGCTATAGCCTGCGGTGTCAGCAGAAATCTCCTTGCCCATAATTCCTCCGGTTGCTCGGGTCCACTCCCATTCGCCGGCATATTTTTTAGGCACAAACTGTTCGTCTTCAAATACACTGCAGCCACAGACAGCTGTTATCAACATTACACCTACTAAACCGATACTCATGAAGGTTTTCTGTTTCATCACTGTCTCCATTTCTACACTTTTGTAAAATAATCAGCCATCTAAACTGGTGATGGCCGGTTCTTTGCCTTCCGGCGTATATTCTTGAGGATCAGGAATCTTGCCAAAATAATAGATAATAGCAATTATCAGTGCAATGCCTCCCGGATAGATAATCCAAAGGGAGATATCGAGTACAATGGCTGAAATCATAGCTACAATACTGATGGTGCCCACAATCAGTGCGTAGGGGAGTTGCGTATTCACGTGTTCAATATGATCGCACTGGGTTGCGAGAGAGCTCAAGATGGTGGTGTCTGAGATGGGCGAGCAGTGATCTCCCCAAACCGAGCCGGCTAAAACGGCGCTTACACTCGCATAAATTACTTCCAGCGTTGTTTCGGCAGGTATGCCGGTGGCATTGCCAATTTCCCAGCCTAAAGGAATAACCAATGGCATTAAAATACCCATGGTGCCCCAGCTTGAGCCGGTTGCAAAGGCAGTAAATGCAGATAAAATCAAAATAATAGCCGGCATCCAGTATGGATTCAGCGTTTCCCCAAAAATAGACACCAAATAATCTGCGGTGCCCAGAGCTACGGTTATGTCGCTTAATCCCCAAGCTAAAACCAGGATTAATATTCCATCAAACATGACGTGCATTCCGCTCATCATGGCTTCTAATGTTTTTTCGATATCCAGCAGCTTTTGGGAGATTGTCATCACTATAGCTACAACCACAGAGGCCAGAGAACCCCAAAGCAGCGCACTGTATGAGTCTGCCGTTTCAATAATGGCTTGAATGCCCGACCCCTCGCCCGTTGCAAATAGTCCGATAATGGTTCCCGTTACCAGTGTTAAAATAGGCACTGCCGCATTAATCCAGTGCGACTCCCTTTTCTCCATTTCATCTTCTTCAATAATTTCTTTATACAGATTGTACTTATCCAGCGCGGGGTCGTGTTTTGCGCGGTAAAGGTTAATTCTTGACTTCAGCATGGGCCCAAAATCACGGCCGGAAATGGCTATCAGAATTACGAAGAGAATGGTAAAAAATGCATAGAAATTATATGGCAGAGAGCTTATAAAAACGGAATAGGCCGCCTCATTAAAGCCGGGCATTTCACTTTCTGCCGTTGAAATAAAGCCTACCATCGCCCCAATCCATGTACTTACCAGCGCTACTGTGGCAATGGGAGCAGCGGTTGCATCTACCAAAAAAGCCAGCTTTGCCCGCGATATGCGCAGCTTATCGGTGAGCGGACGCATGGTATTTCCTACCACCATGGTGTTGGCGTAATCATCAAAGAAAACAATAAAGCCCATTAAGGCCGTCACTAACTGCCCCTGAACTTTGGTACGAACAAAACGGGTAATGCCTTTAATCACACCGCGCGTGCCTCCGTTATCGGTAATAATACCTACCATTCCTCCAATTAAAATGGAAAAAACAACAATACTCATTCGGTCAGGATCTGCAACACCGGGTACAATGTAATCGCTCAGTGAAGTAAAGAAGCTGTTGAATATTCCCGAAAGGCTGAGATCACCTATCAAAAAGGCTCCCATCCAGATTCCTAAAAATAAAGCAAAGAGTACCTGTCGAAAAGCCAGCGCAATACCAATGGCTACTAACGGGGGAAGAATGCTGACCCAGCTGCCTATTATGGAGAAGTTTTCGAGAGAAGCGGCATCAGCCCAAGCGCTTTGGGAGGCCAAAATGAAGATAGACACCATGCCAACTAACGCGGCTATTTTCTTTTTCATGCGTGCATTATTATCTAAATGTTTAATCGCATGGAAAATAAGAGGTCTGCAGGTAAATGCAAGATTTTCTCTGCCTTTTACAACTAATAATGAACCGCATTAAAATATTTTAAAAACACGATTCCGCCTGTCTTATGGTGCAATTTAGCTTGCCCATCATTTTATCCTTAATCGGCTGCTGTTTTGGCCAACATCTGCCTCATAAAAAAAGATGCTCTCCCCAATGGGAATGAGCATCTTTATTGAAAAAGTGAGCTTATATTTTTTCTAAAGCTGTATCAATACGCTTAAGCACTTCCTGCTTACCAATCAGCTCCAGGGCCGGAGTTAAATCAGGACCGAAACCTTGTCCACTCACAGCCAGACGAAGCGGCATCATCAGCTTGCCGAAGCCTACGTCTTTTTCGTCAATGGTTTCTTTGATTTTATCTTTGAGCGTAACGGCTTCAAAGTCTGCATCGGAAAGCTGCTCAATTTTGTCTTTATAGGCCTTCAGAATTTCGGCACTGTCATCTTTCCACTTTTTCAGTGCTTTTTCGTCGTACGTATCCGGAGCTTCAAAAAAGAATCTCCCCATGCTCACAAACTCGT
Organism: uncultured Balneola sp.; assembly: GCA_964505215.1. Taxonomy (GTDB): domain Bacteria; phylum Bacteroidota; class Rhodothermia; order Balneolales; family Balneolaceae; genus Gracilimonas. Next base: position 8,362 of record CAZDGU010000027.1, read on the forward strand.
TGATGGTAGATACTCGCTCTTGCAGTAATTCAATGACTTGCGTTAAAAACTCATCGTTTGGAATGTTGAATTTACTGTCTTCAAACAATGCTTTTACGCGCGGCTTCAGCTCATCTACGGAGTGCTCACGAATGTAATTTTCGTTGTACCACATCAGCTTTTTGAAGTTGAAAACAGCACCGCCTTTACTCACGCGGTCGAGCGTAAACAGCTCGCAAAGCTCCTTCATATCGTGGATTTCGGAATCGTCGCCGGGACTCCAGCCTAAATATGCCAAAAAGTTAACCAGCGCATCGGGCTCATAATTTCCTTTAATATAATCTTTGGTGTTGATGGGAATTCCTTCACTTTCCGCTTTACGCTTAGAAAGTTTACCTCCGCTGGGCGACATAATGAGCGGCAGGTGCGCCATTTTCGGCGGTTTCCATCCAAACGCCTTGTACAATAAGATATGCTTAGGCGTACTGCTCAGCCATTCTTCACCGCGAATCACATGCGTGATTTCCATGGTGTGATCGTCCACCACATTGGCTAAGTGATACGTTGGCATTCCGTCCGATTTCAGTAACACCTGATCATCTAAACCTTCGGTATCGAAAGCCACATTTCCGCGAATTTCATCATCAAACCGAATTTGTTCTTTGCGGGGAACTTTAAGGCGAACAACGTATTCATCACCGGCTTCCAGTTTTTTCTCTACTTCATCTTGTGGTAAAGTGAGGCTGTTTTTCATAGACTGGCGCGTGATGGCATCGTATTTTGGAGAAGGGTTTCCTGACTTTATCAAACGCTCGCGCATTTCGTCAATTTCCTCTACCGTATCAAAGGCGTAATACGCATTTCCGTTTTCGATGAGCTGCTTCGCATATTTGTGATACAAATCCTTACGCTCGCTCTGGCGATACGGGCCAAGCTCTCCTCCTTTTCCGGGACCTTCATCAATTTCCATTCCGGCCCATTCCAGGGAATCAATTATATCCTGTTCAGCACCTTCCACATACCGAGACTGGTCGGTATCTTCAATTCTGAGCACAAAAGTGCCTTGGTTGTGGCGTGCAAATAAGTAGTTGTACAGTGCGGTTCTAAGTCCGCCAATGTGTAAAAATCCCGTGGGTGAAGGCGCAAATCGTACGCGAACGCTCATGTAGTATCTCGTTTTATGTTGTTTTGAATTCAGCTTTATTAACCGCTTTGTAAAACTCGTTTTCTATCATGTTCAAATTCCTACAAAGCTCTTTTTCTAACATCGAAAGATAAGAAAATTTGAACGCTAAATTTTAACTGTTGAAATGATTATGTTTGCCTTCATTTTAAAAATAAACCCTTGTCCACTATTTCTGAAAAACAATCTATAGCTATTGTACAGCCGCAGTTTGCGCCCAACCTGTACGATTTCGCCGCCATGCTAAAAGCTGACCGGGTAATCTGGAATGATTTGGAAACATGGTCGCGTAAAGGGCGAACGCATCGGGCGGTTATAAAAGGAGAGCAAGGCAAGCAGTGGATTAACATCCCCATTAAAACAGAGGACAAGAAAAAAGCTATTCATCAGGTTCGGATTGAACACAACGAAGAATGGATGGATTCATTTTGGCACGCCATTGTGCATTCTTATTCGGAAGCTACCTGGTTTGATTTTTTCGAGACAGAGCTTCATCACGATATCAAAATGGCCAATGAGTTTGAAAAGCTGATTGATTTCAACCATTATTTCTTCAACCGGTTGCTCCATTATGTTGAATGTCCGATTGTTTATGAGCGAGCCGGTCAGATACCTGACTTCAACCTGAATCCTGATGTTTTTATAGATGAATTGGGAGAAGTAACGCTGTACCAGGAACATGATTCCAAAAATTATCAGTGGCGGAGTGATGCGGCCGTATCTGCTTTAGATCATCACCCCGAATATCCTCAAGTTGGCAACGACTTTTTACCGGAATGCTCTTTGATTGATGTGCTGCTGAACTGCGGTAAAGAAAGCTTCCGAGTGTTTGACGCTTTGTAAGAGAAAAGCGCTAAAACTGTTACTCATTCTGTGCTTACTACTGCTGACCAATCCACTCGGGCAAAACGCCAATTTCGATTCCAAATACCCAGCTTATAATGGTGATGGATGCAACCGTTAATAATGCGATAAAGGAAAGATTCAGCCAAAAACCTGCTTTCGACATTTCGGGAATGGTAATTTTTCCACTTCCGTAAACAATTGCATTTGGCGGTGTGGCTACGGGAAGCATGAATGCGCAGCTGGCTCCCAACACGGTTGGAATAGCTAACAACAGCGGATTTTCTCCCAGCCCAATGGCAACAGATGCCAAAATAGGCAGAAATGCAGCGGTTGAAGCCGTGTTGCTGGTCATTTCAGTTAGGAATACAATCAGCGCAATTACAATTAAAATGATGAGCAAAATAGGCCATGCTCCTAAGCTGCCAATTCCATTTCCAATCCAAGCGGCCAATCCTGTTTTGCTGATGGCTGATGCCATACTTAAACCTCCGCCAAATAAAATAAGTACGCCCCAGGGAAGTTTGCGCACATCATTCCATTCCAGAATAGCGGTTTTTTTGGAAGCATCTGCAGGAATGATAAAGAATACTACGGCAGCCCCAATCGCGATGCCCGCATCTGATAAGCCGGGAATAATATTTGAAAGGAGCGGACGCGTAATCCACATTATGGCAGCGGTAATGAATACAAAAGCCACCTTTTTTTCTTGGTTTGAAATTTTTCCGAGCTCTCTCAGCTGCCTTTGAATGAGTTCCTTTCCTCCCGGAAGTACATCTATTTTTATGGGATAGATGAACTTGGTGAGCAGCACGTATAAAATAGGCAGCGAAATAAGCATGATGGGAATACCTACCATCATCCAGTCAAAAAAGCTGATTTCAATTCCGTAGTTTTCTAATACAAAACCGGCTAAAAGTGCGTTGGGCGGCGTTCCGATCAGCGTTCCCATTCCACCGATATTACAGGCATAGGCGATGCTTAGAATGAGTACGATTTCAAAATTGATTTTTTGATCATCGTCTTCTCTTTTTACCAATTCCAAGATAGACATGGCAATGGGCAGCATCATAATGGCCGTAGCCGTGTTGCTTACCCACATGCTTAAAAATGCAGCTGATATGATAAATCCTGCTATAATGGAGGATGGTTTCACCCCTACAAAGCTGACAATACCAATGGCAATACGGCGGTGTAAATCCCATTTTTCCATGGCTAAGGCAATCACAAATCCTCCCATAAATAAGAAGATAATGGGATTGGCGTAGGGCGTGGTTGCATCGCTGATACTGCCCACGCCTAAAATTGGAAACAGCACAATGGGAACCAGCGCCGTGGCAGAAATGGGAATGGCTTCGGTAATCCACCAAATTCCCATTAAAATGGTAACAGCGGCCGTCATCCAGGCTTCCTGGGAGAGGCCGTCGGGAGCAGGGAGCAGAATTAACACTGCAAAAATAATCACCCCTGCAATTAAACCTAAACGACTTCCCAGTAATTTCAGAATGCCTGCCATGCTTTTATATCTACCTGTTTATTTATTTTACTGCCGGGTAATTTTCTTTTTCCATCCAATATTCTAAGTACGGAACGTTGTAAATACTGGTCCACCCAAATACTCTCAACCCATTGGTAATTTGCCAAATAGGTGCGCGCTCACCAGGAGGACTTTTTGGAAAATGGCTGGCTTCTTCGAGAGCGTCGGCTAAAATACGTTGATTTTCGTAAGAATCGAAAGCCTGAGCTAATTCATCTGTTTTCAGGTATTGGGCGCGGTCTATGGCGGTTTCTAATAAGCTCTTCTCTCCGGAATATTCATAACCCAGCACCAGGCTGCTGATGGATGACAAGTAAGATTCCATGTCGTGATTGAGCGGAGGTACATCGCGTAGCCTTCGGGCATGATCTACCATGGCCGTCTTGGCTTTTTCACTGTTAGTGAGCTGCACATATTTCCTCAATCCGTTAGTAATATACACCTGAGAATAGCCGTAGCGGTTAATGGCAATTTCATCACCTTGATCGGGATGTTTTTGCAGTTTAAGCATAATATCCACGCGCTCTTTCAGCTCGTCTCCGTATTTGTCCATTTTGGTGGCATCATAAATCTCGGACAGGTTCCATACGGAAAGGTACAATCTTCGTCCTCTCAATCCGTGATCTCCAAATACACGTTTTACGTAGTAATTTCCGGTTTCCATGGCTACTTCGAGTCCGCGGTGATTGGCATCTAAATAATAAGAAGTAACCCATCCCGGCACCCAAACGTGCGCACTTAATAAAGAAGTAAAGTGCTGGGAAGCGTGTCGCCTTCCCATTCCCACATACGGTGAGCCTTTGGGCTGTTCTTTAATTTGAAAAGCATGAATGGATTCGTTGGTATCACCGATATAAACGGGATCTTTGGGCCAGTGAATGTTATCCACATCCATGGTGTGCTGGCTGGCGGCTTGTGCCATTTTGTGCAGAGAGGGATCGCCCGTTCTCATGAACTGCAGCCACCACATATAATCGTTACCCGGCTCGTTATTTGTCCACTGGAACCAGTTGTAATCGTAATAATAAGTGAGGTTATCGCCGTAGTCTAACAATCCGTACCAGGGTTCCCAATTTTGGTTGAATTTCATCCAGCGGAATTTATAATCTAAGCCCCGCTCGTAGGATGCAAACTTATCCAGGCGTTCGGTCATTTTACCGAATGCTTCACTTTCGGCATACCATTCGGGAGCGGCATGAGCTACCGGTGCGTCTAAAAACATATTGGCTGTTTTTTCTACATCGCCATTGGTTCCTTTACTGTGAAAGTAGAACACCATTTCTGTTGTTTTAGCGGTTCCTGCCGCAAAGTTGGCAATCATTCCGCTGTCGTTGTTACCATCTTTTCGAGCAAAGCTGAGCGGTTCAACTGAGGGCGTCCAAATGTAGGCCGTTAGCTTTTGTTGATCTTCTTCTACTTTAATTTCTTTGGGATATTCCTGGAAAAAGTCTCTGAAGCCTACCATCACGCCCCATTTGTTGTCCGAGACATCCAGCCATCCGGGAGCTCTTTCCGTTTTCAGCTCTTCACTTCCATCAATGGAAATAGTGGCATCAAATACATCTTGCAGGCGCTTATCGGGGGTTGAACTGGCTACCGGCGGTATCCGGGAAGGATCGGGACCCTCTTGTAAAATGGAAGCTCCGCTAACTAAAGGTTTTTGTATGATTTTTTTACCTTTCGTTTCCCACCAGCTTCCGTTGTAGTAGGCTGTGGTTACGGTTTTATTCTCACTCAAATTGTACTTCAGAGAAAGTCCTGTAGAAGCAATGCGGTCGTTTGGACGCGTAAATCCCGGATCGCCTTTTAACTTAGATTCATCAATAATTTTGCCATTTTCGGTGGCAATAGCTTCATATTGTCCGTCTTGTTTTTTGTGGTGATCGGGATCTCCCGTATAAACAAACGTGTGCTGTACTTTAACATAACTTTTACCGGCATAGGCGTGAATGCGAGTGATGAAAGGGGCCGTATTATTATCTTCACGTGAATATTGATATTCACCTTCCACACGAATAATGGTGTGAAGCGGGCCGCTGCCCAATTCTTTAACCGTGCGGGTAACTACGGCTTTTGACGGATCTAAACCTGCATCATCTAAAATATCTAAAAAGCTGCTTCGGCCGGCTTCTCCCATGGCAATCACATCATCTTCGCCAAAACCATCTCCGGTAACGTCCAGTTCTACTTTATTAAAAAAACCGCTGCTGGCGGGCTGATTATTGTAGCCGCCCCCTAATCCTTTATCAACCGTAAAACGGAGCGGACCGGTAGTTACGGTAACTTCACCGTTCGTGCGCTGATTATTTTTCACCACCAGCGTTTCTACATAATCGCGTGCATTGTGGACGTTTGAGCCATATTCTACCGTGTACGTGTCGTTATCATCCGAAAAGAAAAATACCCATAACCATTTAATGCTGTTATCAGCCGGTTCCCAAGTGTTTACTTTTGTGATTTGAGACGGAATCTCCTTCCCTTTGCTGTTTAATACCCGCACGTTATCCGGCGAGTGCAGTGTTCCCTGTGGAATCGGAACTCCAAACACCTGCGGACTCCCTTCAATGTTTTGCTCTACGGTAATTGGAATTTTAGTGCTTTGTGATGACTGCCCACAGCCCGATACAAAAAGCATCAGCGCAAAAAGTGGAAGGGCTATCTTGAAATATTTTTTCATCTGAAACAATCTCATAATGTGAATCCTCTGTGTTATCGCTCCATATCCAGCACAAGTGCGGCGGCTCCGAGTACGGCAACCTGTTCGAGCTCAGAGATTTTAATGGTTAAATTTTTAAGTGAATTGGTGTAAG
>CAZDGU010000028.1:0-10256 GCA_964505215.1 uncultured Balneola sp.
TCGTTTAGACTGCAATATACCTTAACTTCGTGTCCATTAAAATGTAGCAAGTCCACCCAACTCCTCGCAGAAGGACTCTTTTGCGAGGCGGAAGCAGGGATAACCATGCCTGCTATATCAATCGCCGAAGCAATCTCGAGAATGTGGCTGCTTCCTATATCAACGCAGCGATGTGAGCGACAATAACAATTCAAACACCCACCGCCAACACCTCTCGCAAATCATTCAGCGAGGTGCTGAATGATTTGCACTCTCCTCAAGGAGAGACTTACATTTTGGATGAAAATAAGTTTAGAATTTACTTAATCCATAACTGCCAAAAACAAGCAAGAAGAGTCCTTCCTTGAGGAAGGTGCCATGTGCAGCTTGCTGCGCATGCGGAAGGTGTTGGTGGATATTGGCAGTGCTGCAATTCCATCATTCGGCTCAGCCCGAACAGGAGAGCCATGAATTTTTCAGAGAGCCGGGTGATGGAATGGGTTGAGGTTCATGTTATTGAACCGGGATTTTCAGATGTTCAGGATTACCAATAAAAGCCCGAAATTTCGTCCGACGACTCCAGCTCGTCAGACGATTGAACAGGGTAGATAGTTATTAAAACCAAAAGTCTCTTTTTGGGCAATTCTGAATTTCAAGCCCACAAAAACAGGACCCTTTCTCTGTCTCTTTCCCTCCGGCACGCCCGTAATAACTCCCAAACCTTAGCACCGCCGCAAGGAAAGAGGACGCGTTGGTTGAGAGCTTTGCTGATACTACCAAAAGAAGCACCAAAAAATGATCACTGCAAACTGCTCCCTGTTCACTGAATCATCCGTCAGATCGCACCAAAACGTATTCTGTCAGCCTAATTATGTCCAGCGGTCAGACGAAACTCGGGTTTGAAAAACATTTCCTTGACGATCTTCAAGGTCATTTTATCATTACCTAAAATCCATCACAGTTTAAAACGGGTGATTCTTTTCGGCGCTCCCAACGGGTTTGTTGAGAGCGAGCAAAAGAACATATTTAAGAAGGATTTTCAGGAAGCATTCCCGGCTTTCCTTCGCTTGGGTGATCATAATAGCGGATGGTGGGATAGGCGAAGTTAATGTCATCGTGTTCGGCAAAGCGTTCAAGTACAGCCTCCCAAATAGCCTGAGAAATACCGCGTCGTTTCCTCGGGTTAGTCAGAAACCGAATGGTTAGGTTAATGCCTCGGTCTTTTACGCTGGTATAAACAATGGGAGTTAAGTATTGATAGCGGATTAAATATGCTTTTTCAGCTCTTTTAATTTCCTGTCGGGCTTGCTCTACAAACTCCTGCATATTCTCGTTTACTATATCCTGAAGAATGGATTTGGCCTTCTTCCAGTTGCTCTCAAAAGAGATATAGACTCCAATTTCATTCCATATAAACTCAAAATCGGCGGTGTAGTTTGCAACATCTTCCGTAAACACATTGTGATTGGGGACATGAATAACGCGTCCTGTGCTTTGGTCGGCATCAACCCAATTTCCGATTTCTAAAATGCTGAATTTAAACACTCTGAGGTCAATAACATCACCTTTGGCGTCTCCAATTTGAATGCGATCGCCAATATCAAAAGGCTTTCTCCATAAAATGTAAAACCAGGCAGCTACATCGGCTACGGGCTCTTTAAGGGCAATGGCAATACCGGCAGTTAAAAGGCCTAAAAAAGTACCTAAAGAATCTAAAGCCGTAAACCAAATTTGTGCTAATAAAATAGCGCCAATAACCACGGTGATGTACGTGAGGTTTTTACGCCACTTAAATACCGTTTTTTGATTCTCTACATTACGCTGCACCAACCGCAAAGAGAGAAACCGGACAATCCATAAAACTAAAATTATTACAACCGTTTCCCCGATTTGGAAAGTTACATTAGGGGAGTTTTCGAAGAACTCGGTTAGCTGGTCTATGAACTGTTTCATTTAAAATATTTGTTATCTTTTGATGTCTCAGTGCTTGGGATAGTAATCAAAAATGAATATCTTTACGCCCTTTGCAAAGATAAGAATCTAATTACATGCTTTATAATATTATTGTAGGCGTTATCGCCATTATTTGCTTCCTGTTAATTTTAGTTGTTTTGCTTCAGCCCGGCCAAGGTCAGGGAATATCCGGTATGGGCGGCGGTGGCGGCCTCGGCGGAGGTGGCGGAATGGGTGCTCGCAGAACCGCAGACTTACTCTCAAAGTCAACCTCTATACTGGCAGGTTTATTTTTAGGACTGTGCGTGCTGGCTAACTTTGCGATAGATCGCGGAGAAGTAAACAGAAGCATCCTGCAAGATGGAGCCGGCGTAAATGCCCCTATTGAAGCTCCCTCTCAAACGGCTCCGGCTATCCCTCAGCAGCAATCGCAAGAGGAAAGCTCAGACGGAGATAGCGAAAACTAAGCTTCCGTTATAAACACTTTTTTAAAAGCCTTATCATTCAATTGATAAGGCTTTTCTTGTTTTAGATATTCATTAGTTGGGTTATATTCTTCATTCATAAGAAGAGATAACTAAAAATGATATACCTATGTTTTCGGAGCTTTACACCCACAGCAGAATAAGCCTATTGGCCTTAATTATAACCGCATTTTTTGGATATGGCTGTTCAGTTCCCGGCCTCTCTCCCAGCGCCAGTCTGCTGAATAAAGTGCCCATTAATTCAGTAAAAGTGAAAGTGGTTGATCAGAATGATGAGCCCATAAAAGGAGCTCAGGTTGAGGCCTCAAACGGCCGAAAGACAACTACCGATGCCGATGGTATGGCAAAACTGAAGTTCGGTACGGTGGGAATTCACAATATTGGCGTTTATGCAGACAATTATATGCCCAATAATATGGTGATTACCATGCCGGCTGATAACGGCTCTACCATAACAGCGCGCTTAACTAACCAAGTAGAATTTGATGCAATTAGTTTTGGGATGAATATGAGTGCCAACATTTATCCCATGATGTTTCGCTACCTGTTTACGGGATACGGATATCAGCTGGAGCTGGAAGATTATCCGGAGGGCGGATGGACGGAATGGACATCAAATGATTCGGATGATACCCACATGCGTAAAGCCTTTTTGAAAGAGCTGGATAATGGCCAACAGTGGTGGCAAGTTGTGATTATCAGCACTGAAAAGAAAAAGAAGGAAGAAGAGTATATAGCTGAAGTGCTTTTTTCTGCCGACCGCTCTTCTATTGTAAGAATGAGAGAAAAAGTTGGCGATGAGGAACCACAGGAAAAACCCGTTTCAGAAGGATGGTACACCGATCCACAGAAGCTTACAAAAGAATCGATTGAAGGTGCTGTTGCTGAAAGAAATGTATCCGTCAAAGTTCCGGCAGATACATTTACAGCCGATAAATTGAACTTTGGAGCGGCTCCGGGAATGGCTATGATTATGTGGAGAGTTTCGGGCGATAAGGTGCCCGGCGGCATTATTAAATATAAGTATGAAGAAAAAGATTCGGATGACAGCTCTGTGATGGAGCTGACCGCCTACGGAACGGATGCCAAAAGCCGATTGGACAGCTTCTGATATCCAAATTAATTTCGAATAGCTATTAAAAGGCAGTCTGTTTAGGCTGCCTTTTTTATTAAATGTGGGTTGAATAAAGCTGTCTAATTTCTTCTTTGGGATGAAGCTTGCTTAAAATACCTTTACCAAATCAATGTCGAATACGAGATTAGAATTCGGAGGGATTTTATCGCCACTGCCCCGAACGCCGTATCCATATACAGAGGGAATATAAAGAGTGATGCTGCCGCCTTCTTTAATAAGCGGAATGCCAACTTGCCAGCCGATAATCAAACGGTTCAACCCAAAAGCTACGTTTTTATCGGTGCCGTCAAAAACGCTGCCGTCTGATAGCAGTCGCCCTTCATAACTCACCGTAACCTGATCACAAAGCGAGGGTTTATTGCCATCGCCCGGTGCATTAATAACATAACGAATGCCTGATTTATGAACTTCGGCTTCAATGTTATTTTCGGTGAGGTAATCTTCAATAGCCTTCACATCAGCACGGAGCTGCGTTTGGTTTACATTGAGTTTTGGCTTTTGATCGCAGCCATTGTCAGAGAAACAAGAAGTAAGCGAAAGCAGTAATACAAGTCCTGAAAGTAACAGAAGCGGGCGGGATAATCGTGACATTTTTTGGGATGAATTAATAAAAAATAAGCCTCAAAGATAAGTGCTTCTCATATAAGAAAGGAAATGTAAAATGTACCAATTTTGGAAGTACATGAAGTGGGTTTGCACTCAGTTTTTAAAAAGAGCAGACCAAAATTCACTCCCGAATTTATACGCTAAAAAGCTGAACGAGAGCACGCCAAAGCCAAGGGCAATCCATGTATAAAGTGTTACCTGATCAAAACCGTAAACGAATATTTTTATACCCACAAAACCAAAAAACAGGACACCAAATACAAAGCCAAAGATGCCTTGAACACGCCGTTTCTTTTGGTCTCGTTTGAAATCTTCTTCTGATGGAACCTGGATATTCATAAAATTGAAGAATGTTGATTTTGCTAAAATGCGGGAATGAAATTAAAGTGCTTTAGAACTTTTTGCGCGGCTAAATCATTATAAATAAAGATAATGATAACTAAAACGGAGATAATAATGAGTGACAAAAAGATATTAATGATTGTAGGAGATTACGGAGAAGATCTCGAAATAATGGTGCCGTTTCAGGCGCTGCAAATGGTTGGGCACGAGGTTCATGCCGTGTGTCCGGATAAGAAAAATGGAGATACTTGTCCAACAGCCGTACACGATTTTGTGGGCGATCAAACCTATAAAGAGCTTCCGGGGCACAATTTCACCCTAAATTATGATTTCGATAAAGCCAATCCCGAAGATTATGACGCGCTGGTAGTTCCCGGCGGAAGGGCTCCTGAATATCTGCGCCTGAATGATGAGGTGATTGCCAAAGTAAAGCATTTTGTGGACGAAGATAAGCCCATTGCCGCCATTTGCCACGGCTTACAGATTTTGGCCACGGTGGGCGGAATAGAAGGCAAAACGTTAACGGCTTATCCGGCATGTGGACCTGAAATGGTGCTGGCGGGAGCAGATTACAAAGAAGTGCCGCCTACAGAAGCCGTTGTGGATGGGAACTTAGTGACTTCTCCTGCCTGGCCCGGACATCAAAAATGGCTGGCAGAGTTTTTAAAAGTGCTGGGGACAGAAATCACCCATAATTAAAAATATTAAGCATAAAAAAACCCTCCAGGCTTTAAAACTTGGAGGGTTTTTATATTCAATTATATAAAATCAGACAGTTACACATCAAAGTCGATGCCTTGAGCCAGAGGAAGTGAATCACCCCAGTTCATGGTATTGGTTTGACGGCGCATGTAAGCTTTCCAGGCATCGGAGCCGGACTCGCGTCCGCCACCGGTTTCTTTTTCACCGCCAAAGGCACCGCCAATTTCAGCACCGCTGGTTCCAATGTTGATGTTTGCAATACCGCAATCGGAGCCCTGGGCGCTGAGGAATTTCTCAGCTTCACGCATATTCAGCGTAAACATAGACGAGCTGAGCCCTTGCCGCACGCCATTGTGCATTTCCATAGCTTCTTGCAGGGTTTCGTATTTCAGTAGATAAAGAATAGGTGCAAAGGTTTCGTCCTGTACAATCTGGTAATGATTTTCTGCCTCTGCAATAGCCGGCTTTACATAAAAACCTTCTTTTTCTAACGGTTCACCACCGCAAATAACGGTACCGCCTTCTTGCTCAACTTGCTTAAGTGCGCGCTGCATAGTATCAATGGCATCCTGGTCAATCATAGGGCCAACAAGCGTTCCCTCATCCAGTGGATTCCCAATGGTGATGTTTTCATAAATATTAAGCAGGCGCTCTTTTACCTGGTCATACACAGATTCGTGGATAATAAGACGGCGGGTTGATGTACAGCGCTGGCCACAAGTTCCAACCGCGCCAAATACCGTTGCCCGGATAGCCATTTCCAGGTCTGCATTCTCGGTGATAATGATCGCGTTGTTTCCGCCCAGTTCCAGAATGGTTTTACCAAGACGGCTTGCTACGGTTTTGCCAACTTCTTTACCCATTCGGGTTGAACCGGTGGCTGAAATTAACGGAATGCGCGTGTCTTCAGTCAGCCACTCTCCTGCATCACGGTCTCCGGTTATCAGGTTGAAAATACCTTCGGGCAGATCATTTTCTTTTAAGACTTCTGCTACAATTTTTTGAACCGCAACACCGCATAATGGTGTTTTTTCGGAGCCTTTCCAGATGGTAACATTACCTGCAATGGCGGCAATCATCGCGTTCCAGCTCCACACGGCTACCGGAAAGTTAAAGGCCGAGATAATGCCCACAATACCCAGCGGATGCCACTGCTCGTACATGCGATGCTGTGGCCGCTCGCTGTGCATGGTTTTACCGTAAAGCATGCGCGACTGACCAACTGCAAAGTCGCAGATGTCAATCATTTCCTGCACTTCGCCCAGGCCTTCCTGATAAATTTTGCCCATTTCGTAAGATACCAGCTTACCTAACGGCTCTTTATATTCTCTGAGCTTCTGGCCAATTTGGCGCACAATCTCGCCTCGCTGCGGGGCAGGCATTTGTCCCCATGTTTTGTATGCTTCTTGTGCGGTTTCCACAACCTGATCGTACTGCTCGCGCGTGGTTACGCCCACGGTAGCAATTTTTTCCCCATTTGTAGGGGTGAAGCTGCTGATGGTTTCTTTGCTTTCCACATGTTTTTGTCCGGTACTGGTTCCGGGATTAATACCTTCTATACCTAATGTTTTCAGAAAATCCATATCAATTAATTATTTACTTGGTTTTAGTTTAAGATAGGGAAGTGAAGCATGAGAATACAGACGCTGTAATAGGTTTAAATTATTGTATTCTAATGCCGGAGTTCTGTATTCTTGGAGTATGAGAAACGCATCAAATAACGAAATTAAATTACTTAGAAAGCTAAACCGAAAAAAATATCGGGAGAAAGAGCAGCGTTTTGTTGTGGAGGGAATTCGCGGAGTTGAACAGGTTTTAGAAAACGGATTGGTAGAAGTGGAGCACGTTTTTTTGAGTGAACGAGTTGCCGGCAGTTTTCAATCCGGAGCTTCTCAAATTCTACTTGAAGATGCTGTGTTTGAGGAAGTAGCTGACACAGAACAAACCCAGGGCGTGCTGGCGCTTTGTAAAATGCCGGCCGAAGCGGATCTTGAAAAGCTGGCGGAGCAATCCGGAATTATTGTGGCAACAGATGCTATTCAGGATCCGGGAAATATGGGCACAATTTTGCGAACGGCCGCGTGGTTTGGGGTGAAGGCGTTGGTGGCCGGAAAAGGCAGTGTGGACGTTTATCACCCCAAGGTAGTACGCAGTACCGCCGGCGCAACGGGAAGCCTTCCAGTTATATCGGGCAGCTTAGAACCGATTTTTGAAGCGTTGGAAGCCGCCGGCTGGGAGACTTTATTATTAGACGGCGGTCGCGAAAGTGTGGATTTGGCCTCGGTTCAATCCGCTAAAAAAACCATATTGGTAGTTGGCAACGAAGGTAATGGAATATCCGGGCAGTTACTGAGTTCCCCCCGCAAAAAAGTGAGCATTGAACCGGCAGGCGGACAGGAAAAGGTGGAAAGCCTAAACGCCGCTGTTGCCGTTTCTATCGGTTTATACCAATGGCTGCAAAGCAGTAATAAGGGTTGATCTCATTCATTTAACAGCGCATTTACGTGCGAAATCTCATCCATGTTTATGGTATGGCCCATTCCCGGGTACAGCTTTTTGGTAACTTTTGCTCCCAATTCAGTAAATATTTTAGCTGTTTCCTGCACGCGCTCCTTGGCAATGTGAGCATCCACATCGCTGCAGCCGATAAAAATGGGTGTGTTTTCGAGCTGTCCGGTATAATCTTCGCGGTGAACTGAAGGTCCGATTCCTATGAGTCCGCCGCTAAGCACCATAAGTCCGCCATATTTTTTAGGATGACGAGCCACAAACTCTGAAATCAGACAGGCACCCTGTGAAAAGCCAAGAAAGTAGATTTGGTCTTCATTAAATCCCTCTTCTTTTAACTCTTCAACCAAATCAAAAATCTTTTGCAAAGCAGAAGATAAATGCGGTTCATTTTGCTCATTTGGCGCCGTAAAGGGATACGGATACCAGGTATGTCCTGCAGCTTGCGGCGCCCGAAGCGTTAGGGTTTTTTGAATATCAAACTCGTTAGCCAGCCCAAGAATGCTTTCGGCGCTGGCGCCTCGGCCGTGAATCATAATGAGTGCCGCATCGGCGTCATTTTCCAGACCTGCTTTAATAACAGGGGTTGACTGATGCGGACCTTTAATAGAAGACGTTGATTTTGCTCTGAAAATGCTCATGGTTTAAGATGTTGGATTAATGGTAGGAAGAATGCGCTCGATGTCATCGCGTTTAGACTCCAGCCAGGGTGGTAAAATCAGCTGTTCGCCCAGGTGCTCAAATTCCTCGTCCACGGTGTAACCCGGGTCATCGGAAGCCATTTCAAACAAAACTCCGGCCGGAATACGATAATACACGGAATTGAACCAATGGCGATCAATGAGGTCGGTTGGGGAAAGTCCTTTTGCTTTCACCTTTTTACGAAGCTGATCTAAATCTTCACTGTTCTCAGCTCGGAAGGCAATATGGTGAACCGTTCCGCGACCGTTCTTTCCACGCTCGGGATGTTCGGCAACTTCAATAATAACATTTCGGCCAATAGGAGCATCCGTTT
This sequence comes from uncultured Balneola sp., assembly GCA_964505215.1. Taxonomy (GTDB): domain Bacteria; phylum Bacteroidota; class Rhodothermia; order Balneolales; family Balneolaceae; genus Gracilimonas. Next base: position 8,726 of record CAZDGU010000028.1, read on the forward strand.
GGTATAAAATTTGGTTGTCCTCTTTTGCGGTTTCTTCAAAGCCAAACAGCTCATTCAATAACATGGAAGTGTGGGCATTTTCCGAAAGCAGCATCCGGGCGCCCCAAAAGCCCTGAATGGTTTTATCAAATGGTACCGGATAGCTTATATTTTCGATTTTACTTTTAGCCCGGCCTTCAAAAACCAGATCTAATTCCAGTCCATCAGGATCTTCAAAACGCAGTGCTTGACGTCCAAATACGGATACCTGCTTGTAGGTAACTTCATGCTCGGTAAGTCGGCTTTCCCAGAAATCTTTAGAGTTTTGTGGTACCTGAAGGCCTACATTCACCACTTCACCTACACCCGTTGTTCCTTTTTTAGCACGTGGCCAGGGGAAAAAAGTAAGACTTGAACCGGGCTCAGCTGCCTGGTTTCCATAAAACAGGTGATAGGTACCGGGGTCATCCTGGTTTACAGATTTTTTGATCATTCTCATGCCCAAAACATTTGTGTAGAAATTCACATTTTCCTGAGGATCTCCGGCTAAAACCGTGATGTGATGTATTCCTTTATGATGTTCCATAGTGTTTGCAGTAGGTTGTTAAGGTGAATTGTAAAGATAGAAATTAGTTTAATGTTAAACTAATTGGCGTTTTCTATGACCCGCATAGATATAGCTCGGAACCTTGGCCGGGTTTTCTTTCTTTATATACAGTAACGGTTCTGGGTTTGAGTTCCGTAGCAATTAAAACACAGGTTGCAAACCGAAATGAGTAATTAAAATAAAAGGAAATGGATTTATTAACACAATCATACATATTGTTAGATGTTGGTATAGCACTGGTTTTGGGCGGAATTTTAGGCGTTGAACGCGAGTGGAAACAAAAGCCGGCGGGTTTAAAAACCAATATGATTATTGCCGGATCGGCCACGCTTTTAGTATCGTTGGGAAGGGTGGTAATTTTAGACTTCAGCCAGCTGGTGGAGGTTGAGGGGTTGAGCGTTGATCCCATTCGAATGGTACACGCGGTGGTAGTGGGAGTGAGCTTTATCGGAGCCGGTACTATTTTGAAAAGTACATCCGAAACCGTGGTGCGCTATTTAACTACGGCCGCTACAATTTTGATGTCGGCAGGAATTGGTGTAAGTATTGCTTTAAAGCAGTATGTGCTTGGTGTTGGCGTTACCTTTTTGCTGATAATTGTTAACTTTATATTCGGCTTTTTAGCCCAATATATCGCCAGGCTTTCTGAGTACGAAGGTCATTATGATAAATAGTTAAAAAGGTTGTTATGAGTTTCCTAAGAAAAACGGATGAACGAGTATTAGAGCACATAACTCTGATGGGAGGAAATTTAAAAGCCAAAAGAGTAGTCGATTTCTATTTTAACTTTTCCATAGAGTACAATGTCATGATGGTAGAAATGAAGCTCACAAATTCAGGCTTTGAAACGCCTTTTTATATCAATCTCACTACCGCAATTTAAGTATATCAACCTGAGTTCGATTCTAAATCATGCTTAATTGGTTTGTTTGGACTGGATTGTAC
>CAZDGU010000029.1:0-10247 GCA_964505215.1 uncultured Balneola sp.
CATAGCTGCTTGACTACTCTAACTTACTGTCCACTTTTTTGTTGCAAGTCCAGTATTCATTTGGGCTGCTAAGCCAAAGAATACACGACGTGGCAGTCTCGTGAACAAGCTTGGGGTGTTGAACAGCGCCCACATATAAATGTAGAATATTACTAAGGGTTGCGTTGGCTTGCATCCCAAGCCTTTTTGGGGAGATTCCGGCTCGGCGCTTTCGTTTCACTGCAGCTTGTCCGGAATGACTGTTTTTAAAGGCCCAAAACTCCGTCAGATCGAGTCCTGAGTTATAATTCACGGTCTGCCGGCTCTAAGCCGTCTGACCGTTTACCCGATTCCGCCTCGCAAAAGTTGATGGCTTTTTAAATATCAGTATCTAAAGTAATGGCTCGGTTTTGTTCGAAATCATATAGGGTGAGTCGGCGCAGGTTGTAATAGCCGGTCCAGTAATTACGCAGCGACTGTATATAACTTCGGCGCGCACTGTCCTTTTCATTTTGGGCTATGAACAGGTTTGTGACATCAATTTTACCAATCAGGTATCGGTTTTTTGCCACTTCATATCGGCGGTCTGCAATTTCATCTGATTTCTCGGCAAGCTCTACCTGATTTTGAAGCTGTGAAAATTCTCGTACGGTACTTCGTACGTTTAAATCAAACTGAAGCTTTTGGTAGGCTATGGTATTCGCTGTAGCCGCCTGCTGATTTCGGGCAGCCTGAATTTCCGCTTTATTCTTACCCCAGTTAAAAATGGGAATTTGAAATCCTAAAGAAATAAACTGACGGTTTTGAGGATCATCATACAAGTTGTTAAAATCCTGAGAAGTCTGGTTCAACCCGTAACTGGCCTGAAGTGTAGCCGAAAATCCGGCTTCTTTACGTGCTCTGGCATAAGCCTGATTTGCCTGAATTTCGCTGAGCTCATATTCCAGAGAAGTACTGTTATTTTCGCGAGCCAAATCCAGCGCTTTATCAACATCAATGTCTAATTCGGGTGCCTCGTCAGGAATGACAACCTCTACCGGAATATCATCGGGGATGCCGAGTAAGGCTTTAAAGTTCTCTTCAGCACGTTGAAAGTTCAGCCGGGCTGTTGTAAGCGATGTTTCTGCATTACGGAGAGCCAGCTCACTTTGCAGCAAATCGTTTTCAGCAATATTTCCCACCTGATAGCGTCCTTCCGAAATGTTATAAATCGAATCGTTTACAGTTACGTTAAATTCAGCTACTTCCACATTAATTTTTGCCAGCAGAAAGTCGAAAAAGCTTTGGGTGGTATTAAAAGCCAGGTCTTCCATGTCTTCTACATACTGTTTTTTAGCAATTTGATACCGAAGCGGTTCAATTTTATTTCGCCATTTCAAGCTATTGAACTGGAATAACGGCTGGCGCAAGGTGGCCACCAAAGGCGTACTTTGCCACAAATATGTATTCTCTCCGGCAAAAACTCCCAATCTGGTAATTCCGCTTGAAAACGAAACGGTACCGCCCGTTGGTAAAATATTTTGATCTATTGACAAATCAACCGAAGCCTCAGACTGCGTACGTGATGAAAACACTACTTTTCCATCATCTTGTATGTTTGAAAAAATGGACTTGTTATAGTTTGGCGCATCACCCCTCAGGCTCAGGCTCGGAAGCAAGTCGGAGCGAAATGATTTATATCTCCATTTTGAAGAAACCAGTGAGAACGTAGCAGCACGAGCTAACGGGCTGTTTTTCTTGGCAATCTCTATACTTTCTTCCAGCGAAAGCGTGCGACCGGATTGAGCCGATAGATTGAATGAAAACAGCGTTAAAAGAAAAGCTAAAGTAAATTTTAAAAAATAATTATTCATGGCGTAATGCGTGTACAGGGTCATGTTTAGCAGCGCTTTTTGCGGGATAGTAACCAAATACCACACCTACTATAACGGCTACTGCAAATGAAATAAAAATGGATATGGGGGTTACAATAGTGGCAATATCAGCAGAGGCCTCTATTAAAAAGCTGAATGCCATTCCTAAAATAATCCCGATAATTCCGCCGGTTATGCTAATGGTAAGCGCCTCGGTTAAAAACTGTAATTCAATATCCTTTTTTTGTGCACCCACAGCCATGCGCACTCCAATTTCTCTATATCGTTCTACCACCGAAGCCAGCATAATATTCATAATTCCAATGCCGCCTACTATCAACGAAATTGATGCAATGGTGGAAAGTACAATGTTAAATATACGCTTGGTTTGCTGCTCCTGCTGAAGCAGCTGCTCGGGTACAATAATCTCAAAATCTACCACATTGTTATGTCGCCGTTTAAGCATTCGAGAAAGCGTTTCAGCGATGGTTCCACTGAATTTTGTGTCCGTCACTTTTACAATCAGGCGGTCCAGCTGATTATAATTTCCGTCGGAGCTGCCGGCGGAACTGCTTCCTCCCGATGAAAACATCATCATTCCCCCCATTATCACGGTTGAGCCTCCGCCGGACTGTAAATCTTCGGACGTCACCACTGCTCTGTTCTTAAACCGAAGCAGCACTGTAGAAACCGGAGCATAGACATCTAAGTTGAAGTTTCGGATACCTAAGTTCTCAATATTTTCTGTACTTACTTCTTTTTTCTCGAGCACGCCGGCTACGGTAAGCCATAAATGGCCTACTTTAATTTTTTTACCAATAGGATCTTCTCCGGCAAAAAATTTCGTTTTCACATCATATCCGATAATACATACAGGATCTGCTTTGGTAAGCTGTAAATCACTGAAATTATTTCCTTCAATAATGTTAAAGTTGCTGATATCAAAATAATCGGCATTCACCCCTACCAGCTTGCCGGTTCTCATGCGTGCATCGCGTATAAAACTGGTTTCGTACACAATTTCGGGACTCAGCTTCTGCACTTCCGGGATGAAGTCTTTAATGCTTTCCATATCTTTGAGGGTGAGTCCGGGAGAGTACTTATTTCCCTCATTACTTTGGTCTTCATCATCAATCCGGCCCTGGCTTTGCTCTACTATGGGCTGAATAATTACGTTATTTGTACCCAGCAACTGCATTTGCTGAAGCACTTCTTGCTGGGCTCCATTACCGATGGCCAGCATAGCAATTACCGAAGAAACACCAAATATGATACCTAAGGAGGTAAGAAAAGCTCTTAACTTATTTCGCTGAATAGCTTCCAGCGCAATATCAAAGTTGTAAAGTATTTTTTGAATCACAGGAGTTCCTATTTAGCGGTAAGCTCTTCGTTTAAATAAACCTTATTAACTCCTGATGTGTCATTTGGGAGCGATAAATAAACAACATCATCCAGAGTCAGTCCTCTTTCTACCACAACTTCATTTTCGTTCATAATACCCAATTCAACCTGTTGCATTACGTACGAAAGTCCGGAGCCTTTAAATACAAAGTTTGTGGAATCTTGCACGTGTATGGTTTCTAAGGGTACGTACATAACATCATCCAGTTCCTGAACAATTATGCGGTTGCTGGTGGTCATAGCCGGGCGCAGCACCGTATCTTCTTCAGCTATCTCTATAATCACCTCATATACCTTAGAGTTAGAGCCTGAACGTTGCTCTCCAATATTAGCCACGCTGGTAACTGTGCCCGTTAACGTTTTGTCCTGAATAGCATCTAAACCAATAATTACGTTCTGCTTCTGCTTTACTTTTTGAACGTCCACTTCGTTTACATAAGTCACCGACTCCATCACCGAGAAATCAGGCAGCTCTGCAACAGTTGGGTTCCAGGCGCTTATCTCGCCGCCTTCCTGTAGTTTTGAACCATTTCCCTGTCTGCGATAAATAATCATTCCATTAGCCGGGGCACGCACGGTAAATTCTTTCATCAATTCACGAATTTTATCTACCTGATTTTGCACCTCTTGCAAATCGGCTTCTACTTCGCTCATTTTTGCTTCTGCCTGCTTCTCTTTGGTTACATAATTCTTCTTTTCCTGAGCAAGCTGCCGCCGGGCTTTGTCCAAATCAATTTCAGCCTGTCGCTGCACAGCGGGCGACTCATATTTAGACTGATCTACCGCAATTTGACGCTCTTCCAGCGCATATTCCAAATTAATGAGATTGTCTCGTGCCTGCGAAAGCGTAAGCGTGCTATCGAGCGAAACTTGCGTTACTTGCGATTGAGCCTGTTGTAAATTCAGCATAGCATCTTGCAGGCGGCCGGTAATTTCGGAACGGTCCAGCTCTGCCACAAAATCTCCCTTCTCTACTACCGTACCTTCCGGAATTAAGCGCTGAATTTTCAAGTTAAACAGTCTGATTTCGCGACCACCCTGCGGACCTCGGATTTCTACCGAGTTTTTAGCGCGCAGTTCACCGGTTGTAGTTACATCTACAACAAATTTTCCTTTTTTGGGAGTGGTGGTAAGTACAATAGAGTCTGACTGTTTACCGCCAAAAACAAACCACGCAATAAGCGCAAAGCCAATAACTAAGCTTGGAATTAAATATCTCTTTTTCATGAATAAATTATTTTTTTAGTGAGGCAAAATATACCCATTTAGTTTATTGGCACCCACACTGCATAAATAGTTTTACAAGTAGTGCATATTTTTCGAACGGCCTATACGGAAGCATAACCAAAAGTTACACAGATAAACCCGGTCCCGCTTTCTTTATTGTGAAGGAAGTACCCACATTCCGGGAAGTTTATTTCAAATACCAATGCAAAAACATGCACGGAACTGCGTTTATTGAGCAAATTTTGAGAAAAATCAACCCGCCCCGTTCGCTTCTGTCTATTGTTAGCAATCATTGCCAAAACAATCTTTTACATTCTAAGGATTACTGAGGTTGTTTATATATTAACCAAAATCATATAAGCTATGATTTCTAAACCCGGCTAACTGCTCTCTCTACTAATCAACCAGTGTATTATCAACCAGACCGGTTTCTAAGCTGTAGCTGGTTCCGGGCTTGGTATCTGAAATTACTTCTTTGGGATTGTTATGCTCATCCACAATTACTACACGCGGCTCATGATTTTTTGCTTCTTCGGGCGTCATTTCCGCATAGCTGATTACAATAATACGATCGCCCACTTGTGTCAGCCGGGCTGCAGCGCCATTCAGGCAACAAACACGGCTTCCCCGTTCGCCCGGAATGGTATAAGTTTCTAAACGAGAGCCATTGGTGATATTAAGCACTTGCACTTTTTCGTAAGGCAATAAATCAGCCGCATCCAGTAAATCCTGATCAATGGTTATGCTACCCTCATACATCAGGTTAGCCTCAGTTACAGCCATTTGATGCAGCTTTGATTTAAACATCGTTATTTTCATTATTCTGCTTTCAGATCTAAAATTATATTATCAATAAGGCGGGTTTGCCCTAAATAGGCGGCACCTGCCAGAATGTATGAACTTCCGGATTTTAGCTTTTTTACCGGCTGCAAGTCATTCATTGTAAAGACATCAAGATAATCATTTTTGAAACCTTTCGCTTCCAGTTCATCTTGTTTTTGTTGTAACAATAATGACGGCTGAAACTCTCCATTAAGGATGTTTCTTTCCACATCCTGAAGTGCCCGATACAATTCGGGGGCAATTTGGCGCTCTTTTTCTGATAAATACACGTTTCGGCTGCTCAGCGCCAGTCCGTCTTCGGCGCGGGCAATAGGGGCTGCCACCATTTTTATGTTGTGATTAAATTCAGCCACCATCTGCGACAGAATCTGAAACTGCTGAATATCTTTTTGTCCAAAAATGGCCACATCCGGCTCAATGATATTGAAGAATTTATTCACCACCAGCAAAATGCCTTCAAAAAAACCGGGGCGGCTTCCTCCGTCCATATAGGTATTTAACCGGTTCACCCCAATATGCAAGAACTTCTCTTCTTTGCCATACATAGTTGTGTCATTTGGGGTGAAGACGATGGAAACGCCTTCTTTTTTACAAGCTTTCAGATCTTTTTCTAACCGGCGGGGGTAATTATCAAAATCTTCGTTGGGGCCAAATTGTTTGGGGTTCACATAAATGGAAACCACCACTTCATCGGCATGTTTTTTGGCAAGCCTCATCAGCGAAAAGTGTCCCTCGTGCAGGGCACCCATGGTGGGCACAAACGCAATGGTTTTTCCGCGAGCCCTTAGTGCAGCTATTTCAGCTCTTATCTCGGAAATGGTTGAAACTTGCGTCATATTAAATAAAAAAGAGACACTCGGGGTGAGTGTCTCTATAATTTTGTTGAAAATTTCAACTAAACAGAACGGTTCGTATCAAACCCTTCCAGCAGCTGCTTGATGCGGTTTAGGAAAGCACCGCCGTGAGCTCCATCAATAATACGATGGTCGTAACTCATCGACAGATACATCATGTGACGGATGGCAATTACGTCGCCGGCATCGGTTTCCATTACCACCGGGCGTTTTTCAATAACACCGGTTCCGATAATAGCCACCTGCGGCTGGTTGATAATAGGCGTACCCATCAGGTTGCCCACGCTTCCGTAGTTAGTTAGAGTGATGGTACCGCCTACTAAATCGTCCGGACTAAGCTTTTTGCTTCGGGCTTTTTGCGCTACCTCATTTACGGCATTAGCTAAGCCAACCAGATTTTTTTCCTGAGCTTTTTTAATAACCGGTACAATTAAGCCACCTTCTCCACCTGAGCCCAACGCTACGGCCAGACCAAAGTTAATGTCTTTTTTAAGGTGAATTTCATCTCCGTTCACCGAGCTGTTAATGAGCGGAAACTCCAGCATGGCTGTGATAATAGCTTCTACAAAAAGCGGAGTGAAGGTGAGTTTTGTGCCTGTATTTTCGAAAAATTCGGCTTTATGCGCATTTCTCCAGCGCACCATATTGGTAACGTCAACCTCAGCAAAAGTAGTAACATGTGCTGATGTTTGCTTAGAACGCACCATGTGCTCGGCAATCATCTTGCGCATGCGATCCATTTTCACTACTTCTACTTCTCCCGATGGAGTATGGCGTACATCCAGCTGCCCGGCAGAAATAGATCCGTCCGAGCGTTTGCCTGTAGCAGCTGGCTTGGGCGCTTCTTTTTGCGGAGCCGGAGCCGATACTTTACCGGCTTTTCTGTCTTCCACATACGAAAGGATATCGTTTTTAGAAACTCTTCCGCCCTGTCCTGAGCCTTCAATTTGCTCCAGCTCTTCTTGAGAAATTCCTTCTTCTTTGGCAATAGAGCGCACCAGCGGAGAATAAAATCTGCCATCGGTTCCCACTCGCTGCGGCTCCGTTCCGTTAGATGCAGAAGCGGCTGCCGACTGTTGTGGTGCGGACTGTTGAGCAGGCTTCTCTTCTTTTTTCGGAGCTGATTTTTCAGCACTCGCTCCGCCGGAAGCTGCTTTTCCGGTAGCAATAATAGCTATGGTTTGCCCCACCTCAATCGTATCATTCTCTTCAGCCATAATTTCAACCAGCGTACCGGCTGCGGGTGATGGAACCTCGCTATCCACTTTGTCTGTAGAAATTTCGAGCAGCGTTTCGTCTTCTTCTACCGTATCGCCTACCTGCTTAGACCAGCCGATAACGGTAGCTTCTACAACCGATTCGCCCATTTGCGGCATTTGCACTTCAATACGCTCGCCTTCATCATCGGCGGCGGATGCAGCAGGCGCAGCTTCTTCCTGTTCTTCAGTTTCTTGCTTGGCGTCAGCGTCAGCTTCCTCTTTCTCCTCAGCCTGGGCGTCGTCGCCACCTGACGAAGCCACATCACCGGCCGCATCGGCATCGGTTTCGATGATGGCAATGGTTTTTCCAACTTCAATTACATCACCTTCTTCAGCCAATATCTCAACAATCACACCGGCTTCAGACGAAGGCACCTCCGTATCCACCTTATCCGTGGCTACCTCAAGCAGGGTTTCATCAACTTCTATCGTATCCCCCACCTTTTTACTCCACTCAATTACCGTGCCTTCCATTACCGATTCGCCCATTTGGGGCATGACTACTTCTACCTTTGCCATAAAATGTTTTGTTTTTTGCCTGTAAAGCGGGTTTAAAAGAAAATTTCTTCAGTACCAAAGTTCTGCATTATTCCAATTAGTTCAAAATAAGTATCGTTCCATTTAAAATTAGAAAAGCGCTTTTATAAAATTGTTTGTAAAGTGGAAATATGGACGGCTGCCTGGTGGGATGTTTTGGTTTTTTAGCTGTCAGGTCTCAGCTTTTTTGGTGTTGGGGTGAATGAGTGTTTGGGTGTTTGGGTGTTTGAGTGTTTGAGTGTAAATGTGTTGGGGTGGGTGGGTGTTCTTGAGCAGACTATTCGGATAAGTACAAAAAGCAGAACGTGCTTAAATAAAAAAAGCCGGGAGTTAACGGGCCCATACAAGGTGCCCTTACTTCCTCTTTTAGAGGAACATCCGCCGGCTTTTTAGAAATACATGTTATTCTTAAATATTTCGATCCTTATTATAAGTGGATTCGTTTAGTAAGCAAACAGGTGGTGCAATGAAATGAAACGATTTAGAGATTTATAGTTTCAACCCTTCACCCCTGTTTATTTAAATATACAAGTACTTAGCTAATTACTTTTGAAGTTCTAAAAATTCATAGGGCGATATAACCGGAAGGGATGATTTTTTAAAATCTTTTTTGTTACGGGTTATAATAGCTTCACAATTAGCTTGTAATGCAGCCTGGTAGTGAATCGCATCCTCAAAATCCGCCCATTTAAGCTGAATAGCATTATCAATAACCGCTTTATTTATATCGGCTATGGAAAAACTTGCCCGTAACGACTCTAAAATAATATATAATTTAGATTTGCTAAAATCAGAGCGCAGTAAATAAAATATTGTGTCAAAACTATGAGCAGCAACATATCCCGTGAAAACCCCTTTTTCTGATCCTTCAATAATTTTAAGGGCTGATTCAGCATATGGCCTTCTGTAAAGTGCCGCATCTATACATATATTTGTATCAATTAATATTTTTTTAAAGGCCATACTTATCTTTTAGTGCTTCCTCTTTCATTTCGTCATAGTCATAATGATCAAGCTTTTCTTCTTCAGGAATAAGATTAGCTATTTTATACGCAGCTGATCCCGGTTCAGGGCTGTATTCATTAGGAGCTTTTTCACGAACTATAAGCTCTTCAAAAAATTTAGATACACTTATTCCTTTGCTTTTTGCAATGCGTTTAGCTCTTTTTTTAATGCTCTTTTCAACCGATAAATTTAGACTTTGCTTGCTCATAATTATTATTAATTAGTAATGCGCATATAATATATATCTAATGCGCATTACATTCAATTATTGCAACAAAAATGCAGCGCCGGCTAAACCGGCAACGCCAACGCCTACACCGAGCCAAAACTTAGAGAGCTTGGTTTTTGGTTGAAATTCAGTGGAGGAACGATATTCCAAGCCGGCAAAATCGGGACTGGTTACGTAGATGAGTACTCGCTTTTTGGCAAGTTACCCACTAAGATATTTCCTGTATTTATGAAAACAGAAGCTTCAAATCCAAGTCCACATATGTGAATATGAGGTTTTTATGTTATGAATTGTGCTTTCCTTATAAATGGCCGTTTTTATATTCCCTTTATCAAATTGCCTTATGGTTGGCGGTTTTGGCACACTTTTTAAGCTCATAGGCTTGCGATATCCTTGTTTCAATCCTTGTTTTAGGTGGATTCGTTTAGTGAGAGGGGAGGATGAAAATGAGTGGATGAATACAAGTAAAGTTTCAATTCCTCTAAGGTTCGATTAAAAGATAGCAAGTGCCGACTCATTCCCTGTTTCCGCTTCAATTTCAATTCCTCTAAGGTTCGATTAAAAGCATTATCATCAATCCCAAAGGGAAAATCATCAGTAGTATTATTTCAATTCCTCTAAGGTTCGATTAAAAGGTTGCCCCGCTCCATGGTCGGCAATAGAAAGAGCAAGTTTCAATTCCTCTAAGGTTCGATTAAAAGCGGTACGTTCAAAAAATGGAAAGGTATTTGGGAATAATTTCAATTCCTCTAAGGTTCGATTAAAAGCCCCCTGTTACTTCCATATTGCCCCCGGGGATAGGCATTTCAATTCCTCTAAGGTTCGATTAAAAGCATCATAAGCATCTGTTAATTCAGGTGCGTTATACATATTTCAATTCCTCTAAGGTTCGATTAAAAGCCTGGGAGCGTGGATGGCAAAAAGCAAAAGAGGTAATTTCAATTCCTCTAAGGTTCGATTAAAAGTGTACATGGATAACGTCATCCCGAAGATGGAGCGGATTTCGAGAGTGTAAATCAAACTCTGTCTAAGTAACAACAAATACCGTTAACTTAGACCA
>CAZDGU010000030.1:0-6658 GCA_964505215.1 uncultured Balneola sp.
CCCAAAAACTTGACCAATGGTGTAAGGAGCACCAGATTACTTTAGCCTTTATCCAGCCGGGGAAACCCACACAAAACGCCTATATCGAACGCCTGAATGGAAGCATGCGGCAAGAACTGCTGAATGCGTATGTGTTTAAAACCCTGGAAGAAGTGCGAACCAAAACCCAGCAATGGATGTACGATTATAACCACCACCGACCCCACAAATCTTTGGGGTATAAAACACCGATAGAACTCTTAAATTAAACCGAAAATTCTACTTTTAACTGGCCCAGTTTTTGGGGAAGCCGACAAATACAGCTCTTTCCATGTGGGTAGGGTGATCGACTGGGAAGTACCGTATCACGAAAATCAACAGAAATACGTGGCACAGATCTTGGTTGTGGAAAATACCTAAAGAAATAATAAATGGTATAATTTTATTTTAAATTCTGTTCAATAGTTTGTAGTAGTTGTTCAATATTAGAATTAGTAGGATTTAAAGCTAATAACTTGGTGGCATAGTTATGGGCTTTCTTATACTGCTTATTCTGGACATATAAAGTTATAATGCCATAAATAAAATCACTGTTTTCTGGTTCAAGGCTAATGGCTTTCTTGTATATTAACTCGGCTTTTTTAGATTTATTTTGAGTTTGTAAAGCTACAGCCCAGTTGTAAAAAAGACGGCTATACTCAGGCATTAGTTCGGATGCCTGCTCAAAATAATGGGTTGCACTCTTAAATTTATTCTGCTCAGCAAGTAATAATCCGAGCATATAATAAGCTTGTCCAAATTTAGGTTCTTGAGCTATAACTATTCTTAACAGCTTTTCCGCCTTATCGTGTTCGCTTCTGCCATTGTATATGTATGCAAGATTGATTCGAGCAGAGTTAAATTCAGGATTTATTTCCAATGATTTTTGATAAGCCTCAATGGCTTTTTCCATTTTACCCTGTTGCTCATAATAAAGTCCCCTATTCATTTGACCTTCAGGAAAGTATTTGTTTGTATTCAGATACTCTTTATATTCTTGAAGAGCTTTTTTAAAAAAAGGTTTTTTAGATAATACTCCATCATTTATGTATAAGGCTGCTAACATACGAGTAGCAGGTAGTCGAACAGCTCGAACGCTATCACTTATTGCCTTAATAAGCAAGGGTTGACGTAAATTTAGCGGGAGGTTTTCTATAGCTTTGGATGCACTTGCACGAATTATTGCTTGTTCGGATTGTAGTGCCTGTCGAAGAATATCCATACTTTTTTCAGTTGGAAACTGCCCTGCGTACCAAATTAGTGTTGCTCGTACTAATTCTGGTTGATTAACGTCATTTATCCACTTTTTTAGTTCCAAAGCAGTAGCCTTTTCCCCATAAGATTTTAAAAGTTTATCTGCGTAACTAGAGTTTCGAACTGTTCCATACCAACTTTCAATGGCTTGCACAGACCACGCCGCTGATTTGTTGTCATGGCAGTTATTACAGGTATTTGGCGTATCAAACTTTATGCTCAAATCAGGCCTGGGGACTCTAAAGCTATGATCACGGCGATAGTCGTTACCCATGTAGGTTCGTCCTGCCATATGGCAGTTGATACATTGAGATGCTTCAGTATTTTGCTTATGAAAATGATGTTTTGATGTATTGTAGGAAAGAGAATGGCAGTTTAGACAGAGTTTATTGTCTGTGATTGTATCTTTAAGTTTAAGCGTATGAGGGTCATGACAATCAGTGCACTTAACTCCTTCTGTGTACATTTTACTTTGTAGAAAAGATCCATAAACAAATACTTCATCTTTAATTTGTCCATCTGGGTAATATTCGGGAGGGTGGAGGAGGTTGGGAAAATAATGATTAAGGAAATTATCACCATGAATATATAAATTAGTGAGCTTTTCCCGACGAGAGTGGCAGGGTGCACAAGTGTTAATTTCTTCAAACTGAGATGAATTCAGCGGGAGGTTTAAATCTTTTCGTATGTCGTTAGATGTAGCCTGATTAGCTTCCTTACTATTCATAAACTCTATATGCTTGTATCCAGGACCGTGACAAGCTTCACAACTAACATTAATAACATCCCAAGAGGTATGGAATGAATCAGCCACTGAAATATAGTTTTGTTTTACGTTAGTGGAATGGCAATCTGCACACATTGTATTCCAGTTCATGGACTGTTTGGTCCAATGCATCCAATCAGTTGGCTTTATTTTCTCTTCAGGAAATTGGATAAACCATTTTTCTTCTTCAGTGTCCCATGATGTGTGCAAAACTTGGTACTTCCCACTGCCAAAGTCAACTAAATACTGTTGAAGTGGCTCCCAACCAAAAGTGTAAGCTATTTGATATTTTTTTAGACTTCCTTCTGGGCCAGGTGCTTCTACCATGTATTTTTCATTTTCTCGATAAAACCTGTAAGTGTCATTTTTTAACTTAATTATCACATTATTAAAATCTCCTCGAACAGTTTCTTCATTAGCTTTGGACATGGCGAAACCGTGATGAGATCCTTGCCACTCATTCCATTCTTTTTTATGGCAGGACTGACAGGCTTTGTCTCCCACAAACGTGTGGTTAGTCTGCGTTTTGGTAAATAAATGGTTATTGTCGGTATAATTTTCGTTTTGATTAATATAGCTGTATAAGAGGCAGGAAAAGAAAAAGATTAATAATATAAATAGTAGTTTAGCAGGAGAAGAATGTAAAAAATGCTTTTTCAAGGTTAAAGGAGTTTTAATTTTTGTAATGAGGAAACGTAGCTATTTAATTTTTCAGAAAAAAACTAGATTCAGAATATAAAATTAAATAATATAGTGTTTTAGAAGAATTGAAGTCCTTTTATATGTATTAAGATATAGGGTATTAGCCTTTGGAATTCTAAGGTGCGGGCACTTCCATTCTATAGGACATGGTGCCGTTGTAAATTTGTGATTAGATTCCTTAGAGAGTTTTGAGCTTTTTGTCGGCTTTTAGAGGGGGGGGGTGAGTTTTAAGTGATGGCATCTACAACAGTGAGTCAGGTACTAAACAGTTCTTTGGTCTAGAATTGACCTGCCTAAATAGTTCTTAAAAAGTGTTTCATCGGCCGGCGCTTTGCAAGACATTTAGTTACAGGATCTTTTGATATAATAGCAACTTGGTAAATACAGGAAGCTCAATCAATTAACCAATAATTAATTTTTTCAGTTGTGTTACTTAAGTATCTCAAATGGTTTATAAATAAAGTTATACAGTTATTGGTATGATTTAGGAAGTTATTCAAATTTTGGATCGGCTTTGTGCATTCAGTAAAGAAGTTAGTAGAGCAGCTCCCAGTACATCTACTTATCAATTTCTTTCAGGCATCTAATAGAGCAGAGACTTGAGGCCCATTAATCTTATGAATCAAACTGATGGCGTGTATCCATGAATATCTCTATCGATTCAAATAGAATGCTAAGAAAGAAATTTAATTTTTGGGGGTAGAGATGTTTTCATCTGTCTTAGTATTAAAAGTGGATCAATTTTATGTATTACGATGCAATATTGATCTTACCCAGAGCATAATTAATAATCAGATTTCTGATAGTAGCTTAAACCAAGCCGGGAATATGCTTTTATATTCCCGGTTTTTTAACCACAAATTATTTCGACTAATGAAACAAAGAATATTCTCACTGCTCTTTATTTTATTTCTTGTGCCGGGGCTGATAATAGCTCAGGGCAACAAAAAAGAAGACAATCGAAAACGAGTAATAGCCATTTTTGCCCACCCCGACGACGGTGATGCTAAAATGGGCGGTACCGCAGCTTTATTCGCAGAAATGGGTTACGCCGTGAAATTTGTAGCTATTACAAACGGAGATGCCGGCCACCAAACACAAGGCGGCGGCGCTCTTGCAAAAAGAAGACGTGCAGAAGCACAAGAAGCGGCCCGCAGATTAGGCATCGACGAATACAAAGTATTAGACAATCACGATGGTGAACTGCTGCCCGACTTGCATATACGCCAGCAGGTAATTCGTGAAATCAGAACCTGGAATGCAGATATTGTGTTGGGTTTACGACCAAATGACTATCATCCCGACCACCGCTACGCCGGCGTGTTAGTGCAAGATGCCGCCTATATGGTGGTAGTGCCAAACGTGGCTCCGGATACGCCCCCATTAACAAAAAATCCGGTATTTCTTTATATGGAAGACGGCTTCCAAAAGCCCAATCCATTCAGCCCGGATATTGTGGTAGGTATTGATGATGTAGTGGATAAAAAAGTTGACGCTTTAGATGCGCACGAATCACAAATGTACGAATGGCTGCCATGGGTAAGCGGGCGGTTAGACCAGGTTCCTAAAGACAAAAAGCTTAGAAAGGAGATGGTTAAAAGGGGATATGTAGAACGCAGAACCCTTACCCCCGAGAAAAGAAAAGCATTAGAAAAATGGTACGGTAAAGCCAAAGGTTCAAAGTTCAAATATGCTGAATCGTTTGAGATTTGCGAATATGGAAAGCAGCCAACGGATGAGGAAATTCGAGAGCTTTTCCCTATGCTTAGCAAAAAATAATTCGCAAACCGGCGAATAAACCAATCATTTAATAAATAAAGAAACTCATGAAACGGAACTATTTCATTGTTGGGCTGATATTACTGGTCTTTTTTGTAATATCATTTCTAACCAATATTCTTGGCGCTCTAAATCCCGCAGTATCAAAAAGTTTTTCCCTTTCTAACACCATGGTTAGCTTTCTGCCGCTTGCATTTTTTATTGCATACGGGGTAATGTCTATACCATCAGGTATTATGGTAGAAAAACTGGGCGGCAAAAAAATGATGGTCATAGCTTTTCTGCTGGCTTTTGCAGGCGCTTTGCTATTTGTTCTGTTTCCGAGTTTCAACATGTTCTTAATTTCTTTATTCACCATTGGAACGGGAATGGCCGCGCTTCAGGTAGTAATTAACCCGCTTTTAAGGGTGTCCGGAGGCGAAGCCAATTTTGCGTTTAATTCGGTTGTAGCGCAGCTTATTTTTGGATTAGCTTCATTCCTAAGCCCCCGAATGTTTTCTTACCTGGCCATAAATATAGAACAAGGAAATGTAGAAAAACCTTTTATTGGGTTGATGACAAACTTAGTTCCGGAATCTATGCCGTGGCTTTCTGTGTATTGGGTGTTTGCTTTAATAGTAATAGTGATGGTTGTTGTTATTTCAATAACTAAATTTCCTAAAATCACTCTTCAGGAAGACGAACGTTCAGGCTCAAAAGCCAGCTATTTAGAGCTATTTAAAAACAAATATGTAATTCTCTACTTCCTCGGTATTTTCGCTTATGTAGGTACTGAACAAGGTATTTCTTTTTGGATGTCCGGCTTTTTAAGCCAATATCATGGCATTGATCCTAATACCATAGGCGCAAAAGCTGTTGCAAACTTCTGGGGATTAATGACCGTTGGAGCCGTATTCGGCCTCATTGCCATGAAGCTTTTTGACAGTAAGAAAGTGCTCCGGTGGTTCACCGTTTCTGCAATGGTAAGTGTGTTGTTAGGACTAGTTGGCGGAGCACAAGTGGCCATTTGGGCGTTCCCCATCTCCGGTTTCTTTCTTTCAGTTATGTACCCCGCTATCGTATCGCTTGGGTTGAACTCGGTTGAAAAACATCACGGATCTTTTGCCGGTATTTTAATGTCCGGTATTGCAGGAGGTGCAATAGTACAGCTGCTGATTGGAGGATTGAGTGATCTCACCACCTTAAAAATTGGGATGATGTTCATTTTTGTAACGCTGGGATATATACTCAGCATCAGTTTCTGGGCCAAGCCGCTTATCAGTAATAAAACCATTGAGTTTGGCAAAAAAGAAAACTGATTTATTAATTAATAAGTATCCAAAGCAGTAAGTAGTTGAATACAAACAAACTTATAGGAATTGATCTGGGGGCAACAAATGTGCGGGTTGCCCGGGTCATCAATCAAAAGATTGAATCTATTTCCTCTCAACCCATTATTCAAAATGCCAACTACACCAAGCTGATAGACCAGATTATCAGCTTAATAAAAGAACAGATTTCATCGGAAATCACCGCCATTGGCATAGGCGTTCCCAGCGTGGTAGATGTTGAAAAAGGCATTGTTTATGATGTGCAAAACATCCCCTCATGGAAAGAAGTGCCGCTGAAATCCATTTTAGAAAAAGAATTCAGCATTCCTGTTTTCATCAATAATGATGCAAACTGCTTTGTGCTGGGCGAAAAATACTTTGGCAAAGCAAAAGAATATGACTCAGTTGCCGGATTGATTCTGGGAACAGGATTTGCTTCCGGCTTAATTTTAAACGGAAAGCTCTATTCCGGTCCCAATTGCGGAGCGGGGGAAGTTGGCATGCTGCCGTATAAAGAATCAATATTTGAGCATTATTGCTCCGGTCAATTCTTCGCTATCCACAAAAAAACCTCGGGCCAGGAGATATACGACAAAGCAAAAAGTGGAGATGAGGATGCAATTCAAGCTTACAAGGAGTTTGGGCACCATCTGGGCAACGGAATAAAAGCCGTAATGTACGCTTACGACCCGGAACTCATCATATTAGGAGGAAGCATAAACAGCGCTTACCCACTTTTTAAAGATGCTATGGAAAAAGCCATGGCCGACTTTGCTTACACCAATTCACTTAAAAATTTAACCATTAAAATCTCTGAGCTCGAACAGGT
>CAZDGU010000031.1:0-5319 GCA_964505215.1 uncultured Balneola sp.
ACCACCCAACAACAACCCGTCATTGCGAGGAGTCAACCAAGCCAAAAAGCAGGTCTAAAACCCCACCGACGCGGCAATATCCCTGAAGCGATTAGGGGTATTCAACAACGCAACCCTTGGCAACAATCTCGATTTGAACCAGGATTTACAGGATATTCGGATGTTCAGGATTGCCAATAAAAGCCCAAAACTTCGTCCGACGACTCCAGTTCGTCAGACGATTGAAAACGGCGTTGCCCTATGGCAGGAGATCTCGCATCTCCGTATTCACTACGTGCGGGATGACGGTTGAAAAGGATGTCATTCCGAATAAGGCGTGGCGAAGCGGTAGGAGCCAATACATACCCATTAACAATTTGTAAAAGAATTTTTATACAATTACATTGGTTATCCTTTTGGGTAAATGATTATTAATAACTTCTATTACATGGATAACAGTAAAGGAAATAAACCAAAGCTTCCTATAAAGTATAAACAGGGAGCTAATTACCGCACATTTTATGCAGATGGTGCACTGGGTTCTTGGACCCCAAAATCTAACTTGAGTATTGATTTTTATATAGACCGCCCACCAATTCCTGAAGTTGTAATTCATGAAATAGAGGGCGACCAATTAGGAAAGGTTGTGGACCAAGTGGGTGATAAAGGATTGAATAGGGAACGACAATTTGGGTTAATTTTAAGCGTTCAAACAGCAGTAGAACTCAGAGATTGGCTGACAAAAAAAATTGAGGAAGGTCAAAAAGCGGGTGTTTTTGAAGTAAAAAAAGAGAATAAGTAATAAGGAGGAAAACGATGAGTTTAATAAAAAATGACTTTAACCGGGTTTCTGCCACAAGGACTACAGAAAGCTTGCGTTTAATTTTGCACATTTTTGATGAAACAACAAGTACTGAAAAGGAAGATATTAGTTCTCTTACTTTTGCTGACGCCAATTATGCTGAAAGGATACAGAAAATAAAGGGAGTAGAAGCTTTTATTAATCGTCTTAAAGAAAAATCAGCATCAGAAGGCTTTCCTGAGTTTACTATAGTTTCATACACAGAAATTATTTGGTTAGATATACTGAACCAATATAATGACGTGTTACCTGTTCCACTCTTATCTTTAGGGGCAGCAGGGGGTATTTTGTTTACTTTTAGAAAAGAAGAACATTACTTGGAATTGGAAGTGGTTCATTCCGGCATAGAATTTTATTATGAAAACGAAGCAACGGGGAAATCAGATTTTAAAGAATTTGATTTCGGTACTTCGGTCATAGAAAGTATTGAGAAATGGTTATTGAAGTTCGTTTACACGGATGCCGGTATTGTTTAAATGGGGAAATGTAAACCCGGTGAAACCGGAGAGCCATTACAGGGGAAAGATTGTGTGCTAAGGCTTGGCCTGGAACAATCAGACTATGACAGTATTGGGGCTAATCAGTTTGAGCTAAGTACTTCAGAAAAAGAAGAAGATTGGAAAAGAATTTCAGTATGGGAGGCTTCTTTAACTACGGTTGAACAAGCCGTAAAGTTCGTGGGTAATCCCAAGAGAAAGCTTTTGCTACGATTAAAGGTCAGTGCTATTCGTTCACTTACTTTTAATGCGGATCAACTTCTTAATGTAAAGTGGGATAGGTTACCCGACTGTGTTGACGATAAAGGCGAGAAAATTGCCGGTTCAACAGACGGATGCGAGGGGCACTGTGCATTAGATGGTTTATATCCTTCTAATAAAAAACTAAGAAGAAAAATTAGAAAGCGTTTAGCTGAGTTAGCTATGAAATCTGATTGGCAGGTGCTTACGTAAAGCAAAATGCGTCAAATACTTCCTGCCTGGCACATTCGTCTGCTTGTGCGTTATTTGAAACGGAAGGCACCAACTCACAAAACCACCCAACAACCCGTCATCCCGGTCAAACCGTCGCGAAGCAAAGGTGCAGAACCGGGATCTCCCCGAACCGACTCGGAATGCCCAACAACGAACCGTTGGAAAAAGCACTGCCCATAGCCCGAGACCCTTCGTTCATTCGCTCCGTATGCACTGCGCTCATTCCTCAGGGTGACAGGGAAGTCGTTATTACCAAAGGACGCCACGCAAGCGCGCCGATGCCCGTTCCGGTCATGATGTTCACCCATTGCCGAACAGGCAATGCCCGACCGAAGGGAGGCTAAGAAATGTACTAAATAACCCCTGTCATCCTGAACGCAGCGCATGCGGAGTGAAGGATCTGCTTGAAATGGCTTGGGGTGTAAAACAACGCAACCCTTGGCAACATTTTACATTCACGCACAGTCGCTGTTCAACAACCCAGCCACATTCCCGAGACTGCCGCGTCGTGCATTCTTTTGGTTTGACAACCAAAAGAATAACACTCCTCGCAGAAGAACTCTTTTGCGAGGCGCTATTCTGTAAAACCCCGCTCGTTAAACCAACCGCCGAAGCAATCTCGTGAATGTGGCTGCTTCCTATATCAACGCAGCGAAGTGAGCGGAAATAACATTTCAGGCATCCACCGCCAACACCTCACGCAATTTATTCAACGAGGTGTTGCATAAATTGCCCTCTCCTCAAGGAGAGACTTACATTTGGGTGATAATAAATCATAAATTAGCTAAAGCCATCACAGCCAAAAACGACCAAGAAAAAGTCCTTCCTCGAGGAAGGTGCCATTTGTAGCCCGCTACAAATGCGGAAGGTGTTAGTGGATATGGGCAGTACAAAGCTCAATAAATCCTTCACCCCAAAACTCCACTCATCCACCCGCTGTTCTTTGATCACTGCAAACTGCTCCCTGTTCACTGTTCATTGTTCCCTGCTCACTGTAAAAATAGCCACGATTGGCAGAATCAATTAACGAATAGAGGTTAAAATCCGTACCTTAGCTCACAATCAAAAACAAGGAAAATCATGAGTACAGACACTAAAGAATTAATCACTCCGGAAGTCATTTCAGAAGCTTATACGTATGATGAATATTCAAGATTGGTGACAGAATTATTAGAAAAAAAGACAACCACCAATGGTGATGACCGTCCGGAAATTCTTGAATACACAAAAATGAATATCCACCGTTCATCGCGATGGGACAGGAGAGCAAAACTAACTGAAGAAGTAAAAGAAGCGATAGGAAAAGTAGAAGACAAGATGATTTGGCTGGCCATTTCGGAAGGCTGGTGCGGAGATGCGGCACAGTCGCTGCCCTTTATTGCTAAAATGGCTGATGCATCCGATAATATTGAGCTGAAGATTATTTTAAGAGATAAAAATCTGGATATTATGGATGGATTTTTAACCAACGGTTCGCGTTCCATTCCCAAAGTGATACTGTTAGATGCCGAAACGTTGGAAGTAAAAGGCGAATGGGGACCCCGCCCGGCAGAAGCTCAGGAAATGTACATGTCGGCCCGGGAAAAGCCGGATTTCAGTTTTGAAAAGGCAAGCGAGCAATTGCATCTGTGGTATGCAAAAGATAAAGGTGAGTCCATTCAAAAAGAATTTGCAGAACTGCTGTAAAAAGCTGACTAAGATCTAAAATAAAAGTGTCGGCCGGTCTTTTCGCGCTTATAGCATGTGTGAAAACCGGTATATTGGAAAAACTAGAATGCAGTATATTGGGTAAAACTGTTTAATTAAGCAAACCCTCTGAGGGTTCAGAACCCTTGGAGGGTTGTAAGTGCCTGAAATAGGTTTACACTTTTCAACTTCAAAACGGAAAGAACAAAACAAGCAGTGCGTCATAAATTTCTGAAATATGTAGCTCAAACCAGTGATGAGCCCATGGGGCTGGAAATCAGCCATGCCGAAGGTCCTTTTTTATACACCGAAGACGACCGTCGATTCGTAGATTTTATTTCCGGCATTGCGGTAAGCAGTCTGGGGCATCGGCATCCGAAAGTAGTGGAGGCCATTCACCGGCAGGTGGATCGTCATTTGCACGTGATGGTTTACGGGGAATTCGTGCAGCAGCCACAGGTTGATTTTTCCGAGCTGCTGATAAATCAGCTGCCAGATCACCTAAATCAGGTTTATCTGGTGAACAGCGGAACCGAAGCCATTGAAGGCGCGCTGAAAGTGGCCAAAAAGCATACGGGGCGGAATCATCTCGTCAGTTTTAAAAACAGCTACCATGGCGATACGCACGGCTCGCTCAGCGTTACCGGTCGTGATGTATATAGAGAGCCTTACCTGCCGCTGTTGCCGAACGTTCATTTTCTGGATTTCAATTCTTTTGAAGGGCTTTCGGCCATTAATGAGCAAACGGCTGCGGTGATTATGGAGCCTATTCAGGGTGAGGGCGGCATCATTCCGGCTCAAAAAAAATGGCTGCAGGAAGTTCGAAAGCGTTGTGATGAAGCCGGAGCACTGCTCATTTTTGATGAAATTCAAAGCGGATTCGGCCGAACGGGTGCTCTTTTTGCTTTTGAGGAATATGGAGTGTCGCCTGATATTTTGTGCATGGCCAAGGCCATGGGCGGCGGAATGCCGATTGGGGGGTTTGTGGCTTCGGAGAAGATTTTCCAAAGCTTTAAGCATAATCCTCCGCTCAATCATGTTACTACTTTTGGCGGACATCCGGTGAGTTGTGCTGCGGCTCACGCCAACCTCAAAGAATTACTGTCCGGAAATTATCTGGACAGAGCCAAAGAGATTGAGCGCATCACCAAAGAGAAGCTGAGGGGTGAAGGCATGGTGGAAGTCCGCGGAAAGGGAGCGATGCTCGGCCTCCAACTCGCCGATTGGGATTTAACCAAAAACGTAGTAGAATACTGCTTCGATAACGAAATTTTATTAGGCTGGACGCTTCACTCCAACACGCTCATCCGCCTGGCACCCCCGCTTATTATCGATGATGAGCTGTTGAATGAGGTGCTGGATACTATTTTAACAGCTGTTAAAAAGTTCGCATGAGGGAGCTGCTGAATTCAGTGATATACCCTTTATAGTATAGCAGGAGGCAGAGCCTCCCATAAGCATTGCGGAGCAGAGCCCCGCAACGAGGGTGAAACGTAGTAGAATACTGCTTCGATAACGAAATTTAAATTAGATCCTGAACAGTGAGCAGAAAACGGCGCTGCCCTATGGCAGGAGATCCCGCATCTCCGTATTCACTGCGTGCGGGATGACAGGTGGTTGGGAGATTTGATTTTAAAAAAACCACCAAAGTCTCTTAAAAAAAAGCCTTTACCCATCGGCCTCAGAATATCAGCCGGATTGAGAGAGTACGGATGTCGCGTCCCGAAGGGGTGTAATTCCATACCGGCCGTAAGTAAGGAACAATCAAGAATGTTGATGGACCATTGGAATTATACAGCAAGTCCGTGCGAACGCCGGCAG
>CAZDGU010000032.1:0-3513 GCA_964505215.1 uncultured Balneola sp.
CAAGAACTATATGTGAGATCCTACTTATTTGGTTGAATCTACAAGGTGCAGGAATCTTACAC
Organism: uncultured Balneola sp.; assembly: GCA_964505215.1. Classification (GTDB taxonomy): domain Bacteria; phylum Bacteroidota; class Rhodothermia; order Balneolales; family Balneolaceae; genus Gracilimonas. The sequence goes on from CAZDGU010000032.1 coordinate 63, forward strand.
CGAAGTAAAAGCCGGAAATTTCGAGATTGATTTCCTGATGCTGGTTGCCGCGATTGGAGCTGCAATCCTTGGGGAGTGGGCTGAGGGGGCGCTTCTGCTTTTCTTGTTCAGCCTTGGACATTCCCTGGAACACTATGCTATGGGTCGGGCACGAGATGCCATCAAAGGGCTTTCTGACCTTGCGCCAAAAACCGCTCTGCGAAAAAAAGATGGAACCACCGAAGAGGTATCTGTTGAGGAGTTGCAGGTTGGAGATGTTATTGTGATCAAACCGAACAGTAAAATATCCGCCGACGGGGTAGTTATCAATGGCGAGAGCAGCGTCAACCAGGCACCCATCACCGGCGAAAGCGTGCCCGTAGACAAGATGGAATATGACGATCCTGAATCCATCGATGAAGATGCAGATTCTATTGACGATAAGCACCGCGTGTTTGCCGGCACCATCAATGGAAATGGAAGTCTGGAGGTAAAGGTGACAAAACTTTCCAAAGATTCCACACTTTCTCGCCTGATCAAGCTGGTTAACGAAGCCGAAGCTCAGAAGTCGCCGACCCAACAGTTCACCGACAAATTTGAAAAGTATTTTGTACCGTCCGTGTTAGTATTAGTGGTGATATTGAATTTTGCTTTTCTGGTTATAGATGAATCTTTTTCAGCAAGTTTTTATCGGGCCATGGCGGTTCTTGTGGCAGCAAGTCCCTGTGCACTGGCTATTTCTACGCCCAGCGCAGTGCTTAGCGGTGTAGGACGAGCCGCAAGAGGTGGAGTTCTGATAAAAGGCGGTCGCCCCCTTGAAAACCTTGGAATATTAAAGGCGTTAGCTTTTGATAAAACCGGAACCCTCACAGAAGGCGAGCCCAGACTTACTGATGTGATCACCTTTGGTGATACGGAGGAAAACGAGTTGTTAAAAGTAGCTGTAGCTGTAGAAAGTTTAAGTGATCACCCCCTCGCTGATGCCGTGGTGCGTGATGGAAAAGAGAAGTTAGGGGAAACTGATTTTCCCGAAGCCGAAGATCTTGAATCCATTACAGGGCGGGGAGTAAAAGCAACGATTAAGGATATAACAGTGTATATCGGGAATGCGGAGCTATTTGAAGATGCCGATGGCATTAAACTCTCTGAAGACCTTAAACGAAGTGTAGAAGAATTGGAAGGAGAAGGGAAAACGACTATGATTGTTCGTCATGGTGATCGATATCTTGGTATGCTTGGGCTGATGGATACCCCACGAGAGGATGCCAAGGAGGTTATTCAAAAACTGCGGGACATGGGCTTGACACACCTGATCATGCTTACGGGCGACAATCAGCGGGTGGCCGATGCTGTTGCTAAAGAGATCGGTATCGACGACCCAAAAGGTAATTTACTGCCTGAAGACAAGGTGGAAGCTGTCAAAAAGCTTCGTGAAGAGGAAGGCGACGTAGCGATGGTAGGCGATGGCGTCAACGATGCTCCGGCCATGGCCAACAGCACAGTGGGCATTGCTATGGGAGCAGCCGGATCAGATGTGGCCCTTGAAACAGCCGATGTAGCTTTAATGGCCGACAAGATTTCCGTTCTTCCGTTTGCTATCGGACTGAGCCGCAAAACCAAATCGATCATCAAGCAGAACCTGTGGATCAGCCTGGGTATGGTGGCTCTGCTTGTGCCAGCTACGATTTTTGGCCTGAGCATGGGTTGGGCAGTCATCGGCCACGAAGGGTCAACAGTAGTTGTGGTATTTAATGCGTTGAGGTTGTTAGCTTACAAATCCTAACCTATTCAAAGATAAATTAGCTCGGCCAATATGTTGCACACTATAACTAAAGCAGTAAGCTTTTTCCTGATACTATTTATTGCAGCAACTTCTTCTGTAGACGCCGGGCAACCTAAACTTTCGCCGGAAGCTCAGGTCAGTCTCCTTACGACTTCTTCCGGTGCTGAATTGTACACTTTGTTTGGCCATACTGCCTTGCGCATTTACGACCCGGAAGCAGGTGTAGATCGCGCATATAATTATGGTACTTTTGATTTCAACGCTCCAGGGTTTTATTGGAAATTTGCCCTCGGCGATCTGCGATATTTTCTTTCGGTGAACAAGTTTGAGAATGCAAAAAAAGCATATTTGAATGACGGCCGCATTATTACTGAACAGCGATTAAATCTAACAGAGAATCAAACCAAACGCTTGTATGATTTTTTGGAGAATAACGCCCGGCCCGAAAATCGATATTATTCCTATGAGTTCTTCTATGATAACTGTACCACCCGGATCTATGAGGCTGTCAAGGCAGTAGCTGGGGATTCAATCCATTTTCAAGAGCCGCAAAAATCGGCAAAGAATAGTTTTCGGCAGTTTATTAATCCCTACGTGAAATCCGTTTCCTGGGTAAAATTTGGGATTAACTTGCTGTTGGGTACTCCCGCCGACCGCAACCCACCCGAGTCGGAAACGCTGTTCTTACCCGACCTGTTAAAAGAGGGATTTTCACACGCTCGGATACAGCAAGCTGATACAAGTCTTGCCTTGGTTTCAGAGCAGAGATTTTATGCTCCTCAGAAACGGTCTGTCATTAGTCCTGCGAGAGTAAGCCCCACTTTAAGCTTTTGGTTTTTGCTGATTACAAGCCTGCTTGCCGGGTTTTTCTATAGAACTAATCACACATTCTGGTTTTGGTTCGACCGTCTGTTATTCGGGATAATTGGGTTGATTGGAGTGTTGATCATTTTTTTGTGGTTTTTTTCTTCGTATCCCTCAACCAAATGGAATTGGAATATAGTGTGGTCTGCCCCGGCTTTGTCGGCCTTTATATTTTCTTTTATGGGCAGAAAACGACTTTCAGAAAATTATAAAGTGTTTTTGGTACTATATGCAGCTATTCTTCTGCTCTTTCTCCTAAGCTGGTCATTTATTCCTCAACAGATCCCCTCTGCAATTTTGCCTCTTCTTTTTTTGTTGGGATTTCGGAGTATTAAAAAGCAATCCGAATCAGTAAATCAGGAAATGGTCAATGTGTTATAGCTTGCCAATCTTTCACTTATTTAGAATTTTGGAAACGAAAGATAACTGCCCCGAACCCATATATTTATATCAAAATTACCAAATATGAGTTTCAAAGATTTTAGTGGTAGTTTATCATAGAATTGATATGATTTATACCGGCGATTCGCCCTTTGTATAAATATTACTTGTACACATTAATCAACGAATATTATTTCAATAAAGATGACTATTCATGAAAAAAGATTGCAGAGCAGAGATATACAACCGACCGCTATGCGCATGCGGATTCTTCTTTTCATGGCTGAAACAAAGTCGGTAATAAGCCTATCAGATCTTGAAGAAAAGTTTACCCATGCAGATCGAACAACGCTTTATCGTACCTTAAAAACATTCTTAGAACATGGTTTGGTGCATCAAATAAACGATGCAAGTGGGATAACTAAATATGCCCTTTGTTCTGAA
>CAZDGU010000033.1:0-2771 GCA_964505215.1 uncultured Balneola sp.
TCGTTTAGACTGCAATATACCTTAACTTCGTGTCCATTAAAATGTAGCAAGTCCATACCGCTTTAATTGCCAAACTCGGCGGTACGCCCTGGACGCTCGCCAAACAAGAACGAGCCGAATTGGTGATAGGCATTGGTGCCTACCGCCCCAGAGCGTTAGGGAAAACCTATCTTGGCTGTGCCTTTTGTTTTTTGAATGATGGTACTTTCAAAGGCTTTGACTCTTTCACTAACAACGATATGCTGAAGCTGGCAGGCTCTTTTCAGAAGGCTATCCGCAACTTCAGAGAACAACATGCGGAGGTCAAAAGGGTGGTACTTCATTTCTATAAGCGAATCAGCAAAAGGGAAACAATGGTACTCCAAAAAGCTCTCCGCGAAATGAAACTCGACATCCCCCTCGTGATTTTAACGATTTACAAGACCGGCTCCAAAGATCTCGTTCTGGCCGACATGAATGCACCACACCGGCTGCCTGTAAGTGGCACTTGGTATCAAAGCGGTTATAATCAGTTCCTGTTATGTAACAACACCCGTCTGCAAGGCAGCCACGATAAAATAAAATCCCATCCGTATCCGCTCAAGCTCTACATCGACCTTGTAAAAACAGAATCCACAAAAATAAGTCCTGACAAAAAGCTCAATGATGTGCAATGGGTACAACAACTGCTGATACAAGTTTATCAATTCAGCCGCCTGAACTGGCGAACGGTAAGTATCAAAGACATCCCCGTCAGCATAGCCTATCCCGAGATGGTTGCCCAAAAATTCCCTTATTTCGAGTCCGACAACATTCCCCTCTTCGGCAAAGAAAACCTCTGGTTTTTATAATCAACCGACCCGCTAACTTCTTTGTAACCCGCAACGCTCGCAGGAGCTCCGCACGCTACGAGGTGGCTCCATTTTCCATCGTTAACAATAAAAACCCAAAATTTCGTCCGACGACTCCAGCTCGTCAGACGATTGAACAGGCAGGATAGTTATTAAAAACCAAAAGCCTATTTTGGGTAATAATTAATAAGTAAGTTTACTAAAGCCATCACAGCCAAAAACGACCAGGAAAAAGTCCTTCCTCGAGGAAGGTGCCATGCGCAGCCCGCTACGCATGCGGAAGGTGTTGGTGGATATAGAATGGATGATTTTTGGGGATTGGCTATTTGTTATTGAAGTTCCTGATTCCAAGTCCACAATAACAGGACCCTTTCTCTGTCTCTTTCCCTCCGGCACACCTGTAATAATTCATGAACCTTGGCACCGCCGCAAGGAAAGAGGACGCGTTGTTTAAGAACTTTGCAGATAACATCAAAAGAAGCACTAAAACCTGCTCCTTGTTCACTGTAAACTGTTCTCTGATCACTGCAAACTGCTCCCTGAAAAATCTCACTCGGCACTGAGCGCCATAATCGGGGCAAAAATAATAAACTTGACAATCAAACATCCCAACCATCTCCAAGGCATCTCCCACCCAAGTCCCACTGAATACGCGCGGCATCTGTTTTTGAATGAGCTCAAACCCGTAGAAAAACCTATTTAGGAAAAAGCCGGAAAAAGAAGGAAAAAGCCGGAATAAGGATCTCAGGTAATTTAAAAGCTTGTTTTTGCCTCCTAAGTTAGCTCTCGAAACGCAGAGGCAATGGCATGCTTCTGCATAAATTAAAACTAAATCCATAAAATTATGGCGAAACTTAGAACCGGAATACTTGGCGGTATATCCGGAAAAATCGGAAATATAGTCGGAGGCCGCTGGCGGGGCATCGACTACATCAGAACGAAGCCCGCCAACGTGAAAAACCCGAATACTGAAGCTCAACAGCGACATCGCATGCGATTCACACTGATTACTCAGTTCCTGAAAAAAGCAAAAGCGGTAGTCAATGTAGGGTTTCGGAATCAGGCTAAAAACAAAACCGCACGAAATGTGGCATTGGCATATAACATAAAAACAGCCATCAAAGGGACTTTCCCGGATTTAGAACTCGATCTTGAAGAGATCGTTTTATCCGATGGAGGTCTTCCGGGAGTACAAGAAGCATCTATGGATGCATCAGTACCCGGACAGGTAACCCTTTCATGGGCAAGCGACACCTCAGCTTCAAATGCATCAGAAAGCGATGGAGCATTTCTGTTGTTATACAATCCGATTAAGGATGAAGTGGTGTACAATATGTTTGGTGCTTCAAGAGGCGATGAGTCACATGATCAATCCATTCCCACACAGTGGGAGGGAGATGAAATCGCCGGGTATCTTTCATTTCGCTCAGAAAGTGACAATGAAGTATCCCGTAGCCAATACCTCGGAATAGAAACGGCTGCTACGACTCCATAGGGTTTAGCACCATTCTTTAATATTAACCGGGCAGGCTCCCCAAAGAGCCTGCTTTTTTTATATCCAATTAAGGCTCGGGTGTAAAGCAAGGCAGCCGTTGGCAAAAGCACTGCCCATAAACCCGAGACCCTTCGTTCATTCGCTCCGTATGCACTGCGCTCATTCCTCAGGGTGACAGGGAAGCTTTCACAACCAAAGAGCGTCACGCAAGCGCGTCGATGCCCGTTCCGGTCATGATGTTCACCTATTGCCGATCAGGCAATGCCCGACCGCAGGGAGGCAACAGATGTATTAATATTCCATGTCATCCTGAACGCAGCGCATGCGGAGTGAAGGATCTGCTTGAGACGGCTTAGGATGTTAACCAACGCAACCCTTAGCAAGAGCGTCACCACATAAAAACAGATTGCCACGGCCTTTGCTATCGCCGAAGGCCTCGCAATGAC
>CAZDGU010000034.1:0-2508 GCA_964505215.1 uncultured Balneola sp.
ATGAACGAAGGGTCTCGGGTTTATGGGTAGTGCTTTTACCAAAGCTTTCGTTGTTCAACACCCCAAATCGCTTCAAGGAGATTCCGGCTCGGCGCTTTCGTTTCACTGCAGCTTGTCCGGAATGAACTAAAATAAGTTATTTCAAATTTTCGAGATCGTCCAAATCGGATTTCCTGCCGGTTGCTTTTTTGTTCTTTCGCAACTCCTCTTTTCCTATGAAATAGGCTTTTTGTCCATCATAGCGTCCTTCAACTTTGTTTTTCCATGCCTTCGCGAAATCTACTCCCGATACGCCGGTTAATAAATCAATTCTTAAGGGGGGATAACCGAGTTGTACAACCTGATTTGGTTTTTCAAAGTCTTCTGCTTTCAGTCCAATAGTGCCGAAACCAAAGTCTTTTAATACCAACATTATCTTTTGTGCATTATCGTTTTCAGGCTTCACAAAAATGTCAAGGTCTTTGGTAAATCGTGGTTCGGCATGTATTGCGTATGCATAACCACCTACAATCAGATATTTAACCTTGTGTACGTGAAGTAATCTTATAAACTCTTTGAATTCTTGGTTTTTTTTCATTGAAATCAGGATAGAGTCCCATTTTTAAAGCGTCATCGCGTAACGATTCTAATACCTCGAGTTTATTTTCAATGCTTTGCCGTTTCCAATAATCAAGGGTATCCTGCTTTTGGCTTTTATCTCCTAAATGATATTTTTTAACGACTGCTTTCAAATGTATGGTATGGATGTAATATTTATAACTATTTGAAATGTACTAAATATCAGTGAACTAAGTAAATGGGCAGTGAGCAGTGAGCAGGGAACAGTGAGCAGGGAACAGTTTTTGGTGCTTCTTTTGGTATTATCAGCAAAGTTTTCAAACAATGCGTCCTATTTCCATGGAATTTGCGGATATTGTACCAATAATTTCTTATCGGTGATTTTATCAACACGCTTTAAAGCCTCTCCAATATTAATTAACTGCATACAAATAGCATCGAGTTTTTCCAGTCCTAAATCACTATCTGAAAAATCAGAAGCGGTATGAATTTCCTTAAATCTTTTTTGGATTTGATCTAAGGCCCACAGCATATTATCCATTATATCAAGAATCAATTCCTTGTCGTACTTATGCATATACGGCTTCTCGTGCTATTCTTTTTTTTAAAGTACGGTTCATTTTTTCGCGGTTCCGAACTATATCTACGTTCATGCCCAAGTCTTCCTCAATTTGCTGCTTAATGGCAATAAGTGTCAATAGATCCGGTTTTTTCAGTTCTACCACTATGTCAACATCACTTTCTTTATGATTCTGCCTGCGTGCAAAACTGCCAAATAAACCAATTTTTGTTACGCCGAATTTTATTTCAAACTCGTGTTTATGGTTGGAAAGATATTCTATGATCGCTTCTCGATTCATATCTATTCGGTTTTTACTGAAGATAAACAATTGTTAATTGATTAGTGAGTGGGGATCGGTGTTTTCTATTAACAAATAACGCTTAATCATTAATCCGTGGAACGGAGCGAGTTATCGAAGGGTCTCGGGTTTGCGGAAGAGTTACGTTTGAGGTGCATCAACCGTCTAACAACTTCAAACACTAATATTTATCAACTATTAATAAATGTGTGTTGTTTTTTTGGCGATATTAAGGACTGTGTTACGTTCTTTTTGATTAACAAAGCGAACTGCTCTACAAATTCGCAGGATGAGAATTTTCAGGTCTTTTATTGCAACGGTACTGCTTGCGCTTAGCGTGGTGGGAATGATGCTATCTATGTTGCATTACCACAGCGAGGGCTTGTTGTGTGTGCATCACGCCGAAGAGCAGCATGTTACTACTAATGACCTGCTTTGTCCTATTGCCGGACTGACGGCCATCACTCCTGATGACGCTCAACCTGATGCTAAGGGCTATTTTGAGTATAAAGAAGTCCGATTTTCTCTGCAAGAGCTCCTGTTCTCTTCCGACGTTCAATACGTACTGCTTGGGCGTGCTCCTCCATTTATGATTTAGTTTTCTCCCCCGGCTGCGGCATAGCGCTGCAGCTTTCTACCCTTTTTATAACTAAATCATTCTATTTATATGAAAGACTATACTCTGTTTACAATCTTGAAGAACGCCTTTTTTCTGCTTTTAATTGGCTTCATGGGCGTTTCATGCACCAATGCGGCCTCATCTAAAGACGAAGTACATGAGGAGGCGGAAGGCTTTGTGCTTAAAATGAATGGCGAAATTATTGTTGAAAAACTTCCCCATCAATCACTGAAAAACTCCTTCCCTCCTCTTAAAGCAGGTGAGGAAACGGAGCTGATTCAAGCCTTTTTTCTGGACCACAATGGCCATGAATTTCTGCCGCATGAGCCGGGCGTTTCTTTGAAACTCGAGCTTTCTGAATCCGGCATCATCAACCTAAAGCAAACGGATTATGAACCCTGGGGCTTTCGGGTTGAAGCCATTTCTGAAGGCACCACTAAAAACACCCTTCTGCTGATTCACCACGATCAC
>CAZDGU010000035.1:0-2425 GCA_964505215.1 uncultured Balneola sp.
GTTTAAAAGTGGTTTCAAAAGATCGTCATAAGGTTTTTGCAGGGAATAGAAAATGAGCTTTCCCTCTCTTCTTGAATCTAAAAGTCCGGCGTCTTTCAATTTTCGCAGGTGTTGTGATACCGCCGGTACGGTCATATCTAAAATATCGCTCAAATCGCACGGGCATAAATCTTTCTCCGTGCTCAACAAGAACAGGATTTTCAGGCGTACATCATTTCCGGCCAGTTTCAATATGTCGGATAGTTTTAAGATGGATGATTCTACCGCATGGATAGAATCAATGCAGCGGTTGATCTGGTTCAGATCGGCTACATCTCGAATACAGGATTGTTTGCTCATAGGAATTATTATTTAAGTGATTGCTTAAATATATAGTCTATGAATCGTTTAAGCAAATGATTAAATGAGGAAGTAAGTTAGGTACATACCCGTGTCTAAGGGCGGTTACTTATAAAAAAATTCGGAATTATTGAGTGAGATTATAGTATACAAATGCGTGATCATATATTTAATAAAGGAAACGTTGTTTATAGACATCATTGGCAGGAAGAAATTACATTGTCTTTGAGCACTGATTTTGTTAGCCTAAGCGCCAACCAAATTGTTTATCTATGACCATTCAGGAATACGTTGATCAGTTAAATCTAAGATATAAATCAGGCATTTCGAGGGAACACAGTTATCGGGGCGATTTGCAAACGTTGCTTGGGGAGCTGTTGCCGGATCTGCTTATAACCAATGAACCCTCACGAACAGATGTTGGAGCCCCCGACTATATCCTTACTAAAGGCAAAATTCCCGTTGGATACATTGAAGCCAAAGATATAGGCGATCCGGATCTTGAGGGTATGAAGAGGAATAAGGAGCAGTTTGAACGCTACAAAACCGGTCTTCCTAATCTGATCTTTACTGATTATCTCAATTTCCGTGTATATCGGGATGGAGAATTTGTGACCTCGGTTGCTATTGCCAACATTCAGGATGGAAAAATTGTTGGGAACCCTGAGAATTATGGCGAGTTCGAAAACATTATCAAAGATTTTGGAACACATGTCGGGCAAACCATCCGCAGTGCCAATAAGCTGTCGAAGATGATGGCCGGTAAAGCACGAATCCTCGCTGATGTTATTGAAAAAGCCCTGAATGCCGATGAACAAAAGCAGAAAAACAAAGTAAACGAGACGGCTAATAATACCCTGCGGGAACAACTTGCTGCATTTCAGAATGTGCTAATTCATGATATCAGCGCTAAGGAATTTGCAGATATCTATGCACAGACCATTGCTTACGGTATGTTTGCTGCTCGATTACACGATTCGACTTTAGATACCTTTGATCGACATGAGGCAGCTGCGCTTATTCCAAAAACCAATCCTTTTCTTCGTAAGCTTTTCCAATACATAGCCGGTTATGACTTGGATGATCGTATCACATGGGTGGTAGATGGATTAGCTGATATTTTCAGAGCTACCGATGTTGATGGCCTTCTCAAGAATTTTGGCAAAGCTACTCAGCAACAAGATCCCATCATACATTTTTATGAAACGTTCTTGGCTGAATATGATCCTAAGCTTCGTAAAAGTCGTGGTGTTTGGTACACGCCAGAGCCAGTGGTAAACTTTATTGTACGAACGGTGGATGACATTCTGAAAGACGAATTTGGACTGAAAGACGGACTGGCCGATACCTCTAAAACAAAAGTGAAGGTAAAAGTACCCACGCACGACAAACGACATAAAGGCGGTATGGTGGAAGAGGAACGGGAAGTCCATAAAGTGCAGATTCTGGACCCCGCAGCAGGAACCGGAACTTTCTTGGCCGAAGTGATTAAGCAAATACATTCCAAATTTGAGGGACAGCAAGGTATCTGGGCTACCTATGTCGAAGAACACTTAATTCCCCGATTGAACGGATTTGAGATATTAATGGCAAGTTACGCAATGGCTCATCTCAAACTGGATTTATTACTTCGCGAAACCGGTGTAGAACCAAGTGGAAGCGAACGCTTTCGGGTATATCTCACCAATTCTCTGGAGGAACACCATCCTGATACCGGAACCCTCTTTGCTGGTTGGCTTAGTGAAGAGGCTAATGAAGCCAATCACATTAAGCGTGATACTCCAGTGATGGTTGTATTGGGTAACCCGCCTTATTCAGTGAGTAGCTCTAATAAGTCAGAATGGATAATTAACCTGATTGATGATTATAAAAAAGAACTAAAAGAGAAAAGCTATAATTCTTTATCGGATGACTACATAAAATTTATTAGGTACGGTCAATATTTCATTGATAAAAATAAATATGGTGTACTGGCCTTTATTACAAATAATAGTTTCTTAGACGGAAAAGTTTTTCGACGTATGAGAGAAAGCTTATTAGAAAGCTTTGATAAAATATATGTATTAAAACTTCATGTTAATTCTAA
>CAZDGU010000036.1:0-2005 GCA_964505215.1 uncultured Balneola sp.
TGGGTTACCAAATTACTCATCCAGGCTCCTCCGCCTTTGTTGTCCCTCTTAAAATAGTCACAATAAAACAGTCCAATCGGAGTGCTGTCTTTATCCATAACTTCAAATACCCGCACGTCTTTCTGCCATACCGGTAGATTGTGCATCTCTTTAAAAGATATTCCATAGAGTTGATTGGCTGCGTAAAAAACTCCTTTTTCAAGCACATTGTTTAATTCAAAGTAGGGCTTTATTTCATCTTCATTGAGATCATATTTTTGTTTTCTGACAATTTCTGCATAGTAATTCCAATCGGAAGGCAATAGGTGAAAACTGCCATTTTCCTGATCAATAATACTTTGCAGTTCATCTGCTTCTTTTTGTGCCTTAGCCACCGCCGGCTTAATCAGGCGTTGTAGAAAATTTTCTACAGTTTTGGGATCCTTGGCCATTTGATTCTGTAATTTCCATGCGGCATAATTAGGAAAGCCCAGCAGTTTTGCTTTTTCTGCACGTATGTGAGCCAGTCTTTTAATGGTAGAACGGGTGTCATTAGCATCTCCTTTTTCGGCTCTGGTCCAGGAGTTTTGGAAGAGTTTTATTCGTGTTTCCCGGTTATTTAAATCTTGTAGCAGAGGTTGTTGGGTCGTATTCTGTAAAGGGAGCAGCCATTCATCGGAAAGGCCTCTGTTTTTTGCGTCTTGTTTGGCTGCTTTTAATTCTTCGGGAGACAGGCCGTTTAGTAAAGCCGTATCTTTTACAGCCAATGCTCCTGCTTTCGTGGCGGCCAGGAGTTGGTTGGTAAATTTTGTGCTGAGAGAGGCGGCTTCTTTATTCAGTTCTTTTAATTTGGCTTTGTCCTCATTGGAGAGATTGGCTCCGGCACGAACAAACTGGTTGTAATAATAGGTGGTCAGGCGAAGCGATTCTGAGTCAAGATTTAGGTTCTCCCTATGGTCATACAATTTTTTTACTCTTTGAAATAATTTAGCATTTAAGTAAATGGCGTCATAATGAGCGGCTAACTCCGGCGATACCTGTTCTTCAATTTTTTGTAATTGGGGGTTGGTGTTTGCACCGGTCAGCAGATCAAATACATTTTGTACCCGTTCCAGCAGTTGCCCGCTTTTTTCCATGGCCATCAATGTATTTTGAAAGGTGGGAGCGGCGGTATCGTTTGCAATCCGATCAATTTCTTTCAGATGTTCTTTCATTCCTTCTTTAAAGGCAGGTAAAAAATCGGTGTCTTTAATTTCATCAAAAGGGGGCGCCTCAAAAGGGAGTTTACTGGTATGCATGAGCGGGTTTTCGTGAGCAGTTTTATGTTTTGAATTGTTTTTGCAGGCTGCAAAAGCCAAAAGAGCGATTGCTGCAATAGTCATTTTACTCAACATATTGGATGATTTTTTGTGCTGATCACATGATATATTCGGGCAATTTACACATTATCTGTATTTTTGCCCATTTTGAGCAATAAATTGGCAGCAATAAATTTCTAAAAGGCTTTAAATTTAAAAACCACAAGCAAAGAACTAAAGAATTATGAACAAAATCAAAGTATCCAATCCGGTAGTAGAAATTGACGGAGATGAAATGACACGTGTTATCTGGCAAATGATTAAAGATCAGCTTATTACTCCTTATCTCGATTTAGAAATCCGGTATTTCGACTTGAGTATTCAGCATCGGGATGCCACGGACGATCAGGTGACTGTGGATGCGGCTCATGCCATTCAGGAATGCGGTGTAGGGATAAAATGCGCTACTATTACCCCTGATGAAGCTCGGGTATCAGAATTTGATTTGAAGCATATGTGGCGTTCTCCAAATGGTACCATCAGAAATATTTTAGGCGGTACTGTATTTCGTGAGCCCATTGTGATGCAAAATATACCCCGTTTGGTTCCCAATTGGACGGCGCCAATTTGCATTGGACGTCATGCTTTCGGCGATCAATACCGGGCTACAGACTTTTTGACCAAGGGTAAAGGCAAACTGACCATTACTTTTACACCGGAAGAAGGAG
>CAZDGU010000037.1:0-1775 GCA_964505215.1 uncultured Balneola sp.
GATTACACCAGCGCCGCGACTGTCGATCATGCTCTATGGGCGCTCGGCTGCGTCAACGCTCTGCGTGGTCCCCAGCCGTTCGGCGCGGTTCCTGATGTCGGTGTTGAGTTGAGCGACGACGGCCTGTGCAACTTTATTGAGTCTGCGTTGCCGGCGGGATTCGTCTCGTCTGACGATGCAGAGTCTCTGACGCCGATCGTTGTGAGCCTGCTGTTTGAGTTGGCGAGCCGCGTGCTGCGCCGGTTGTTTAATCGCTAATACGGGGCGAGCGATGTTCGAGGTCTGCTTTGCCTTCGGCGTTCTGGCCGTATTTAGCTTTGGGTTTTATCTCGCCGATTGGTTTCTGTGAGGTTCGTTCTGTGGACTTACGCCAGACGCCAATCTGGATGGTGCGGTATCTCGACTCAAAGGGTCGCTGCTGCACCGACTACGTCGCCGGCCACAACCCTGACGACGCACTGGCGGCCTCGCAGGGAAAGCCGGGCGTTGATCTGGCTCGACTCCACACTGTGACCAAAACAGACGCTGTGATGATCGAGGCTCAAAAATGACCCGCCTGATCGCCCTTCCGTTCGCCGTGGCGGTCCTGTGTCTCGCCACGGCACCCACGCCGCTGCCGTCGTCTGATGCTGGCCCGCCATCAGCGGCGGCAGCGGTCCCGCCTACTGCGACGGTCGATGTCTCGATTGCAGGCCCGGAGACTGCTTCGGGCGGCTTCGCTCTCATCGGCTCCGGCCCGAAAGACGCGGTGCTCCGCTGGCGGATCGAGTCGCCCGATGGGGCTGCCGATCCGCTGCGGCTACGAGATGAATCCGGCTCTCCGGTGCTCGTGTTCATGTCGCCGGTCAACGGCCGCTATCGCGTCGTGCTGACGGGGCAGGTGCCGGCGGATGGGCTTGATCCGTTTGGCGAAGCGGTGCATGTCGTCGTCGTTGGCGGCGTCCCTCCTGGGCCGGAGCCGACACCGCCCCGGCCTGATCCTGATGACGACGACGTTGATCCGGAGCCGGATGACGGACCGCCCTTCCCGGCTGATCAGTTGCACGTGCTGATTATCTATGAGTCGGCCGATGTCAATCGTCTGACGGCTGATCAGCGTGCGATCATCATGGGTGCGGACGTTCGCGGGGCGCTCGATTCGGCCGCTCCCGATCGGTATCGGATTTACGATCAGGACGCGGACCTGACCTACGTTGACCAGGTGTGGAAGGACGCGATGGCGGTGCCGCGTGAGTCATTGCCGTGGCTCGTTATTAGCGACGGCGAGACGGGCTATAGCGGGCCGCTCGATATGACCGCTGCCGAGTTCCGCGAGTTGATCAGGGGGCGATAATCATGCTCTGGTCGTTCTGCGCAGGTGGCGAACTGTACGTATTTTGCGGCTCAGCGCTGATCTATAAACGCTGGATCACTCGCGGTTATGGCCGAGTGTTTTACGAGGGGGCGGCTTGATATGGCAACGGAAAAATGGAATGGCATCCCGATAATCGATGCCGACAATAAGCCGGATGCCCCGCCCGGTCTCGGTAAGGGTTATATCCCGCCGACCGACGCAGAGCGGATGGCCGTCGAAGGCATGTTTGCCCCGCCGTCCGAAATGGAGGTCTACCCACAATCGGAATGGGAGGATCGGCTTAAAGAGCAATGGGAGCGAAAGCAGTCGCTCTACCACCTATGGAAGATCGCTGATAAGGGCCGGCAGCCGAAGGTGTTTTCCCAAGGGTCGTGGGGCTATTGCTGGGCCTACAGCACCGTCAATGCTCTGATGATGGCTC
>CAZDGU010000038.1:0-1762 GCA_964505215.1 uncultured Balneola sp.
GACGCCGGCAATCAAAACCATCCGCTTCAGGAAGTAACAGTAAGCGGTACGGTAACCTCCCTTGAAGACGGCTCGCCATTGCCGGGGGTAAATGTATTGATAAAAGGAACCGCTATGGGAACCACTACTGATATTAGTGGCAATTATACAATTAAAGCTCCTGGCGAAGACGCCGTCCTGATATTTTCTTTTATTGGTTTTACATCCGAGGAAGTTACCATTGGCGCAAGGTCTGTCATTGATATGGCCCTGGCGCCGGATATTCAGTACCTGAGCGAGGTGGTGGTGATCGGATATGGCGAGCAGTCCAAGAGAAATGTAACCGGCTCAATTTCAAAAGTTGAAATGGAACAACTTGAAATGCAGCCCAATACCAACGTAACCCAGGCGTTACGCGGCAAAGTAGCCGGCGTTCAGTTTCTGGACGATGGAAGGCCCGGACAAAGCGGGGAAATACTGATCAGAGGACAACGATCCATAAATGCCGGAAACGATCCGTTGATCATCCTTGATGGCGCGTTTTTCAACGGCGAATTAGCCGATATAAATCCGAACGACATTGAATCGATGGAAATTCTGAAAGACGCCAGCGCTGCCGCCATTTATGGTTCGCGCGCGGCCAACGGCGTTATCCTGATCACATCAAAGCAAGGCCAAAGCGAAAAGCCGACAATCCGTTTCAACGCATACTACGGCGTTTCTGATTGGAGCCACAAACTGGATCTCTACGGACCGGAAAGTTACCTGCAACGCAGGGCCGATTTTATGGAACAGAACAATATCACACCTAATCCCGCTAATCCTTACGATCTGGAGGCGAATGAACTGGAGATGCTGGATAACGGAACAACAATTGATCCCTGGGAGGAAATTTCACAAAGCGCCCAGCAGCAATCTTATAACATCAGCGTTTCCGGTCAGACAGACAGAACCAATTACTTCATTTCCGGAAACTACACAAAAGAAGAAGGATTGATCTACGGCGATGAAGCCAGCCGCTTATCTGCAAGAGTGAATTTGGAAAATGAGATCGCCGATTGGTTGACCATTGGCCTGAACAGCCAATATGCCCAAAGGGACGGGAGCGGCGTGAATGCAAATGTAAGACAGGCTTACTGTTTGAGCCCTTATGCCAAATTGTATAATGAAGATGCGGAATCCGGCCTGGTTTATTATCCCGTTTTCGGTGAAACCCTGGTTCAGAATCCGCTGTTTAACTCCTGGACCATGGACAACGAAGAGGTGTATAACAACCTTTTTGCCAATATGTATGCGTTAATTGAAGTTCCCTTCATTGAAGGATTGAGCTACCGATTAAGCTACAATCCGAACCTGCGTTGGGAAAGGGATTATTCATTCTGGCCTATCTTTCAGCAGGAGGGCGTAAGAAATAATGGCCAGGGACGAAAGATCAATGTGAATCGATGGAACTGGCAATTGGAAAATATACTCACGTATAAAAAAGAATTTGGCAAGCATGCCTTCGATCTTACCCTGGTATATGGCATCGACCACGGCGAACAGGAAGAAACTATGGTACAGGCGCAGGGCTTCCCCAACGACAGGAACAGCTACCATAACCTGGGTATTGCAGCTACAATAACAACCGATACCGAAGCTTCGCGACGCGACGGTATCTCTTCCATGGCGCGTTTGAATTACCGTTTCAATGAGCGATACCTGCTCACCGGTACGGTTCGCCGCGATGGTTCTTCTGTTTTCGGAGACAATTATAAATACGGCGTATTCCCGTCAGTGGCGG
>CAZDGU010000039.1:0-1618 GCA_964505215.1 uncultured Balneola sp.
AAAGGCATATCGCGGATTGGAAGCCCGCTTAAAAACATCGAAGTGGCAATAGAGAACGTAGGCAGGATCGAGATATACAATCTTGAAAAGAATCTCTCCATACTGGCTACGATATCCGGCGCTGCGCCTATGATCGGATTCCTTGGTACGGTTACCGGAATGATACAGGCTTTCATTGCCATTGCGCAGGAAGAAGGGTCTGTCAGTCCGAAGTTGCTGTCGTCCGGTATTTACGAAGCCATGATCACCACCGCATCCGGTTTGCTGGTAGGCATAGTCGCTTACCTGGGGTATAACTACCTGGTCACCCGCGTGCAGAAACTGGTCCATCGAATGGAATACTCTTCTATCGAATTCATCGATTTGTTGCAGGAACCCGGGAAAAAATAATAATTCTTTGACTTTTTCAGTTATACTAATATGAACCTTAAATCAAAACATAAGGTTGAGGCGGCATTCAGCATGTCTTCAATGACAGACATCATTTTTCTGTTGTTGATATTTTTCATGTTGACTGCATCGTTTGTAACGCCCTCCGGTCTTCCGGTAAACCTGCCTTCCAGCAAGACGTCCACAATTGTCATGCAGAGAGTGAGCGTAACTATAACTGACGATCTCCGGTATTTCGTTAATAATCAAAGGAGTTCAATGAATACGCTGGAGCAGGATCTGGCGCGTGAATTGGAAGGACAGGAGGGAGTGGTCGTCCTGCACGTGGATAAGGATGTTCCGGTTGAGCATCTTGTAAATGTAGCCGGTATTGCCACCTCGTTAAATTCAAAAGTTTCGATTGCGACGCGGCCGAAATAAACTATGGAGAATCAGGAGAAAAAAAATAAAAAACTAAGTTTGATGATCGCTGTCGGCGTTCACGTGGCCGTATTTATCCTTTTTTTCTTTATTATGGCCTGGAGGCAGCCTGTTCCGCCTATACCGGAATATGGAATTGAATTAAATTTCGGCCTGGATGCGGCGGGTACTGGCGAGACGCAACCTCAAACAAGTCCGGCGCCCACTCCTGCGCAGGAAGAACAAGCTCAGGAAGAGCCGGAACAACAGGAACAGCCCGCTGAAGAAACAGAACCTCAGGAAGAAGTTGCCGAAGAGCCGGTTGAAGAATCCGTAACCCAACCGGACCCCTCGGCCGCTACTGAAACCCCAGCCGCCGAAAAGCCGGTTGAACAACAGGTGACAAAACCTGCCGAAAATAAACCCGACCGGATAGAAAGAACAACTGAAAAACAGGAAACCCAACCGGTAGATAAGCCTGCCACAGCCACCGGAAACACCAGTCAGGGCGATGACGCCGATGAGGCGGGCGACAAGGGCGAACCGGAAGGCACGGTCGACGCCAGATCGTTGTACGGTTCGCAGGGCGGCGGCGACGGCCCTGCATTAAATCTTGCCGGCTGGACCTGGGACGAAATTCCCAAGCCTCCGGAAAGTTCAAATGAAACCGGCCGGATTGTTTTTCAGATCAAAGTTGACGACAGGGGAGAGATCATGCAGATCGTGACGCTTGAGAAAACGGTAAGCCCAACCGTGGAACGCGTTTACAGACAGGCCGTTGAGCGACTTACTTTTAGTCGTACTGCCGCCGGAATGACGCCTCCAGTTT
>CAZDGU010000040.1:0-1553 GCA_964505215.1 uncultured Balneola sp.
AACCTTATCAGTCTTCTTTTGACTGCAAATAATGTGTGCAACTTGGATAGTTTTTGAGAAAAATAAGGTAACTCCATAGTGAGATCCATTCCAATTGCGCACAATTTTAATTCCTGATTTTGTGCCTTCTACCCTATTCATTTACTCTTGGAGGCCATTGTGAAGAGGAAGCTATTTGGGTCTCTTTTCCCAACGACAGGAGCTAATAAAACCACCTGTGTACGTTTAAAAAAAGCCCAGTAGAACCAATCATAAAGAGGTTGGTATGTCATGGATGTTGCAGCATACCGGACTTTGTTTGAATTACCCGAGAAAAGTATAGACAAAAGAGTTTGTCTAAATAAATTTCCCATTACCGGTTTGCTCTTTCTAACTTTAATCGGTGCAGTTATGGCATAATTATTTTATGCTATACCCTTGACACAGTTCAGCAATTATGGGCAGATGGTTGGATTGTTCTGTATGGAAATATCTATTTTTAGCTTGTTCAATAACTCGATAGCCAAAACCATTTTCCGGTTCCGCCAGGATACCCAACGCTCCACTAATCTGTACTTTTGTTGCAGCTTTAGACAATAGATGCTCAGCCTCGCCAAATGAACGAAGCTGAGCGCTAAAACAATGAAAGTAATTCGGAATTCACTCGTATTTCGTAGCTCGTTTGAGGCATTTCACTCGCCTGTAAATCCTCTCCTTTCTGTATCTCTAAAATTTTATCTCCTAACTCAAAAACAGCAATTCCCGGTATTTCGGTAGGCGCCAGTCTTCATCATCCACTAAAAATTCCAACTTGTCGCAATGATAACGAATCGGCTCAAAGAAAGCTTTTACTTCATCATTGTATGCAATGGCTCTTTCTTTTAAATCTTCCAAACGGTTGGCGCGCTTGCGGGTTTCAATCATATCTTCTACTCCTTTTCCGATGGCGGCAATATGAGTAGAAATGCTTTTCAAAATGCGGGCTTGTGCTCCCCATGCTTCTTCATCCAATCCCAGATCTTTTAAGCCTTTTATATTTTTAATTAACCTGTTTTGATAAGAGATGGCCGCCGGTATAACATAATTGATACACAAATCACCCAGCACTCTTGCTTCAATCTGAATCCGTTTTACATAATCTTCCTGAAGCATTTCATAACGGGCGTGCAACTCTTTATCTGTAAATACGCCCATACCGCGGAAAAGATTAATGGCTTTCTCACCCGTCAGCGCACTCAGGGCATGCGGTGTAGTCCGCTCATTGGGCAAACCCCGCTTTTTGGCTTCTTGTTCCCATTCATTACTATAACCATCTCCTTCAAAAAGAACACTTTTTGAACTGACAATAAAGCTTTGCAATACTTGTAAAATGGCAATTTCTTTCTTTTCTCCTTTGGCTATCAAATCATCCACTTCTCTTTTAAAACGGGTCAACGTATCTGCTACAATAGTATTCAGAAAAGTCATGGCATTGGCACAATTGGCCGATGAGCCGACAGCTCTGAATTCAAATTTATTGCCGGTAAAAGCAAAGGGAGAGGTACGGTTTCTGTCCGTATTGTCTTTAAATAATT